>NZ_BPQR01000041.1 GCF_022179345.1 Methylobacterium jeotgali | reverse complement strand
TGGTGAGGATCGGCCTTCCGGCGAGGCGCAGCCAGGGCAGGAAGGCCGATCCTCACCAACATGGACGGCATCGAGTGGAAGCGGCCGAAATGGTCGATGCCGGTGCGCGCCTGGTTCTGGGTCAACGAGTGGATCGCCGCCTGGGCCTCGAACCGGCTCGTGGCCGACCATCCGATCATCGCCGACCATCTCGCGACGCGCCGCCCGCGCAGCGCCATCGCCACGATTCCCTACGGCGGCGATCCCGTCGAGGCGGCCGCCCCGGCGCCGATCGAGGCGATGGGCCTGGCGCCGGACCGCTACCTCGTCTCGATCGCCCGCATCGAGCCCGACAACAACATCCACACCCTGGTGGAGGCCTTCTCCACCAAGCGCCGGGGCGTGAAGCTTGTGGTGCTCGGCAATCTCTCGCAGGAGCGCGAGTACCATCGCGCCCTGCGCGCGTCGGCCAGCGACGAGGTGCTGTTCCCCGGCGCGATCTACGACCCCGCCATGGTGAAGGCGCTGCGCTTCCATGCCCGCGCCTACCTGCACGGCCATACGGTCGGCGGCACCAACCCGTCGCTGGTCGAGGCGCTGTGGGCCGGCAGCGCCGTGATCGCCCACGACAATCCCTACAACCGCGGCACGGCGGGGCCGGGGCAGTTCTACTTCCGCGACTCGGAGGGCTGCGCCGCGGCCCTCGACCGGGTGATCGCCGACGATGCCGCCGTGGCCGCCGCCCGGCAGGCCGCCCGCGCCCGCTCCGCCGAGTTCGACTGGGACACCATCCTCGCGACCTACGAGAGTGAGCTTCGCGCGCTTGCCGGCACCGGCCCGGCCCGGCTCCCGGAGCAGGGCAGGGCGGGCGACGGCCTCCCGACGCGGGCCGGATGAGACCGCTGCCCGGCCCGACCCGGCGCGGGCTGCTCCTCGGCGGCGGGGCGGCGCTCGCCCTTCCAGCCGGAGCCGCCCTCGGAGCCGCGCCGGCCCCCTTGCGCCTGAAGCGCGGCATCAACCTCTGGCCCTGGTTCTCGCTGACGCGGGAATTCCCGGCGCCGCGCCGGGATTTCGACTGGCCGCCCTTCCAGCCGGAGCGTCCGGTGCCGACCCGCGCCGACCTCCGACGGCTGGCGCAGGCCGGTCTCGATTTCGTGCGGCTGCCCTTCGATCCGGGGCCGTTCCTGGCCTTCATCGGGCCGCACCGGGAGATCCTGCTTGGCGAGCTGACGGCCGCCATAGACCTCTGCCTGGGGGAGGGACTCAAGGTCGTCGTCAACGTGCAGGGCAACGAGGCGACGCACCATTACAGCCCGGCGAACCTCTACGGCTCGGAGGCCGCGCCGCTGCTGCCCGCCTATCGCGGCCTCGTCGCCGAGATCGCGAGGCGGCTGACGAAGCGCTCGCAGGACAAGGTGGCGCTGGAGCCCGTCAACGAGCCGCCGCAGGCCTGCGGAGCCGGCGCCTGGACGCGGGTTCAGGACGGCCTGCTGAAGGCCGCGCGTCGCGAGGCGCCCGCGCTCACCCTCGTCGCGACGGGGGCCTGCGGCAGCATGGTCCAGGGGCTCGTCGGCCTCGATCCGGAGCCGATCCGGGCGCTCGGGCCGGTGCTCTTCACGTTCCACTGCTACGAGCCGTACCTGTTCAGCCACCAGGGCGCGCCGTGGATCGGCGATCCGCTCTACCGCTCGCTCAACGGCGTGCCCTGGCCGGGCAGCGCCGGCACCCGCGAGCGCACACTCGCGCGGGTCCGCGAGCGGATGCGAGCGGACCGGCAGTCGACCGAAGCCGAGAAGCGCGCGGTCTACGCGCTCACCGAATCGAAGCTCACCGAGTACTTCGCCGCCGCGCCGGACCGCGCCTTCCTCGACCGGGCGCTGGCGCCGGTCTCGGCCTGGGCCTCGATCTACGGCATTCCGGCGGGCGACATCCTGCTCGGCGAGTTCGGCGCGCTGAAGAGCGACGCGCGCTACACCGCCTCCGACGCGCCCGACCGGGCCCGCTACCTGCGCGACATGCGGGAAGCGGCGGAGGCGGCGGGCTTCCCCTGGGCCGTGCACAACATCTTCGACGGGCTCGGCATCATGGACGAGGCGACCCGCCGGCTCGATCCGGCGGTGGCCGCAGCCCTCGGGCTCAAGGCCGGCCCGTAGGCCGCCCGCCCGGCCAGGGCCGGTAGAGCACCAGCAGCATCACCGCGAACTTGGCGAGCAGCGTGGTCTTGCCGCCGAGGCTCTCGTAGGTGTTCACCAGCATCACGAAGGCGATCATCGGCAGGGCGAGGCCCCGCCGGCACTGGCGGCTGACCTCGTAGAGGAACAGCCCGCAGGTGAAGACCTCGACCGCGGCCATGAAGGCGCCGTGGTAGAGCGCGTTCTTGATGATCGGGTTCTCGATGCCCCATTCGAGCCCGTTGATGCGCCGCAGGCTCTCGACCACGTTCGGGTCGGGCCCGACGATGATGTCGTGCAGCGAGAGCCGGCCGAACAGCTCGAACATCTCGATGCGCGCGTTGGCGCTGCCGCCGTCCGACTGGAAGCGCGCGAGCAGCGAGTCGAAGAAGCCGGTCGCGGCGAGCCCCCCGATCCCGATCGGGATCAGGGTCACGAGGAAGACGAGCGCGGTGGCGGCAAGCAGCGGCACGCGCCCGGCCCGCAGGGTCCGGTGCAGGGGCACGAGCACGTAGCCCGCCGAGAAGATCAGCGCGACCACCGCCGCCGAGCGGCCGCCGAAGGCGACGAGGGCGACGAACTGGAAGCCGATCATCGCCACGCGCCGCGCCGGGCTCAGCGTGCCGCCGCCCGTGACCAGCATCAGCACGTAGCAGGCGGTGAGCGTCGCGTTGGTGAGCGGGTGCCCCTGGAGGCCGGCGGATCGGGTGTCGGTCTCGAAGACCTGGCCGTCGAGGCGGAAGGGGAAGTAGCGCTGCCCGCTCACGAGCTCGAACAGGCCGAGCGCCGCGTTGGCGAACATCACCGCGTGGATGATGGTCTCCAGGCGCTTCAGGGTCATCTCGTCCCGGTCGGCGAGGAGCACGACGACGAGAGCCGGCAGCACGTAGGTGTCGATGGAGCCGGCGAGCCCCGCGCCGCCGCGCGCCGCGATCAGCACCAGCAGGGTGAGGCCGACGCCGGCGAAGAGCGCGCTCGCCGGGCGCGCCCGCGCCGCCTCCGCCGCGTAGGCGACCGGGTTGCCGGCGCGCAGCGCGTTCCAGCCCACGAGCAGCACGGCGAGGTAGGTCGCCGGATGGATCTTCTGGGGTGCCGAGCCGGTCAGGCCCTCGTAGTTGAGGCCGACGACCCAGAGCAGGCCGCCCGAGACGGCTAGCAGCACGAGGACGAGCAGGCACAGCAGCGCCCGCTCGCTCCGCGCAGCCAGACCCGGGCGCCGCGCGTAGGCGCCCGTCCCGAGCGTGGCGGCCTGGAAGCCCGCGCCTGCCATCACGCCGCTTTGCGCTGGTCGATCAGCAGGGTCGCGGAGACGGGGCGGCCGAGGGCGTTGGCCGCGTCGAGGATCGTCAGGAGGTCGCGCTGCCGGGTCTCGCCGTTGCGCACGACGAGCAGCAGGCGGTCTGCGGAGCCGGCGAGAGGCCCGACGCGCAGGTTCTCCGAGAGCGTGCCGCCGTTGATGAGGATCAGCTCGAAGCGATTGCGCACGGCGGCCATGAACCGCTCGACATTCTCGTGCTGCATCGCCTCGCGCACCGGCTTCGTGGCGTCGCCGAGACCGAGGCGGCGCGCGCCCGTGGCGGCATCCTCCACGCAGACCGCGTGAAGGCTCTCCTCGCCGCGCAGGATGTCGAGGAGCCCGCGCTCGTTCGGATGCACGCCGCGGGAGTCGGCGTCGATCACCAGCACCCGGTCGCCCCGCGCCACGGCGACGGCAGCGAGGAGGTCGATGGCGTCGCGACGCTCTGCGGCGTCGGCGCTGCCGGAGGTGACGAGCACGCTCGTCGAGCGCGCGTCCTGCGGCCCGCGCCTCGGGCCGGCGAGATGATCGATGGCGAAGCTCGCGGCCGTGGCGCTGGCGCCGCCGGCGGGGTTCGTCAGCCGCGGCAGGATGCCGACCACAGGTGCCCGGCACAGGCGCTCGACCTGGGCGCGGGAGAGCACGGTCGGCTCGATGTACTCCTTGGCGAGCGCCAGGCCGGTGCCGATGCCAAGGCCGCTGGCGAGGGCGGCGGCGATGATGAAGAAGCGCGGCGGCCAGCTCCGGTCCTGCGGCGGCTGCGCGACGGAGATGATGCGGGCGTTGGTGGTGTCGACGCCGGCCTGCTCCTTGATCTCGCGGGAGCGCAGCAGGAAGCCGTTGTAGACGGCGCGGCTCGCCTCGACCTCGCGCTCCAGCTCGCGCAGGCGCACGCTCGACTGGGCGGTGACGGCCGAAGCCTTCTGGAGCCGCTCCAGCTCGCCGGCGACCGCCGTCTCGTTGGCCTGCGCCCGCTGGTACTCGGTCTCGGCGGCCTGGGCGATGCGGTTCAGCTCACCGTCGATGAGGCGGCGGACGTCCTGCATCTGCGTGCGGGTCGCGGCGATGTAGGGATGGCGCTCGCCGAGCTGGGTGCGCAGGTCCGCCTCCTTGGCGGCGAGCTCCGCGTATTGCGAGCGCAGGCGCTCGATCACGGTGGACTGGATCGCTTCCGGCGTCGCGCCGGAGCCGACGACGCGGCCGCGGGCGTCGCGGATGCCCTGGAGCCGCGCCTTGGCCTCGGCGGTACGGCCGCGGGCGGCGGTGAGGCGGGTGTTGGAGTCGGTGAGCTGCTGCTCGTTCACGAGGCGGCCGCTGGAGGCGATGAGCCCGTTCTGCGCCTTGAAGGTCTCGAGCTTGTCGTCGGCGGCGTTCACGGCGGCGCGAAGGTCGTCGAGGCGGGCCAGCAGCTCGCCCGAGGCGCGCTCCGCCGCCTGGGCCCGCGAGGCGCTCTGGTCGACGAGGTAGGCGCGGGCGATGGCGTTGACGATCCGCGCCGACTTCTCCGGGTTCCTCGTCGTGACGATGACGTCGACCACGAACACCTTGTCGGCCCGCTTCACCGCCAGCCGGCGGCGCAGGTTGTCCAGCGCCCGCTGCCTGGCGTCGACGGGGGGCGCGGCGCCGAGGATCGACTCGCGCAGCGAACGCATGGTGCGGGCGACGATGCCGTCGGAGGGCGCGCCGAACTCGGGATCGTCCACGAGGCCGGCCTCAGCCACAGCCCGCGACAGGACGGATTCGGACTCGATCACCCGGACCTGGCTCTCGACCTGCGTGACGCCGCCGTCGGGCGAGAGCGCGCCGGGATTGATGTCGTTGGTGACGACCTGCCGGTCGCGGGGGTCGATGAGGATCTGCGAGACGGCCGTGTAAAGGGAGGGGGTCAGGAAGGCGTAGAGCGTCGCCAGAAGGCCGAGCAGCGCGGCGGTGCCGAGGATGAGGCTGCGCCGGCGCGCGAGGATACGGCCGAGATCGGCCACGTCGGCCGTGGTGTCGGGCTGGGCGGGCTCGAAGCCGCGCATCCCGGCGGGATCGACCCAGGGAGCGACGGCGAGTGTTCGATCAATCTGTGTCACGCCAAGCCAACATTGCTTCAAAATGCGACAAGGAGGTCGATCAGTCTCGAATCACGCAATTCTCATGCGGACTCGATTGCCTCTTTCCAAACTGATTGAACGGGATTCATGCAGAAATCGCTTACGGAGCGGGGCCTGTGATTGGGATAGGACCCTGCGGCGGGCTTTTGGTCCCGGCTTGGTGGACGAAACGTCATCCCGAAAGGCTTATTAAGCCTTAATCTTGGCTCTCGGCCGAACTCGGCGCGGGCCGTGCCTGGACAGGAACGGCGCCGGCCCCGTACAGATCGCGAACGCCTTCGCGAGCCCTCCGTGCAGATCCCTCATCCTCCTCCGCCCCGGAGACTTCCGCGGACGCCGGCCCCGGTGCAGGGCCAGAGGCCGTGAGGATCCGCGTCCGCATCGACGGCCGGCGTCCGCGGCGCTGGCACGAGCAGCTTCTGGCGCGCCTCGCCGGTCTGCCCGACACCCGCGTCGAGGTCGATGCCCGCCCGGGGCCGGTCGGCTGGCCGGAGGGCGCTGACACCCTGTTCTCCCTCGAAAGCCTGATCGCGCGGATGCCGCGGACCGGCGCGCAGGAGCCTGCCCGCGATCCCGCCTTCGCCGCCTATCCGATGGGGGATGGCGTTCCGGACCTGCTCCTCGACCTCTGCGGCGACGCGCCGGAAGGCGCTGCCCGGACGC
This sequence comes from Methylobacterium jeotgali, assembly GCF_022179345.1. GTDB lineage: Bacteria > Pseudomonadota > Alphaproteobacteria > Rhizobiales > Beijerinckiaceae > Methylobacterium > Methylobacterium jeotgali. The sequence continues at coordinate 53,820 of NZ_BPQR01000041.1, read as the reverse complement.
TGCGCCTGACCTTCGACGGGGCGCCCGGAGAGGCGGCGCTTCTCGGCAGCCTGCTCGCCGGACACGCGCCCTTCGTCGCGATCTCCGAGAACGGGCGTCCCCTCATCGCCGGGCGGGTCGGCACCGAGATGCGCGGACTGCTGCTGCCCTCCTTCAACGACGCGCTGGTGCGCACGGCCGGGATGGTCGAGGCCGCCCTCCGGCGGCCTCCGGCCGGCGACGGGACCGCCGCGCCGCAGCCCGCCGTGCCTCTGCCCAGGCTGCCGGCCTCCTACCTCGCCGCCTATGGCGGCCGGCTGCTTGCACGCTCGATCGCGCAGCGGCTCTATCATCTCTGCTATCGGGCGCCCCACTGGCGGGTCGGCTGGCGCCGGCTGGACGGGCCGGACCTCATCGACCTGCGCCGCCATCCCGAGACCGGCTGGACGGACATGCCGGACGACGGGCGCCGCTTCTACGCGGACCCGTTCCCGATCGAACGGGACGGCGAAGGCTTCGTCTTCGTCGAGGAGTACATCCACGCGATCGACAAGGGCGTGATCTCGGCGCTCCGCTTCGGCCCCGGGGGGCCGAAGGGCACGCCGGTTCCGGTGCTGGAGGAGCCCCACCACCTCTCCTACCCCTTCGTGTTCGAGGCCGAAGGCTCGGTCTGGATGATCCCCGAGAGCGGGGCCGCGGAGACGATCGACCTCTACCGCGCGACGGACTTTCCAGGCGGCTGGCGGAAGGAGGCGACCCTGGTCTCCGGCCTCGTCGCCAGCGACGCCACGCTGATCCAGAAGGACGGGCGTTGGTGGATGCTCGCGACGGTCTGCCCGGCTCGCGCCGAGGCGCCGTTCGGCGGCGGCTCCTTCTCCGACGCGCTGCATGTCTGGTCGGCGCCGGATTTTCGCGGGCCGTGGACGCCGCACCCGGCCAATCCCGTGCTCGTCGACATCGCCTCCGCGCGGCCCGCCGGGCGCATCATCTCGCGCAACGGCCGCCTGATCCGCCCGGCGCAGAACTGCGAGCGCGGCTACGGAAACGCCCTCGCTCTCGCCCGGATCGATCGCCTTGACGACGAAGGCTACGCGCAGACGGTGGAGACCGTGATCCGATCCGGGCCGCTCTGGGGCGGCTCGCGGATCCACACCCTGAACCGCTCCGAGCATTTCGAGTTCATCGACGGCTCGGCCCGCGCCCCGCGCCTGCCGGGTCTTCCGCGCTAGCGCGGGTGTTCCCGGCAGCGATCGGCGGGCCTCGCCACCCGCATCCGGCGAGCGGGCTAAGCCTCGGGTAGATTATAACTATTCTCATTTGTGTATGTGGCGAACTTGCCTCTTTCGCGGCCGGCCGGCCGGGTCTAAGGCACGCTCATGCTGATCGCCGCACGCCGTCTCGGCCTCGCTGCCGCCCTGCTGCTCGCGCCCGCGCTGGCCGGGTCCGCGCTCGCCAAGGAGACGCCGATCGGCCCGCCCACCACCCGCGACGGGCTCGAGGTGGCCGCGGTCTATCTCCAGCCCATCGAGATGGATCCGCCGGACATGATGCGCGCGGCCGCGCAGTCCGACATCCATCTCGAGGCCGACATCCGCGCCGCCAAGGACAACCGCAACGGCTTCGCCGAGGGCGACTGGGTGCCGGCGCTGGCCGTGAGCTTCGAGATCACCAAGCTCGAGGGCGACGCCGCCACCGGGCCGAAGGTGAGCGGCTCCCTGATGCAGATGGTCGCCAACGACGGCCCCCACTACGGCGACAACGTCAAGCTCTCCGGCCCCGGGCGCTACCGCCTCAAGCTGACCGTGGCGCCCCCCGGACCGGCGCAGCATTTCGGTCGCCACGTCGACAAGGAGACCGGGGTCGCCGAGTGGTTCAAGCCCTTCGACGTGATCCAGGACTTCACCTTCGCCGGAACCGGCAAGAAGGGCGCCTATTGAGCCCGGACCATCCATCGAACCCGGCCCCGATGTCCCACGCCCTCCTTCGCTCCGCCGCGCTCGCGCTCGCCGTCCTCTCGGCGGCCGCGTCGGCGCGCGCGGAGGAGATGCCGGTGGTCAAGGTGGAGATGCGCGACGGCGTCATCATCCCCTCCGTCATCGAGGTGCCGGCCAAGACCCGATTCAAGCTCGAGATCTCGAACACCGGCACTTCCCCGGTCGAGTTCGAGAGCCTCGACCTGAAGCGCGAGAAGGTGCTGGCGGCGGGCGTGACCTCGGCCATCGTGTTCCGCACCATCGATCCCGGCACCTACGACGTCTTCGACGACTTCCATCCGGAAGCGCGGGCGACGCTGGTGGCCAAGTAACGTGGCCCGGTAAGCGGTGGCGGCGACCGTCCTCAGCCGACCCGGCGATGCCTGGATCGACCGCCGCCTCGTCGATCTCGGCGAGTGGATGCGCCGGCACGCGGGCGCGATCCGCGGGGTGCAGTGGGGCATCGTCGCGGTCTACGCCGTGCTCGTCGCGGTGCCGGCCTTCCTGCCGCTGCCGGACCGCACCGCGCATATCTGGACGAACCTGACGCTCTTCGCGCAGTTCGCGTTCTGGGGCATCTGGTGGCCGTTCGTGCTCGTCAGCATGATCCTCGTGGGCCGGGCCTGGTGCGGGGTGATGTGCCCCGAGGGCACGCTGACCGAGGTCGCCAGCCGCTGGAGCCTCGGGCGGGCGGTGCCGCGCTGGCTGAGCTGGAACGGCTGGCCCTTCGTCGCCTTCGCGCTGACCACGATCTACGGCCAGATGGTCAGCGTCTACGGCTACCCGAAGCCGGCGCTCGCCATCCTCGGCGGCTCGACGGTCGCGGCCATCGGCGTCGGCCTGCTCTACGGGCGCGACAAGCGTGTGTGGTGCCGCTACCTCTGCCCGGTGAACGGCGTCTTCGCCGTGCTCTCGAAGCTCGCGCCCGTCAGCTTCCAGGTCGACGGCGCCGCCTGGGCGGCCTCGCCGAAGCCGCCGAAGGAGCAGGCCTTCACCTGCGCGCCCCTGGTGCCGGTGAAGGCGATGCGCGGCTCCGGCCCCTGCCACATGTGCGGGCGCTGCAGCAGCTATCGCGGCGCGGTGCGCCTCGCCCGGCGCTCGCCCAACCACGAGATCGTCCACGTCGCGGGCTCCGAGCCGAGCCCGCAGCAGACGGTGCTGATCCTGTTCGGGATGATCGGCCTCGCCATCGGCGCCTTCCAGTGGTCGTCGAGCCCCTGGTTCATCGAGGCGAAGCAGGCGGGCGCCACATTCCTCATCGCGCACGGGATCACCTGGCCGCTGGAGCACAGCCTGCCGTGGTTCGTGCTCACCAACTATCCCGACCGCAACGACGTGCTGACGCTGCTCGATGGCGCGCTCCTCGTCGGCTACATCGTCGCCGCCTGCATCGCGATCGGGCTGGCGCTGGCGCTCCTCGTCGCGGTTTCGGCACGCGTGCTCGGGCCCTGGTCGGCGGATCGCTTCCACCATCTCACCCAGACGCTCATTCCTGTCGCGGGCTGCGGCGTGTTCCTGGGCCTCTCGGCGCTGACCGTCACCTTCCTGCGCGGGGACGGCATCGTCGTGCCCTACGTCGCCGAGATGCGCGCGGGGCTGCTCGCCGGCGCGAGCCTGTGGAGCGTGGCGCTGGCCTGGCAGGTCGCCGGACTGTCGGCCGGCGGTCTCCGCCGTGTCGGCGCGACCCTGGCGGTGACCGCGGCCGTCGCGGTCGCGGTCGCGAACTGGGCTCTGCTCTTCTGGATCTGGTGAGGCGGCTCGCCTCACGGCACGGAGAACGCGCATGATCGGCGCCTTCATCATCGCCTTCCGCGAGGTCATCGAGGCCGGCCTCATCATCGGCATCGTCATGGCCGCGACGCGGGGCATCCCCGGCCGCGGCCGCTGGATCGGGCTCGGCGTGTTCCTCGGCCTCGCGGGCGCCGGCCTCGTCGCGATCTTCGCGGAGCGGATCTCCGACGCCTTCGAGGGCACCGGCCAGGATGTCCTGAATGCCGCCGTCCTGCTCTTCGCGGTGGTGATGCTGATCTGGCACAACACCTGGATGGCCAAGCACGGCCGCGAGCTCGCCGGCGAGCTGCGCGCCACCGGCGAGGCGGTTCGCAGCGGCCAGCGCTCGGCCGCCGCGCTCACCGTGGTGGTCGGCGCCGCGATCCTGCGCGAGGGCGCGGAGCTGGTGCTGTTCCTCTACGGGCTCGTCGCCTCGGGCACCTCCGGCGCGGAGCTTCAGGTCGGTGCGCTGGCCGGCGTCGGCGCGGGCGTGCTGCTCTCGGCGGTGAGCTATTTCGGCCTCGCCTCGATCCCGAGCCGCTACGTGTTCTCGGTGACGAGCGCGCTCATCATCCTGCTCGCCGCCGGCCTCGCCGCCCAGGCCGTGCAGTTCCTGACCAATGCCGGGATCGTCACGGTGCTCGACCAGCAGATGTGGAACACCTCCGCCTACCTGACCGAGAACAGCCTGCCCGGCCGCGTGCTCCACGCCCTCGTCGGCTACACCGACCGGCCGACGATCGCTCAGGGTATCGCCTATGTCGGCACCATCGCGGTGATGGTCGCTCTCATGCAGCTCGGCAAGGGAAGCGGCGGCCGGGCGCGCAAGGACGAGCCTCGTCCGGCGGTGCGCGCGGCCTGAGCGCTGCCGCACGTTGCGGCGACGCCCCGGCCCCTACATCTTCCGCCGGGCCGCGACTCGCAGCGGCACGGGGGTCGGACCATGGAATGGCTCGTCGTCGGCGCCGTTGCGCTGATCCTGCTGATCTGGCTCGTCGTCACCTATAACGGCCTCGTCGCCCTCAGGCAGCGGGTCTCCCAGGCCTTCGGCGACGTGGACGTGCAGCTCAAGCAGCGCCACGACCTCATCCCGAATCTCGTCGAGGCCGTGAAGGGCTATGCCGGCCACGAGCGCGGCACGCTCGACGACGTCATCAAGGCCCGCAACGCCGCGGTCGCCGCCCAGGGCCCTGGCCAGCAGGCGGCGAGCGAGGCGGCCTTGCAGGGGGCGATCGGCCGGCTCGTGGCCCTCGGCGAGGCCTATCCCGACCTCAAGGCCAGCGCCAACTTCCAGTCCCTTCAGAACGACCTGTCCAACATCGAGGACAAGCTCGCCGCCGCCCGGCGCTTCTTCAACAACGCGGTGGCCGAGTACAACGCGGCGATCGGCGCGCTCCCCGCGGCGCTCTTCGCCCGCAGCGCCGGCTTCACGCCGCAGAGCTTCTTCGACGTCGGCGAGACCCAGCGGCAGAGCCTCGACGCGCCGCCGCAGGTGCGGTTCTGAGCCTCCCGCCATGCTGCCCGCCTACGGGCTCTACACGCATGTGAGGCGCAACGAGCTCCGCTCGCGGGTGCTCGTCGGTATCCTGTTCGGCCTCGTGCTGGTGCTCGTCTACGGGATCGATCTCGTGGTCCGGGGCGCCTCGGGCAACCTCCCGCGCGGGATGCGGCCGGAGCTGTCGAGCTACCTCTCGGCCGCCGCGCAGGATCTCGTCTGGCTCGGGCCTCTCAGCTTCGTCGCGGCGTTCCTGTGGCTCTGGATCGCCTACCGCGTCCACCAGGCGATCATCGACCGCACCGTCGGTTCGGCCGCCGTCGGCCCCGCCGAAGCGCCGCGCCTCTATCGGCTCCTGGAGAATCTCTGCATCTCCCGCGGCATCCCGATGCCGGCCCTGCGCATCGCCGAGGACCCGGCCCTCAACGCCTTCGCGACGGGCCTCAACCCGGGCCAGTACGCCGTCACGGTGACGACCGGGCTTCTCGAAGCGCTGGACGACCGGGAGATCGAGGCCGTGCTCGCCCACGAGCTGACCCACATCCGCAACGACGACGTGCGCACCATGATGATCGCCGTGGTAATCGCCGGCATCTTCGCCTTCGTCGCCGAGCTGCTGCTGCGCGGCGGCTACCGCCCGAGCGGCAATCGGAAGGGCGGCTCGGTGCCGGCGGTCCTCATCGGCGCGCTGCTGATCGGCCTCGTCTGGTTCCTCTCGCAGCTCATCCGCTTCGCCCTGTCTCGGACCCGCGAGTACGTGGCCGACGCCGGCGCCGTGGAGCTGACCAAGAACCCCGACGCGATGATCACCGCGCTCCTGAAGATCTCCGGCCGCGGCGAGCTCGCGGGCGCCCCCTCCGGCGTGATGGAATTATGCGTCGACAACCCGCGCTCGGGGATCGCCGACCTCTTCGCCACGCATCCGAGCATCGACGACCGCATCGCAGCGCTCACCCGCTACGCGGCCGGGCGGGCGCTGTAGGAGCGGCTCTCAGGTCTTGCGGACCATGACGAGCGGCTTGCCGCCCTCGCGCTCCGCCTTCTCGAAGCCCTGCGCGGTCGGCACCAGCGCGAGCGAGCCGTCGCCGGTGCCGGAGAGCATCAGCTCGAAGCCCTCGACGCGCCAGGAGGCGAGCCGCAGGCGCTTCACGGAGGCGTCGCAGGTCCCGACCGTGAGCGCGAAGCTCTCCTCGCCGCCGGGCGGCGGCTTGTCGAGAAGCGTGACCTCGCAGAGCGGTGGACCGTCCGGCCGGCGCAGCACCCAGGTCCCGAACAGGGCCGGGGCGTGCGGCGCCCGGTCGACGCCGGGCTTCGCCCGCACGAGCATCGACGTCGGTCCCTCGTCGGGGAGCGTCTTCATCAGGGTGGTCTCGTCCTCGCGGAAGGCCAGCACGACCCGCTTCTTCGCGTCGAGAAGGCGGATGCCGTCCTCCGGCGACCACGCGCTCACCTGGCCGAGGCGCTTGTCGCGGGCGGCGCAGTCGGCGGCGGGCCTGGCGGCGTAGAGGGCGCCGACCTTTTCCGGGAGAAGCGTGACCCGGCAGCCCGGCGCACCGTCGTCGGTGGCGATGAGCCATTCACCAAGGCTGTCCTTGACGATCTCGGGCGAGACCTGCGCCCTCGCTGAGAAGGCAAGCAGCAGGGCGAACGGGAGCGCCAGGGCTGCGAAGGCGAGGCGTCGTGGGTGCGGCATGGCGGCGGTCCGGTCGGATGATCCGTCGCGGACGCTAGGCGAGGATCGCGCGAGCCGGCGTGCCGGCCGGCACGGGGGCAGCGATCAAGCCCGCCCCTTCTCCGGCTCGACGGCCCCGGCGTAGCAGCGGCGCACCGCCTTCCAGAAGGCGGCGGCCTCCGCCGGGCTGCATCGCGCCAGCCGCTCCTCGAGCATCGCGCGCGCCGCCGCCGCATCCGGCGAGCGCTCGGCCTCGCCCTCGGACGGAGCGCCACCGCGGTCTCCCCTCCGCCCGTCCCGGCTCAACCGAAATGCCCGTCGCCGAAGCTGCTGCGGCCTTCCAGGGCGCCGTTGGTGAGGTAGTGCAGCAGCGGGTCGATGCCGGCTGCGCGCACGTCGCCGTAGGTCGCCTCGTAGGCGCGGGTGTCGAAGGCGGCGGAGGGGTCGCGGCCTTCGCGCCAGCCGTACTGGTCGTAATGGGCGAGCGGGTCGATGCCCGCCGCGCGCACGTCCCCGTAGGCGGCCAGGTAGCCGTCGGTGTCGAAGAAGGCGTTCGGGTCGCGGCCCTCGCGCCAGCCGTGATCCTCGAAGTGGCGGTAGGCGAAGGCGAAGCTGTCGCCGCCAACGGTGATCGCGGCGCGGGCCACGTCGGGGTTGGCGAGCAGGTAGTACTCGGCGTCGAAGCCGGGATGGACGGTTAGGTCGCTCGCGCGGCCGATGGCGGCGTAGGCCTGCCGGCCCTCGAAGATGCCGCTCGTGAGGTAGTGCGTCAGCGGATCGATGCCGGCGGCGCGCACATCCGGGTTCCGGGCGAGGTAGAGCTCGTTGTCGAAGCTGGCAGAGGGGTCGCGACCCTCGCGCCAGCCGTTGCTGTCGTAGTGCGTCAGTGGGTTGACGCCAGCCGCGCGGACGTCGCCGTTGGCGGCGAGGTAGCCGTTGGTGGAGAAGAAGGCGTTCGGGTCGCGTCCCTCGTGCCACCCGCTTCCGCTGTAGTGGGCGCCGGGGTCGAGATGCGCGCGGGCGACGTCCTGGTTTCCGCGCAGGTAGAAGATGGCGTCCACGAGCGGGTTGCCGTCGAGGCTGCCGTACACGGACAGGCCGAGATCGGCCATGATCCCGAGGTCGACGGTCGAGACACGGTGGGTCTGGCCGGTGGCGAGACCGTAGCCGGACATCAGGTCGGTGGCGATGGCGTCGCTGCGGCTGCTGCCGAGATGGTAGAACTGCTCGGCGTTGCGCTCGGTCGTGACGTGGACGGCGCCGCCATAGGCCGCGACGGCGTTGGCGCCGGTGAAGTCGGCCGAGCCGTCCGCGTTCAGCCGGACGAGCAGATCCCAGGGCGAGGCGGCGTTCGAGAGCGCGCCGGTGTCGTCGTCCCGGTAGCCGATGATGCCGAGCCCGTGCCCGATCTCGTGCTCCAGCACGCCGATGCCGTCGCCCAGGTTGCTCGGCACGGGCGAGGGGTTTGCCGGGTTCGGGTCGAGATAGAGGTAGCGGGTGATGAAGTTCGGATCGATGGTGATCAGGATGTCGGGGGCCGAGCCGTTCGGGTCGATGCCGGTGCGCAGCTCGTGCTCCGCCCCGCCGCGATAGACCATGATGCCGTTCTGGGTGCCGGCGTAGACGCTCGTCGCCGGGCCGCCGTTGGCGGTGCCGATGCTGGTATTGTTCGAGACCGTCACCTGGATGTCGATGGTGCCGCGCCCGTAGAGGTTGCGCGACCACTCCGCCGCGGCGGCGAGCGTATCGGCTTGAAGCGCCGCGTCGTAGGAATGCCCGACGCTGTCGACGACGGTGACCGTGTAGGCGAACGTCACGGCAATCCCCTCCGCGTGTCGCCGGAATCATTGCCCGATTTCGCCGAACGACCAAGAGGGCGCGTCGGCGAAATCCGGGCGGCCGCCGGATTTTCGCAACAGGCGTCCCGGCGGCCTTCGGCGGCGGACCTTGGAAAGGGGGAGGGGGCGCCTCATCTCCCCGTCGCCGTGCGGACGCGGCCGGGGAGGGAAGGGTCACGATGAGTTCCGGCCAACGCCCGAGGGCCTACAGGCTGTCGCGATCCGAGCCCGAGACGGACGGCGCCGCGCCGCCGCGCGTCGCGGAGCGGGCTGCGCCTGAGGTGCGCATCGTCGAGGAGCCGTTCGAGATTGTGGAAGCGGCGGACGGCACGCCGGTGCCGGTGGCGCCCCGGCGCGGCGTACCCTGGGGCTCGCTGTTCCTCGGCGCGCTCGGCAGCCTCGTCGCCATCGCGGTCGGGCTCTCGGTGGAGCGGCTCGTCGCCGATCTCTTCCAGGCGGCGCCCTGGCTCGGCGCCGTCGCGCTGGCGCTCGTCGTCGTGGCGGCGGTGGCGTTCCTCGCCATGGTCGGCCGCGAGGCGGCGGGGCTGCTGCGCGAGCGGCAGATCGAGCGGCTGCGGGAGAAGGCGCTCGCCGCGATCGCGGCGCGGGACCACACGGGTGCCCAGGGCGTCGTGCGGGAGCTGGCCGCGCTCTACGGCGGGCGGCCGGCGCTCGACGGTGCGCGCCATCGGCTCAAGGAGCTCGACGACGCCATCCTCGACGTGGACGACCGGCTCGGCGTCGCCGAGAGCGAGCTGCTCGCCTCCCTCGACCGGCAGGCGCAGGCGGCGGTGGCGAACGCGGCCAAGCAGGTCTCGGCGGTGACGGCGCTCAGTCCGCGAGCCATCGTCGACGTCGCCTTCGTGGTGTTCTCGGCGGCGCGGCTCCTGCGGCGGATCGCCGGGATCTATGGCGGACGCCCCGGCTTCCTCGGCTTCGTGCGGCTGGCGCGGGCCGCCTTCGCGCATCTCACCATCACGGGCGGCATGGCGGTGGGCGAGAGCATGATGCAGCAGGTGCTTGGCCTCGGGCTCGCCGCGCGCATCTCCGCGAAGCTCGGCGAGGGCGTGCTGAACGGCCTGATGACCGCCCGCTTCGGCCTCGCGGCCATCGCGGTCTGCCGTCCGCTGCCCTACGTCCGAGCCGAGCCGCCGCGGCTGGCCGACGTGGCGGGCGAGTTGCTGCGCGCCGCCCCGGAGACCGAGCGAGACAGCGCGAAGCCGCTCTGATCAGAGGTTCTTGAGGAAGCCCGCGAGCCGCATCAGCCCCTCGGGCCACGGCCCGTGTCCGCTCGCGACGTTGATGTGCCCGGCCTCGCCCGCATCGACGATCAGCGAGCCCCAGGCATGGGCGAAGTCCTCGGCCCGCTCGTAGCTGCAATAGGGATCGTTGCGGCTCGCCACCGTCAGCGACGGGAAGCTCAGCGGGTCGCGGGGCACCGGCGCGAAGGCGCGCACGGACTCGGGCAGGTTCGGCGTCTCCTCGACGTCCGGGAAGGCGACGAACAGCGCGCCGCGCACCACGCCGGGGGCGAAGCGCGGCGCCGCCTCGACGCTCGCGACCACGCCGAGGCTGTGGGCGATGAGCACCACCGGCCGCGTCGCCGCCGCGACGGCCTCGACGATGCGGCCGCACCAGGGACCGGGGGCCGGGCTGTGCCAGTCGTCCTGCTCGACGATGCGCGCGGTGGCCAGGCGGCTCGCCCAGCGCGCCTGCCAGTGCTCCTCCTCCGAGCCGCGCAGGCCGGGAATGACGAGGATGTCGCAATCGGCGGTCTTCATGAGGCCCGCGATAGCGCCTCGGCCGGGCTCCGTCGAGGCGCAGCCACCTCGGTGAGATGCGCGGCGATGCCCGTCGAGGCGAGGTTCTTCGCCTTGGCCTCGATCTCGAAATCGGCCCAGGCGAGGTGCCGTCCGACGAGGTCGTTGACCGCCCGGTTCCACATCAGGTCTGAGTGGGCCGCGAGATCGCGCCAGGAATGGCCCGCCTCGCGCAGCGCCGCAAAATCCGGCAGCGCGTCGGCGTCGTGGCTGGGGAGCAGGGCCTCGCGGGAGACGCTGACATGCGCGATGGGGCGGACGCCCCGCCACGACGCCAGAACCCGCGCGATCCGCGGATCATCGGGCTCGATGTATTCGCCGCCGCTCGCGACCCAGTGGTGGTGGAGATCGAGGACGATCGGCACGAGGTCGGAAAGCTTCAGGACCTCATCGAGGCCGAACAGGTTCTCGTCGTTCTCGATCGTGAGCAGGTCGCGGGCGGCCTGAGAGACCAGCGCGAAGTTCCGCCGGAAGCCCTCGACGCCGGGATCGCCCGCGCCAACATGGATGTTCACGTGTGCACCATGCGGGTGCCAGCCGCCGCCGTAGCCCATCATGCCGAACAGGTCAGCGTGGTAGTGCAGCTCGTCCAGACCGTTGGCGAGGGCGGTCTCGCTGCGGGTCGCGATGAGGCAGAACGGGCCGGGGTGGAAGCTGAGGCGCACGCCGCCCGACCGCGCCAGGGCGCCGACCTCGGCGAGCCGCGTCGCCACGAGATCGCGCAGAACGGGCTCCGCGTAGAGCGGAACCGCGAAGGGATGCGTGTAGCCCGGCAGGAGCGAGCTCGCCATGCGCAGCAGCCGCTCCAGGGGCGGGCGCGCCGCCACCCATGCGATCTGCCGCGCGAGCGCGTCGAGGTTGTGGCCGACGATCTCGATCAGCTTGTCCGTCGCGGCCGCAGGGCCAAGCCGCTGCAGGTAGGCGAGGGTGGCGGTGGTGACGTTCATGGCCAGCAGCGCCTCGCGCTCCGCCTTCTTGGTCTTGAAGGGCACCGCCGGCGGGTCGGGGATGAACTTGCAGCAGAAGCCGAGGCGGGGGGCCTCGCCGGTCAAGGTCTCGATCATGCCTCGACAACGCCGCTCGGCCGGATTCGACACCCACCAGATCAGCCGAGGGCGTCGACCGCATCGCCGGCGAGATTCGCCCGCAGCAGACGCTCCTGGTCAGAGAGGACCGGAGCGAGGCGGTCCGGCAGTCCCGAAATCCATGCCGCATGGGCGCGGGCGATGGCGACGGCCTCCTCGACCTCGACCGCTCGGAAGCGCACCGGCTGACCGGTCCGGCGCTGGGCCAGACGGCGCAGATCCGCCGAGATCACGGTGGCGATCTTCGGGTAGCCGCCGGTGGTCTGGCGATCCGCCATCAGCACGATCGGCCGGCCGGAGCCCGGCACCTGCACCGAGCCGGCGACGGTGGCGTCGGAGACGATGTTGAAGCCCTGTGGGCCATGCGCGATCTCCGGCCCGTCGAGCTGGATGCCCATCCGGTCGGCACGGTGCGACACGGTGAAGGTCGACTCGAGAAAACGTGCGATCCCCTCCGGGGTGAAGTGGTCGGCCTGGGGGCCGAGGACGACCCGCAGCGGTTCCTCCGCGTCGAGCGGGAGCGACGGCAGGGCGTGCTCACCCCCAGCTTGCAAGGTCTCGCGCAGGGGTATGCGGTCCCTGGCGCGCAGGGGGCGACCGTCGAGGCCGCCGAGCGCCGCCCGGGCGTGAAGCGAGCGGCTGCCGAGCTGTTCGGGGATCGCGAAGCCGCCGCGCGCGGCCAGATAGGCGAAGACGCCGGCGGGGGACGGTCCCACGGACAGCTTGCCGCCGTCCGGCAGCGTGAAGGACCGGTGATCCGCCACCGGAGTGCCATCCACCCGCAACGTGAGAGGCGCGCCGGCGAGAGCGAGCCGGATGGGACCGCCCGACGCGCGGAAGCGGCCGCCGACGAGGGCGAGCTCGACGGCCGCTTCCCAAGCTGTATTGCCGACGAGGGCGTTCGCCGCGGCGAGGGCGACCGGGTCCATCGCACCGGAGGGCGAGAGCCCCTGCCGCTGGAACCCGAGGCGGCCGCCATCCTGGATCCCGGTCGCGGGCCCGCATTCGACCACCTGAAGCGTCGGGCTCATGCGCGCTCCGCGACAGCCTCGCCCGCCTGCGCCGCCCGGTCGAGGGCGTCCCAGGCGGATGGGTCGGTCGGCACGAAGCGGATGCGGTCGCCGGGCTCGAACAGAAAGACGGGGTCCCGTCCCGGCATGAAGCCCCGCACCGGCGTGCGGCCGAGGAGGTGCCAGCCGCTCGGCGCGGCCACGCTCGCGATCAGGGCCTGCGCCCCGCCGATCGACACGGTCCCGGCCGGCGTCGTCGGGCGCGGCGTCTGACGGCGCGAGAGGGCGAGGGACGGATCGAGACCGGCGAGATAGGCATAGCCCGGCAGGAAGCCGATCATCGCGACGCGATACTCCGGCGCCGCGTGCCGCCCGATCACCTCGGCGCTCGTCAGCCCGTGATGGCGTGCCACGTCGTCGAGATCGAGCCCGAACGCGCCTCCGTAGACGACGGGGACGCGCCAGAGGCGCGCTTCACGCACGCGGGCACGCGGCGTTTCGGCATGGAGGGAAAGCAGTGTCGCCCGAAGGCTCGCCGGATCGGTGAGGCAGGGATCGAAGTGGATCGTCAGGGACCGGTAGGTCGGGACGGTCTCGATGACACCGGCCGGCGCAGTCTCGAGGACCCGCGCTTCGAAGGCCAGAACGGCGGCGTTGATGCCGGGATCGATGCCGGCACCGAACTCGACCGTCAGCGCGGTATCGCCGCAAGGCAGGAATCGGATCGGCACCGGCCCACGGTGAGGCGGACGCGGGGACGACGCAAGGCCGTCCCCGCATCGAGGCTCAGAGGTTGTGGAGCTTGCGCTCGTCCGGAGCGCCGGCCGAGGCGTGGTCTGCCTTCGGATCGATTCCGGCCCTCTCGGCGGCGGTCTGGATGTTGTCGGGATCGAGGGTGTGGCGCACGAAGTCCCGTCCGCGGTCGGCGGCCTCGCGGGCGTACGACAGGCCCTGCGCACGCAGCTCGTCGGCATAGGGGCCGATGCTGCGATCCTCGCTCCGGGTGCGCGGCAGCAGAGATCCGAGCAGCAGGCCGGCCGCGACCCCGACGACGCCGACGAGAAGCGGGTTCTCGTGGACGAACGCCTCGACTTCCGACTGCCGGCGGCGCAGGTGCACGCGGCCCCGGCGGGCCATGTAGACCGCCTGTCGCTGGCGATCCTCAAGGGTCTCGCTCACGCGATCGCGCGTGTCGCGATAGACCTCGCCGGCCCGGGCCCGAGCCTGCTCGACCTTGTCGGCGGCGTAGTCCCGCGCGTCGGCCGCGTGCTCACGAGCGTCGCCGATCAGGTCGGCCGCGCCCTGCCGGGCCCTGTCCGCGAGATCCGCCGCCTTGGCCTGGAGCCCCTCGCTGCGGTCGTCCGCCGTCGAGGCGTAACCCGGAGGACCGTTCACGACGGGATCGTGCTCGCCATGCAGGTCGGGCTGCAGCCCGAAGTCGCGGGACCCGCCGGCCGAGCCCGTGCCGCGGCCGCTTCCCTCGGGGCGGAAGCCGTAATCCTGGGCCTTGTCGTGGGGATCGAGCGACGGCCTACCGGAATGGCCGGTCTCGCCCTCGTGGAGGTCGCGCCGCCCGTCCTGGCTCGGGAGCCCGGCCTCGGCGGCGATGTCGTCGGGGAGGCCGTTGCGGCCGCCGGTGGTACCGGATTCGCTTTTCATGCTCGCCTCCTGCGCGCGGGCCTGCGGGAGGTCGCGGGCCCGGTCGATCCATGGGCACGGCGGGCGCCGCGCCGAACTCAGGTCTGCGTCTCTTCCCCGGCGGCTGCGCCGGGGCGGCGGGTCGGTCGATCGGGATCGTAGACGCGGTCGGCCCCGGTGGTGAGAACCGGCACCCGAGCGGCGGCTTCCGCCTCCCGGCGCAAGGCGTGCGACTTCGTCTCCGTCGCCATCCGGCGCATCAGCCAGCCGACGCCTGCCGCGATCAGAAGCACCGGCACCGGGTTGCGGCGCACCGTCTCCAAGGCCGAATCGTAGACCTCGCTCAGCGGCGTCCGCCGGGCGTTACCGATCATCTCGTCCACGAGGTTCGGCACGGTCAGCCGATCCTGGATACGGTCGATGGTCTCGTCGAGACGGGCGCGGCTCTCCTCGATCTCGCGCTCAAGTTCGTTCATGCCGCTCATCTCAGGAGACCCTCTCGGAAAGCGCCCGCGCATCCTGCTTGACCTGCCGGGTGGTGCGGGTCGGAGCGAGCGTCGACAGGGAGATGGCGCTGCGTCCCCACAGGGCGAGGCCGATGGCGATGACGAGCAGAACGCCGCCGACGATCAGCGCCGACAGCCATTCCGATCCGACCACCGTGGCGAGCCATTTCACGAAGGCGCCGATCAGCACGAGTAGCGATACGACCGCGAAGACGGCGGAGGCCACGAAGCAGCCGAGCCCGAGGACGAGCGTGCGGATGTTGCTCGTCATCTCCGCGCGGAAGAGGGCGATCTCCTTCTGCGCGAGGCTCCCCGTCTCGCGCAGGGCGTCACCCAGCAGCGTCTGGATGTTACCCGGTGGGACCTGGGACGGACCGTTCGCCATGGCCGCCTCAGATGCCCTCGCCGCGGGGCGCGGCGGGAAGGTCGCTGGCGCTGCCCGACGACTTGATGAACCGGGCGGCGACGAAGCCGGCGATGAAGGTGCCGACCGCGACGGCCACCGGCGCGCGGCGGGCGAAGCTCTCCGCCTCGCCGTAGAGCTGCGACAGGCTGCGGTTCTCGATCGAGCCGCCGAGCTGGTCGAGCCCGTCGGCGGCGCTGTCGAAGAAGGCCTTGATGTTCGGGCGATCCTCGAAGCTCTTGCCGGAATCGCGGACCGAGGTGGCGACGCCCTGGATCTGGCGGGCGGCCTCCGCCTTGCGTCCTTCCGCGAAATCTTGGGCCTGGAGACGGGCGGCGTCGAGCAGGGTGCGTCCGCGCTCGGCCGCCTCGTCGGCGATGCCCTCAACGTCCCGCTTCAGCCCCCGCCACTCCTCGCGCTCTGCCGAGGCGGCCGCGTCCGGCGCGGGATGGAGGGGCTCGTTGACGGTCATCGGGTACGCCTCTCGCTCGGGTGTCTACGGCTCAGTAACTTCGGTGGGGAGGCCGAGTTCCGACCCTCCTGCGCTGCTCCGTCACGCCACGTTCAGGAGCCGCCCGGCAGGTTGGTGCGCTCGCCGGTTGGGCCTGAGCCGCCAAGCGCGAGTCGCCGGCGCGGCCGGCGGCCTTTCCCGGTGAGCCGGAGGCGTCAAAGGTCTTGACCACCGCCCTGCGTTCGCGCTTGGCTGAGGCGGAACGGATCGCGCTCGGCTTCCGCGCGTTCCCAGTACACGAGGGTTGTACCGCCTCGCCTGCGGTGAGGGGGTGTGGATCGGAGCCGGCTGAGTGGCACGCCTTGTGATCGTATCGAACCGCGTCGCCGTCCCCGCCGAGGGCAGCGGGGCGGTGGCCGCGGGCGGGCTCGCCGTCGCGGTGAAGGAGGCATTCACCGCCTATGAGGGGCTCTGGTTCGGCTGGAGCGGAAACATCGTCGACCAGCCCTCCGACGAGCCGACCATCATCGACCGCGACCGCATCCAGTACGCCCTCGTCGATCTCAGCCCCCAGGACCACCGCGAGTACTACAGCGGCTTCGCCAATCGGGCGCTGTGGCCGATCATGCACTACCGGCTCGGGCTCGGGGCGTTCTCCCGCTCGGACTATGCCGGGTACAGCCGCGTCAACCGCTTCTTCGCCCAGACGCTGGCCGGGCTGATCGAGCCCGACGACATCATCTGGGTGCACGACTACCACCTGCTGCCGCTGGCCTCCGAGCTGCGCGGGCTCGGGATCGCCAATCCGATCGGCTACTTCCACCACATCCCCTGGCCGGCGGCGGACGTGTTCAACTCGCTGCCGGCCAGCGGCGACCTCCTGCGCGCCATCGCCGACTACGACCTCATCGGCCTCCAGACGGAACCGGACGTCCAGAACCTGACCCGCAACCTCTGCGACACGCTGCGGGCGATCCCGCTCGGCGCCGGGTCGCTGATGGTCGACGGGCGCCGCACCCGGATCCGCAGCTTCCCGATCGGCATCGACGTCGCCGGCTTCAAGGACGCCGCGGAAAAGGCCGCGAGCGACCGCACCGTGCGCGAGACGATCGCCGGCCTGCGCACCCGCAAGCTGATCATCGGCGTCGACCGGCTCGACTACTCGAAGGGCGTGCCCGAGCGCATGGAGGCGGTCGACCGCTTCCTGGCGTCGAACCCCGACCAGCGCGGCAACGTCGTCTACCTTCAGATCGCGCCAAAATCCCGCAGCGACGTGCCCGAGTACGAGCAGCTCGCCCGCGAGGTGAACGAGACCGTCGGCGAGATCAATGGCAACACCGGCGACCCGACCTGGACGCCGATCCAGTACGTCACCAAGGCCTACGCGCGCCCGGTGCTCGCCGGACTCTACCGCGCCGCCCGTGTCGGCCTGGTCACGCCGATGCGCGACGGCATGAACCTCGTCGCCAAGGAGTACGTCGTCGCCCAGAGCGGCGACGATCCCGGCGTCCTCATCCTCTCGAAGTTTGCCGGCGCCGCGCAGCAGCTGCCCGAGGCGATCCTCGTGAACCCCTACGACCGGTTCGAGGTCGCCGAGGCGATCCGCACCGCCCTCTACATGCCCCGCGCCGAGCGCCTCGCCCGCTGGAAGCCCATGGTCGAACGCATGACCCGCGAGGACGTGGACTGGTGGGCGCGCAACTTCCTCTCCGAACTGGAGAACTTCCGCACCGTCGAGCGCGAGCCGCCGACCGCGGCGGCGGCCGCCGAGTAGGTTCCGCCACTGCGCCGACCCGCGATCCCGAAACGAGACCTCGATGATCGCGGTCGATGACGGCCTTGCCGCTCCCCTCGGGGCGCATTTCGATGGCCGCGGCGTCAACTTCGCCCTGTTCTCCGAGCACGCGACCGCCGTCGATCTCTGCCTGTTCGAGGCGGGCGAGCGGCACGAGACACGCACCATCCGGCTGCCCGCCCGCACCGACGACGTTTGGCACGGCTACCTGCGGGGTCTGCTCCCCGGCCAGATGTACGGCTACCGGGTCTACGGCCCCTGGGAGCCGGCGCAGGGCCACCGCTTCAATCCGGCGAAGCTGGTGCTCGACCCCTACGCCCGCGAGATCGCCGGCCGTATCCGCTGGCACGACGCGCTCCACGCGCACCGGCGCAACGCCCACCGGCCGAACCTGATCGACCGGCGCGACAGCGCCGTCTACATGCCGAAGGGCGTCGTGACCGCGCCGGAGGCCGCCGACCTCGCCCTGCATCCGATCCGCCGATCCCTCTCGGAGACGGTGATCTACGAGGCGCATGTCCGCGCCCTGACCATGCGGCACCCTTCGGTGCCGGAGGCGGAGCGCGGCACCTACGCGGCGCTGGCGCACCCGGCGATCGTCGAGCACCTCCTGCGCCTCGGCGTCACCGCCCTGGAGCTTCTGCCGATCCAGAGCTTCGTCGACGACCGCTTCCTCGTGGAGCGCGGCCTGTCGAACTTCTGGGGCTACTCGCCGCTCGGCTACTTCGCGCCGGAGGGGCGCTATCTCGGCGAGGCCGGGGTGGGCGGCCTCAAGGCGGCGATCCGGGAGCTCGGCGCCGCCGGCATCGAGGTGATCCTCGACGTGGTCTACAACCACACCGCCGAGGCGGACCGGACCGGGCCGACCCTGTCGTTCCGCGGCATCGACAACGTTTCCTACTACGTCCTCGACACCGAGAACCCGTACCGGGACGTCGACCATACCGGCTGCGGCAATAGTCTGAACGTCGCTCACCCGCGGGTGATGCAGCTCGTGCTCGATTCCCTGCGCCACTGGGTGAGCGCCTACGGCATCGCCGGCTTCCGCTTCGACCTCGCCTCGACCCTCGGGCGCGACCGGAACGGCTTCTCGCCCCGCGCCGCCTTCTTCCAGGCGGTGGCGCAGGACCCCCTGCTCGCCCGCGTCAAGCTCATCGCCGAACCCTGGGACATCGGCCCCGGCGGCTACCAGCTCGGCGGCTACCCCCGCGGCTGGAGCGAGTGGAACGACCAGTTCCGCGACAGCGTGCGCGGCTTCTGGCGCGGCGATCGGGGCATGCTGCCGAAGCTCACGCAGGGGCTCACCGGCTCGCGGGAGATCTTCCAGCCCTCGGGCCGCTCGCCGCTCGCGAGCGTCAACTATGCCGCGAGCCACGACGGCTACACGCTGGCCGACGTCGTCTCCTACGAGGCCAAGCACAACGCGGCCAACGGCGAGGACAACCGGGACGGTCACGGCCACAACCTCTCCTGCAATCACGGCGTCGAGGGGCCGACCGACGATCTGGACATCCGCGCCCGGCGCGCCCGTCAGGTGCGAAACATGCTGGCGATGATCTTCCTGGCGCCGGGCGTGCCGATGCTGCTGATGGGCGACGAGCGCTCGCGGACGCAAGGCGGCAACAACAACGCCTACTGTCAGGACAACGAGACGAGCTGGGTCGACTGGGAGACCGACCCCGACCCGGCCCTCTCGGATTTCGTCTCGACGCTGACACGCCTGCGGGCGGCGCAGCCGGCGCTGCGCCGGACCCGCTTCTTCGACGGCGCCCGCATCGATCCCGACGAGCCGCAGCGGGACATCCACTGGCTCGCGCCGGGCGGGGCCGAGATGAGCGCCGAGGACTGGGCCGACGAGGGCCGGCGGGTCTTCGGCATGCAGGCCGGAAACGACGATGCCGGACACGACCGCGTCCTGATCCTCGTCAACGGCTCCGACGCGCCCTGCGCGTTCGCGCTGAGTCCGGTGGTCGGCGGCCCCTGGCGCGCGGCCTTCGACTCGACCGCCGGGGATGGGCAGCCGGTGGGGTTCGAACCCGTCGAGGCGGACGGCGAGGTGTCTCTTCCGCCACGCAGCGTGCAGGTCTTTCTCTCGAGCCCCGAGACCGTCTGAGAGCCGGTTGCCGGATGTCCGGACCGCCTTAAGTCCGAGCTGGAACCGGATGCGGCAAGCGGACTTGCCCAGGCAACGGACCCGACGGCCAAGTTCCGGGCGGGCCACGATCGTCTCAAAGCGCCGACGAGGAGAACGCTGGCTTGACTCAGCGCACCCATGAGACTGCCGCGGCGACAGGCTTCGGCACGACGCTCACTGCCGGCGGCGCCGACTTCGCGCTCTGGGCGCCGACGGCGAAGAGCGTCACGCTCCTCGTCGGTGACGACACGTACGATATGCCGGACCAGGGCGGCGGCTGGCGGCGGTTGACGCTGCCCGAGGTGAAGGCGGGAACCCGATACGCCTACCTCATCGACGGCGAGTTGGAGGTGCCCGACCCGGCCTCCCGCTTCCAGCCGGACGATGCCTTCGGGCGCAGCGAGGTGATCGATCCGAACGCCTATGCCTGGAAGGATTCTGGCTGGATGGGCCGGCCCTTCGAGGAGGCAGTGATCTACGAGGTCCATGTCGGGACGGCGACGCCGGAGGGCACCTATGCCGCTCTCCAGGAACGGCTGCCGGCGCTGCGTGATCTCGGCGTCACCGCGATCGAGTTGCTGCCGCTCGCCGACTTCAAGGGGACGCGCAACTGGGGCTACGACGGCGTGCTGCCCTACGCGCCGGACAGCGCCTACGGCCGCCCGGACGATCTGCGCCGCCTCGTCGACGCCGCCCACGGGCTCGGGATGATGGTCTATCTCGACGTGGTGTACAACCACTTCGGGCCGACTGGGAACTTCCTCCACGCCTACGCGAAAAGCTTCTTCACCGAGCGCCACCAGACGCCCTGGGGCGCCGGCATCAACTTCGACGGAAGCGAGGGTGGGCAAGAGGTGCGCCGCTTCCTGATCGGCAACGCCCTCTCCTGGCTCGACGAGTTCCACATCGACGGCCTGCGCTTCGACGCCGTCCACGCCATCCTCGACGATTCCGAACGGCACTTCCTCGGCGAGCTGGCCGAGACGATCCGCGCGCGGCACCCCGATCGCCACATCCACCTCATGCTGGAGAACGAGGCGAACCAGGCGAGCTGGCTCGAGCGGGACGATCAGGGCGCCGCCCGCCATCACGACGCGCAGTGGGCCGACGACCTGCATCATTGCTGGCACGTGCTGCTGACCGGGGAGAGCGCCGGCTACTACGCGAGCTTCGCCGACCGCCCCGTCGAGCATCTCGCGCGCTGCCTGTCCGAGGGCTTCGCCTACCAGGGCGAGCCCTTCCCGACGCTGGACAACCACCCCCGCGGCGAGCCCTCCGGGCACCTGCCGCCGACCGCCTTCGTCACCTTCCTCCAGAACCACGATCAGGTCGGGAACCGTGCGCTCGGCGAGCGGCTGAGCCAGCTCGCCGATCCCGCCAAGCTCGCGCTCGCCCGAGCCGGCCTGCTGCTCGCGCCGCAGATCCCGATGCTCTGGATGGGCGAGGAGTGGTCGGCCTCGGCGCCGTTCCTGTTCTTCGTGGATTTCGCGCCGGACGAGGACCTCAATCGCGCGGTGCGCGAGGGGCGCCGCCGCGAGTTCAAGAGCTTCGCGGCCTTTGCCGACGACACCTCGGTGATCCCCGATCCCACGGAGGAGGCGACCTTCGCCGCCTCGAAGCTCGACTGGGCCGAGCGCGAGCGCTCGCCGCATCGGGAGGTCCTGGCGGATACGACGCATCTGCTCGGCCTGCGCCGCGACACCGTGGTGCCGCTCCTCAAGTCCGGCTATCGCGGCGCCTCGGCGAGCCTGCCGAAGCCCGACGTCGTGGACTGCACCTGGCGCTTCGCGGACGGCACCCTGCGCTTCGTCGCCAACTTTGGCACCGAGGAGCATGCCGTCGACACCGGCGGCGACAGCGTGCTGTGGACGAACGCCCCCGATCCCGGCGGGACGCGCCTGCCGTCCTGGACCGGAGTCTTCCTGACGGGAGCGGCCCGATGAGCGGCGCCCTCCAAAGGCTCGCCGATCTCGTCGGCGTCGCCTCCGGCTACACGGACGCCTTCGGCCAGGGCGTCGAGACCTCGCTGGAGACCCGAAAGGGCATGCTCCGCGCCCTCGGCTTCGCGGTCGGCTCGGAGGAGGAGATCGCGGCGAGCCTCGCCGAGGTCCAGGCCCTTCGGCAGGGGTTGATCCCGCCCTTGATCGCCGTCGAGGCGCGGCGCGCCTCCGAGGTGCCCGTCCGGGCCGAGGGCGGCACCGCCGCTTGGCGCATCGAGGACGAGCGCGAGGGCGTCCGCGAGGGCCGCGAGGCCGTCTCGGCCGAGGGCATCCTGGAACTGCCGCCGCTGACGCCCGGCTATCACCGCATCACCGTGACGGTCGGCGAGCGCAGCGCGTCCGGCTGGATCGTCGCCGCGCCGCAGCGCTGCTGGCGGCCCCGCGCCTACGCGGAGGAAGGCTCGAACGACTGGGGCCTCGCGGCGCAGCTCTACGGCCTGCGCTCGCCGCACAATCTCGGCATCGGCAGCTACACGGACGCCGGACGCGCCGCCCGCGACGCGGGGCTGCGCGGCGCCTCCTTCCTCGGTCTCAGCCCGGTCCATGCGCTCTTCGAGAGCGACCGTACCAAGATCTCGCCCTACTCGCCCTCCTCGCGCCTCTTCCTCGAGACGCTGTTCATCGAGCCGGGCGCGCTGCCGGGCTTCGCGGGCTCACGGGCGGAGGCGATGCTCGCGAAGGCCAGGACGCGCGTCGACGCGCTGCGCGACGCGGCCCTCGTCGACCACGCAGGTATCTGGGAAGTGCTCTCGCCTGTTCTGCGGGCGTACTGGGAGGATTCGGATGCGCGCTCCGGCGCGGATGCGGCGTTCGACGCCTTCCGCGAGGCCGGCGGTGAGGACCTCCGGTCCCACGCGACCTTCGAGGCCTTGTCGGCGCACTTCAAGGCCGAGGGCGCCCACTGGCTCGGCGACTGGCCGGAGGAGTACCGCCGGGCGGGCACGCAGGCCGTCAGCGCCTTCGCGGAAGAGCACGCCGAGGAGGTCGCCTACCACGCCTTCCTCCAGTTCCTGGCGGACCGGCAGCTCGCGCAGGCTGCCGAGGCGGCCCTCGATTCCGGCATGCGGCTCGGCCTCTACCGCGATCTCGCGGTCGGGGCGGACCGGGGCGGCTCGGAGGTCTGGTCGCATCCCGAGCGCTTTGCCGGACATGTCTCGATCGGCGCGCCGCCGGACCTCCTCGCGCCGAAGGGGCAGGACTGGGGCCTTCCGGCCTTCGACCCCCTGGCGATGGAACGGGACGGGCTCGCCGCCTTCCGCGCCCTGGTGCAGGCGAACATGCGCCACGCCGGCGCGATCCGTATCGATCACGCCTTCCAGCTCGCCCGGTTGTTCCTGATTCCCACGGACGGGACGGCCCATGACGGCGCCTACGTCGCGATGCCCTTCGAGGCGATGCTGGCGGTGCTGCGCCTGGAGAGCCACCGCCACCAGTGCCTCGTCATCGCCGAGGACCTCGGCACGGCGCCGCAGGGCTTCTCCGACGCGCTGATGGCGGCGGGGATCCTCAGCTACCGCATCCTCGCCTTCGAGCGGTTGGGAGATGGCCGCTTCAAGGCGCCGGAGGATTACCCGCGCGACGCGCTCACCGCCATCACCACCCACGACCTGCCGACCTTCGTCGGCTGGTGGCGCGGCGTCGACACCGACACCCGCCAGTCGCTCGGCCTCTATGACGCCGACCGCGCCGAGGCCGAGCGCCGCGAGCGCGTGACCGAGCGCGCCCGCCTCACCGAGGCGCTGGCTTCGCAGCAGCTCCTGCCTGGCTACGACCCGCCGGAGGCCGCGCCCTTCGAGGCGGCAACCCGCTATCTCGCCCGCGCCCCCTCGATGCTCACCGCCGTGCAGTACGAGGACGTCGTCTCCGAGCTGAGCCAGGCGAATGTGCCGGGCTCCACGGAGGGCTACCCGAACTGGCGCCGCAAGCTCGACCGGACGCTCGACTCCATCGCCGCCCCCGGCGGGCCGCTGGCCAAGCTCGCCGCGGCGCTGGCTGCCGAGGAGCGCGGGCCGCGCTCCGGCGCGGCGCGGCTCGCGGTGCCGCCGCCGCGGGCGACGTACCGGCTCCAGTTCCACAAGGACTTCACCTTCGCGGACGCGGCCCGCATCGCGCCCTACCTCGCGCGGCTCGGCATCAGCCACGTCTACGCCTCGCCGCTCCAGAAGGCGCGGCCGGGCTCGACGCACGGCTACGACATCGTCGACCACTCGGCGATCAACCCCGAGCTCGGCGGTGAGGAGGGTTTCATCGCGCTGAGCGAGGCGCTGAAGGAGAACGGCCTCAAGCTCCTTCTCGACATCGTGCCGAACCACATGGGCGTCGGCGGGTCCGACAACCCCTGGTGGCTCTCGGTGCTGGAATGGGGGCCGCTCTCGCCCTTCGCCCACGCCTTCGACATCGACTGGGAGCGGCTCGGCGCCAATCGCAACCTCGTCATCCCCTTCCTCGGCGACCGCTACGGCGAGGCGCTGGAGAAGGGCGACCTGGAGCTGAAGTTCGATGCCGCGTCAGGCGCCTTCAGCGTCTGGCACTACGATCATCAGTTCCCGATCCGTCCCCTCGACTATCCGACGGTGCTCGACCGGGTGCTCGCCGCCATGGTCGAGGTGGACGAGGACGCGGCGGGCGGTCTGCTCGGCGTCGCCGAGCGGCTTCGCGCCATGGGCGAGGAGACGAACGCGGAGCGCAGGCAGACATTCCCGGCGGAGGCCGAGGGCCTGAAGCAGCGCCTCGCCGACCTCTACGGCGCCTCGCCCGCGATCCGCGAGGCGATGGCCCGCACCCTGCGTCTCCTCAACGGCCGCAAGGGCCATCCCGAGAGCTTCGGGCCCCTGCACCGGCTTCTGGAAAGCCAGGCCTACCGGCTCGCCCACTGGCGGGTCGCGGCGAGCGACATCAACTACCGGCGCTTCTTCGACGTGAACAGCCTCGCCGGCCTGCGGGTCGAGAAGTCCGACATCTTCCACCGCGCCCACGAGACCGTGTTCCGGCACGTCCGCGAGGGCCGCATCGACGGGTTGCGCATCGACCACATCGATGGCCTTGCCGACCCGCAGGGCTACGCCCGCGCGCTTCAGGCGGCCGTCGGGCCGGGCTTCTACGTCGTGGTCGAGAAGATCCTCGAACCCGGCGAGCGGCTCCGGCCCTGGCCGGTGGCGGGCACGACGGGCTACGACGTGCTCAACCAGCTCGACGGCATCCTCGTCGACCGGGGCAAGCAGGCTCGCATCGAGCGCCTCTACGGCTGGGCGACGGACGCCGACGAGGAGTACGGCTTCCAGCTCCGCGCAGCGAAGGCAGAGATCCTCGAGATCAGCTTCGCCAGCGAGCTCGAGGTCCTCACCAACGACCTCAAGCAGATCGCCGACGCCGACCGGCGCACCCGCGACTTCTCCGTCAACGCCATCCGCCGGGCGCTCATCGAGATCATCGCCCGCTTCCCGACCTACCGGAGCTATCTGCCCTCGGACCTCGACGAGAGCGACGTCGAGCCCGAGGACGTGCGCCTCATCGAGGGCGCCGTCGCCAAGGCGAAGCGCTGGAGCGCGCTGCCCGACCGCAGCGTCCACGACTTCGCCGCAGCGGCACTGCTCGGCGAGGTCGATACGGATGGTCCGGCCCGGCCCGACCCGCGACTCGTGCTGCGGTTCCGCCGCCGCTTCCAGCAGCTTACTGGGCCGGTGATGGCCAAGAGCCTGGAGGACACGCTCTTCTACCGCTACGTGCTGCTGCTGGGCCTCAACGAGGTCGGCGGTGATCCCGGCGAGTACGGGATCACCGTGGAGCACTTCCACGCGCTTCAGGCGGCCCGTGCCCGCGACTGGCCGAACGCGATGATCGCGACGGCGACCCACGACACCAAGCGCGGCGAGGATGCCCGCACCCGCCAGCTCGCCCTCTCCGAGATGCCGGAGGAGTGGGCGAGAGCCTGGGACGCCTGGCGCGAGACGGCGGGCCCGCATCTCACCCGCGTCGAGGGCGAGCCCGCCCCGGACGCCAACGACCAGTGGATGTTCCTCCAGGCGATCCTCGGTGCCTGGCCGCTGGAGCTGATCGACGAGGACGTGCCGGCCGAGGTCGAGAGTTTTCGCGATCGGCTGATCGCCTACTCGGAGAAGGCCCTTCGCGAGGGCAAGCGCCACTCCAACTGGGTGAACATCGACGAGGCCTACGAGGGTGCCGTCCGCAACCTCTTCGCGGCGATCATCGCACCGGGCTCCGCCTTCCTCGCGCGACTGCGGCCGCTCGCCCGGCGGCTCGCCTGCCTCGGCATGATCGCGGGCCTCGGCCGCACCGTCCTCAAGGCAACGCTGCCCGGCGTGCCCGACACCTACCAGGGCACCGAGTTCTGGGATTTCTCCTTCGTCGATCCCGATAACCGCCGCCCGGTGGATTACGGCGCCCGGGCCGAAGCGCTGACCATCGAGGTGCCGGCGGCCGATCTGCTGGCGAGCTGGCGGGACGGGCGGGTGAAGCAGGCCGTGCTGAGCCGCCTGCTCGCCGACCGCGCCGCCGATCCCCGCTTCTACGCCGATGCCGGCTACGAGCCAGTGATCGCGACGGGAACCCGCGCGCAGAACCTCGTCGCCTTCCGCCGGGTCGGTGAGA
Organism: Methylobacterium jeotgali; assembly: GCF_022179345.1. Lineage (GTDB taxonomy): Bacteria > Pseudomonadota > Alphaproteobacteria > Rhizobiales > Beijerinckiaceae > Methylobacterium > Methylobacterium jeotgali. The sequence goes on along the minus strand of NZ_BPQR01000041.1, from coordinate 27,643 downwards.
CCTCGGGGGCGAACGACCTGCTCGTGGCGGTGCCGCGGCTGGTCGCGAACCTCGTCGGGACCGAGCCCTGGTCGGGCTCGGCCTTTTCCGGGACGGTGCTGACGCTGAGCGATCCCGGGCGCTGGCACGACCTCGTCACAGGGGCCGAGCATACGGGGGCGAGCCTGGATGCCGGGGAACTCTTCGCGAGCCTGCCCTTTGCGGTTCTGAGGCGCGCGGGCTGAGCCGGTCCGCGCGGCGGATTCGTACCCGCCGACCCGATGAGACAGATGGAAGCGAGGTTCGCATGAACGCACCCACCACAGCCGCGGCCGCCCAGGGGCGGAAGGCGTCGAACGTGGCGGTGCCGGCACTTCCGGTGCGCGTCGAGGGACCGCGCATCTACAACCTGTTCCCGCTGCTCGCCGGCCGCGTCTCCGACTGGACGGCGGACCTGCCGCGCATCGCCGCGATGGGCTTCGACTGGGTCTACCTCAACCCGTTCCACCAGACCGGCGGCTCCCGCAGCCTCTACGCGGTGGCCGATCTCGACCGCCTGGACGAGCGGTTTCGCGACGAGGGCGATGTCTCGGACGACGACCAGATCCGTGCCTTCTGCGAGGCCGCCGCCAAGCACGGCCTGCGGATCATGTCCGATCTCGTGGTCAACCACACCGCGAAGGATGGGCAGCTCGCCCGCGAGCGGCCGGACCTCTTCGTGAAGGACGCGGAGGGCGGGATCGCCAGCCCCGAGGCGGTCGACCCGGACGATCCGTCGATCCGCACGGTCTGGGGCGACCTCGCCGAGCTCGACTACCATTCCGAGCAGGCCCGCCGCGAACTGACGGCGCTCTTCGACGGCTACATCGCCCGCCTTCAGGGGCTCGGTATCGCGGGCTTCCGCTGCGACGCCGCCTACAAGGTGCCGCCGGATGTCTGGCGCGCCCTGATCGGCGGCGCCAAGGCGCGGGACGGATCAAGCCTCTTCGCCGCCGAGACGCTGGGCTGCACCTTCGACGAGGCGCGGGCGACAGCCGGCGCCGGGTTCGACTACCTGTTCAACTCCTTCGCCTGGTGGGACCTGCGCGCGCCCTGGGCGCTGGAGCAGTACGAGCGCCTGCGCATCCTGGCGCCCTCGATCGCCTTCCCCGAGAACCACGACATGGCCCGCCTCGCGGCGGGCGTCACCGGCGGGCCGGAGGAGATTGCCGCGCATCTGCGCAGCCGCTACGCCCTCGCCGCCTTCTTCTCGGCCGGCGTGCTGATGCCGATCGGCTACGAGTGGGGGTATCGCCACAGCCTCCATGTCGTCGACACGACGCCGGACTGGCGGGAGCCGAACAGCGGGGTCGACATCTCCGCCGACGTCGCCGCCATCAACGCGCTGCGCGCCGAGCTGCCGGCCGCCAATGTCGAGGGCGCGCAGGTCCGCCTCTCGGCGCCGGACGCGGGCTATCTCGCCCTCGTCCGCTACGACAGCGGCCATCCGGCCTCGGCGCGGAACGCCGTGCTGGTGCTGCACAACCCGACCGGCCGGCCGCTTCCTGTCGATGCCGGGGCGCTCATCGCGCGGACCGGCGGCGGACTGGCCGATTTCACCGACCGAACCCCCGGCCTGGAGCCGATCGCCTTCGAGCCGGGCCTCTCCATCGACCTCGCGCCCGGCGAGCTCCGCATCCTCGCCGCGGAGGCTGCGGCGGTGCGCGAGAAGCCTTTGAACGATGCCCCCGATGGAAAAGGCCGCGTCGTCATCGAGGCGGTGAGCCCCGAGATCGACGGCGGACGCTCGGCGGTGAAGCGCGTCGTCGGCGAGAGCCTGCGCGTCGAGGCGGATATCTTCTCCGACGGACACGAGATCATCGCCGCGAGCATCCTTTCCCGCGTCGTCGGCAAGAGCGAATGGCGGCGCGACCCGATGGTCTTCGTCGAGAACGATCGCTGGGCCGGCAGCTTCCCGCTCCTGCGCAACGCCCGCTACGAGTACACGATCGAGGCGTGGCGGGATGCCTTCTCGTCCTGGGTTCGCGACACCCTCAAGAAGCGCGACGCCGGCGTCGACGTGCGCCTGGAGACGATCGAGGGCGTGGCGCTGGTCAAGACCGCCGCCGACCTCGCCGAGGGTCGCGACCGCGATCGGCTGACGGCGGTCGTCGCCGCGCTCGCCGCCGAGGAGTCGGGCTCGGCGCTGCAGCTCGACCGCATCCTGGAGCCGGGCACGGCGAGCCTCGTTCGCACGCACTCGGAGCGGGTCAACGCCTCCCGCTATCCGGTGGCGATCCCGGTGATCGCCGATCGGCTCGCGGCGCGATTCTCCGCCTGGTACGAGATCTTTCCGCGCTCGCAGTCGGGCGATCCGAACCGCCACGGCACCTTCGAGGACGTGATCCGGCGCCTGCCCGAGATCCGCGAGTTCGGCTTCGACGTGCTCTACTTCACGCCGATCCATCCGATCGGGCGTACCAACCGCAAGGGCAAGAACAACACCCTGAAGGCACTTGAAGGCGATGTCGGCTCCGTCTACGCCGTCGGCGCGGCGGAGGGCGGACACGAGGCCGTGCATCCCGAGCTCGGGACGCTGGAGGATTTCGAGCGGCTCGTCGCGGCGAGCCACGCGCATGGCATGGAGATCGCGCTCGACTTCGCCATCCAGTGCTCGCCGGACCACCCCTGGATCAAGGACCATCCCGAGTGGTTCGAGTGGCGTCCGGACGGCACGCTCAAGTTCGCCGAGAACCCGCCGAAGAAGTACGAGGACATCTCGAACGTCCACTTCTACGGCGGCGCGCTGCCCTCGCTCTGGATCGAGCTGCGCGACATCGTGCTCGGCTGGGCGAAGCGCGGCGTGCGCATCTTCCGGGTCGACAACCCGCACACCAAGCCGATCCCGTTCTGGGAGTGGATGATCGGCGAGGTGAACGGCCGCTATCCGGACGTGATCTTCCTAGCCGAAGCCTTCACCCGGCCGAAGATGATGAAGAAGCTCGCCAAGGCGGGCTACCAGCAGAGCTATACCTACTTCACCTGGCGCGACACCAAGTACGAGCTCACGACCTATGCCAACGAGTTGGCCGGCGAGATGGGCGAGTACTACCGGCCGAACTTCTTCGCCAACACGCCGGACATCAACCCGTACTACCTCCAGACCAGCGGACGCGCCGGCTTCGTGGTGCGTGCGACGCTCGCCGCGACCCTCTCCTCGGTCTACGGCATCTACAACGGCTTCGAGCTGTGCGAGGCCGCGCCCTATCCGGGCAAGGAGGAGTATCTCAACTCCGAGAAGTACGAGCTGAAGGCCTGGGACTACGACCGGCCCGGCAACATCCGCGAGCACATCGTCAAGCTCAACCGCATCCGGCGCGACAACCCGGCCCTGTGGGACTTCCGGAACGTCACCTTCACCAACGCCTGGAACGACAACATCATCGCCTACGCGAAGACGACGCCGGAGGGCGACAACTGCGTCTTCGTGATGGTCAACCTCGACCCGAAGAACCGGCAGGAATGCGGCTACGAGATCCCGCTCTGGCTCGTCGGCGGGGGCGACGCAGTGGAGGTCGAGGACCTGCTTCAGGGCTACAAATTCGAGCTGCGCGGGCGCGACCACGTCATCGCCCTTGATCCGGCGGAGCGCTCCTGCGTGATCTGGCGCCTCAGGACGCCCCGGCGGGTTGCGGAATGAGGGGCCCCGTGCGACCAGAATCGCTGGCGAGCGAGGGCTTCCGTCGCGGTATCGCCACGGTGATGCGGTCTCGAAGCGTCGACCGCTCGCGCCGCCCCTTCCGGGCAGGCGCTCCCCATCAAGACCCGATGCAAGACTCGGCTTACGAGGCAGCGACGCGATGATCGATCGCAGCGACCCGCAATGGTACCGCGACGCCATTATCTACCAGATCCACGTCAAGTCCTTCTTCGACTCGACGGATGACGGCATCGGCGACTTCAAGGGGCTGACGCAGAAGCTCGACTACGTCCGCGACCTCGGCGTCACGGCGATCTGGCTGATGCCGTTCTATCCCTCGCCCCTGCGGGACGACGGCTACGACATCGCCGACTATCGCGACGTCAACGCCTCCTACGGCACCATGGAGGATTTCCGGGCCTTCGTGGACGCTGCCCACGAGCGCGGCCTGCGCGTCATCACCGAGCTCGTGATCAATCACACCAGCGACCAGCATCCCTGGTTCCAGGCGGCCCGCGAGGCGCCGGCGGGGAGCCCCGAGCGCAACTTCTACGTCTGGTCGGATCGCGACGACGTCTACTCCGACACGCGGATCATCTTCCTCGACACCGAGGTCTCGAACTGGACCTGGGACCCGGTCGCCAAGCAGTATTTCTGGCACCGCTTCTACTCGCACCAGCCGGACCTGAACTTCGACAACCCGGCCGTCCTCGAGGCCGTCATCGAGGTGATGCGCTACTGGCTCGACATGGGCGTCGACGGCCTGCGCCTCGACGCGATTCCCTACCTGATCGAGCGCGACGGCACGAACTGCGAGAACCTTCCCGAGACCCACACGGTCATCAAGAAGATCCGCGCGGCGCTCGACGCCAGCTATCCCGACCGGATGCTGCTGGCGGAGGCCAACCAGTGGCCGGAGGAGACGGCACAGTATTTCGGCGAGGGCGACGAGTGCCACATGGCATTCCACTTCCCGTTGATGCCGCGCATGTACATGGCGATCGCGCGCGAGGACCGGCACCCGATCACCGACATCATGCGCCAGACCCCGGAGATCCCGGAGGGCTGCCAGTGGGCCATCTTCCTGCGCAACCACGACGAGCTCACGCTCGAGATGGTGACCGCCGAGGAGCGCGACTACCTCTGGTCGTTCTACGCCGCCGAGCGGCGCGCCCGCATCAACCTCGGCATCCGCCGCCGCCTCGCCCCGCTCCTCGAGAACGACCGGCGCAAGATCGAGCTGATGAAGTCTCTCGTCCTGTCGATGCCCGGCACGCCGGTGCTCTACTACGGCGACGAGATCGGCATGGGTGACAACATCTATCTCGGCGACCGCGACGGCGTGCGCACGCCGATGCAGTGGTCCCCGGATCGCAACGGCGGCTTCTCCCGCGCCAACCCGCAGCGGCTGTTCCTGCCGGCGGTGCAGGATGCGGTCTACGGCTTCGACGCCATCAACGTCGAGGCGCAGGCCTACTCGCAGACGAGCCTCCTGAACTGGACGCGGCGCATGATCGCGATCCGCAACAACTCGGTCGCGCTCGGACGCGGCACCATGCAGTTCCTCTACCCCTCGAACCGCAAGGTGCTCGCCTGGATCCGCGAGTTCGAGGGCGAGCGCATCCTGTGCGTCGCGAACCTCTCGCGGGCGCCGCAGGCCGTCCAGCTCGACCTGTCGGAGCTGCGCAGCGCCGTGCCGATCGAGCTGACCGGCGGCACCGAGTTCCCGGCCATCGGCGAGCTGCCCTATCTGCTGACGCTGCCGGCCTACGGCTTCTACTGGTTCCGGGTCAGCGCCGCGAACAGCGGTCAGGTCGGGCCGAGCCCCGAGCCGCCCGAGCTGTTCACCCTCGTCCTCACGGGCGGCATCGAGACCCTGATGAAGGGCCGCGAGCGGGTCGCCTTCGAGCGCACCGTGGTGCCGCCCTTCCTGACGAGCCGCCGCTGGTTCGGCGCCAAGGGCTCGCGCATCAAGAGCGTGCAGGTCACGGACTGCGCGCCGATCGAGGACGGCGTCGGCGACGCGCGCTTCCTGATGACGCGGCTCGCCGTCAACCTCGCCAACGGCGAGCAGCAGGACTACTTCGTGCCGATCGGCGTCGACGAGGGCCGCGAGGACGAGGCGCTCATGGAGTTCGCCGTCGCCCGCGTCCGGCGCGGGCCACGCACGGGCCTGATCTACGGCGCCGCCGGCTCCGCGGACTTCGCGATCTGTCTCGTCGAAGGCATGAAGCAGGGCCGCGAGATCGCCACCGAGAACGGCGCGCTCGTGTTCTCGACCACCTCCGCCTTCGACCACGAGCTGCCCTTCGAGGCCGGCGAGGTCCGACGCCTCAAGGCCGAGCAGAGCAACACCTCGATCGCCATCGGCTCGAAGATGATGCTCAAGCTGCTGCGGCGGCTGCAGCCGGGCACGCACCCGGAGGTCGAGGTCGGCCGCTTCCTCACCGAGGAGGCGCGCTTCGCCAACACCCCGGCGCTGCTGGGCACCCTGGAGCACGTCGCGGCGGACGGCACCCGCACGGCGCTCGCCGTGCTCCAGCGCTTCGTCCTCAACCAGGGCGATGCCTGGACGCTGATGCTGGAGGGGCTGCGGCGCGACTTTGACACGGTGGTGCTCGCCCCCGAGAGCGAGGCGCCGGCGCCGGAGGAGGCCTTCGCGCCGCATCTGCGCTGGGCGGAGCTGCTCGGCCGCCGCACGGCGGAGATGCATGCCGCCTTCGCCATGCCCACGGACGATCCCGCCTTCGCCGCCGAGGCGATGGACGAATCCGATCTCGACCTGCTCGCCCGCGACGCCCGCCATCAGGCGAACCGCGCCTTCGCGGCGCTGACGCAGATGATCGAGCGGGGGCTCGACGCCGGCAAGCCGGCCTCGGCGACGCTTCATACACGTCGCGCCGAGGTCGAGCGCCTGATCGACGAGCTCACCGCCCGCCCGCCGAAGGGCGCGTGGAAGATCCGCATCCACGGCGACTACCATCTCGGTCAGGTGCTCGCCTCCGAGGGCGACCTCGTCATCGTCGACTTCGAGGGCGAGCCCTCGCGGCCGGCCGAGGAGCGGCGCCTGAAGTCGACGCCGCTGCGGGACGTCGCCGGCATGCTGCGCTCCTTCGCCTACGGCGCCGAGGCCGTGACACGGCAGATCGCGACCCGCTTCGCCGATGCCGAGGAGCGGGCCCGCCGGGCCTCGATCGCCTGGCGCGGCATGATCGATGCAGCCTTCCTGGCGGGCTACGAGGCGGCCGTCGCCGGCACGCGCGCCGCGGTGGAGGATGCCGACACGCACGACCGGCTGCTGCGGCTCAGCCTGCTGACCAAGGCGCTCTACGAGGTCGATTACGAGGCCAACAACCGTCCCGACTGGATCGAAATCCCGTCTCGCGGGGTTCTCAGCATTCTGGACGAAACGCAGAGAGGCAGCTGAATGACGGAGACCGACGAGACGTTCGCGACCAGGACCGGCGCGTCATCGGGCAAGTCCGGGTCGGCGGGTGTCGCGCCGATCGCCGCGAGGAAGGGCAGGGCGCCGGGCAAGGACGCCTCCGGCACCGGCCTGCATCCCGACGCCGTCGCCGCGATCATGGCGGCCAACCACGGCGATCCCTTCTCGATCCTCGGTCCCCATCAGGTCGGCGAGGGGGCCTGGGAGGTCCGCGCCGTCCTGCCGGACGCGCGGGCGGCGACGCTCATCGTCGGGGACGAGCGCATCCCGTTCGAGCGCCGACACCCGGAGGGCTTCTTCGTCGCCCGCGTCGCGAGCCAGGGCCGGCCGCTCTACGAGCTGGAGCTGGAGGGTCATGACGGCGTGCGCCGCTGCCGCCACGACCCCTACGGCTTCGGCTCCTCCATCGACCAGAGCGATGTCGCCGCGCTCCGGGAGATCGGCACCAACACCGTCTACCGCGTGCTCGGCGCGCATCAGGGCACGCTCGACGGCATCGCCGGCTTCCGCTTCGCCGTCTGGGCGCCGAACGCACGCCGGGTGAGCGTGGTCGGCGACTTCAACGATTGGGACGGCCGCCGCCACCCGATGCGCCTCTGGCAGGATGGCGGCATCTGGGAGCTGTTCATCCCCGGCCTGAAGGCCGGCGGGCACTACAAATACGAGCTGCGCGGGCCCGACGGATCGCTGGTGCCGCTGAAGGCCGACCCCGTCGCGTTCGCCACGCAGAAGCCGCCGGAGACGGCCTCCGTCATGTACGGGCTGCGGGACCGTTCCTGGCGCGACGCGCAGTGGATGGCGACGCGGGGCGAGAAGGACCCGCGGCATACGCCGATCTCGATCTACGAGGTCCATCTCGGCTCCTGGGCGCGTGTGCCGGAGGAGGGCAACCGCTACCTCACCTACAAGGAGCTCGCAGCCCGGCTCATCCCCTACGTGAAGGAGCTCGGCTTCACGCATATCGAGATGCTCCCCATCACGGAGTTCCCGTTCGACGGCTCGTGGGGCTACCAAACGGTCTCGATGTACGCGCCGACGAGCCGCTTCGGCACGCCGGAGGATTTCTCGGAGTTCGTGGATGCGGCCCACGAGGCCGGCATCGGCGTGATGCTCGACTGGGTGCCGGGCCACTTCCCGCTCGATGCCCACGGCCTCGGCCTGTTCGACGGCACGCATCTCTACGAGCACGCCGACCCCCGCCAGGGCTTCCACCAGGACTGGGGCACCTACATCTACAATTTCGGGCGCACCGAGGTGGCGACGTTCCTTGCCGCCAACGCGCGGTTCTGGCTGGAGCACTACCATCTCGACGGCCTGCGCGTGGATGCCGTCGCCTCGATGCTCTACCTCGACTACTCCCGGCGAGCCGGCGAGTGGATCCCCAACCAGTACGGCGGCAACGAGAATCTCGACGCCATCAACTTCCTGAGGAAGACCAACGAGGCGACCTACAGCCACGCGCCGGGCACCATCACCGTCGCCGAGGAGTCGACCTCGTGGCCGGGGGTGTCACATCCGACCTACACCGGCGGCCTCGGCTTCGGCTTCAAGTGGAACATGGGGTGGATGCACGACACCCTGCAGTTCATCTCGAAGGAGCCGATCCACCGGCGCTATCACCACCACGACCTGACCTTCGGGCTGCTCTACGCCTTCTCCGAGAACTTCATCCTGCCGCTCTCCCACGACGAGGTCGTGCACGGGAAGGGCTCGATGCTCGGCAAGATGCCCGGCGACCGCTGGCAGAAGTTCGCGAACCTGCGCGCCTATTACGGCTTCATGTGGGGGCATCCGGGCAAGAAGCTGCTCTTCATGGGCGGCGAGTTCGGCCAGGAGCGGGAGTGGAACCACAATCACAGCCTCGACTGGCACCACCTCGACGATCCGCTGCATCGCGGCGTCAAGGACGTGATCCGCGACCTCAACCGCCTCTACACCTCGACGCCGGCCCTCTACGCCCGCGACACCGAGGGCGCCGGATTCGAGTGGCTGGTGGCCGACGACCAGGACAACAGCGTCATCGCCTGGGCCCGCAAGGGCACCGAGCCGGGGCAGATCGCCATCGTGGTCTCGAACTTCACGCCCGTGCCGCGGGAAGGCTACCGCGTCGGCGTTCCCGCCGCCGGCTGGTATCGCGAGGCGTTCAACTCCGACGCGGAAGCCTATGGCGGCTCGAACGTCGGAAACCACGGCGGTCTCGGCACGGACCCGACGCCAAGCCACGGCCAGGCGCAATCGCTCTCGCTCACCCTGCCGCCGCTCGGAACGATGATCTTCGTGCTCCAGGGATAGGCTGTAGAAGCCTCTCGAAACGAAAAGGGCCGCTCTTGGAAGCGGCCCTTTTCTCGTTCGGGAACCAGCCGACGGATCAGGCGGCGCGCCAGCGCTGGGCCGCGCCGTTGCCCATGGCGCGGCTGTAGAGGCCGGCGTAGCTCGAGGCCGCGAGGTCCCAGCCGAAGGTGCGGCCCATGGCGTTGCGGCGCATCGCGTTCAGGCGCTTCGTCTGCGCGAAGGTCTCGAAGGCGCGCCTGACGGCGCCGGCGAACCCGCCCCCCGAGGTCTCGGAGAAGGTGAAGCCGGTGACGCCGTCCTCGACCGTGTCGGCGAGGCCTCCGGTCTTGCGCACGATCGGCAGCGAGCCGAAGCGCTGCGCGTACATCTGCGCGAGGCCGCAGGGCTCGAAGCGCGAGGGCATCAGCAGGAAGTCGCTGCCCGCGAACATGCGGCGCGCATCGGTCTCGTCGAAGCCGACGCGCACGCCCACCGCGTCCGGACGCTGTCTGGCGAGGCCGCGCAGCGCGTCCTCGAACCGGCTCTCGCCCTGGCCGATGACGACGAGCTGGCCGCCGTTCTCGACGATGGTCGAGGCCATCTCCAGGCTGAGATCGATGCCCTTCTGATGGACGAGCCGCGAGACAATGGCGAAGAGCGGCCCGCGCGAGACGGCGATGCCGAACTGGCGGCGCACGGTCTCGGCATTCGCCCGCTTGCCCTTCCAGTCGTCGGCATCGAAGCGCGTGGCGAGATGCGGATCCGTACGCGGGTCCCAGCTCTCGTCGATGCCGTTGAGGATGCCGGTCAGCCGCCCCTGCGCGGCGCGGGTGCGCAGCAGCCCGTCGAGGCCGCAGCCGGCGTCGGGCGTGGTGATCTCGCGGGCGTAGGTGTCGCTCACGGTGGTGACGTGGGAGGCGTAGTAGAGCCCCGACTTGAGGAAGGAGAGCTGCCCGTAGAACTCGACGCCGTTCATCTGGAAGGCGTAGTCCGGCACGCCGAGGCGCCCGAGGTTCTCGCGGGGAAACAGCCCCTGATAGGCGAGATTGTGAATGGTCAGGACGCTCGGCACGCGGGCACCGCGCCACGCGAGGTAGGCCGGCGCCAGCGCCGCCTGCCAGTCGTTCAGGTGCAGCAGGTCGGCCGCCCAGGCCGGGTCGGCGCCGAGGGCGAGATCGGCGGCGGCGAGGCTGAGGCGGCCGAAGCGGATGTCGTTGTCGGCGAAGTCGCCGCGGGCGTTGCCGTAGGGCGAGCCGTCCCGCTCGTAGAGCTCGGGGCAGAGCAGCACGTAGACCCGCAGGCCGTCCGCCGTCTCGACGAGCCCGAGCTGGCAGGCGGGCAGACCGGCATGGCCTTCGAGGCGGCCGACGACGGGGATGTAGGGAAAGGCGCGGGTGACGCTCGGATAACCGGGAATGAGCACGCGGACATCGAAGTCGCGGCGCAGGGCGCGGGGCAACGCCGCGGCGACCTCGCCGAGGCCGCCGGTCTTCACGAAATCGGCCATCTCCGGCGTGGCGTAGAGGATGCGGGTCTGAAGCGAGGCGCGGATGTCGGGCAAGGCCGAAAGAGGGCCCCCGGCGGTCGCCGTGCCGGACCGGTCCTCATACGCCATCACGATCTTCCCGCGGGTCACGACAGATCCGGGCCGAAGCGTTGCCGTGACGAGCCCAGCCGACATGCCAACCCCCTCTGCGCGCGACGGTTCCTTCGCGACGCACAATTCACGCCATCGGCGTGATTAATATTCGGTTCATTTTCGTTGCGTTGCAATAATCAGCCGGCCGCGTCGGCACGCAGGAGCACCAGCCCCTCTGACGGACGCAACGCCGTTCTTCCGTCGATCCGGTCGCCCCCTCGGCCGCCGTGGCTGCACAGGAGAACGGTCCAGGCCGCTCCGTCCGGCAGAGCGCAGATCCGATCTTCGTCGGTGAAGTTCAGCACGATCCGGAAGGTTGCAACGGCGTCGTAGCGCTCGTAGGCGAACACCCCGTCGACTCCCTCCTGGCAGGTCCGGTATGCGCCTTCCGCAAGGGCGGCATGCTCTCGCCGCAATGCAAGAAGGATGCGGTAGAGCGTGAGGATCGACCCCGAGGCATCGCGCAGCGAATCGACGTTCCGCGTGCGGTAGTCGTTCGAGAGCGGGAGCCAAGGCTCGGCGTCGGAGAAGCCGGCATTGTCGCCGTCGTCCCACTGCATCGGCGTCCGCTCCGGGTCGCGCCCGTGGCCCGGCTCGTTGCGCTCCCACGGATCCTGGACCCGCTCCGGCGGGATCGGCACGTGGCCGAGGCCGATCTCGTCGCCGTAGTAGAGCGTCGGGGTGCCGCGCAGGGTCAGCAGCAGGATCGCGGCGATGCGCGCCTGATCCGGGCCGATCCGGGCCGCGATGCGCGGTCGATCGTGGTTGCCGAGCACCCAGTTCGGCCAGCCGCCCTCGGGAAGCGCCGCCTCGTAGTTCTGCACCAGCTCCGCCACGGCGTCGGCCCGCCACGGCGTCTGGATGAGCTGGAAGTTGAAGGGCAGGTCGGCGCAGTCGAGGTTCGGCCCGTAATAGGCGACGAGGCGCTCGATCGGCAGGTAGATCTCGCCGATCAGCACGCGCTCCTCGTAGGCGTCGAGCACGCGGCGCATCTCGGAGATTACGTCGAAGACCTCCGGCCGGTCCGCGGAATAGACCTGGGTGAAGCGGTTGATCTCGGGTTCGTGCGCGAGGAAATCCGGGTTCGCCGGGTTGTCGCGGAAGCCCTCGTCCTTGATGAGGTGCCAGATCACGTCGACGCGGAAGCCGTCCACGCCCCGGTCGAGCCAGAAGCGCAGCACGTCGTGCATGGCCGCGCGCACCGCCGGGTTGCGCCAGTTGAGGTCCGGCTGCTCCCGCAGGAAGGCGTGGTAGTAGTACTGTCCGCTCGCCGCGTCGAAGGTCCAGGCGGGGCCGCCGAAGTTGCTCAGCCAATTGTTCGGCGGCCCGCCGCCGGGCGCCGGGTCGCGCCAGATGTACCAGTCCCGCCGCGGGCTCTGCCGCGAGGCGCGCGCCTCTTGGAACCAGGGATGCGCGATGGAGGTGTGGTTCGGGACGAAGTCGAGGATGACCTTGAGCCGCCGGCGATGGGCCTGCGCGACGAGCGCGTCGAAATCCTCCAGCGTTCCGAAGAGCGGGTCGATGCCGCAATAGTCGGCGACGTCGTAGCCGAAATCCGCCATGGGCGAGGGAAAGATCGGCGAGATCCAGACCGCGTCGATCCCGAGCCAGGCGAGGTAGTCGAGCCGGGCGGTGATGCCACGCAGGTCCCCGACGCCGTCGCCGTTGGTGTCCTGAAAGGAGCGCGGATAGACCTGATAGACGGTCCCCCGCTGCCACCACGCCGTCGGACGGCGGACCCCGGACCCCTCGCTCGCAGCCATCGACGCCTCCGGTTCGAGCCCGTGGGCGTGAGGTTGCCTCGTTCAGGTCCTCTTCAAGAGTCCGTCGTCAAAATCCCGGCCTGTTTCGGTCCAAAGCTCGACACAGGCTCATGGCTGTGTCGACTGGAACACAGATGCCGGGCATGACGTTTGCTGCGCTAACCGTTCGACCTGGAACGGTTCGACAAGCGTTCCGCCTTGCGACACGATGTCGGCTCGACGATCCGGCCACCGGCCAGGAGCGCGATCCGGCCCTACGAGGCCGATTGGGGGATTCACGATGCTGAACGAGGTCCTGCCCGGGCTCGGGCAAGTCGAGGATTCGAAGGGCGCGGGAGACCGGCGCTCTTCCATCGAGCCGGCGCAGCCGCTGCACTCCGTCCCGGCAAGGCCGGTCGCGGCCGACGCCGTGACCGAGATGCGCGAGGCCATCCTCGGCAAGCTCGCCTTCGCCATCGGCAGGAGCCCGGCCAACGCCCGCGAGCGCGACTGGTACGCCGCGACGGCGCTCGCCCTGCGCGACCGGATCGTCGAGGCCTGCGTGGCCTCCGATGCGGCGGTGCCGAACAAGCGCGTCTACTACCTCTCCCTCGAGTTCCTGATCGGGCGCCTCACCTCCGACGCCCTGAACAATCTCGGCCTGTTCGAGACCACGAAGGCGGCGCTCGCCCAGCTCGGCGTCGCGCTGGAGGATGTCGAGGCCGCCGAGCCGGACGCCGCGCTCGGCAATGGCGGGCTCGGCCGTCTGGCCGCCTGCTTCATGGAAAGCATGGCGAGCCTGTCGATTCCGGCGATCGGCTACGGCATCCGCTACGATCACGGCCTGTTCCGACAGTCCCTGGAGGACGGCTGGCAGCGGGAGGCGCCCGAGACCTGGCTCGCCGAGGGCAACCCCTGGGAGTTCGCCCGCCCCGAGGCGACCTACACGATCGGCTTCGGCGGCAGCGTCACCATGAGCATGGCGAGCGAGGGCGTGATCCGCCGCCATTGGGCGCCGGCCGAGACCGTGAAGGCGGTCGCCTACGACGTGCCGGTGGTCGGCTGGCGGGGGCGCCACGTCAACACGCTGCGCCTCTGGAAGGCGGAAGCCGAGTCCGCGATCGATCTCGCGCGCTTCAACGACGGCGACCATGTCGGCGCCGTCGCGGCCCGCGCCCGCGCCGAGGCGATCTCCCGCGTGCTCTACCCGAGCGATTCCTCGCCCGCCGGGCAGGAGCTGCGCCTGCGCCAGGAGTACTTCTTCACCTCGGCCTCGATCCAGGACCTCGTGCGCCGGCACGTGGCCGAGCGCGGCGACGTGCGCTCGCTCGCCGACCACGCCGCGATCCAGCTCAACGACACCCATCCGGCCATCGCCGTGCCGGAGCTGATGCGCGTCCTCCTGGAGGATCATGCGCTCGGCTGGGAGGATGCCTGGGACGTCACCACCCGCACCCTCAGCTACACCAACCACACCCTCCTGCCCGAGGCGCTGGAGACTTGGCCGGTCGAGCTGATGGAGCGGCTGCTGCCGCGCCACATGCAGATCATCTACCTCATCAACTGGATGCATCTCGAGGAGCGCGGCAAGAGCGGCCAGGGCGGCGCCGAGCATCTCGCCGCCGTCTCGCTGATCGACGAGACCCATGGCCGCCGGGTGCGCATGGGCCACCTCGCCTTCCACGGCTCGCGGCGGGTCAACGGCGTCTCGGCGCTCCACACGGACCTGATGCGCTCGACGGTCTTCAAGGACCTGCACGCGCTCGATCCGGATAAGATCGTCAACAAGACCAACGGCATCACCTTCCGCCGCTGGCTGCACAACGCCAATCCGGAGCTGACGGCGCTCGCTGTCGAGGCAGTCGGGCCGGGCGTTCTCGACGATCCCTCGCTCCTGCGCGGGCTCGATGCCTTCGCCCGGGATTCCGAGTTCGTCCGCCGCTACGCCGCCGTCCGGCGCGGCCGCAAGGAGGCGCTCGCCGTCATCGTTTCCGAGCGCACCGGCATCGACATCGATCCCTCGGCGCTGTTCGACGTGCAGATCAAGCGCATCCACGAGTACAAGCGCCAGCTCCTGAACATCCTGGAGACGGTGGCGCTCTACCAAGCCATCAAGGCGGAGCCGCACCGGGACTGGACGCCGCGGGTCAAGATCTTCGCCGGCAAGGCGGCCCCAAGCTACGTGCGCGCCAAGCTCATCATCAAGCTCGCCTGCGACGTGGCCCGCGCCGTCAACGACGATCCGGAGGTAGCCGGCCGCCTCAAGGTCGCGTTCCTGCCGAACTACTCGGTGAGCCTCGCCGAGGCGATCATCCCCGCCGCCGATCTCTCCGAGCAGATCTCGACCGCCGGCATGGAGGCCTCGGGCACCGGCAACATGAAGCTCGCCCTCAACGGCGCGCTGACCGTCGGCACCCTCGACGGCGCCAATGTCGAGATCCGCGAGCACGTGGGCCCGGAGAACATCTTCATCTTCGGCCTCACCGCCGCCGAGGTGCTCGACCGGATGCAGGAACCGGGCTACGCGCAGGCGGCCATCCGGCAGTCGCCGCGTCTGGCCGCCGTTCTCGACATGATCGCGTCCGGCCGCCTCTCCCCGGAGGATCCCGGCCGCTACCGCGCCCTCGTGGACGACCTGCGCTACCGCGACCAGTACCTGCTCACCGTCGACTTCGACGACTACTGGCGCGCCCAGCGCGAGATCGACCGGGCCTGGGCCGAGCCGAAAGCGTGGTGGGCGAAGGCAGTCCACAACACGGCGCGGATGGCGTGGTTCTCCTCCGACCGCTCCATGCGGGAATACGCCGAGGAGATCTGGCGCGTGCGCGTTGCATAATGCGCGTTCCGGCGAAGCAATCTCTGCTTCGCCGGAGGAATGCGCGCCGCGACGGGGAGCCGCGTCCGCCCCTATGCGGGTCGGGTCGCACGGCTCCGAGGCGTCTCAGCCTTCCGGCAGCACCACGGCGTGGCAGCGGGCGCCCGCCGCCGCCGCCAGGACCTCCACGGCCTCGACCGCCGCGCGACCGGCGCAGACATGCACGACGTCGGTCGTCAGCAGGTGCGGGACATGGGCCGTCAGAGGCCCCGGACGCACGTCCGGCGGCCGCTGCCGCGAGCGCGTGCTGGTGAGGGTGATCCGGCTCACGCCGGTCGCCCGCAGCCAGTCGAGCGCCGGGCGCATGTAGAGGTCGAGCGGGTCGGTGGCGCCGACCACCAGCGCCATCTCGCGATCCATCTCGATGTAGCGGGCCGCTCTGGCGATGGACCACGCCTGCGCGAAGCCGCACCCTTCCGACACGATGACCAGGCGGCCGCCGCCGGTGCGATAAGCGGCGCGCCCCTCGGGGCCCGTGGCTTGGACCGGCGCCCGGAGCGCGATCTCGGTTCCAAGCCGGTCGCCGAGGCTCGGCTCCGCGCCGCCGCGCGGCAGGTGGAAGACGAGCTCGTTCAGCTCGGCGCTCCCGTCGACCCGCAGCGTCGGGCAGAGGAGCGACGGTTCCTGCCCCTCGAAGGCGAGGCCGACCTGATGGCCCGGCTCCAGCTTCAGCGGGCGCCGCAGCGTCACCACGGCCTGTACGACGTGCGGTGAGAGGGCGGCGACCTCGGTGAGCGTGCCGGGCCGCGTCTCGACGCGCACCGGCGCCGCGCTCTCCGCGCGCGGTGCCTCGGCGGCGAGGGGCAGGGCCGCGAGGCGGCTCGGCTCCGGCCGGATTCCGCGTGCGGCCGAGCGGCGCGGCGACGGTCCCGGCCCCTGGCCGAGCATGGCCGTGCCGTGCGCACCCTGGACGGGTGCGATCATGCCGTCGGCCACGGCGGCCTCGACGGAGGTATCGCCCGGCGAGACGCGCACGGCGCGTCCGTTGACGACGAGTGAGCAGCGCCGGCTCATGCTCGGCTCTCCGAGATCGTGCGTCGCGGCCGGCTCAGGCCGGCACGCGCTGAAGGTCGTCGCCGCGGCGGCGCTCGGAGAGGGCTCGGAGGCGCGCGCGAAGGCCTTCCGTCTCGGCGCGCTCCGCGACGAGAACGGCCTTCATGATCGCCACCTCGGCCTGCATGCGCTCGAAGCTGCCGTCGGGGCGGGCGGGCACCTCCCGGACGGGCATCGTTTCCGAGCGCCGGGCGGCCTGGATCGGGCGGATCATCACGCGACGCACGATGTCGCTGCTCCGCCGCTCGCGAGCCCTTCGCGCCGTCTCGATCATCGCGCCCACTCCGCGTCCGCTCGCCGCCGCGATGCGGCGTCCGGGGAAGCATTCAGCGCGTTTATGGTTAAGGCGGCTTTAAGTCGATCCGCGAAACACGGTCCCGTCGTGTCTCAAGCGACTTCCTGCGCGGCCCCGACGAGCTGGCGCGCCTGCTGGCTCGTGAGCGGATCGCCGAATGCGTAGCCCTGCGCGTACTCGCAGCCGAGCTCGGCCAGCACCTGGGCGTCCTCCTCCGACTCCGCGCCCTCGGCCACGATGGCGAGGTTGAGCTCGCCGGCCATGCGCACGATGGAGCGCAGCATGGTGCTCTTCCCGGCCGCCGCCTGCCGCACGAAGCTCTGGTCGATCTTGATCATGTCGAAGGGGAAGCGCTGGAGATAGGAGAGCGCCGTGTAGCCGGTGCCGAAATCGTCGAGCGAGAGGCCGGCGCCGAGCGCGTGGATGCGCTCCAGCATCTGCGCCGCGTATTCCGGGTTCTCCATCACCAGCCCCTCGACGAACTCAAGCTTGAGCGAGCCCGGCAGCACGCCGGAGCGGGCGAGCACGGTCTTCACGTCGTGCAGGAGGTCGTGGCGCAGGAGCTGGCGCGAGGAGACGTTGACGGTGGCGAAGATCGGCGGCTCGACCTCCAGCGCCCGCTGCCAGACGGCGAGCTCCAGGGCCGCCCGCTCCAGGGCCAGGATGCCGAGGTTGACGACGAAGCCGCTCTCCTCGGCGACCGGCATGAAGGTCGAGGCCGGCACGCGCCCGAGCTTCGGGTGGTCCCAGCGCAGCACCGCCTCGAAGCCGGCGACGGTGCGGTCCTCCAGGCGGACGATGGGCTGGAACAGCACCTTCATCTCGCCGCGCTCGACGGAGCGGCGCAGGTCGCTCTCCAGCATCAGCCGGTCGGAACGGTCGGCGCGCATGGTGGCGCGGAACACCTCGCTGCGGTCGCCGCCGCCGCGCTTGGCCTGGATCATCGCGAGCTCGGCGTTCTTGAACACCTCCTCGCGCTTGTGGACCGACTCCGCCTCGTAGAGGGCGATGCCGACGGAGACGGTGAGGAAGATCTCGCGATCGGCGTAGGTGATCGGCGTGGCGATGGTCCGCCGGATCATCTCGGCGAAGGCCAGGATGCGGTCCGGGTCGCGCTCGGAGACGAGGATCACCGCGAACTCGTCGCCGGCCACGCGGGCGAGCGTATCCTGCGGGCGCAGCAGCCGGCCGAGGCGGCGCGAGAGGGTGAGCAGGATGGAATCGCCCGCCGAGAGGCCGATGGCGTCGTTCACCGCCTTGTAGCGGTCGATGTCGAGGACGATCACGGTGGGCTTCAGCCGCGCGTCCTGCGCGGCGAAGGTGAGGGCGGCGTCGAGCCGGTCCTGGAAAAGCTCCCGGTTCGGCAGGCCGGTGAGGCTGTCATGGACCGCGTCGTGGAGCAGGCGCTCCTCGGCGGTCTTCACCTCGGTCACGTCGGCGAGCGTGCCGACGATGCGGATGACCTCGCCGTCGGAGCCGATCACCGGCCGCGCCTTCAGACGATACCAGTAGTAGGCCCCGGCCGCCGCCCGCAGGCGGAAATCGTGGACGATGCGGCCGCGCCGCTCCTCGATCACCGTGTCGAGGGCCGCCGAGTAGCGCTCGACGTCGAAGGGGTGGAGCAGGCCGAGCCAGTTCGAGGCCGGGCCTTCGAGCGCGCCGCGCTTCAGGCCGAGCTGGCTCTCGACCTCCTGTCCGGCGAAGACCCGGTCGCCCGGCACGTCCCAGTCGAAGACCACGTCCCCGGCCCCCGTCAGGGCCAGCGCCCGGCGCTCGGTGTCCGAGACGAGCGCGTGGGTGAGGCTGCCGCCGGCGAAGGCGTGCTGCATCACCGTGAAGCCGATCAGCATCACGATCAGCACGAGGCCGCCGATGAGGGCCGGCTGCACGAGGTCGCTGCCGATCTGGCCGGTGATGGCGAAGCCGGCGGCGGCGACCCAGACGAGGAGCAGCGTCCAGGTCGGCACCAGCAGGATGGCGCGGTCGTAGCCGTTATGGGCGGCGAGGTAGACGATGAGCAGAAGCCCGACGCCCGCCACCGCCGCGATCGAGATGCGTGCCACGCCCGCCGCCACCGGCGGGTCGAAGGCGGCGAGCGCCACGAGGCCTGCGAGGAAGGCGAGCCAGAAGAAGGCCACGTGGCTGTAGCGCACGTGCCAGCGCGACAGGTTGAGGTAGGCGAACAGGAAGACGAGGAGCGTGGCGCCGAGCACGGCTTCGGCGGAGGCCCGATAGACCCGCTCCGCCAGCTCGGTGACGGGGAAGATGCGCTGCAGGAAGCCGAAATCGATGCAGGCATAGGCCAGGACCGACCAGGCCAGCGCCGCGGCGGCGGGGAAGATGATCGCGCCCTTGACCACGAAGATGATCGTCAGGAACAGCGCCAGCAGGCCGGCGATGCCGATGATGATACCCTTGTAGAGCGTCAGGCCGGTGGACTTCTTCCGGTAGGCCTCCTGATCCCAGAGGTAGACCTGCGGGATGTTGGGACCGCGCAGCTCGGCGACGAAGGTGACGGTCGTGCCGGGATCGAGGGTGATGACGAACTGGTCGGCCTCCGGGTTCTCGTCGCGCTCCGGGCGGATACCCTGGCTCGCGGTGATCGCGGCGATGCGCGAGCCGCCGAGATCGGGCCAGACCACGCCCGAATCCACCAGGCGGAAGTGGGGAGCCACGAGCAGCAGGTCGATCTGCTCGTCGGTGTCGTTGGTGAGCGCGAAGACCATCCAGTCCGGGCGGGCGCCGGCATCGCGGGCCTTCACCTGGATGCGGCGTACGATGCCGTCCTTGCCCGGCGCCGTGGAGATCTGGATGAGGTCGCCGTCCGAGCGGTAGCGCTCGATCGCCCCCGTCAGGTCGATGACCGGCGCGTCGAGCGTCACGCGCACCGCCTCGACGGCGCGCGCCGGCACGAGGGCGCCGAGCAGAAGGACGAGCGTGAGGAGGAGAGTGCGCACCAAGCGAGGATTCCGGCCGGGCCAGCGTCAGCGAATACGGCTCAGGTTACGCGCAGTCGTAGAAGCGGGGTCTCGCGCGGGCAAGGTGCGCGAGCCGTCCCGACGGCGCGGCCCACGTCTTCTTCGTGCGAGGCCGGGCCCCGGATCGCGCGGGTTTGCGGCCAAAACATGCTCCGGTCGCGCACGCAGAGCGTGTCAGGCGGCGCGAAGGCCGTCTGTCACATGTCCGAGGGTGGGCAGCTTGGCGATCGGTCCGATGGCGGCGAGCGTCGGTGCGCCGTCGAGCAGCGCGGCGCCGGCGGCGCGCACGTCCTCGACGGTGACGGCGTCGACCTTGGCGACGACCTCCTCGGTCGGGATCACCCGGCCCCAGGCGAGAAGCTGCCGGGCGTTGCGCTCGATGCGTCCGCCGGGCGCCTCGAGGGCGGAGAGCAGCGACAGCTTGAGCTGGGCGCGGGCGCGGGCGATCTCGACCTCCTCGACGTCCCGCGTCGCCCGGCGCAGCGCGGCGAGCGTCACGTCGATCAGCTGCGGGATGTCCTCGCCCGCCGTGCCGGCGCCGATGCCGAACAGGCCGCAATCCGAGAAGGGCCAGTGGAAGGCCTGGATCTCGTAGGCGAGGCCGCGGGTCTCGCGCACGTCCTGCCAGAGCCGGGAGGTGAGGCCGCCGCCGAGCACCTGCGAGAAGATGTGCAGGGCGTAGTAGGTCTCGTCGCGGAAAGAGACGCCGGGCAGGCCGAGCACGAGGTTCGCCTGCTCGAGCCGCCGCTTCATGCGCCGCTCGCCGCCCCGGTAGACGCCCGGAACGGTCGTCGCGTCCGACGAGGCCGGGCGCGCGCCGAGATGGCGGCCGGCCGCCTCGACGATCGCGTCGTGGTCGACGGCGCCGGCGGCGGCGAGCACCATGCGGTCGGGCGTGTACTCGCGGGCGAGATAGCCCTCGATCGCCGCGCGGTCGAAGCTGCGGATCGTCTCGGGCCGCCCGAGGATCGGCCTGCCGATCGGCTGATCGGGGAAGGCGGCCTCCGCGAAGGCGTCGTAGACCACGTCGTCGGGGGTGTCCTCGACGGCGGCGTATTCCTGCAGGATCACGCCCTTCTCGCGGGCGAGCTCGCCCTCCTCGAACACCGAGTTGGTGAGGATGTCGCCGATCACGTCGAGGGCGACGCCGACATCCTCGCCGAGGACGCGGGCGGTGTAGCTGGTGCCCTCGGTGCTGGTGGCGGCGTTGATCTCGCCGCCGACGTTCTCGATGTCCTCGGCGATGCGGCGGGCGGAGCGCGTCGCCGTGCCCTTGAAGGCCATGTGCTCGATGAGGTGGCTGAGCCCATGCTCCTCCGGCCGCTCGTGCCGGGAGCCGGCCCCGACCCAGACGCCGAGGGTGGCCGTGGCGATGCCCGGCATCGCCTCCGTCGCCACCGTCAGGCCGTTGTCGAGTCGGCTGATGCGCAGGCCCGGCGAGGCGCCATGCGTCGAGAAGTGGTGGTTCATGCTCAGGCGCCCCGCGTGATGCGGGCGCGCTCGCGGATCAGCGCCTCGACGGCCGCCTGATCGTTGGCGACCTCGGTGACGCGCTCCGGCCGGTCCATCAGGTCGGCGAGGTGCGGGGGCAGGGCAGGGCGCACGCCGCTCGTCGCCCGCTCCACCGCGTCGGGGAACTTGGCCGGGTGCGCGGTGGCCAGCGCCACGACCGGCGTCGCCGGGTCCTTCGCCAGCAGGCGCCGGCCGGCCCGCACGGCGATGGCGCTGTGGGGGTCGAGCACCACGCCGGTGGCGGCGTGGGTCTTGCCGATCTCGTCCATCACCTCCGGCTCGGGCACGGAAGCGGCGTCGAACTCGGAGCGGACCCTCTCGAGCACGTCCGGTGGCACGGTGAAGCCGCCCGACTGCTTCAGACCCGCCATCAGGCGCCCGAGCTGCGTCGCGTCCCGGTCCAGAGCTTCGAACAGAAGACGCTCGAAGTTCGAGGAGATCTGGATGTCCATGGAGGGCGAGGTGGTCGGCTGGACGCCGCGCAGCTCGTAGGCGCCGTGCTCCAGGGTGCGCGCCAGGATGTCGTTGGCGTTGGTGCCGATCATCAGGCGGCCGATCGGCAGGCCCATGCGCTTGGCGACCCAGCCGGCGAGGATGTCACCGAAGTTGCCGGTCGGCACCGCGAAGGACACCTCGCGATGGGGTGCGCCCAGCGCCACCGCGCTGGTGAAGTAGTAGACCGCCTGCGCCGCGACCCGCGCCCAGTTGATCGAGTTGACGCCCGACAGCCGCACCGCGTCGGCGAAGTCCGCGTGCTGGAACATCGCCTTCACGATGTCCTGGCAGTCGTCGAAGGTGCCGTGGACGGCGAGCGCGTGGACGTTGTCGGCGCCGACGCTCGTCATCTGCCGGCGCTGGACGTCCGACACGCGGCCGTGCGGGTAGAGGACGAACACGTCGACCTGATCGAGGCCGCGGAAGGCCTCGACAGCGGCGCTGCCGGTATCGCCGGAGGTCGCGCCGACGATGGTCGCGCGGGCGCCGCGGGCGCGCAGCACGTGGTCCATCAGCCGCCCGAGGAGCTGCATCGCCACGTCCTTGAAGGCGAGCGTCGGGCCGTGGAAGAGCTCCAGAAGGAAGAGGTTGTCGTCGAGCTGCGTCAGCGGGCAGATCGCGCTGTGCCGGAAGGTCGCGTAGGCGGCCTCGATCATCGCGTCGAGATCCGCATCGGCGATCTCGCCGTCGATCAGCGGACGCAGCACCCGCTTGGCGGCGTCCGCGTAGCGCAGGCCGGCGAGCCCGGCGATCTCCTCCCGCGACAGGCGCGGCCAGCTCTCGGGCACGTAGAGGCCGCCGTCACGGGCGAGACCGGCGAGGAGGGCGTCGGAAAAGCAGAGCGGCGCGGCGTCGCCGCGGGTCGAGACGTGGAGCAAGGGGGCCTCCGGCAAGGCGCCCCGTCTACACGAAGGCGGCGGCGGTGTCGAAGCGCCGGACCGGCCGGGCGGTCAGGTATTGGTGCCCGCCGCGCGGGTCAGGCGGCAGCCGGTGATGCGCCACGTGCCGTCCGCCTGGCGCTCCACGCCGTACTCCGCCTCCCAGTCGATCCCGTCCTCGTCCTGGATCCGCGCGCCCTGGCGCAGGGCGTCGCCGCCCGTCTCGCGCGTGTCGGCGAAAGCGAAGCTGCGGTGACGGTAGACGGCCCGGTACTGGGTGCGGACCATGCCGAGGAACACCTCGGGCGTCGGGAACAGCGCCTGGATGCCCGGTGCCGCCTGCGCGTAGGCCGCGCCGGCATCGTCCCGCCCGAAGGCCTCGACCTGCCGGGTGATGGCGGCGCGGGCGGCCATGCGGTCCGCCTCGTCGAGGGCGAGCGCCTTCGACGCCATGCCGGAGAGAAGGAGTGCCGTCAGGACGGCTCGGGGCTTAGCGCGCATCGGACGTCTCCGCGGACATCCGGGAAGTAGATGGGCTCGCGCCTCCGGCAAGCGCCTGCGCTACCGCGCCCGCAGCCGGCCCCAGGCGAAGACGGCGAAGACGCCGATCAGGCAGGCGGCGATGCCGAACCAGGTGAAGGCGTACTGCATGTGGTTGTTGGGAAGGTCGACGCGCAACTGTCCGCCCTGGGGCCAGGCGGTCGCCGGAACGCCCGGCGCCTTCGCGGCGTCCGCCTCGATGAGATACGGGGCGACCGCTCCGAGCCCGCGCGCCGCGGCGATCGCCGGCACGTCGCGGGTGAACCACTCGCCCTTGACGGGATCGGATTCAGGCACGAACGCGCCCCGCGTCTCGCTCGCCCGCAGGAGGCCCGTGACCGTCGTCTCGCCCTCGACCAGCCCGTCCGCCCGGTCCTCCCGGCGCTTGAGCTCGGTCGGCACGAAGCCGCGATTGACCAGCACGACGCTGCCGTCGTCGCGCTTGAAGGGCGTGATCACGTAGAAGCCCTGCCGGGCGCGCCCCGGCACGGTGCCGGGCGCGAGCCCGTGCACGAGCGTCTCGGCGCCGTTGTCGAACCGGCCGGCGACGGCGACGTGACGGAACTCGTCCCGCGCGGGCTGCCACTCCGCCGGTGCCGGCGGCGCCTCGGGCGCGGCGCGGGAGCGCTCGACGATGCGGGCGATCAGCGCTTCCTTCTCGCCCTTGCGGGTGAGCTGCCAGGTGCCGAGCCCGAGCAGGATCGCGAGGCATACGAGCGTCGCGATCCCCGGTGCGGCGAGCGTGCGGAACGCCCCGCGTCGGGCGGCCGGCTCGGGGCTCACCGCTGGAAGCGCCCCTGCTCGGCCTTGTTGGCGTATTGAAGCGCGATCAGCATCCCCTTCAGCGGCCGCACCAGCAGCAGGCTGAGGCCGATGGAGAGGGTGCCCGCGACGAGGGCGTGCACCCACATCGGCGGCTCGTAGGCGATCTCCAGCCAGAGGGCGAGGCCGACCACGACGAGGCCGACGATCGACATCACGAAGAAGGCCGGGCCGTCCGCGGAATCGAAGCCCGCATAGTCGAGCCCGCAAGCCTCGCAGGACGGCCGCAGGGCGAGGAATCCCTTGAACAGGTGCCCTTCGCCGCAGCGGGGGCAGCGGCCGCTCAGACCGGTCGGGATCGGGGCCGGCCGCATCTCGGGAGGTGTCATCGGGATCGCTCCTGGCGCCTCGCCGCCGGAAGGCGGCGCCCTGCGCCTGATATGGGACCGTTTCTCACGAAAAAGGGCGGCCCGAGGCCGCCCTTTCCGCACAGCCGCCATGCGTCGGATCGCTGCCCTCAGTGGGCGGCGTGGCCGATGCCCGAGCCCCAGACGTAGATCGCGGCGAACAGGAACAGCCACACCACGTCGACGAAGTGCCAGTACCAGGCGGCGAACTCGAAGCCGAGATGCTGCCGGGGCGTGAACTGGCCGAGATAGACCCGGTACAGGCACACCGCGAGGAAGATGGTGCCGATGATGACGTGCGCGCCGTGGAAGCCCGTCGCCATGAAGAAGGTGGACGAGTAGATGCTGCCCGAGAAGCCGAAATGGGCGTGGGCGTACTCGTAGGCCTGGCAGGCGCTGAAGATCACGCCGAGCAGGATCGTCAGCCAGAGACCGTACTTGAGGCCCTTGCGGTCGCCCTTCAGCAGGGCGTGGTGCGCCCAGGTGATCGTGGTGCCCGAGGTCAGCAGGATCAGCGTGTTGAGAAGCGGCAGGTGCCAGGGGTCGAAGGCCTCGATCCCCTTCGGCGGCCAGACGCCGCCGGTGAACTCCACGCGGGTCGGCTGGATCGGGTCGGCGGTGTAGAGCGCCGCCTCGAAGAAGGCCCAGAACCAGGCGACGAAGAACATCACCTCGGAGGCGATGAACATCATCATGCCGTAGCGGTGATGGAGTTGGACGACGCGGGTGTGGTCGCCGCTGTTGGCCTCGTGGACGACGTCCTTCCACCAGGACAGCATCGTGAAGAGCACGCCGATAACGCCGGCGCCGAAGATGTAGGGGCCGGGGCTCAGGGTGCCGACTTGGAGGCTCTTCATCCAGAACACGGCGCCGAAGGCCATCAGGAAGCCGGACATGGCGCCGATCAGCGGCCACGGGCTCGGGCTCAGGATGTGAAAATCGTGGTTCTTGGCGTGCGCCTCGGCCATCGTCCCGTCTCTCCTCGCCCCCGGCCTTCGCGGCTCGGCTGTTATCGTTTCGATCCCGGGGACACGGCCCGCGAGGGCCCGTCCCGAAAGTCCTTATGTCCGCCCGCGTCTATTGTCACGCTTGCCGCGCGTCAGAAACGCGTCTCCCGCTTCGCGGCACCCGTGCCTGCGACCGCAGCCTGCGCCGGCACGCCGTTCTTGGCAGCGAAGTAGGTGTAGGACAGCACCATCTCGCTGAGATGGCCGGTGTTCGAATCCTCGCGCATCGCCGGCTCCACGTAGAACACCACGGGGAAGTCCATGGTCTCGCCGGGCTGCAGGGTCTGCTCGTTGAAGCAGAAGCACTGCACCTTCACGAAGTAGCCGCCCATCAGCTCGGGCTGCACGTTGAAGGTCGCCACGCCGGTCGCTGGCACGGGGCCGTCGTTGCGCACGCGGAAGAAGACCGTGGTCGTCTCGCCGAGCCACGCCTCGACCTTCGGGGTCTCGGCCCGGAAGCTCCAGGGCAGGCTCGAGGCAACGTTGGTGTCGAAGCGAACGACGAGGGAATCGCCCGAGCGCGCCACGGCGGCGCTCGGCGCAGGCCCCTGGCGCGGCGTGCCGCCGAAGCCGGTCGCCTTGCAGAAGGCGTCGTAGAGGGGCACCGACGCGAAGGCGAGGCCGGTCATGCCCACGACGACAGCCGCGCAGGCGAGGGCGGTGCGCCCGGTCGCGTTTCCGAAGGGGTTGGCCATGCCGGTCCTCCCTCAGAGCGGCCGGTTGAGGACCTGAGGTCCGAGCTTGGCGATGGTCAGCACGAAGAACAGCACCACCATCGCGCCAAGCGCCAGCGCAATGGCAATCGACCGCTTGCGGCGGCGGCGCTCCTCGTCCGGCGTGAGGGCCGGATAGCGCGGCGGCTCGGGCCGCTCTCCGCCCTCGATCCGCGCCCTGTCGGGGGCGCCGTTCACGCGATCACCGCCCGGAACAGGCCGAAGCTCTGCTCGGCCAGCAGCGCGGAGAAGAGCGCGAACAGGTACAGGATCGAGAAGCCGAACATGCCCATGGCGGCGCGCTTCTCGGCCTCGCCCTCGCGATGGCGCAGCACCTGGATGCTGAACGCCACCATCGCGAGGCCGCCGAGAAGGGCGACGACCGCGTAGATCAGGCCGCCGAAGCCCAGCGCCACGGGGGCGAGGCCGAGGGGAGCGAGGAGCAGCGTGTAGGCGACGATCTGGCGGCGGGTCGACTCCGGCCCGGCGGTATTCGGCATCATCGGGATGCCGGCCCGCGCGTACTCGCCGGCCTTGACCAGCGCCAGCGCCCAGAAATGCGGCGGCGTCCAGATGAAGATGATCGCGAACAGAACGAGCGACTCGATCCCGACCGAGCCGGTGACGACGGCCTGGCCGATCACCGGGGGGAGGGCCCCGGCGGCGCCGCCGATGACGATGTTCTGCGCGGTCGTGCGCTTCAGCCACATCGAGTAGATCACGGCGTAGAAGACGATCGTGAAGGCGAGCAGGCCCGCGGCGAGCCAGTTCGCGGCGAGCCCGAGCACCAGCACCGAGCCGACCGACAGCACGAGGCCGAAGGCGAGCGCCTCGTCCGGACGGATGCGCCCGTCCGGGATCGGCCGCTTGGCGGTGCGGGTCATCACCGCGTCGATGTCGGCGTCCCACCACATGTTCAGGCAGCCGGAGGCGCCAGCGCCGATGGCGATCATCAGGAGCGAGATGAAGCCGACGATCGGCTGCACATGCCCGTGGGAGACGACCATGCCGACGAGCGCGGTGAAGATGACGAGCGCCATCACCCGCGGCTTCAGGAGCGCGAAGTAGTCCGGCACGTCGCCGCCGACGCTGGCCGCCGGGATGCGGGCGTCGCCGCTCGGGAGGGTGTTCGTTACGCTCGTCATCGACATCACTGCTGCTGCGGGAACGCCGGCTCCGTGGCAGAGCCGAACCGGAACAGTTCCAGGCACTTCGGCGAGAAAGGGTCTTGTCGGTCCGCCCTTTCCGGAAAGCCGCGCCGGCGGATTTCGGGGAAGGGCGGGGGCCGCCGGCACGGCGGCCCCCGCCCTTCCCCGAAATCCGCCGGCGCGGCTTTCCGGAAAGGGCGGACCGACAAGACCCTTTCTCGCCGA
>NZ_BPQR01000040.1 GCF_022179345.1 Methylobacterium jeotgali | reverse complement strand
CGAGGCCAAGGCCTATCTGTTGCCGGCCATCGAACTCGGATGGCACGTCGTCGCCTGAGAGCGGTGTCGCGCTTCCGACAAACATTGCTCTCGCCGTCCGCTACCATCCTGATCCCCAAGGCCGCGTCGCGTATCGGCACTCGCTGGTGAGATTGGATGCTCCCCGCCCCGTTAGCAGATCGGGGCGGGGCCGAGCGGCGTCGGTCGCGAAGCCAATCGATTCACGGCATCCTACTGGTCTGACCGGACCCAAGCCGATGATCGAGCGGATGCCGGGGTGGAGCAGAGACTTGTTTCAGACCGGCGAGGTGGTGGGCGGGGCGCCGGCCGGCTGATGGACTGGCTCGTGGCCCTCTGCGCCGGGATCGGGATCGGCATCCTCATCGGCTTCCTCGGCGCCCGTCGGCAGAGATGGCTGGATCGGCGGCCGCCATGAGCGGCGGGAGCTGCGGCGTTCGTTCTGAACCATGATAGGAGGCGGACCGGCGCATCCTGGTGCCTCGGCACCGTTCCACTCGATTCCTCGCGCCGCGGGACCGCCGCATGCGATTTCTCCAAGCCGTTGCTGGCGCTTGCTTCTCCCTGTCTCTCGCCGGTGCGGCAATGGCCCAGACTGCATCCCCGCCGGCCGGGTCCGCCCCCGATGCCGCCACACTGAAGGTGGCCAGGGAAGCGGTCTCTCAGATGCAGGGCGGCCGGGCCGCGACGTTGAACGCGATGGCGGCCCCCATGACAGCGATGATGCAGCAGATGGTGGTGAAAGAGCCGGATCGGGCACAGGTTCTCGTGAAGGACGTCGTGATGCCCATTCTGACGAGCCGCTACGACGAGTTGCTCGACATCCAGGCGCGCAGCTACGCCTCCGTTCTCGGCAAGGACGATCTCCAGGCCATCGGCGCATTCTACGCCTCTCCGGCGGGCAAGCGCCTCGCTGCGGCTCAGCCGCAGCTCGCTCAGCTCAGATGACAGGCATGACCCAGTGGATGGGCAGCCTGATGCCCGAGATGCAGGCCAAGATCCAGTAGGTCGTGAAGGAGCGCGGCTGGGGCCCCGGCGGCAAGACCAAGTAGATGGCGTAGCCGACCCCGAAGGCTGGTATGCCAGGGGTTAGAAGTCTCATGCTTTAGTATAAGGTCGGCGTGGACCTTCCCAAGGGTTCCTTCCTGAGTGACTCAGCCCGCCCAGTTCGCCGCGGCGGGCTTTTCTCTGTCGGTCGCCTGGTAGGCGGTAAGGTGGCCTAATCTGACCGACACCATCACAGTTTAAGGCAGCGGGTCGAGTATCGAAGTAAAAATGCCAAATGCCGCGCTACTTTTTCAATATCCATAATGTCATTTCCTTCAACGACGACCGCGAGAACAGTCTTAATTGATGGTCTTCGGCCGAAGACTACGCGCGGCGAGGGCCAATCCTATCTGGTAGAGAGCGTAGCGAACGCCTGGAAGGGCCGCCTCTGGGCCATTCGCCTCTATAAGTGAATTAGTCAGGATCAGATGATCGGCGATTTGATCTAGATGATCCGCAGCCATAGGTTCAGCTCGGGATGGTGGCGGTACAAAGGTGTTGACATTTCCGTATGCGGTCATCGAATTGGATGACGGCGGAGCCAATTCGGTAAGTGATCCGAGGTATCCGATGAAAGAATAATCCGGAGGCCCAATTGAAGGGATGCAGCCGACAGCTACCCAAACCATCGATCCGCCAGGTCGAATGACTCTATATCTGATGCTGAACTGACTGATTGCTTTTCGCGCTTCTTCTACAGTGTCGAGTACAACTTTACGATCATCCGGATGAACCCGATCGAGCCATCCTAATCCTAATGACTCTCCGATACTTTGACCTGTAAGGGTCTCCCACTCATTGCCGGTATAAATCGTCTGACCGTTAGCATCAGTGACGAAGATCATTGCCGTCGCCAATCTCAGATCAATGGGTCATAAATTACCTACGGCGCGGCCGCCGACAAGTCCCGATGCATCGACATTACGTTTTGTGATTGCATTGCGTTGTCTGCCCGGTCTAGGGGTTGCGCCAGATCGGATCCAGAAAATAAGAAGGGGAGGAGCATGGCGGATGAAGTCAGCTTGGCAAGGGATCGCCTCGGTCGGGTTGCCAATGCGCTGAAACTTTCAGAGAACTAGTTTCTAGATGCGGATCGTGAGTTTGAAATCCATCAGGTAGGAGAATGTTTGAAACTATTGCAATCCATCAAGAGTCATTCGGCGCGTGCGCATGCTCTTGAGGCACTTCGTTGCATCGCCAGTGGCGATAATATAGCTTTCCTCTGTCGCATTCCTGGTCGAGGACCTACCGGCCGCATCAACCGTGCCGCCGACCCCGCTGCGGGATACCGATGCCCCCGACCCCGGCTCGCCCCGGTCCATCTTTCATCTAAGGCCGCCTTGCGTGTCAGCCCCGCCGGTGAGATCGGCGGACTGCGGACAGTAGCTTTGGCGAGGACCGGCCCGCCGCATCGATCTGCTTCAGGATGCATATCGGCTCGCGGTCCGCTTCGGCGCCAAGCGTAGCACGAGCGCGCCGAGCCCCATGCACGCCAGCGAGCCTACCAGCACACCGATCTTGGTCTCGGCCTCGAGGTCGGGGCGACCAGCAAACGCCAGCAGACCGATGAACAGGCTCATCGTGAAGCCGATCCCGCAGAGCAGCGAGACGCCGTAGACCTGCAACCAGCTTGCGCCTGCCGGACGCCGGGCCCACCCGAGCTTCACGGCCGCCAGCACGAACCCGAACACGCCGATCTGCTTACCGAGGAAGAGGCCGAGCGCCACACCGAGCGTCACGGGATCCAGCAGCATGGACGGTGTGAAGCCCGCCAACGAGACGCCGGCGTCGGCGAAGCCGAAGATCGGCAGCACGAGGTAGGCCGACCAGGGGTGCAGCACATGCCCCAGCCGGTGGAGGGGCGAGGTCGGGTCCTCGGGCCGTCCAGGGGTCACCTTGAGTGGAATCGTGATGGCGAGCAGTACGCCCCCGATGGTCGCGTGCACTCCCGACAGCAGGAGCAGTACCCAGAGCACTCCGCCCAGAACGAGGTAGGGTGGCCGCGGGGCGCCTCGGCCGGTCCGATCGGCGAGCACCTCGACCGCATCGGCGGCTGCCGCTGGCCGCTGCACGAGAGCTTCTCGCAGGAGGTCTCGCCCTTCACCCCGCGGCCCTACGGTAAGGCGCTCGCCGATTGGACCGATGCAGACCTCGCCGAGTTCCGGGACTACTTCCTCGCCTGCCGGGAGCAGCGGCCGGATTGGGGCCGGATCGGCCCCGCCAATCGCGGCGAGGCGGTGCGCGCCATCGACACCGCGGTGGGCGAGCTCCGCTTCAAGATCGGCATGTCCCGCGACGAGGCGAGGGGCCGACGAGCGGTGGAGGATGCACGACGGCGGCAAGGCGAAATCGAGGGAGAGAAACGGCGAGCCGATGCAGAGGCTGCCGCTCGCCAAGCCCAGGCTCGGCAGGACGCCGAGACCGTGCGCCGAGGCCGGGACGCCGAGCGAGCGCGCACGATCAAGCCCTTCATCGAGGAGTTGCAGCGCTTCACGGAGGCCGCCGACACGATGCCCCACGCGGAACTGCTGCCCCGCCTCGATGGCTACGTCGCCCGCATCCGGGTGCTGATGAAGGGCCTGGGCGATGCCCCGCGCGTCGCCACCCTGCTGCAGAAGACGGCCGAGGACTTCACGAAGCTGCGCGACCAGATCATCGAGGACAACAAGCGCGCAACTGCCAGCCGACCGCAGCCGGCGCCGACACCTGAGACCGGGCCCTATGACAGCTTCGAGTGGCTCGGCCAGCAGATGGTCTCGGCGGGCGAGAACCCCCTGCGGCGAGAGGAGTTCCAGCGCTCGCTCACGCGCGGCATCGACCTCAATGCCGGGGTCGCCCGCATCGACCGCACCCCGAACGGCTGGATGGTTCGTCTCTCGGGGCGCCTCGGCAGCCCTGGCTCGCCCGACCAGGGGATGTTCTGCCGGGTCGAGGGCACCGACACCGCGAGCCTCGCGATCCTGAGGGGCGTGTCACCGCCTTACGCCATCGTGCATGTCGAGGCGCCGGAGGCCGAGGAGTTCCTGCTCGAATCGGAGCCGCCGACGGTGTGCATCGTGTTCGGCCCCTGCCGGGTGACGCCGGCCGATGACGGCACCCCGCGGGCACGTCGGCCGGGCGGTAGCGCCGCGGCACCGGCGGACGGTGCAGGATCACCGAAGGCCGATTTGCCGCCTGTCGTCCCGTCTCCTGCGGACCTTCGTTGCACGAGCCGGCCGAACCGCCGCGACGGCGAGCGGGCGATGGCGCGCCGACTGCGCCAGGCCTGGGCGTTGCCGGCGGCCTCGGCGGGCGATCCGAGCCTGCGGCTGAACTTCGCGGTGACGCTCGACTTTGACGGACGGATCACCGAGCCCTCGAAGCTGCTGACCGCCGACAGTACGCAGGCGAGCCCCGAGGACATGCAAGCTGCGGTCGAGGCGGCACACCGCGCGATCACCGCCACCGCGCCCTTCCCCGAACTCGGCCGGTTCGCCGGAGGCACCATGCAGGTCGAGATGACACCTTGCGATTGACGGGGGGCAGGCGGCCGTGCGGCGGCCCGCAGCCCTCACAGCGCCGGCAGCGCCTCACCGCAAACAGCTCCTTCTCGTCGATCGGGTAGAGCCAGCGTTTCTCTGGGCGGATCGGCATGATAGTCAGCCCTTGCGCGCCTGGCTGCAGGCCCAGCCTGCGGGAAGTAGCTGTACTCCACGGGGTAGCGGCCCGTGGCCGACTCGGCCGAGAACATCACCGCGTCCGCCACGTCGAACACCGCCGGTGGCCACCTATGGCCGTCACGGAACGCGTGCTTGTACGGTGGTACCAACCTGCCCCCGTTCAGGCGCCGGGACGCCGGTGATGCGCCGCACGAGCCATTCGATGGTGATCACGACCGCCGGTGTGACCAGGGCTATGTAGATGTCGTCGATGCCGAACGGATCCCCCATGAGGTACCAGCCCGTCGTGGTCACCGTCGCGCCGAGCAGACCGAGCGTCGCGCCGCGGTTACTGCCGAACCTCGGAAAGTAGAAGGCGAACACCGCCACGACCGTGATCGCCAGGCGCAGCGCCCGCGTGAAGAACGACAGATGGAGCACCTGGGGGGCGAAGAACACGAGCAACAGCGGCAGGAAGGCGATCGGTATGGCCAGCAGCCGCGACACCCGAAGCTCCCGCTCGGCGGTCGGCTTGGCCATCGGGACGTAGAAGTCGCGCACGATCAAGGCCGAGGTCGCCACCACCACCGTCCCGACCGCGACGAGGATCGAGGCGATGATCGACACCATCACCAGGCCGGAGAGGAACGGCGACAGGTGGTTGAGGAACACCGGGAACGCGTAGAGGCTCTTCATCTCGGGGAACAGGAACTTCGCCGCGACGCCGATGAAGCCCAGCGCGAGGCTCACCGGGAGGCACAGCATCGCGGAGATGATACACGCGCCGCGCACGTCCTGCGGCCCTTTGAGCGACGAGATCGCCTGGACGATGAACTGCGTCGAGAAGATCGCGCCGACGCTCGCGATGGTCCACGCGACGATCGTCGTCAGCCCGACCGACCCGTCCCAGGTGAAGTACTTGGGCGGCAGCGCCGCGACCACCGGGGTGACCCCGCCGCTCATGTACAGCGCGGCGCCGAACACGATGATGACGCCAACGATCTTGAGGACGGTGTGCATGAGCGAGACGTAGGCGGTGCTCTTCTGCCCGCCGATCATGCAGTAGGCCGTGCTGATGGCCGCGATCAGGATCGACGAGGTCGTCAGCGGCAGGCCGAAAGCGGACGCCAGCACGGCCGCCCCGCTCACGTACTGCGCGACGAGCACGAGCAGGAGCGCGTAGATCATGATGAGCGACACGGTGAGCTGCGTCGAGCGCCCGTACTTCTGGGCGATGGCCGCGGAGATGGTGTACTCGCCGGACGTGTAGAGCCGCTTGGCGAACCCCAGCCCGAACAGCAGGAAGCCGAGTGACACGCTCGCCACCGCCCACGCCGCGGCCATCCCGGACTCGAAGGCTGCCTGGGCTACTCCGACCGTCGACTTCGGCGCGATGAACTCCGACATCATGAGCACGCCGATGACCACGGCCGGAACCGAACGGCCGGCGACCATGTAGTCCGCGGAGGTCTTGGCCCGATATCGGAAGGTGAGCCACGTCGTTATCGCGAGATAGACGACGACCATGACGACCGTGACGATCAAGACGGTCCCTTGTACTTCGACGCCTGCCATCGAACTCTCCCCTCCTAGATGTATCGCGCCCTTCTGCCGAGATGGGATGCCTACCGCTCGGCGTGGCGCTGATATCGTCGTCCGTCCCGCCGCCGCGCGGCGATCGGCGTATCAGTCCCGGTCGCGACCGGGCTCGTTCAAGAATGCGATGATCGCGGCAGCGGTCTCTTCCGGCCGCTCCTGCTGCACCCAGTGACCCGCGCCGGCGACGAAGTGTGGCTCCCGCATCCTGCTGAACGCCCGCGTCCGCATCGTCTCAATGCCGTCGGGGATCTGCCGGGCGCCCCAGTCGCGGTCGCCCGCGATGAACAGCGCGGGGCAGTCGATCGTTCGGCCGGAGAACAGGGAGAGGCCGCGCGCGAGGCTCCCGTCGATGCGGCCGCGGTACCACTGGAGGCCGCCCTGAAAGCCGGTGCGCGCGTACTCCCCGCTGTAGAAGCCGAGCTCGCGCTCGGTCAGCCACGCGCAGGCCTCGATCGCCGAGGCCGAGGGCATCTCTGGAGCGACCGTCTCCGCCATGCCGAGCGCCAGCGGCATGATGTAGTAGTCCGGCATCCGGGCGAGCTCTTCGGCCGCCCACGATCCGAGCTCGAACGGCCAGTTTCCGACCCAGTCGCCGCTCTTGACGTGGAAGTAGGCGCGCAGGAAATCGTGCACGCCGCGCGGGTCCCTCCACATATGCCCGTTCGCCTCGGACGTAGCAAAGTAGGCCTGATAGTGTTTGCGTGGCCGTTCCAGCGCCGCCAGCGCGTCGTTGATCGGATCGCTCGACCGCGGTGGCGGCAGCGGCCACGCCGGTGCCCCTAGGAACGGGGCGCTCATGATGACGAGTGATCGGAACAGGTCCGGCCGCACCAGCGCGCAAGCGGCGGCGACCGAGGCCCCATAGTCGTGGCCCACCACCCCCGCGAAGGCAGGGATATCGAGGGCGGAAGCGAGCGCGACCATGTCGCGGACGAGGTTCAGGATGCCAAACGGCGCGAGATCGTCGCTGTAGCCGACCGGTGCCGGCGAGGTGCGGCCGTAGCCGCGCTGGTCGGGCGCGACGACGTGGAAGCCGGCCTCGGCGAGCGGGACCATAACGCGGCGCCAGGAGTAGGCGAGCTCCGGGAAGCCGTGCAGGAGCAGGAGGCTCGGGCGCTCACCCGCCGAGCCCACCTCCAGCACATGGAAGGCGAGGCCGTTCACGTCCGGCACGAGGCGCGCCCGGATCCCCGGCGGCAGCACGGCGGCGGGGACGGGATCGATCCCGGTCATGTACGCGGTCCCCGCGTCATACACCGGATACCCCCACCGCGTCGCGCCGCCCGCGCGCGGACCGCGGGCCGTCATCTTGCCAGTTCGCCGTGCTTGGAGGACATCCTTCGATCGGCGGCCAAGCTCGGCCGGGTTCGGGAACGCGGGGACGGTCGACGCCATGCTGGAGAAGTCCGAGCAGTCCCGCTACATCGTCACCGCCCTGCGCCGCGGATTGGCCATCCTCTCGCTGTTCCGCCGCGAGCGGCGCGTCGTCACCGTACCGGACATCGAGGCCGAGCTCGGCCTCTCCCGCGCGACCGCCTTCCGGATGGCCTACACGCTCGAGCGTGACGGCTACCTCCAGCGGCTGCCCAGTTCGCACGCTTTCCAGCTTGGGCCGAAGGTGTTGCTGCTGGGCCTCGACTACCTTGAGGGGACGGCGGTGATCGCCGCGGGCCGTGAGACGGTCTACGCGCTGCGCGACCGCACCGGCTTCTCCGCCCACATGTGCGTGCGCGACGGCAACGAGATCGTCTATGTCCTCAACGCACCCTCGCACCACCGGCTCCGGGGCGACATCCCGGTCGGCACGCGCTACCCGTGCCACGCGGTCGCCTCCGGCCGCGCGCTGCTGTTCGACATGAGCCCGGCCGCACTCGCCGTCCTCTACGATGGCGTCGCGATGCAGGCGTTCTCCGACCAGACCCCGGTCGACGTCGCGGCGCTGTCCGCCCTGATCGCGGCCGAACGCGCGCGGGGCTATGCGACCAACCTCTCGGGTTTCGTGAGCGGCATCGTCAGCCTGTCGGCGCCGGTGCGCGACCGCGACGGGGCCATCGTCGCGGCGATCAACCTGTCCGACTCCGAGACCGTCCTGAAGGACGTCGAGGCGGTGCAGGATCTGGTAGTCCGGGCCGCCGCCCAGGTCTCGACCCGGCTTGGGTGGCGCGGCGGCGATACGGAGGCGGTCTAAGGCCGCCGACACGGCTGTCACCGCAACTCATCCGCGTGCAGCGGCATCCCGATCTCGCGCAGCGCCCCCTGGACGCGCTCGATCGGGACGTGGCGGACGCTGGTGTTGCCCTCGATCGCGATCGCGGCCGCGATGCCGGCAGCCTGGCCGGTTGCCATGCAGGCGGGGACGTTGCGGCTGCGGCCATGGGCGGCGTGGTCCGCCGAGATGCACCGCCCGGCGACCAGCAGTTGTTCGACGCCGAGTGGGACCATGCAGCCGTAAGGCAGTTCGTAGGGGCGCAGGCCTTGGAAATCGACGTCGGCCCCCTTCACGTCGTGCACGTCGAAGGCGGACACGTCGGCCGCGATGCTGTCCGGGAAGGACTTGTCGCCGCGCACGTCGCTCTCGGTCAGCGTGTACTCCCCAACGATGTGGCGAGTCTCGCGCACACCGAGCACCGGCGCGATCTGGGCAATCTTGGCGCGCTCGAACCCCGGCACCGTCGCGACGAGGAACCGGGCGTACTCCACGATCTGCCGGTAGCATTCCACGACCGCAGCGCTGAACGCGGTCGCCGAGAAGACGTCGACGCCGATCACGCGCGTCGCGTTCACATACATCAGCCCGTTAGCGGTCTTGAGGGTGATGTTCTCGCGGGGCAGGTCGATGCCGGTCTCGGCGCGATACGCGCGGATCGTCTTATTGAAGCCCGTCAGCCACAGCCCGTAGTCGAGGTCGGCATCTTTCTCGGGGATCGCCTGCGCGGGGACATCGTCGGTCTGACGCGCCCAGCGGGCTAGGGCGACGACGTCGACGTCGGACATGGTGAAGTACATGCCGACCGGCTGCGCCTTGAGATCCTCGCCGGCCTCGCCCGAGCCCATCACGAAGGGCGCGCCTGCACCGGCCGCGACATCACCGTCGGCCGAGCAGTCGATCACCACCTTGGCCTCGATGAAGCTGCGCCCGCCCTTGTTCTCAATCACGACGCCCCGCAGGGTGTCGCCGTCGAGGACGGGCCGCGAGACGACGGTCTCGAACAAGATCTCGACCCCGGCGTCCGCGCACAGGCGGGTCAGGAGCATCTTCATGATCTCGGGGTCGCAGGGGGAGGCGATCTTCACCTTGCCCGTCTTCGTGCCTGCGAAGTAGTCCGCACCCGCGGCGCCTTCGGACCGGGCGAGCGTCCATAGTTCGAGCGGCAGCCCGCCGACGAGCGCGCCGGACGGCTTGGTGTTAAGGCCAAGGGTGAGGTTGCCCCCGAGAGAGCCGAACCGCTCGATCAGGACGACCTTCTTGCCGCGGCGCGCGGCGGCGACGGCGGCGATTGGCCCGGTCGTCCCTCCGCCGACCACGACGATGTCAGCGTCGATCAGGACGGGAATATCGCGTGCCGGTTCGCGGATCATGCGCATGGAGTTCCTCCCTTGCTGCTTCATATTAGAAGCATCAGTTCGTTTTCTTGATGCTAGCATGTCGTGGTCGGCCGTCAACTACGGACCGGCCCGGCGATAGATGCGGTATGCCGGACATTCCCACATCCGGGCAGCGATCTCGCGTTCCTCTGCACCCATGGCGTCGGCGTAAATTGCGGTGGTGGCGATGTCGGCGTAATCGACACCGCGGTCGACGAGCTGCGCTTCATGATCAACATGGCCCGGCACGCGGCCGGCGGACGGCGGAGGAGGCCCGGCGGCGGGAGGTCGAGATCGAGGGGGAGAAGCGGCGGACTGACGCCGGGCGGCGGGCGAACCTCGACACGAAGACCACCGCGGTGCTGGCGGAGCGGGACGCCTTTCTCGCGAAGGGCCTCGATGGCTTCTCACCGGAGGAGCAGGTCACCCGGCTCGACGGCCTCATCGCCCGGATGCAGGTGCTCGGTCGCCAGGGGGCGGGACTACCCGAGGCGCAGACCCTTTGGAAGGCCGAGCAGGCCACACGGTCCCGGCGTGACGCCATCGTCCGTGAGGCAGCCCAGAAGCGGGCGCGACAACCGATCCCGGTTGCTCCGCCGAAGCCGAAGACCGGACCGCACACGAACTTCACCATCCTGGAGATGGACGCGGTGCGGGCGGCCGTGAACCCGCTGCGGGCGGACACCTTCCGGGCCGATCTCGCCCGGGGCGTCGACCTCGTCGCCCGGCTCGGCGGCTTCGACCGCGCCGGGGACGATTGGGTCGTCCGGCTCGTCGACGGCATCGGGGAAGCTGGCCGGCCAGGTCAGGGCGTGCTCTGCCGGGTTCGGGCGGAGGACACGGCGAGCCTCGCCCTGCTGCGCAACGCAACGCCGGGCCTGTCCGCGTTCCGGGTGATCGCCAGCGACGCCGAGGATGTACGCTTCGCGACGAACCCCGTGCGCTTGCGCATCGTGCTGGCCCCCTGCCGGATCGCGCCGCCGCCGGACAACTCCTTCCTTCCCGGTGCGCCGCATCCGAATGACGCCAAGCCCTTCGACCTGCCGAGCCCGACGCCGCACGCGGACCTGCCACCCCGAGCGGCCGACGAGCCGCCGCCCGTTGCCGCCTCGCCGCCGGGGCTACGCTGCACCACCGAGGTTGATCGGCAGCGCGGGTTCTCGGCACATGTCCGCTGTGCGTAGGGCATCGGGGCGGCTGAGATCCATCTCCTGGGCTTGCTGTTGCGGATCACGGGGCGGAGGCGGGTCGGCCTCGGGGTGTTGACCGGGCGCCTCCTCAGGCTCGGAGCTCGGGGCCGGAAGGGCCCGCGGGGATGGACGCCAGGCGGAGCCCGAGCAGCAGGATGCGGCCGCCGATCCCCGCCTCATCGAGCGCCCGGACCGTTTGTAGCTGCTGCTCGACCGTCAGCGGGCGATCGCGGGTGTCGCGGACCGGGTTCGCACGTCCCGGTTTGTCCCGAAGGATGGTCTGGCGCCGGATCGGATCCGGCTTGAAGGCGTATGCCGGGGCAGCCAAGTTCCCGTCGAAGAGGGTGCTGCGGACGGGGCGGCGGATCGCCTCCGTCGCCGGCACGTGGCGCTTCAGGAAGGCGTCGGCCGCCTTGATCTCGTCCGCCGGCGCCAGCCCGTAGACATGCAGGCAGGCGTGCGGCTGGAAACGGGCCGCCTCATCGAGGGCGCGGCGGTCGTCCTCGTTGAAGCTGAGGTCGATGCCGAAGATGCCCAGGGTAATGCCCGCCTGGCGCAGCACCGTGGCGTAGTGGCTCCAGGCTGTCCCGATGTCGAGGCTCGTTGCCCCATCGATCGGCGGCAGGATCAGCGACAGCACCCGCCAGGGCCCGAGCTCCGGGTGCGCCTGTTGGAAGGCCGCGATCATCCGGACCATGATGCGCTGCACGGCCCGATTGCATTGCGGGCAGGCCGGATCCAGGCAGCGGTGCCGGCGGTCGCAGTGCGCGAGGGTGGCCGCAATGCGGAGAAGAACGGGGTCGCCATTGGCGTGTCGCCGCAGCCGCCGCACGAGCTTCCACGCCGTGCGCTTCACGTCGCGGGGGCGCGGGCGGTCGCTGCTTGCGGCCCTGGCGCCAGGTCGGGCCCTTAACCCCGTAGCCGCTGCCCCGGCGCAGGTGCGCGCGGAGAAGGACGGCCTGCACCTGTACCGGTGGCGAGGTCGGGTCGTCGCACACGAGACCGAGCCGGTTGGACCTGGGCGTCAGATGAGAATTGTAACCGATGGTAGGTGACATTGCTAATACACAAAGTAATGTTCGGATTAAGATTGCGCTAAGCAGCCGATTATCGCTGATGAAAGCGCCGCGGATATTACCGCGAAACACATGCAGCCGCTGTTCAGACCCTTCTATTGGATCGCGTTTCATGCTTCGTACAGAACATGTCGCCTGCGCCAATCCTCCGCACGGCAGCGGCAAATTGGGAATTCGTTGCGAGACATCAAGGTCATTGAAGGCAAAAATGTCTGCAGACGACTCAATGATACCTTGAATTGATGCACAGGAATGATACACAAGCACTGTGAACGGCGCTCGTGAACCGTTGATTTGATTGAATTTTATCTCAGCGGCGCCCAGTCCTTTCCTGGGCACCATCAGCTGGCTAAGCCTCTGAACCGTCGAAGCAAACAGCGAAAACAGCGACTTAGGACTGCCCGAGTGGTACAAACGGGTGGTACAAATGCCGCTGATGACGACGCGTCCCTGGAAGCATCCGAAGACGGGCATCTACTACGTGCGGCGCGCCGTGCCGCCAGACCTCCGTGCGCTGATCGGCAAGCGCGAGGAGAAGGTCAAACGTTGGACTGGGAAGTCCCGACGATCCTGGCCAGACTCAACTGACCGCCAGCCGCCTGAATTGCGCGAGCAAGCGCTTCGGTGTTAGGGCTCGTTCGCAATCGATATACCGATCTTGCGGTATAAACAACCGCTTTGTCGGTTGGTATGGTTGGATCGGTCGCGGCTAGCTGAAGCCATGGAGCATCTCGGCCACCGATTGAAATCCGCTCGCGAAGCTGCTGGCCTCTCGCAGACCCAGTTGGCAGAGAGGGTTGGCATGTCTCAGCAAGGCATCGCGGATATCGAAGCGAAGGGTGGCAGGCCCCGCAAGCTCTACGAGATCGCCCGCGCGTGTGGCGTCTCTCCCGAATGGCTCTTAGGCGAAAGCGTTGAGCGAGACGGTGGAAGCCCTAGCTCGACAAAGCCTGTTCGCTCCTCGACGCCGAGCGCCAGCGGAATCTCGCGCAGGTCGCTGCCTGAGTACGACGTAAGAGCAGGCGCTTCATATGGGGGTGGAATTGACGACGCTGCCTGGCAGGACGGTGATGTTGCCGGCCACCAGCCCATAGCTCACTGGGGCTTACCCACGGCTTATGTGGAGCGGGAGTTGGGCCTGTCTTATGGCTTGGCGGACATTATCCCGGTTCGCGGCGACTCGATGGACGATGGAACTGCTAGGGCCCTCACTTCTGGTGATCGCGTTATAATTGATAGGAAGGATACCGACCCTCGACAGGGTGGCATTTTCGCCGTGTGGGACGGCGACGGAGTCATCATTAAGCAGGTCGAGATACTACGAGGCTCAGAAACTCCTAGTATCATTTGCAGTTCGAGGAATTCCAACTATCGGCCAGTCATCCTTCAATTAACCGGGGGTGTTAGAATTATTGGTCGCGTGGCCGCAAGATTGTCGAGACTTTAAGCGCCTAGCATTTACCAAACTTGAGCGTCTTTTTTTTCATCCCAGCTGTATTCTTTGCAGGCAACAATCTTGCCTTCCCATATCATTTGCTTAGTATCGGCGTTGTACAATACGTACAGCTTTGGTATGTAGTGCAAGTAGTTCGTACGCCATGACTTCTCATAAGGCATAGTTAGAGTGGGTGAGCTAGTTCCGTTATCTTCAGTTGAGAACGGTTCGACCAAGTCACCGACAACGGCCAATCTAAGGCTCTGAAATTCATTCTTTGCTTTTTCAGGGGACATAGATGCGTATGCCTCTGACTTCATGTATGGGATCTTTAACTCCCAACGTTCTTCGTATTGCTTCTTAACATT
The DNA here is from genome assembly GCF_022179345.1 of Methylobacterium jeotgali. GTDB lineage: Bacteria > Pseudomonadota > Alphaproteobacteria > Rhizobiales > Beijerinckiaceae > Methylobacterium > Methylobacterium jeotgali. Next base: position 18,842 of record NZ_BPQR01000040.1, on the reverse strand, counting down.
CGTCGAGGCTCCATACGCGTTTGATCCTACATAACTGCCCATATCATAGGTTTCGTGTTGCATTTTTGGACCCATAATATACATCCGGACCTCTTTCGTATCTGTATTATAGCTCAAGAGGTGCGGTTGGGTTCCCTCACAGATAACATCACTTGTAGCGATGCCTGCGGCCTTTATTTGCGCAGTGCGCCTTGTTTCAAATTCTTTGGTGCTCTCAAATTGATCCTTAGGTTTGACTGCTTTAGAGATAGATTGGATTATCTCTTTTACGTTGCAGCTTGAACCCAATATTTTCTCGATATCAATCTGAGATGGGCCTAATATTGGCCCTTTTTCGATTTTAGTTTCGCTTGCGAGCGCTTTATCAAAGCAAGCAAGGCGGGCTTTCGGTGATTGGATTGGCTTACATTCAGCCCCTCGCATCTCCTCCACAGCATAGGCGGCACCTTCTAGGACCGAGAGGTGTGCGACCAGTGCCGGCGCGAACCAAATGCTTCTGAGGCTTCTCATTCCCCACTCCGCCAAAGCGCCAAGCCGAATGGCGCTCGGGCATCCGATAACATCACAATCACATGGGGATAAGAGCCGGCATCAACAGACATAGTCACGCCTCAAAGCCTACCGAAAATCACCGATCCGGTAGAGCAGAACCAATTTACCGGTTGACATAGCTACCGATATTTCGGTAGCTTCCCCCCATCGTCTCACACCGAGGCGGCGGAGCAACCGATGGCCAACAACCCGCTCGCGTACAGCGCCAACCCCTCGGTCTCCGTCAGCGAATTGCTGTTCGGTAAGCGCACACAGCACCGAGCCCGCGGCGCGTACATGACCGCCGAGCGTGAGGGGCGCGCAGCCGATGCCCTGGTGAAGCGCCTAGAGCGCCTTGCCGCCGGCCCTGCGCCCGACCACCTCGTCCATCGACGCCGTGGTCGCGCTGGTCAAGCGGGCGTTGCCGGGCGCCGTCATCTGCCTTGATGTCGGCGGAGTGAAGGACGGCAAGCCGCACAACTGCGCCACTATCACAGTCGGAGATCACGACCTCGGTGACGCCTGGGGTCTTCCGACCGCGCCACTCGCTTTGGTCTACACCCCTCTCGAAGCTCTCCTCGCCCAGGAGCACCCCCATGCCTGAGACCGCACGGAGGGCCCTGACGGAGGCAGCGATCGTTCGCGTCATGCGAGAAGAACTCGACTGGCCTGCGGAGCGCGACCTCTCACGTGACGTCACGGACGGCGATGCCGCCGAGGCCGGCTCAGTTTTTCCTAGTGAGAGTCCACCTCCTTCGGCCCCTAAAGGGCTTCTTCCCCAAGGGGGCCATCCGGTCCGATAGGGGCACCTTCCTGCTGCAGGACTGGAAGCCGACCCCCGATAACGCAGCCTTCGCCATCGACGAGCTTGGCTCCGACGAGGTGGCGCGCCGGGAGCGCGAGAAGTTCCGCAACTACCGGTTCGCCCGATCCGGCGCCGATGGGAGGAAGCGCGACTGGCAGGCGACATGGCGCAACTGGGTGATGAAGGCGGCGGATCATGGGACAGGACATCGTAACGGCCCTTCGGCCCAGCTTGCCCTCGCTCAATCTGCTTGATCCGGGACAAGCGTTATCGCTGCTGGTGTGGCTCGAGCGTACGCTCGCCGCGGTACCCGGTCGCGCGGGGCGACGAGGACGCTGCCGCAAGCAGGGGGTGGAACGCTATCGCGTGATCAGCCCATCGCTGTGCCACGGATAGGGCGGCCCAATCATGTCGGCAGATCATCCATGCCGATGCCGATGATCCCATAGTAATGGCTGACATATCTCTTCGGTCTCGATCGCCTTGAAGCCGCCGTTGCGGTTTTTTCAAGACGTTAGTGAGCTTCATAGTTAGGCGGCGAGATCAAAGACGCCGACCATCACGACGGTGGCCGTGCCATACGTCGGAATGCTGAGCACTGCATCCGGCGAATACTGCACAGATCTAGCCGAATAAAAGGATGGTCGCCGCGTCGCGCCATTCCTCGGCAGGGTCGTGCACTTCTCCAGCATCTCACAAGGGGACCGACATGGAAGCAATCAGCACCGGACGCAGCGCGCCCAGGTTCTTCACCGAATCGGCCGGGCCCGAAGGCGAGTACAGCTCAATGGGCCTTCAGGGCACCCCTGACGGGGGTGGTCTCACGGGCGAGGCGGCTCCGCACTCCGCATCCAGCACGGCAGCCGACACCTCGCAGTTCGTCCTCAAGACCGGCGATACGATGACCGGCGCGCTCGGGGCCGGCGACACGACGACCATCGGCACGGTCGGGTTCGTTGCGAATGCCTCGAACCATCCCTCAGGGTCAAAGCGCGCCTCAATCATCGTCGGCAATTACCAGATCGGCCAGGACCTCAACATCGACGGCACGAAGGACTTCTACCTCTACAGCTTCGACAGAAACTCCGTGCCGATCCGTATAGACACCAACGATGTCATGGCGCTGAGCCAGCGTCCGACCTTTGCGGGGGCGGTGCCGTGGGACAGCGCGAATTTCACCCCGAGTGGTGGCCCTGCCTACATTGATCTGTATGCCAAATTTGGTGTCCGCGCAGACGGGACTGACCAGTCCGGAAAGATCAATGCGGCCCTCAGCTTCCTCGGATCGCTGATCCAGGCTCGTGGCTGGGCTGGCGGAATAGCTGTCCTACCCCCTGGGCGCATCGTCATCAGCAACACACTCACGATCCCCAGTGGCGTACACCTCAAGGGTGCGGGTCGGAACATCACGTGGCTTCGCGCCACGATGAACGCCCCTGCCGTCTACGTCGGGCCCAGCACCCTCTTCGCGACGGCGTCGGACTTCAGCGTCGCTTTCGCCGACGAAGACGCGGATGCCCCAGCATCGTTCGATGCAACCTGCTTCAAGATTTGCGGGAACAATGGTAACTATTACAACATCGGCGGCTATATGTGTGGTGTGTTCTTCTACGCCTATGGTGGGAACAATAACCTCATCCTGAATTTCATCGGCAATATGTATCGCATGGGTGGTATCCTAAACGAGGGCCTGACAACACAGAACCCGGATGGAAGCTACAAGGGGGCCATTGACAACTTCTTTGTGCAGGGGCGTCTGGAGTGCTATAACACTACGGATTGGGCTCAATACGGTTCGGTTCGATGCATTAACAACTGTGAGGGCTTCAACCTTGATCATGTGAACTGCCTCGGAGGACGATACGGTCTCATCACCGACTCGGTAGCTAACGTCCACGGTCGCCGTCCCCAGTTTATGACCTTCTCGAACTCCATGTTCGACAGCCATGAGCAAGGTTCCTTGCTGGAAAACTCCAACGCGATCCGGTTCTCTCAGTGTTGGTTTGCCGGTTCTGGCGTGCATGTTCCGACGGCTGATAAGCCAGGGCACAACCCGAATCATATTCCCTATCCCGGTCTTCGTATCGGCGGCGGCTGTAAGGATATCACCTTGGTCAGCGGATGGGTGAATAGCCACTCCGGTCCGGGAGTTTTGGTTGTCAATGGAGCAACTGACATCAGCTTCGTTGGCGTCACATTTGCAGCCGTTGGGTTGTTTGGGGATGCAAACTGCATCGACTGCTACGGTGGATACGTCATCATCAATTCATGCCGATTTTATCACGATCTGGCTGGGATCGGAGATGGTTATCCCGGCGGGACCTACAACGTCGTCGTTCGCGGCTCGGCGAATAACGTCATTATGTCGGGCAACATCTCGCGTGGGTGTCAGCACGCGCAGCAGAGCACTAACAACATCGTCTATGACAACAACCTCGGCAGCTGGACGAACCCATGATCTGACATAGGGCCAGACCTCTGCAGGCGCATGGCATGCTCACGCGGCTGCCTTCGCCCGCTCGATCGCCTCGGCCTCGAGCGGTTGCAAGTCGCCGAGGCAGGTTGAAAGGGGAGCGCTTCACGGCGCTCCCCTCGCTCAGCGAGGGCCGTTAGGCCGCCTCTAGCACCGGCTCGATCGCCTCGACTTCGGCACCGACCGCCGCTCGAGCGGTTTCGAGCTCGAACCGCTGCTGAAGGTTGAGCCACAGGTCCGGGGAGGTGCGGAAGTAGCGGCCCAGCCGGAGGGCGGTGTCGGCGGTGACGCCCATCTCCTCGCGCATGATCCGCTCGATGCGGGTGCGGGGCACGCCGCAGGCCTTCGCGACCGCCCCGGCCGAGAGGCCGAGCGCCACAAGGTACTCCTCGCGCAGAACCTCGCCAGAGTGGAGGGGCGGCAGGGTCGCGATGATCTCCAGATCGTCCGTCACGTCGGCCTCCTAGTGGTAGTCGGTTATCTCGCGACCCGCTCCGGGCCGGCGTCGGTCCAGACGAAGCAGACGCGGAACTGGTCGTTGATCCAGATGGCGTGCTGTCCAATGCGGTCCCGGTAGAGCGGGTGAGACGATCCTTCCAGCCTAAGCGAACGCGAAGCCGCCGAACGCGCGCACAGGATGTATGGGCATTGGCTGAACCTGCATCGCGAGAACCCGAGCCGGCAGCGCTTCTGGTCCACGGACCTATACCGGCATCTCTGCTGTCCGACTTTGGAACGCACCGAGAGCCGCACGGATGGAGGCTTGGCCGTACGCGCCACCCTCGATTTCCTTCAGGCTGAGAAGGTCGAGGAGCTGGAAGCGTGGTGTCGCGATCATGCGGAGACAGTCCTCGCCCTGCGCGATATCGAGGCGGACGAAGAGAGCGTCCTGCGCGTCGCCAAAGCCATTGCCGCGCAGGTCCAATGCGCGAGCCTCACGCTCGCTGCTCTGGCTCGTGGCGAACCCGAAAAAGCAACCACGCCCACTACTATTCCTTCTGCGCCCCCGCCGGCGAAGACTGTGGGGTTAATCGAACTCGTCGAGGCATGGTGGCGAGAGGCCGAGCGCAGGGGCAAGTCCGAATCGACCAGAGAATCGTACACCAATACGATAAAGCAGCTTTCCGCGTTCCTCCAACATGGTGAACCGCCCCTCGCGGGCAGCCTTCACGTCCGGGCGGCCCTGCTCCGTGGAGTGAGCTGTCTTTTCTTTGTACGCGAGATCGCGCGCGCCGAGGAAGGCCCACAGCGTGCCCAGCCCGACCGTGAGGTCGTGCTCATCCTTTAGCCGCGTGTTAACTTTGCGCGCTGTGCCGTTTAAACAGAAAGATCTCGGCGCCCGAGGCCTCGGCAGAGACATTCGTGACCCCGTGACGATCGACCAGCCATGACCGAATCATGGCAGCGGCTGCGGGAGTGAGCGCCGGCTTCCAGAGCCAGACGTCCCCAGCCTCGTCGACGCCATTCTCGCGGAACAGCGCGTGACGGGCGTCATCCGCAACGCCGATCGACCACTCGCGAAAATCGGCCCCGAATTCTTTGACGTAACTGACGAATTCGAACTTGATCTGCTGGACGCTGTAGACCATTGGCTCACCCCGGGATCGGATTGATGCGGGCATCGACCGGACCGATGCGACGGCTCTGCGAGCGCGTCATGCCCGCGCGCTTCTCTTCGGCCGACATCTCCTTGATCACGGCTTCGAGGGCGTTGAGCGCCGTGCCGACGCCGTGCTGGGCGGCCAGCGAAAGCCAGGCGAAGGCCTCGACCCGGTCCTTCTCGACGCCAATGCCATTCGCGTAGAGATGCCCGAGGCGCGCCTGAGCAGGATAGTGGCCGGCCTCAGCGGCAGACCGATACAGCGAGGCAGCGCGTGCCGGGTCCGCCGGCAGGCCATCGCCCTTCGACAGCATCGTCGCGAGGTTGTACTGGGCCATCACGTCACCGCCGGAGGCAGCACGGTCGAGCCATCGCGCGCCCTCTCCGCGATCCTGCGCAACGCCCTGCCCCATGGCGAGCATTGCACCGACATTGGTCGCGGCAGCGATGTTGCCTTGTTCGGCCGCACGCCGGTACCAGTCGAATGCCTCGGGCAGGGACGACTCCACGCCGAAGCCGTTGGCGTAATGCGCCCCGAGCCATGCCTGTGCCTCGGCGACGCCTGCCTCGGCCAGGGGCCGCAACTGCGAGAGGGACTCCGTGTAGGAGCCGGCGCGAAACGCCTCGATGGCCTTCGCGAGGTCTCCGTCGGCGGAGGGAGTCGGGAGTGGCTGTGCGGATGACATGCTCATGGGCTCAGCGCCTTCTGCCTAGTGCCGTCGCGTAGAGAGGTTCGGTCGTGTCGTGGCGGGGTCGTGCCTTGACTGCAGCAGCGAGCCGCCTGTGGAGCCAGCGCTCGGCCGCGTTGGGAAGAGGAGGTCGGGCGGCAGGACGGGTCTCCCGAATGTCGAGGTCTCGTTGAAGCTCGGTGGCGTACCGGGCGCGCGCATCGAATTCGGCAAGCCAGTCGCCTGCGCTGCGTGCCCGGTTTCCGAACAAGGCGATCCGGCACAGGGTTTCGCCGAGAGCAGTGGGTTGCACGATGACGCCACACGTCTCTCCGCGCGCCGAAAACAGGATCAGGTTCGGAAACAGCATCCGTACCTCGGCCGCACTGCCGTCCTTCAGAGTAGTCGTCAGCCAGATGCTGTCGCTCGTCGGCAAGGCGACTTCGCCGGCTGCGAGCGCGCCCAGAAGAAGCTTCCAGTTGACCGGGTACTCACGGCGGAAGGTCTGTGCCGTTCCAACGGGGCCGGACGTTTCATCCTCGAAGGCGAGGTTCTCGAGCGGCTCCGACATGGTGCCGGCATCCAAGTGGACGAAGATCATCGACCCGGAGGTCCGCACGGCGATGGGAAGCAGCCGTTCGGGACGCAGGCCGAGATACTGGTGCATGGCCGGCGTCGGGCCGCCGTCCGGGGCGGCCGAGAGGGGCAGGCCGTCGCGGCTATAGCCGCAGGCGGTGAAGGAGCAGCGTGTCTTGGTACCGGTCTGGCACTGAAGCGGCACCGCGCGGCAGCCTCCATGCTGGGCCTTGTTGAAGCGCCCGACGAGACCGCCGTCGGCACGTCGCTGAACGTGAACGCCGTGATGTCCGACCGTGAAGGGCAGTAGATCGCTCGTCTTCGGGATTTCCTGCTGCGTCCCGATGCACACCCAGTTCCGTGTCCAGACGGCATCGTCTTCCAGGTTGGCGAAGGCGAGCGAGCGATAGGCCGTCGGCGGAAGATGGCGCGGCTCGACCGGGTCGAGCGCTTCAGCGAAAAAGGCGGGATCGGCGAGGTCCCAACCTTCCGCGGCATGACCGAGATCGGGGCGGTCCGTAAGGAAGCCGGCGGCGGGCAGGGTGGGACGGGCAGCCGTGAGCGATCTGACAGACATCGGCGTTCCTGGAACGGGCATCCGGAGGACAGCGCTGGCAAGAGTGGTTGGACGGGAGGCGTGCGGGGCTTGCGCACCTCCCGTCCTCACTCCGGGCTCTCATGAGAGGGCTCGGAGATCGATTGTCGGGATCAGGCCGGAAGCGGCTCGCCTCGGGCTTTGCGGCTTTGATGCTCGATCGGGCTCGGATCGTAGTCCGCGCGGCCGCGATGCTTGATCGCGCTCGCCGGCGGAGCGGGCAGCGGCCCGTCCATCGAGAAGCGGTCGAGCACGTTCTTCACGAGCCGCGAGATGTTGTTGTCGCAGTTGTTCCAGGGCAGCGAGCCGCAGAACGCAATCGACGAGAAGGCGAAGCAGCCCCCGCCGTTCGGGGTCTCGTGAAAGGCGATATCGCCACGCACGCGCGGATGCGTCGTGCCGTCGAGGCCCTGCTGGTTGAAGCCGAAATCCTCCATGACGAGGAGGTAGGCTTCGGTGTGCCGACCCGCCGAAGTCGCGACAGCCAGCGTATGGGGCGGCGAGCCGAGCATGGTATCGACGATGTCGAGCTCGAGACCGGCAGCACCGCCGCCGACGAGACCGAAATTGCCGAGCTTCTCGTCGTAGCCGATGCCCTCGAAAGCCCAGGCCACGCGCTCGTCGAGACTGTCCGGCGTCCGCGAGAAGTAGGACGAGACGTCAAAGCCTTCCGACGACATGCCGACACCCGCGACGGAGTGAAGGTAACGCCCACGGAAGCGCCACATGCCGCCGAGTTCGCCGGTGCCCTGGTGGTAGTACTCGCCAGGATCCGCGCGCCATGTCCGGATGCCGGATTCGCAGCGGCGCATCTCGGTGACGATGCCGCGGCCCTTCTCGGCATAGCCGGGATGGTAGGAGTGGACCCAGTACCAAGCGTCCGCGCCCATATACATCAGGCGACCGCCGCGCTGTGTATAGTTGTGGAGCGCATCGAGCTGAGCGCCGGAATTGTGTTCCGGATGCGAGCCGGTGATGATGACGTTGTAGTTCTCGATCCGGGCCAGCCCGTCATAGGTGATGTCTTCGTCGGTGAAGACGTCGTAGTCGTAACCCATCGTCTCCAGCCAGTAGATGAGGTGGAGATCGGCCGGGTACTGCCACGGCGCTTGCGCCAGGAAGTGATCGTATTTCGGACGGATCGACAGGATCGGCCGCAGGCGCGACGAGATCGAGATACCGGTGCCGTCTGTGTGGGTGTCGTAGATCGAGCCGCCGTACTCGCGGTGCTCGGACAGGAACATGTTCTGCTCCTGCATGATCGGCACGCGATAGACGAACAGCTCGGCGCCACCGGCGTTGCAGGCCACGTGCTCGTTCGCATAGGCCATGTAGCTGATGGTCGGGACCATGACGGCGATCTTGGCCGTCTCCTGGCCGACGCGGGGGACCACCCAGAATGGGATGAAGTCCTCGTCACCGTCCGCCGTCGTCAACTTGGCGCCGTAGAAGCGGCTCTTCACACCGGTCTCGGGAACCGTCCATTCAAAGTCGGAGAACCAGCGAGCGTCATCGACGTCGTCGTCGTGGAAGCTGATCGCACCGTATTCCTGCGGAGCGTGCTTCCAGTCGAAGTTCTGGCCCGACCAGTTGTAGCCGGTCATGCCCCGGTTCGGGCAGTTCACCAGGATCGCGTCGAAGCGATAAGGGCCCTCGTCCTTGCAGACCAAGGTATCGATGCCGGAAGAGAAGTTCCAGGCGGCGACGATGCACTCGGAGAGCTTACCTGTCGGGCCGCTGTTGCGGCGCTCGGTGAGGCCCGGCTGCGCACCGGCCTTCATCATCTCGATCTCGGCCCGCGACAGTGCACGATTGCAGATGCGGGGGCTGTCGATCTTGCCATTGTACTTGCCGGCGAACACCACGCCGGCCGGCTTGGAGGACCGGGCGAGCGGATCCTCCGGCGCCAGCTTCTCGACATAGGCCGCGAGCGCGGCCGGGACCGGAGCGTGGGCGATGGCGACCTTTAGGTTGGTCTCGACCGGCGCGATCTCTGGGTCGAGCGCGTAGACAACCTGCGGCTCGTGATAGAGGACGATATCACCGGTCGCAGCATCGAAGGTGGCCGCGCAGAAATGCCAGGCATGATCACGAACCGGCACGCCGGTAGTGATCCGGTGCTCGTTGATGCGGAGTTCGAGGCAGCCGTCTTCGTTGATGAAGAGACCGTAGCCGCAATCCTCCGACCACTTGGTGACGAGACCCTGGGCGCCATGCTTCCAGTAGCGCGGATGGGTCTTGGGCGCCGTCGGCCAGATCCAGCACTGGAGCGTGAAGCTCTCGACGTGGAACGCTTTGGCATCCGGCACGTAGCCGTACGAACCGCCGTGGATGATCTGCGCCCGGCCCTTATAGGTCCCGTTTACCGACGCCTCGATCGGCTTATCGATGTAGCCGGGGCCTCGCGGGTTGGTATCGCCATTGATGATCTGGACGATCTCGACCTTATATTCGGCCGGACCATTGCAATTGACATAGAACTTGATCGTATCGCCGGGGTGGACGCCGAATTTATCGGCGTATCCGGTCAATCTCATATAACTCATCGGACCAATCCTCGATGAAGCGCGAATTTTCCTTGCGGCGCGCTTTCGCCGGCCTGAAGCGCGGCCAAACTCGGTTTCGGTGGCGAGGGACGATGGCTGACGGATCAGGTGATCGGCCAGTTGTCGTCCTTGCGTTTCCAGCCTTCGTGGAAATCTTCCGGGAAGCCGTAGCTGTCCGAGAGTTCGTCCAGGCGCATCAAGAATATGTCGTGCTGAATCTCTTGTTCGTCAGTGTAGATCTTGTCGTTGACAAACTCGGGCGGAACACCCCGGATTCCCGACAGCCTGCCGATCCGCCATTCTTCATCAATCTTCGTGCAGATGACGATCAGCTTGCCCTTCGGGCTCTCGCCCCGCATGCGGAGCAAAACCCGCTTGAGGACGGGGTCCGCATGCACCCCACCGGTCACCACCGTCGTGTCACCGGGTGTTGCGCAGAGCAGGACGGAGTTTCCGGCCACGCCTTTCATGGAATCAATGCACGCCTTGTGCTCGTCGATCAGGCGTTGACGTTCCGGGGTGCCCTTTTTTGGAATCGGTTCCATTGCATTCCTCCTGGCTGAGTCGCCCCGAAATCGGGGCGCAATCATGGGACGACCGAGCAAAGCGCGGCCGTTGCTTGCAGAGGAGACGATCCCTTCTGTTTTATCTCTGCGTATTAACAACTACGCCTCGTTTAGACGGGTCGTCAATCAGTCTAGACGTTATATCTAGATGCTTTTGCAGGCAAGCCGTGCGCAGGATGTGTGCAGCGGGCTCACTCCGCGTACAGCCAGGGTGTCGTGGCCGGGGCGGCCGATTCGCAGGCGGCCGAGAGATCAAACCGGAGACTGAACCGCCGAGCGCGGCGCGCGGTCTCGCTCTGCTTTCGTACAAAGTACGGTCGCCTCTTTAGGGGGCCGACTTTTCAAAGGGCCGTCGTCGAGCCAATCCACCGGTAGACCGATCCAGGCTCGCCACTCCGCACCGGTACGGTTAGCGAATTCGTCTAGATGTCCTGTGGGACTTGGCGTGCATCTTGCTCGTCAAGCTCGCCCGGGTGATCATCTGGGCTGTCCGTCGCCCCCTTGGCAGCAAACAGTCACTACGGGTAAGGCTGTTCGATTGGTGGTTCCTGGAAGGTGCCGCCGTCACGCTAGGCGTAGTGTAAGACAGGGCGGTTCTGCTCGCATGAAAATCCTCATCGCCGACGATCACTGGGTCGTGCGAGAATCTTTGAAACAAGTGTTGCGGGGCCTGCGGCCATCTCTCGAGCTCTTCGAGGCCGAAACGTTCGACGAGGCTCGAGCAACCCTCGAAGATCATCCTGATGTCGACTTAATGCTCGTCGATCTTGTCATGCCAGGCTTCTCTGATTTCGATGGGCTCCGCCGCCTTCGCGCATCATTTCCCGACGTTCCGGTCGTCGTGATCTCGGTTCACGAGGACGTGGACCACGTCATGAGGTCGCTCGGGCACGGCGTGATCGGCTACATCCCGAAATCGTCCGGAGGCCAGGAGATCGAACGCGCCCTCGAGCGGGTGCTGGAGGGAGAGGTTTCATTCCCTCGGCGCATCATCGAACGGTCCGGCAGCGCTGTCGCTTCGTCCGCACCGCCGCCGAACGGGCAGCAGCCTTCAGAGGGGGCCGCGTTCGAGCGCGACCTAGGCGTGTTGACCGATCGCCAGAAGGACATCCTCCTCTTGCTGGGTCAGGGATACTCGGTGAAGAGAATCGCGTCCGAACTCGATCTCAGCAGCCATACGGTCCGCGTCCACCTCGGTAACATCATGAAGGGCCTGAACATGCGCGATCGCGCCGAAGCGGTGCATTACGCGATCAAGCATTTCGGTCCGTTGGCGACGACGGATCGTGGCTGACGCGGCCGACCGCGACGTGGAGCTCGGTCCCGCTTTGGACACGACAATCCTGGCGGGACTGGATGCGCTGCCGAGCGGGATCGCGATCTGGCAGGCCGATCGGCGCCTGGCCTATGCCAACGAGACGCTGCGGCGCACGCTCGGCATCACCCCGACCTCGGGCGAGCTCTTCGACGACTTCATGGGGCGCCTCGCCCATTCCAGGGAGGTCGTGCTCGCGGATCCGGACCTTTGGGTCCGGGAGGAGATAGCGGATTTCGGGCAGGAGAAATCGGCCGACTACATCCTGGCCGCTGGCCTTGTCATGAACGTGACGCAGCGCCCGACCCGCGACGGCGGCATGTCGGCAACCTACTCGGACGTGACCGGGATGAAGCGGAACGAGCAGGCGTTGCGCGAGGCCAAGGAGGCCGCCGAGGCGACCGACGAGGCGAAGTCGCGGTTCCTGCGGGCCGCCAACCACGATCTGCGCCAGCCGCTCGCATCGCTGAAAATCCTCATCTACAGCTGCATCCGCGAGGCAGACGAGGAAACGCGCGCAGAAATGCTGCATGCCATGAGCGTTGCGGCGCTCATCATGGAAGACCTGCTCGGCGCTCTGCTCCAGATCGGACAGCTCGACGCGGGGCGGATCAAGCCGCGCGTCACCAGTTTCCAACTCTCTCAGCTCTTCGAACGCCTCGATATCCAATTTCGGCATCAGGCCGAGGAGAAGGGGCTGCGGCTGCGCTTCGTCACGCCGCGCGATACGATCGCGACGGATCGGGCGTTGCTCGAGCGCATCCTCAGCAACTTCGTCGCCAACGCCGTCCGTTTCACGGAGGTCGGCGGTGTGGTGGTCGGCTGCCGCAAGGAGGGAAAGCTCTTGCGGATCGAGATCGTCGATACCGGGCGTGGCATCAAGGACGCCGATCGCGAGCGGGTCTTCGATGAGTTCTATCGTGTTACGGACGAGCGGCGCAGCGAGAAGACGGGGCTTGGCCTCGGTCTGAACATCGTCAAGCGGCTCGCCAATCTGCTCGAACTTCCGGTGGGCCTAAGATCCCGTCCGGGCCACGGCTCGATCTTCTCGGTCACCGTGCCCTTCGGCAACATCTGGCACAGCGAAGGCGGGGACGCCGAAATCAGCGAGACCGTCGCTGGCGAATTCGTCGGCGTTCCGGTTCTTCTTGTGGAGGATGACGATATCCTGCGCCGGAGCATGACTCAGTTGCTCCAGCGATGGGGCATCGAGGTCCACGCGGCTGCGAACGAGGACGAAGCCCTGCGGCTGGCACGGGCTGATACCCAAGTCCGCCTGATCATCGCCGACTACAATCTGACCAGCCGGACCGGCGTCGAGGTGGTGCGCGAGCTGCGAAAGGCGTTCGGAGCGGAGACACCCGCCTTCATCGTCACGGCTGATGCCGAACCGAAGGTTCTCGACGGCATTCGCGGGGCCGGCCTGCCGGTTCTGATCAAGCCAGCGAGCCCGCCGCGCCTGCGCGTCTTGATGCACAATCTCCTGTTCGAGCCGGGGCAAGTCCACCGGCCCGAATGATCGATCAGCGTGGGGCCAAGCGAGTGTCCGTCGAACTGCCGCCGATCCCGATCGGGAGCATGATCCCGCTGACCGGGCCATCCGCCGCCGATGGCGCGGAGTTCCGGAAGGGAATGATCCTCGCCGTCGAAGAACTGAACGCCCAGGGCGGCCTGCTCGGGCGCAAGTTTCAGCCGATCTTCGCCGATACCTGCCGCCAGACTGCCGAGGAGGTCGTCGGCGCAGCACGCAAGCTGATCGAGAAGCATCAGGTGCATGCAATCGTCTGCGGCTACAATATCGGGCCGCAGAACTCCGAATACGAGCCGATTGCCGATGCGGGAATCATCTACGTCCACGCCAATACGCTGCTGCAGCACCACGACACGGTGATGAGTGATCCGGAGCGCTATTTCGGATGTTTCATGGCCGACCCAGCCGACTATTGGTACGGTCCCGGTTTCATCAAGTTCATCTCGTGGCTTCGAGATACCGGGCAATGGACGCCGAGTTCCGACCGCCTAGCCATCATTGCCGGGTCGAAGCCGTACAGCATCGTCATCGCACAATCGATGGCGGCCGCGGCGGCCGATTACGGCTGGCGGCTCTGCTTCGGTCCGAAGATCGTGCAGACGCCGACGACCCAATGGCGGGAGGTCATCGAAGAGGTGCGCGCGACCAATCCGGCCGTCGTCGCGAACACACATTTCTATGCAGGCGATCTCGCCTATTTCCAGCGGCAGTTCATGGAGAACCCGATCGATTGCCTCGTCTACCTGCAATACGGCGCGATGCACCGGACCTTCGCCGACATTGCCCAGGAAGCGAGCGTCGGCATCATCGTGTCCTCGGTCATCGGTCTCCTGAGGGATGAGGTCGGGAAGAGCTTCGAGGCCCGCTACAATGCCCGCTTCGGTGAGGGCGCCAGCGCAACGATCGGGTGCCAATCCTACAGCAACATGCACCACTACGCTGTAGCCGCCGCCATGGCCGGCGGTTCGGGGGCTCCCGGTGATTTCGAGCAGAACCGCAAGGTCGCACGGGCGCTCAAGGGCATGATCTACCGGAGCGTGCACGGTACGATTCGCTATCATCCCGATTGGCAGGCCGCGGTGCCCTATCCGGTCGTGACCCACGACCCGTCGCTCGGCATGCCGCACATCTTCTATCAGATCCACGACCACCGGAAGCCGCTCTCGATGATCGCGCCGGAGCCCTACAACACCGAACGTTTCATCCTGCCACCCTGGATGAGCCGGCGCGGCGGACCGCAAAAGGCGGCTGCCCCGACGGGTCCAAAGATGGGAAGACCGGCGTAAGACCAAGCCGCAGGGAATCCGACCGCTGATCGGCTTCCCTGCGTTCGGCGAACGCCCGTCGCCCCGCGGTCGCGGGCCATCGGCGCGGCGTCGGAGTCATCGCCGATCGGTACAAGAGTGCCTCACAAAACTCCCGGTCGCCGAGCGTTCTCGCTCTGAGGATTACAGCGCGGCGGGGGCTTTGTGAAAGACACCAGGGCGCGTGATCGGCAGCGTTGCCGCGCCGCCGATCACCGGCTGGTGCCGTTCCAGCGGAACAGCACCCTCGTTCAGATCGTCATGTGGCGGTTGATCAGGTCGTCGGTCATCTCGCCGATCGGACCGCGCGCAACGATGCGACCGTTCTCCATCATCAGGAAGGCATCGCCGAGTTTGCGCGCCACTTTGATGTGCTGCTCGGTCAGGATGAGCGTGATGCCGAATTCCTTGTTCAGGCGGCCGAGCGTCTGGCCGATCTCGGCGACGATGTTCGGCTGAATGCCTTCCGTCGGCTCGTCGAGCAGGAGGATGCGCGGGTTGGTCGCGAGCGCGCGTGCGATCGCCAATTGCTGTTGCTGACCGCCGGACAGCAGACCAGCCTTCCGATGCAGGTTCTGGGCGAGGTACGGGAAGAGGCTCAGGCAGAGCTCCGGTACTTCCTCCTTCCCGTCGGTCCGCGCGAACGTCCCGAGCAGGATGTTCTCCTTGACCGTAAAGTACGGTAGGATCTGGCGGCCCTGTGGGATGTAGCCAAGACCATACTTGGCGCGTTTGTAGGTCGGGGCCTGACCGATCGCCTCGCCCGAGATCCGGATCTCTCCGTTCGACCGATCGGTGAGGCCCATGATGGTGCGCAGGAGCGTCGTCTTCCCGACGCCGTTACGGCCGAGCACGCACAGACATTGCCCTTCTGGCAGATCGAAGCCGATATCCTTCAGGATCGGCGTCTTGCCATAGTAGGATGTGACGTTTCCGAGTGAGAGCAACACGGTCAGATCTCCGGCTCGCCGAGATAGACTTCCCGTACCTTCGGGTTGTTCTCGATCTCACTGAGCTTCCCCTGGGCAAGGAAGCTGCCCATGTGCATCACCGTCACCACGTCGGCGATTTCGCGCACGAAGCTCATGTCGTGCTCGACGACGATGAGGGTGTGGTTCTTCTTGAGTTGATTGAGGAAGACGATCGTTTTCTCGATCTCGGACTCGGTCATCCCGGCAACGGGTTCGTCGAGCAGCAGGATAGCCGGGTTCTGCATCAGAACCATGCCGATCTCGAGCCACTGTGTCTCGCCGTGAGAGAGCAAGCCCGCCTCGACGTGGAGCCGATCCTTCAGCCCGGTCAGTGTCGCGACCTCGTCGAGCCGCGACTTGAACCCTGCCGGCTGGCGTCGAAACATGTTCCGGAACGGATTGACCTCCTGCGAATACGAGACCTCGAAGTTCTGGCGCACGCTCAGCTCGCGGAACACCGCCGGGACCTGGAACTTCCGACCGATTCCTCGTTGGGCAATTTCGTGTTCGCCCAGTCCGGTGATGTCGTCGTCGCGCAGGACGATCCTTCCCGACGTGGGCTTCTGGCGCCCGGTGATCAGGTCCATCGTCGTGGTCTTGCCGGCACCGTTCGGCCCGACGAGGCAGCACAGGGTCAGCTCCGTCACGTCGAGGCTGAAGTCGTTGATGACGTGCGTGCCGCCGAAGCTCTTGTTCAGGTTGTGGATTTCGAGAATACCCATCGTCTTGTCCTCACTTTTCCGAAGCGCCAACGGCGTGATGCGGCGCAAGGGGACGTGCAATGGGGCCGGATTCCCGGGGCTGCCGATCGGCCACCATGCCGAGAACCTTTTCGAGGAGGCCGGCCAATCCGCGCGGCAGGAAGCGGACGACCAGGATGAAGAAGCCGCCGAGGAGCAGGAGCCAGGTGTTGAGGAACTGGTCGCCCAGATAGCTCTGGCCACCCTGGATCATCAGGGCACCGAGGATCGCACCAAGCAACGACAGCCGCCCGCCGATGCCGGCCCAGATCACCATGGTGATGCTGAAGGTGACGTCGAACTGCGCCGGCGACACATACTGGACCAGCATCACCCAGAGGCAGCCGGCAATCGCGGCGATCAGCCCGGAAATGGTGTAGATGACCGTCTCGTAGAGGGCGACATTATAACCAAGGAAGCGCACGCGCTCCGGGTCTCCGCGCAGGGCCTGGACGACAAGCCCGAACTTGCTCTGCGTGAGCAGTTTCGAGGCGACGGTCGTCAGAAGAAGCAGAGCGAAGACGATCCAGTATGCCTTCGTGCTGTAGGGATCGATGTCGGTGCCGAAGATGTGCAGCGCGGCCGGCGGCGAGATGCCATTCACGCCGTTGGTATAAGGTTGCATATCGAGGATCAGCGTGTAGAGCGCGCTGAGCATCGCCAGCGTCATGATCGCGATGAACGGTCCCGAGACGCGGGCACGGAACATCAGACTTCCGAAGATCACGTAGAACAGCGTCGGCACGACCAGCGCCAGGACGATGCCGAAGCCCGTATTCCAGAAGGGCTCCCAGAAGAAGGGCAGCTGTTCGAGGCTGTTATTCGCCATGAATGGCGGAAGCGGGTTCGACGCGTCCTGCGACTGCATTTGCATCGTCATGGCCATACCGTAGGCGGCCAAGCCGAAGGCGATGCCCTGACCAAGATTCAGGATACCGCCGAAGCCCCAGCACAGGCTGATCGACAGAGCCAGCATCGCGTAGACGCCATAGGTCGCGAACTGGTTGAGCAGGAAGCCATCACTGACAAAGGCGGGGATGGCTGCGAGGCATAGGAAGAAGACGGCGTAGATCGTCCACTGAGCCGTCTTGTCGTGGAAGAGGTTCTTGGTCATCGATCTGCACTGATCTCTTGGAGGACTCAACGGCGAGCTTTGGCGACGGCGAAGAGGCCGCGAGGGCGAAACCGCAGGAAGACGACGATGAGCACGTAGAGAAGGAAGCGGGCGAAGGTGTCGTTCGAGAGCATCGCGAAGATGGACTGCAACTCACCGGTCAAACCCGATGCTGCGACACTGCCAACCAAGGTTCCGCCGCCCACGACGACCACGAGGAAGGCTTGGACCACATAGGCTGTTCCCATCGTCGGCAGGACGATCGCCAGCACGCCGAACAGGCACCCGGCCATGCCTGCGAGGCCGGCTCCGATCGCGAAGGTCGTCATGTAGACCCGGTCTGCGTTGATGCCGAAGGAAGCAGCCATCTCCTTGTTCTGCATCACCGCACGCACCTGCATACCGAACCGTGTACGGTAGAAGAGATAGACCGTGCCGGCGACAACGGCGGCCGTGAATCCGAAGACGAAGATCCGGAACACCGACAGGCTCACGAAGCCGAATTCGACGTTGCTCTGGAAGATCTCCGGAACGGAGACGTATTTCGGATCGCTGCCGAAGAGGATCCGTACTCCCTGCATGAGAACCAGCGAGACACCCCAGGTCGCGAGAAGCGTATCGAGCGGCCGGTTGTACAGGTAACGGATCAGGCCCCTTTCGATCACCAGCCCGATCGCTGCTACGACGATGAACGAGGCTGGAAGGCAAAGTAGGAATGGCAATCCGAAGAAGCTTTGCAGCACGTACGACGTGTAGGCGCCGAGCATGAGAAACTCGCCGTGGGCCATGTTGATGACACCAACGGTTCCGTAAATGATCGTGAGACCGATTGCCGCGATCAGCCAAATACTGGCGATGCTTAGGCCGAGGATCAGCGCATTCACGACGGACGCGAATTCGATGTGGGGCACGATGCCTCCGCGATTGTATCTTGACTTCGACTGGCAAGAACGATGCCGATCAGGCCTCTGCCAGCCCCACAGCAGGGCTTCTCTGGAGGCTGGCGAAGCGTGTCGATGATCAGATCACATTCTTGCGCACCTTGCCGTCGGCCCCTACGAGCCCGTCGGCCGTGCATTTTCCGGAACTCGGGTAGATCGAGTACGGGTCCGGAGCGACGTGTTCGGCCGCTTGGTAGACGGTCTTGAAGCTGCCGTCGGCCTGGCATTGGCCGATCTTCGGCTTCAACCAGGTATTGAAGTTGTCTCCATCGATCCAGATCAGTCCTTCCGGCGAGATGTCGTCCTCCACCCGGACACCCCCGCTGACGTCGCGGATCATGCGGGACGTGACCTCCTCGATGTTGCCGGTCTTCTTGAGGGCCTTTTCGAGGCCGTACTTGAAGACATAGGCCGAAAGATAAGTCTCTTCCATGTTGTAGTGCGTGCTGCCGTTCTTCCCATACTTGCTCTTGAGGAAATTCTCGACGAACTTCGCGTTCGTCGGGTTGTCGAGCGTCTGGAAGTATGGTGCCGATAGGAAGTGGCCGGCGCCGACGTCGGCGCCC
>NZ_BPQR01000039.1 GCF_022179345.1 Methylobacterium jeotgali | reverse complement strand
CACGCTGGTCGGCGAGGCCGGCGGCTACGGTATCGTCCTGGGCGGTCCCGCCTCCGCATCGCCCCGCGCGCATCTGTCTTTCGAGGCGGCGCTGGAGCGCGTAAGGAGGGCGGCTCCGGCCGAGCCCCTCGCCGACGTTTTCAAGGTTCCGACATGAGTTCGCGCCTCGACTATCTGCGCGACGGCCAGGCCATCTACGCCCGCTCCTTCGCCATGATCCGCGCCGAATCCGACCTCGCCCGCTTCCACGGCACGGCCGAGCGCACGGTGGTGCGCATGATCCACGCCTGCGGCATGACCGACCTGCCCGCCGACGTGGAGATGTCCGACGACTTCGCCGAGCGCGGCGAGGCGGCGCTGAAGGCCGGCGCCCCGATCCTCTGCGACGTGCGCATGGTCGCCGACGGCGTCACCCGCGCCCGGCTGCCGGCCGCGAATCCGGTCGTCTGCACCCTCGGCGACCTGCGGGTGCCGGGCCTCGCCGCCGAGATGGGCACGACCCGCTCCGCCGCCGCCATGGAGCTGTGGCGCGAGCACCTGCCCGGCAGCATCGTGGCCGTGGGCAACGCGCCCACCGCGCTCTTCCGCCTTCTCGAGATGCTCGACGAGGGCGTCGGCGCGCCGGCCGCGGTGATCGGCATTCCGGTCGGCTTCGTCGGGGCCGCGGAATCGAAGGAGGCGCTCGCCCGCGACGGCCGCGTGCCCTTCGTCGTCGTTCACGGGCGGCGCGGCGGCAGCGCCATGGCCGCGGCGGCCGTCAACGCGCTGGCCAGCGAGGTCGAGTGATGGAGACCGTAGAGCCGCTCATCCTCGCCGGCGCCGAAGGCCTGGGCGAGAGGCCCGTCGCGGCAAAGACCGGCACGCTCTACGGCGTCGGCATGGGCCCGGGTGATCCGGACTACCTCACCGTGCGGGCGGTGCGCGTGCTGGAGCGGGCGCCGGTGCTCGTCCATTTCTGCAAGAGGGGCCGGCGCGGCAACGCCCGCACCATCGCCGATGCGCTGGTGCGCGATCCGGCCCGCGAGCTGGCGCTGGCCTACCCATACACCACCGAGCTGCCGCCGGAGCACCCGGAATACGTCTCGGCGCTCGCTGGCTTCTACGACGACGCCTCGGCGCGGCTCGCCGACCATCTCGGCGCGGGCCGCGACGTGGCGATCCTCTCCGAGGGCGACCCGTTCTTCTACGGCTCCTTCATGCATCTCTGGCGGCGGCTGAAGGACCGCTTCCCCGTCGAGGTGGTCCCCGGCGTCACCGGCATGTCCGGCTGCTGGACGCGGGCCGGCACCCCGATCACCTGGGGCGACGACGTGCTGACCGTGCTGCCCGCCACGCTCCCGGCCGCCGTGCTGACCGAGCGGCTGCGCGGCACCGACGCCGCCGTGGTGATGAAGCTCGGGCGCCACCTGCCGAAGGTGCGCGCGGCGCTCGGCCAAGCCGGGCTTCTCGCCCGCGCCGTCTATGTCGAGCGCGGCACCATGGCGGGCGAGCGCGTGCTGCCGCTCATCGAGAAGCCCGACGACGAGGCGCCCTATTTCTCCATGGTGCTGGTGCCGGGCGAGGGCCGCCGGCCGTGAGCGGCCGGGGCCGCCTGACCGTCGTGGGCCTCGGGCCCGGCGACCCGCGCCTGCTGACGGGCGCCGCCGCGCAGGCGCTGGAGGAGGCGCAGGACCTCGTCGGCTACGAGCCCTACGTCGCCCGCGTTCCCGAACGGCCGGGCCAGCGCCGGCATGCCAGCGACAACCGGGTCGAGCTCGACCGCGCACGTCATGCCCTGGAGCTGGCCGCTTCGGGCCGGCGCGTCGCCGTGGTCTCGGGGGGCGATCCCGGCGTCTTCGCCATGGCGGCGGCGGTGTTCGAGGCCATCGAGGCCGGCGATCCGGCCTGGCGCGGCCTCGACGTGGCCGTCGAGCCCGGAATCACCGCGATGCTGGCGGCGGCCGCCCGCGTCGGGGCGCCGCTCGGCGGCGACTTCTGCGCCCTGTCGCTGTCCGACAACCTCAAGCCCTGGGCCGTCGTGGAGGCGCGGTTGGAGGCGGTGCTGCGCGCCGACCTCGTGGTGGCGCTCTACAACCCGATCTCCAAGGCGCGGCCCTGGCAGCTCGGCGCCGCCTTCGATCTCGCGCTACGCATCCGCCCGGCCGACACGCCGGTGGTGCTCGCCCGCGCAGTGACGCGGCCCGACGAGGCGATCCGCGTCCTGCCGCTCGGCGAGGCCCGGAACGCGCCAGCCGACATGGCGACCGTCGTCGTCCTCGGTGCCTCGGGCACCCGCCTGATCGCGCGGGGTGAAGGGCTGGCGCCGATCGTCTACACCCGCCGCAGCGTGCCCGCGCCGGAGGCGGCGTGACCTTGCTCGCGAGGTCCGTCGGCGAGCGCCAGGATGCGCGCCAGCGCGGCTTTCGCATCAGCCACCTGCGGCACCGCCGGCTTATGGGGCTGGCGCACGATCACCACCGGGATGCCGAGGCGGCGGGCGGCGGCGACCTTGCCGTAGGTCGCCGGACCGCCGGCGTTCTTGGTAACGACGACCGCGATGCGCTGGCTGCGCAGCACCTCGACCTCGCTCTCCTCGTCGAACGGCCCGCGGGCGAGCAGCGTCGTGATGCGCGGCACCGGCAGCGCGCCGCCGACCGGCTCGATGGTGCGGGCGACGTAGTCGTGCTGCGGCGCGCGGGCAAAGACGGCGATATCCGTGCGGCCGACCGTCAGGAACACGCGCCGCGGCGCCGTCCCGAGGGCGGCGACGCTGTCGGCGATGCTGTCGACCTCGGTCCAGTCGTCGCCGGAGAGACGCGGCCAGGGCGGTCGGCGGATCGCCAGAATCGGCACGCCCGTCCGGGCGCTCGCGGCGGCGGCGTTCGCCGAGATGTTGGCGGCGAAGGGATGGGCCGCGTCGACCAGGAGGTCGACCCGCCTCTGGCGCAGGTACTCCGACAGGCCGTCGACGCCGCCGAAGCCGCCGATCCGCGTGTCCCGCGCCGGCAGGCGGGGCGCCGCCGTACGCCCGGCGAGCGACACCGTCACGTCGAGGTCCGGCCGCACCGGCAGCGCGTCGACGAGGGCGTTGGCCTCGCTCGTGCCGCCGAGAATGAGAATGCGCATGGCGAAAGTGTCGCCTGAGCGCCCCGCCGTGTCGAGCGCGCCCCGATGGTTGTCCATCGTCGGAATCGGCGAGGACGGCCGCGAGGGGCTCTCGGCCGCCGCGCTCTCCGCGCTGGAGGGCGCCGCCGTGGTCTACGGCGGGCGCCGGCATCTCGCCCTCGCCGCCCCGTTGGCGGCCGAGTGCCGCCCCTGGCCGAGCCCGATCGC
The DNA here is from genome assembly GCF_022179345.1 of Methylobacterium jeotgali. GTDB lineage: Bacteria > Pseudomonadota > Alphaproteobacteria > Rhizobiales > Beijerinckiaceae > Methylobacterium > Methylobacterium jeotgali. Next base: position 47,418 of record NZ_BPQR01000039.1, on the reverse strand, counting down.
CGACGCCTATCTGGGCATCCTGGCGCTGCGCGGGCGCCCCGTCTGCATCCTCGCTACCGGAGACCCGTTCCACTACGGCATCGGCGCCGAGATCGCCCGGCTGGTTCCGGCCTGCGAGATCGCCGCCTATCCGCAGCCCTCGGCCTTCAGCCTCGCCTGCGCACGGCTCGGCTGGCCGCTGGCGGAGACCGCTTGCCTCACCCTCCACGGCCGGGCGCTGGAGCGGATCGTGCCGCACCTCCAGCCCGGCGCCCGTCTGCTCGCCCTCTCCTGGGACGGCGGGACGCCGGCGGCTGTGGCGGCGCTGCTCGCGGAGCGCGGCCTCGGCGCCTCGTCTCTGACCGTGCTCGAAGCCATGGGGGGCCCCCGCGAGCGCATCCGCGGGGGGACGGCGGACGGTTTCGCTCTCGAAGGGGTCGACCCGCTCAACACGCTGGCCGTCGAAGTCGTCGCCGCGCCGGATGCGCGGATCGTCCCCCTGGCGCCGGGCCTCGCCGACGGATGGTTCGAGAACGACGGCCAACTCACCAAGGCGGAAATCCGCGCCGTGACGCTGGCGGCGCTGGCCCCCCGGCGCGGCGAGCATTTGTGGGACATCGGCGGCGGCGCCGGCTCCGTCTCGATCGAGTGGATGCTACGCCATCCGAGCCTGTCGGCGACGGCGGTCGAGCGGCGCGCGGACCGGGCGGCGCGCATCCGGCGCAACGCCGCCGCCCTCGGCGTGCCGGACCTCGCGGTGATCGAAGGCCGCGCGCCCGAGGCCCTGGCCGGCCTGCCCGCGCCGGACGCGGCCTTCATCGGCGGCGGCGTCTCGGAGCCGGGTCTGATCGATACCGTCGCGCAGGCGCTGCCCTCCGGGGGGCGGCTCGTCGCCAACGCGGTGACGCTGGAGGGCGAGGCCGCGCTGCTCGCGGCCTTCGCGAGCCGGGGCGGAACCCTGCGGCGCATCGGGATCGACCGGGCCGAGCCTGTCGGCGGCCTCCACGCCTGGCGTCCGGGGATGCCGGTGATCCAGTGGGCGTGGAGGAAGCCGTGAGCGCGGTCGTCGTCGCCGGCATCGGCTTCCGGAAGGGCACGGGGGCGCAGGAGATCGTCGCGTTGGTGCGCGAGGCTCAGGCGCAGGCCGGGCTCGATGCGGCGCGGCTCGGCGCCCTCGCGACCGCCGAGGACCGGGCCGGAGAAGCGCCTGTCGTCACTGCCGCTGCCGCCCTCGGCCTGCCCCTGAGCGCCGTGCCCGATGCCGCGCTCCGGGAAGCCGACGCGCGCGTGCCGACGCGCTCGCCCCGCATGGAGGCGACGCGGGGCGTCGGCTCCCTCGCGGAGGCCGCGGCGCTGGCAACCTGCGGACCCGGTGGCCGGATCGTGCTGCCCCGGATCGCCAGTGCCGGCGCCACCTGCGCGCTCGCCGCGCCGTGGAGCGGGGAGGCCCCATGACCGTCCATTTCATCGGCGCCGGGCCGGGCGCGGCCGATCTCGTCACCGTGCGCGGCCGCGACCTGATCGCCGCCTGCCCGGTCTGCCTGCATGCCGGCTCCCTCGTGGCGCCGGAGATCCTCGGCTGGTGCCCGGAGGGCGCGCGGATCGTCGACACCGCCCCCCTCGACCTCGACGCCATCCTCGCGCTGATGCGGGACGCCCACGCGGCCGGCCAGGATGTCGCCCGCCTCCATTCCGGCGATCTCTCGATCTGGAGCGCGCTCGCCGAGCAGACCCGCCGGCTCGACCGCCTCGGCATTCCCTATACGGTGACGCCGGGGGTGCCCTCCTTCGCCGCCGCCGCCGCGACCCTCCGGCGGGAGCTGACGGTGCCCGGGCTCGCGCAATCCGTCGTCCTGACGCGCACCTCCGGCCGGGCCAGCGCCATGCCGGAGCGCGAGCGCCTCGCGACCTTCGCGCAGAGCGGCGCGACGCTCGCGATCCATCTCTCGATCCACGTGATCGAGACCGTCGCCGCCGAGCTGACGCCCTTCTACGGCGCCGGCTGTCCCGCGGCGGTGGTGTTCCGCGCGACCTGGCCCGACGAGCGGGTGATCGAAGGCACGCTTTCCGACATCGCCGGCCGGGTCGCCGAGGCGGGCCTGGAGCGCACCGCCCTCATCCTGGTCGGGCCGGCGCTCGGCGATACCGGCGCCGCCGAGAGCGCCCTCTACTCCGCCGGCTACGACCGCCGCTTCCGCCCGACCGGAGGCGGACGGTGAGCGGCCGTGGCATCCTCGTCGCCGCGCCGCGTTCGAGCTCCGGCAAGACGACCGTGACGCTCGCCCTGATGCGGGCCCTGCGCCGCCGGGGCGTCGCGGTGCGTGGCGCCAAATGCGGGCCGGACTACATCGACCCCGCCTTCCACGAGGCGGCGACCGGGCATCCGAGCGTCAACCTCGATTCCTTCGCCATGAACGATGCGCTCCTCGACGCGACGGCGGCCTTGGCGGCGCGGGATGCCGGGATCGTCGTCGCCGAGGGTTCCATGGGCCTCCACGACGGCATCGTCGCGGGCGCCGGGCGCACGGGGGCGAATGCCGACATCGCCGCCCGCTACGGCTGGCCGGTGGTGCTGGTGCTCGACGTCTCGGGCGCGGCGCAGTCGGCGGCCGCGGTCGCCCTCGGCTGCCGGGCCTACGATCCGCGGGTGCGGCTCGCCGGCGTCGTCCTCAACAAGGTTGCGAGCGCGCGCCATCGCCGCCTCGTCGAGGACGGGCTGCGCCGGGTCGGGATCCCGATCCTCGGGGCGATCATGCGGGATGCCGGCCTCATCCTGCCGGAGCGGCATCTCGGCCTCGTCCAGGCCCGCGAGACCTCGGGGCTCGAGGAGCGCCTCGACCGTCTCGGCGACCTCGCCGAGGCGGGTCTCGATCTCGACGCCATCCTCGCCTGCGCGGGCGGCGGCGTGCCGGACGCCGCCCCCGGCGGTCTGCCTTCCCCACCGGGACAGCGGGTCGCCGTGGCCTCCGATGCGGCCTTCTCGTTCCTCTATCCGCATATGGCGGCGGGCTGGCGGGAGGCCGGCGCCGAGCTCGTACCCTTCTCGCCGCTGGCCGACGAGGCGCCCGCTGAGGATTGCGACGCCTGCTGGCTCCCCGGCGGCTACCCGGAGTTGCATGCGGGCCGGCTCGCGGCGGCCGGGCGATTCCTCGACGGCCTGCGCCGCTTCGCGCGAACGCGGCCGCTGCACGGCGAGTGCGGCGGCTACATGGTGCTCGGCGAGAGCCTGGAGGATGCCGAGGGCGTCGGCCACGCCATGGCCGGCCTGCTCCCTGTCGCGACCTCCTACCGGTCGCGCCGTCTGCACCTCGGCTATCGGGTGGCGACGCTCGCCGCAGACTGCGTGCTCGGGCGAGCGGGCGCGCGCCTCGTGGGGCACGAGTTCCACTACGCCAGCGAGACCTCGCCTCCGCCTGCCGAGGACGTCGCCCTCGCACAGGTGACGGACGCGGAGGGCGCCGCTCTCGGACGCCGCGCCGGCCATCGCGTCGGACGCGTCACGGGCAGCTTCTTCCACCTCATCGCCGCGCGGGCGGCGTGAGGCCGACTCACTCGGCGTCGTTGGCGGCCTGGTCCGGCTGCGGCGTGGAGTGGCTGAGCTTCGCCGCGGTCCGCACGATCGAGAGCACGTCGCGGCGGGTCTGCTCGTCGCCGATCTGCGAGAAGGCGCGCAGGAGCTCGATGGCGCCCTGAGCGTTCAGGAAGCCGAACACGTCCTCCTTCGGCGCGGCGGCATCGCCCTCCTCGAAGAAGGCCGAGACCGGCACCTCGAGCAGCCGGGCGATCTCGCGCAGACGGCCGGCACCGACGCGGTTCTGGCCCTTCTCGTACTTCTGGACCTGCTGGAAGGTCACGCCGACCGCCGTTCCCAGCGCGGTCTGGCTCAACCCCCTGGCCTTGCGGAGCGCCGTGATCCGCAACCCCACCAGCCGGTCTACATCTGTCGTTTGCTTGGGCATCATCGTCCGGGCCTGTCCTCCGCCACGGGCATTAGGCCCGGCGTGTCATCATGTCCCTGATGGGGCGCCATAAGCTGTCTGAATCGATCCATCACGTTCGTGAACGAACTTAACAATATGCTAATTTCGTTGATCACGAGATCGTGAGCACCGACTTTCGGCGAATTTTTCCGTTCCCCATCCTCACTCTTGAGCGCGATCGGACAACGTTTCCGGAAGATCGGATGAGCCTGGGCCGAATCTTGGCGCTGGTATACCCGGTACAACCTGAATGTCCGATCGTCGTGATCGAAGCAGCGGCGGCGACCGTGTGCCTCGATGATCCCTTGGCGCGAATGGCCTTCTACGTTGGCACTCTCGAACAACAAAAATCAACTTTGCGAGAGCGGTTTTGCAGCATCTTTCGTCTCGGTACTTTCTACTTTGCGTTGAAAGCCGCATTTGCGGAGCGTCGGCGGACGGACCGCGACTCGTGGTTCCTCACCCTCGGCAAAGGAACGGTAACGACATTGCCAATGTCGGCGGCACGCAGGCGCCCGGTGGGCCGAAGCGAAAGAAATGCGAAAGCGGCGAGGGAGCAATAGGCATCTCTGTTGCTGATCGAGGCGTGCAGGTCGAAGCCCGGCAAATACTCGTGCCGATCTGAGACAGGCTTGGCTCATCACGGGACGAGACATCGCAAGATGTTCCACCAGGTTCCTCCTCAGAACTACCAGAGGCTCGCCGGCCCGCTCAGCCGTCGCCGCGAGGTCTGGTCCGCTCTGATGCCCCGGCGGGGACGTGCCGCGTTCCGGATCGCCATCTCGGCGACGCTGGCGGTGGCCGACGCGCTCACCATCTGCGGCCTCGGGATCGGCCTGGAGCTCGGCTACTACGCGCTGACGGAGGGCGGCCTGATCCCGTCCGCCGAGAGCCGGGCTCTGGCGCTGGCCGGCACGCTGACGCTGATCGTGGTCCTCGCCAACGCCCTTCGCGAGGAGTACGGGATCGAGAACGCCCTCTCCCGCAAGCCGCACCTGCGCCGGGCCGCCACGACCTGGCTGATGGCCTGGGGCGCGATGCTCGTCCTCGGCTTCGCCACCAAGACCACCAACGATTTCTCCCGCGTCGTCGTGCTCGGCCTGTTCGTGGCCGGGCTCCCGGCCATGATCGGCCTGCGGGCGGCGATGCTCGCCCTGGTGCGCCGGACGATCACCCCGGAGGCGGCCTCCGTGAGCCGCGTGCACCTCGTCGGCTACGAGGAGGACATCGCCCGCTTCTACGAGAGCCACGATGCCGAGGCGCTGGGCCTGCGCGTGGTTGGGACGAGCTACCTGCGCCGGGTCGAGCGCGACGCCGACGCGAACACGCGGCGCGCCCAGCTCGACGAGGACCTGGACCTCGCCGTCTCGGTCGTTCGCTTCCTGCGCCCGGACGACGTGTTCATCCTGGTGCCGTGGGGCGATGCCGCCGAGGTCGACCGCTGCGTGGACACCTTCCTGCGCACACCCGCCGCGATCCACCTGCGGCCCGGGGGCGTGCTCGACCGCTTCCCCGACATGCAGGTGGCCCGCGTCGGCCGGCTGTCGGGCATCAACATCGGGCGGCGCCCGCTCAGCATCGGGGAGATCCTGGTCAAGCGCGCCTTCGACATCTGCGTCGCCAGCCTCGGCCTCCTCGCGATCTCCCCGCTGATGGCGCTCGTGGCCCTGGCGATCAAGCTCGACAGCCCCGGCCCGGTGTTCTTCCGGCAGCGGCGCTACGGCTTCAACCAGGAGCCCTTCGGCGTCTTCAAGTTCCGCAGCATGCGCACCGAGAAGAACGCCAAGTTCGTGCAGGCGACGCGCAACGACAGCCGCATCACCCGCGTCGGCGCCTTCCTGCGCCGGACGAACCTCGACGAGCTGCCCCAACTCATCAACGTGATCCTCGGCGACATGAGCCTCGTCGGCCCGCGCCCGCACGCGCTGGCCCACGACATCAGCTTCGAGCGGCGCATCGCCCAGTACGCCCGCCGCCACAACGTCCGTCCCGGCATCACCGGCTGGGCGCAGGTGAACGGCCTGCGCGGCGAGACGCTCACCGACCTCGACATGGAGCGACGCGTCAGCCACGACCTGCACTACATCGACAACTGGTCGATCTGGTTCGACATCCAGATCATGATCCGCACCTTCTCGCCCAAGGCCTATCGCAACGCGTTCTGAGAGCCCGCTCAGGAGGCCGCGCGGGCGGTGCAGGCGCCGCACTCGCCCTCGACCTCGAGGATCCGGCTCCGCGCCTTGAAGCCCGAGAGGGCGAGCGTCCGGTCGATCTGCCGCTCGATCTCCGGCGAGGTCGTCTCGTCGATGCTGCCGCAGTTCCGGCAGATCATGAACACGAGGCCGGCCCCGTCGCCATGATCGTGGACGCAGGGCACGAAGGCGTTGCGGGTGGCGATGCGGTGGACGAGGCCGTTCTCCGTCAGGAAGTCGAGGGCGCGGTAGACCGATACGGGCGCCACCCGCCGGCCGGGGGCGCTGATGCGCTCGGCGATGTCGTAGGCGCCGAGCGGCCGCCCGTCGGCCGCGACCGCGCGCAGGACCTCGCGGCGCAGATGCGTGAACTGGAGGCCGCGCTCCCCGCACAGGCGCTCGGCCCGCGCCATCATCTCCTCGGCGTCGTGCCCGTGGTGATGGTGATCGTGGCCCCGGCACTCCGAGCCGGCCTCGGCCGATCCCCGCTCGTCCATCCCGCTCTCCGCCGACGCCATTGCTGGGTAACGATGTTACAGTGTATCAGGCGCTACGCTCCGCCGACAGCCCCTTTCTCCGGACCCGCCGCCCCGTGACACGCACCGACCGCACGACCCGGACGTCGCTGCTGCGCTCGGGGCTCGGGCCGCGCCTCGGCGCCGCGCTCCTCCTCTCGGGCGCGATCTGGCTCGCGATCCTGTGGGCGACGCGGCCGTGAGCGCGGCCCTCGCCTTCCGCCATCTGACTCTCGGCTACGACCGGCACCCGGCCGTTCACCACCTCGACGGCACGGTGGACCGGGGCGAGCTCCTCGCGATCGTCGGCCCCAACGGCGCCGGCAAGTCGACCCTGCTCAAGGCCATCGTCGGCGACGTGCCGTGCCTCGAAGGCGCGATCGGCCGCGGCGACGGCGCGCTCGCCTACCTGCCGCAGGCCGACGAGATCGACCGCACCTTCCCCTTGAGCGTCCTCGACCTTGTGGCCATGGGCCTGTGGAGCCGGACCGGGCCCTGGCGCAGCCAGGGCAGCCGCCGCGCCGCGCTCGCCGCGGCGATCGAGACGGTAGGGCTCGGCGGCTTCGAGGGCCGGCTGATCGGCACGCTCTCCGGTGGCCAGTTCCAGCGGGCCCTGTTCGCGCGGCTGATCGTGCAGGACGCCGCGGTCATCCTCCTCGACGAGCCGTTCCGGGGGATCGACGCCCGCACCACCGACGACCTGATCCGGCTGATCCTGCGCTGGCACGGAGAGGGGCGCACGGTGCTCGCCGCCCTCCACGACATGGCGCAGGTGCGCGCCCACTTCCCTCGCACGCTGCTGCTCGCCCGCGAGGCCGTGGCCTGGGGTGCGACCGCCGCGGTGCTGACCCCCGCCAACCTCTCCCGCGCCGGGCGCCTCTCCGAGGCCTGGGACGAGACCGCCGCCGTCTGCGGACGCGACGACGGCCACGGCCACGCGCATGACGACGCCCAAGACACCGAGGCCCAAGGCGCTGAGGCACAAGGCGCTGAGGCCCACCGCCACGACGATCGGATCCATGCCGGCCACGGGCACCATCACCACGACCACGCGCCCGCGAGGAAGGCCGGATGAGCGAGAGCCTTCTCGCGCCCTTCCTCGAGTTCGGGTTCATGCGCCGCGCCCTCGTGGGCTGCCTGGTGCTGTCGGTGTCGGCGCCCCCGGTCGGCGTCTTCCTGATGCTCCGGCGCATGAGCCTGATGAGCGAGGCCATGAGCCACGCGATCCTGCCCGGCGTCGCGACGGGGTTCATCGTAGCCGGGCTGTCGCTGCCGGCGATGACGTTCGGCGGGCTCGCGGCCGGGCTCGTCGTGGCGCTGCTGGCGGCGGCCGTGACCCGCACGACCATGGTGCGGGAGGATGCGAGCCTCGCGGCCTTCTACCTGATCGCGCTCGCCGGCGGCGTCCTGCTGATCTCGCTGCGCGGTTCGCAGCTCGACCTGCTGCACATCCTGTTCGGCAACGTGCTCGCCCTCGACGACGGCGCCCTCGTCCTGCTCGGCGGCATCGCGACGGTGACGCTCGTGGTGATGGCGGCGATCTTCCGGCCGCTGGTGATGGAGTGCGTCGACCCGCTGTTCCTGCGCACCGTCAGCCGGGCCGGCGGGCCGGTCCACTTCGCCTTCCTCGGGCTTGTGGTGATGAATCTCGTCGGCGGCTTCCAGGCGCTCGGCACGCTGCTCGCCGTCGGGCTGATGCTGCTGCCGGCGGTCACCGCCCGCTTCTGGGCGAGCGACCTCACGGGGCTGATCCCCGCCTCGATCCTCGCCGCGGTCGTCGCGAGCCTGAGCGGGCTCGCCCTCGCCTACCATCTCGACCTGCCGGCCGGCCCGGCGATCGTGCTCGCGGCCGGCGGCCTCTACGTCCTGTCGCTGCTGATCGGGCCCCGGGGCGGGCTCGCCCACCGGCTGATCCGGCGCCGGCACCTCGAGGCGTGAGCCTCAGAGCGCGAACAGGCTCATGAGGCCGGAGACGACGGCGTAGACGAAGCCGGCATTCACCGCGACGCCGAAGGCGCCGACGGCGAGACCGGCCAGAACCACGATCCCGTCCCGCTCCACCAGGCCGAGGCCGACGAGGCAGACCGCGATCCCGAGGGGGATCTGCCCGACGATCGGCGCGGCGACGACGAGGGCGGCCGAGAGCGTCAGCAGGATCACGCCGATCCCGCGCATGCCGAGGGCGCTGTCGAACACGGCCAGCCGCGGCCGCGACCAGCGCTCCAGGCGACGCAGCAGCGGCACGGCGCGGTTCGCCGCCCGCTCCACGTCCCGCCGGGCGACAGAGCGGCGCAGGAGCGCCTTCGGCAGCCAGGGCGAGGACATGCCCGCGATGAGCTGCACGGCGACGAGCAGCAGCAGCAGCCCGCAGATCAGCGGGATCGGCGGTGGCATCGGGAGGCAGTTCGGCAGGCCGAGGATGACGACGAGCAGCGCGAAGGCGCGGTCCTTGAGGACGGCCACGATGTCGCCGACCGTCAGCCGATCGCCTTCCTGGCTCGCGAGCACGGTCAGGACGTCGGAGGTGCGTGCGCCGGATGTCAAGGAGGCTTGGCCGTTGGCTTCTGTCCCGGCCGGGGCTCTAGCCGAGTTCACCGGCCCCGCCAAGCGCGGGCGCATGGCAGCGGCCCGGCTCCGGGCGGCCTGCCGCGACGGCAGGAAGAGAAGCCGAGATCGTATCGCTGAGGATGCCTTTTGCAGCATTTGATAACCTGAAGTTATTTTCAGTCGATGAGATGATCTGGTCTGTAATCGAACCGGACGACGATTTGAGTGGTGGACAGAGTTCGGCCGCAACTTGGCAAAACAACTTGAAGTCGCGAACCTGTCCCTTCCATCGGACCTACCCCCTTTGCAGGCTCGGAACCCATCACTCGCCCCGGCCCGGCGAAGATCGGCGCGCCTCGTCGCGACCCTGCTCCTATCCTCCGCGGCCTCCGGCGCCCGGGCCGGCGACGCCTCCCTCGATACCCTCGTCTTCGGCAGCCTCGATGCCGGGGCGGCGACCTTCCTCTCGGCGGGTGCCAAGATCGCCCTCGAGAGCCTCGACCGGCCCGGCTTCGCCGCCCTCGTCAGCGTCGGCGCGGGCCGCCGCACCGAGCGCCCCTGCGCCTGCGCCGCCTTCGCCGGATCCTCCGATCTCTCCCGCTACACCGCCCACGGCTCCGCTCTCGTCGGGTACCAGTGGTTTCAGGATTGGGGCGTTGTTGGGGCCTTCCTCGGCCCCGAGGCCGCCTTCGAGGCGCTGAGCGACGGGCGGGCCGTCGCCGCCCTGCCGGTCCGCGTCGGCGTCCGCTTCCACGGCGAGGTCTGGGCGCGGCCGACCGACGAGACCCTTGTGACGGGTACGGCGATCCTCGGCACCGCGCGCACTGACGCCTGGGTCCGCGCGAGCTGGGGATATCGCCTGTGGAGCGCCTATCTCGGGCCCGAGGCGAGCCTCTACGCCGACCGCACCGGCTACCGGAAATGGGCCGCCGGCCTCCACGCCACGGATTTCGCGGTGGCCGGCTACAGCTTCCGCCTCTCCGCCGGCGTCCAGAAGGAATCGAGCGGCGTGCGCTACGCTCCCTATATCGGCATCTCCGCCTGGACGCCGCTCTGAGGCACGGGCTCGGCCGAGAGCGAGCCGAGAAAGCGCGCGGCGTCCGCCGCGATGTGGCTGCGGCGCGCCTCGCTCATGCGGGCGAGGGTCCGGTAGGGCATCGCGAGGCGCGGGTTGCCGGAGAGCCGCGCCTCGTTCTCGATGAGGAAGTTCCAGTAGAGGTAGTTGAACGGGCAGGCCCGCTCGCCCTCCTTCCTCGACACCTCGTAGCTGCACCGGCCGCAATAGTCCGACATGCGGTCGATGTAGGCGCCCGACGCCGCGTAGGGCTTCGAGCCGAGCACGCCGCCATCGGCGAACAGCACCATGCCGTGGACGTTCGGCAGCTCGACCCATTCGTAGGCGTCGGCGAAGACGATGAGATACCATTCCTCGACCTGGGCCGGGTCGAGCCCGGCGATCAGGGCGAAGTTGCCCGTCACCATCAGGCGCTGGATATGGTGGGCGTAGGCGTGCTCGCGCGTGTCCCGCACCACCTGGGCGATGCAGTTCAGGCGCGTCTCCCCGGACCAGTAGAACCAGGGCAGGTCGCGCCTGGCGTCGAGCGCGTTGGTGCCGGCATAGTCCGGCATCCGCGCCCAGTAGACGCCGCGCACGTATTCCCGCCAGCCGAGAATCTGGCGGATGAAGCCCTCGACGCAGTTGAGCGGCGCCCCGCCCTCCCGCCAGACGCGCTCGGCGGCCTCGCAGACCTCCCCCGGCGTCAGCAGCCCGGCGTTGAGCGCCGGCGCGATCAGCGCGTGATAGAGGAAGGGCGCGCCGGTGCGCATCGCGTCCTGGTAGTCGCCGAAGAGGGGCAGGCCCTCCTCCAGGAAGGCCGCGAAGGCTTCGAGCGCCTGGGCCCGCGTCACCGGCCAGGCAAAGGCGTCGAGGTTGCCGAAATGATCGGGGAAGCGCTCCGCCACGAGGGCGATGACCTCGCGCGTGATCGCGTCCGGCGGGAAACCCGCGCGGCGGGGCGGCACCAGCTCCCGCGGCAGGGGCTTGCGGTTGTCGCGGTCGAAGTTCCACTGGCCTCCGACCGGCTCGCCCTCCTCCATCAGGAGGCCTGTGCGGCGGCGCATGGCCCGATAGAACGTCTCCATGCGCAGCGACGCCTTGCCCTCCGCCCAGGCCTCGAAGGAACGGCGCGGGCAGAGGAAGCGGTCGTCCTCGCGGATCTCCACGGGGACGGGCAGGTCATCGCGCCAAGCCTGCATCATCTCGAGGACGCGCCACTCGCCGGGCTCGACGGTGACGATCCGCTCCGGGCGATGGCGCGCGACGGCCCGTGCCAGCTCGCCGGTGAAGCTGCCGGTGTTGCCCGGCGCGTCGAGGCGCACATAGTCGACCGCGATGCCTTCCGCCTCGAGCTCGGCCGCGAAGTGGCGCATGGCCGAGAACAGGAAGGCGATCTTCTGCTTGTGGTGGCGGACATAGGTCGCCTCGGCCTCGACCTCGACGAGGAGCACGGTGTCCTGCTCCGGATCGATGTCGCGCAGGCTCGCCAGCCGCCGGTTGAGCTGGTCGCCGAGAACGAAACGCAGGACGCCGCCGCGGTGCGATCCAGTCATGCGCTCAGGGCCGCCGGTCGATGGCGTTCAGGATTCGTCGCACGCCTCGGCCCCTGTCTTCATCGCGTCGACGGCTTAGGTATCGCGCACGCCGCCGGCTCCGAGTCCAAGCCGGTTGCGCTAAGGTCGCAGGCAGGCCCTTCGAGACCGTCCGAGGCGTCAGATGAAGTTCGCGTTCGCCGGCATCGACTTCCTCGGCGGCGTCCTCGACGGGCTCGTCGGGGCGGGGTGGACGCCGATCAAGCTTTTCACCCGTCCCTGCGACGGCGTCTACGACCATAACGAGGCGGTGATCGCCCAGGCGCGGCGCTTCCGGGTGCCGATCCAGATGTCGCGCCTGCTGCCGGGCGATCTCGAGGCCCTGCACGCGGCGCACGGACGCGACTGGGCGCTCGTCGTAGCGGGTTACCCGTGGAGGATCACCGGCTGGAAGAGCCGGGTTCGCTACGCCCTGAACATCCACCCCTCGCCCCTGCCCACGGGACGCGGCCCCTACCCGCTCTTCCGCGCCCTCGCGGAGGGCTACGAGACCTGGGGCGTCACCGCCCATGTGCTCGCCGAGGAGGGCTTCGACACCGGCGACATCCTCGCGCAGGACCTGTTCCCGCTCTCCGAGCGCGACACCCACGAGACGCTGCTTGCCCGCTGCCAGATGGCTGCGGCCCGGCTCGCCTCCGGCCCGCTCGCGCAAGAGCTGCCCGCTCTCTGGCGCCGGGCCGAGCCGCAAGGCGACGGCTCCTACTGGCCCCGCGTCACCGACGCCGACCGCACCCTCGACTTCCGAGGGGACGTGGCCAGCGTCCTGCGCCGGGTGCGGGCCTTCGGCGCCATCGAGACCGTCGCCCGGCTCGGCGACAACCGGGTGTTCGTGATCGAGGCGCAGGGCTGGCAGGAGGCGCACGGGCTGACGCCGGGCACGGTCGTCCATCGCTATCGCCGGGCGATCGTGGTCGCGGCCTGCGACGGGTTCATCCAGATCAACCGCTGGAGCCCGGTCTCCCTGGTCGACGCCGCCGGCATCGGTCGCTGAGCGTGGCGCGGATGCGCCGCAAGGGCGACCTGCCCGAGAAGATCTGCGCGCAGTGCCGCCGGCCCTTCGCGTGGCGCAAGAGGTGGGAGCGGGTCTGGGACGAGGTCCGGTACTGTTCGGACCGATGCCGGGGCGAGGCGAAGCGGAGCGCGGCTTCCGCCGGCGACCGCCGGGACTGAGGGGTCGCTCAGCGCCGGCGCAGGGCGTCGAGCGCCTGGGCGGTGTCGATGTCGAGCAGGCAGCCCGGTCCGCCCTCGATCTCAATGACGTCGTCGCGCCGGGCGAGCGAGCGCCCGGCCCCGGCATCGCCGGTGAGCGCTTCGAGTTCGGACGCGAGGATCGCGAGATCGAGGAGGACCGGGTTTCCGCGCCGGCCGCCATGCACCGGCACCACAGCGCCGGGACGCGGCTGCGCGGCGCGGTAGGCGGCGGCGAGGCGGCCCAGAAGCGCCGCATCGATGCGGGGCATGTCGCCGAGCACGACGACCGCCGCATCGGCGTCTCTCTGCAGTGCGGCGATCCCGGCCTTGAGGGAGCCCGACAGGCCGTCCGCGTGCCCAGCGTTCACGACGAAGCGAAGAGGCATCGCCCGCAGGGCCTCGCGGACCGCCTCAGCCCGCGCGCCGAGCACCGCGACGGCCGGAGCCAAGCCGGCATCCCGAATGGCGAGGGCGGCGTGGCGGACGAGCGGCGCCCCGTCGAGCTCCGCCAGCAGCTTGCCATCGCCGCCGAAGCGGCTACCGCTGCCGGCCGCAAGCAGAATCGCTCCGATCCGCGGCGCACTCACCGGACGATCCGCGGGTGCGGCCGCCGGACGGTATCGAGGAGGAGACCGCCGACGCCGAGGGCGACGATGTCGGCCCGCGTGACGGGAAGGCCGGCCAGAAGCCGCCGCAGCACCCAGTCGAAGCCGTTCTCGTGGGGCGAGCGGGCGCAGCCTGGCGCGCCGATCACCGGCAGGTCGCCGAGCGAGCCGAGGAGCAGCAGATTGCCGGGATCGACCGGCATGCCCAGATGCTCGACCGTGCCGCCGGCCAGCTCGATGCCGCCCGGGATCACGTCGCGGCGGTCGGCGATCGCCGAGGCGCCGAACAGCACGACGAGCTCGATGCCCGCCTTTCGCACGGCCGCGATCCCCTCGGCGACCGCTCCGGCGCCGTGGGCGACCCGCTCCTCGGCGGCGATGACGGCCCCGGCGGGATCGAGCCGGCCGCGCAGCGCGCGAAGGGTCTTCTCGACCGTCGCCGGCTTCAGGCCCGGCAGCAGCGTCGAGACCACGCCCACCCGGCGGCGGCGATAGGGCGCGACGCCGAGCGCTGCGGAGCCCGCGGCCGCGCAGGCCTCGCGCAGGAGCGCGCCCGGAACCGCGTAGGGAATGACCTTGACGGTCGCGACCATCTCGCCGGCCGTCACCGGCCGGAACGGCGGCAGCGTCGCCACCGTCAGCCCCTCGTCGACGCTGTTCACGGCGTCGATCACCGCGCGCTCGACGAGGACGAGGCCGTCGACCGACGCGAAGAGGTTGCAGCGCCCGGTGGCCGGCGCCTCGACGCGCAATCCCTCTCCCGTCAGCCGCCCGGCCAGGGCGGCGGCCGCCTCGTCCTCGCCGACGTCGCCGGCATCGAGGCGCGCGGCGACGATCTCGCGCATCCCCTCCGCGCCGAGCCGCAACGCCGCCTCCGGCGCGATGGTCTCGCCCTTGCGCAGCACCAGCCCGGGCGTGCGCACGGTATGGGCGGAGATCGCGCCTTCCGCCTCGGACAGGGGGACGGGGCCGAACCTCATCGGTCCTGCCGGGGCCGGCGGAGGGTGGAGACGATCTCGGCCAGGATGGCGACGGCGATCTCGGCGGGGCTGACGGCGGCGATGTCGAGGCCGATCGGCGCCCTGATCCGGGCGATGTCCTCGGGCGGGAAGCCGGCCTGCGTCAGCCGCTCGACCCGCGCGGCGTGGGTCTTCCGCGAGCCCAGGGCGCCGACATAGAGGCAGCCGGCGCCGAGGGCCGCCTTCAGCGCCGGGTCGTCGATCTTCGGATCGTGGCTCAGCGCCGCGACGGCGCAGTAGCGGTCGAGGGCGGGCACCCGGTTGCCGAGCACCGCATCCGGCCATTCCGGAACGAGGTCGATCTCGGGGAAGCGCTCCGGCGTCGCGAAGGCGGTGCGGGGGTCGATGACGGTGACGGCGAGGTCGACGGCCCGCGCCATCGGCGCCAGCGCCTGGGCGATGTGCACGGCGCCGATCACCACGAGGCGCACCGGCGGCGCCTGGACGGTCAGGAAGATCTGTCGCTCGTCCGCCTCCACGAGGCCGCTGCGGCCGGCGGCGAGCGCCTTGCGCAGGGTGTCGGCCAGGGGATCGCGGTCGATCTCGGCTTCCGTGACGAGACGCTGCGTGCCGTCGCCGGTATCCGTCACCAGCACGGTAGCGCGGCGGGCGGCGCGCTCGGCGTTGAGCCTTGCGAGGGTGTCGAGATGCATGCTCAGTCGATCCGCTCGAGGAAGATGCGGATGCGGCCGCCGCAGGAGAGCCCGACCCGCCAGGCTGTCTCGTCGGCGACGCCGAACTCGACCACGCGGGCCGTGCCCTCGGTCATCACCTCCATCGCCTCCTCGACCACGGCGCCCTCGACGCAGCCGCCGGAGACGGAGCCCTGGAAGCCCCCCTCCCCGTCCACCACGAGGTGGCTGCCCACCGGGCGCGGCGCCGAGCCCCAGGTCTCGATGACCGTGGCGAGCACGGCCTGGCGTCCCTCGCGCCGCCAGGATTCGGCCGCGGCGAGGATATCGGTGTCGGTGGCGATCATGCTGGCTTTGCGTCCCGGCCCGCGTCGCGGGGCCTGTCGGGAGAGGAGGTAGGATTCCCCGCCGGTTCCGCCAAGCGGCGGCCGGCATGGCAGACCCGAGGCTCGAAAGCTGTCGATGGGAAGCGCCGTCCCGGCCGGCAAGCTTGCGCCGGAGTAGTGCGAAGACTACATGCGGGGCACGTCTGAAGGCTTCGCGCGCGATCCCACCCGGATCGGACCCGCCGCCACGGGCGTTTTGCTGATTGCCCAGGAAAGTCGGCCCCGGATTCTCCGAAGGGCCCGAGCGGCCGGGCCGGAGACGGTGGATGGCGAAAGAAGAGTTGATGCAGTTCGACGGTCTCGTTCTCGAGATCCTGCCCGACGCGCGCTACCGCGTGCAGCTCGACCAGGGCCACGAGATCGTGGCCTACACGGCGGGCAAGATGAAGAAGAACCGCATCAAGACGCTCGCCGGCGACCGGGTGACGGTCGAGATGTCGCCCTACGATCTCGAGAAGGGCCGCCTCGTGTTCCGCCACAAGGACGAGCGCTCCGGCCCCCGCCCCCCCGTCCGCGGTCAGTTCCGCCGCCGCTGAGGCCGCCCCCGACCTTCGCCGAACCGGTCTTTCCTTCGGCCGAAGGCGGCCTGTCGCTCTTTCACTTCCCGAACCGCTCGAATTTCGGGAAGCTGCGGGTCATCAGCGCGCCGACATCGGCCCGGTGGCCCACCCAGCGCTCCAGAACGCCCGCGTTGGCGAGCCGGCTCACCCCGCCCGTCTCCCGCCAGGGCAGCCCCTCCGCCATGGCGAACACGCAGGCATCCGTCAGGCTTGCGGTCCGGCAGCGCTGAAGCCGCATGCCCTTGCCGCGCGACAGCTCCGGCAGCTCGCTCGCGGGGAAGACCAAGAGCAGCCGGTCCGAATTGCACACGGCGACATGGTCGCCGTTCGCGGGAACGAGCACCGTCGCGGTTGCGCTTCCGTCGAGGCCGAGGATGCTCTTGCCCTTGCGGGTGTTGGCGACGAGCGCATCCGCCGGCGCCAGGAAGCCGCGCCCATCCGACCCCGCGATCAGAAGCTTGCCCTCCGGCTGATAGGGCAGCGCCGCGACGATCTCGGTGCCGTCGTCGAGATCGACCATCAGGCGGATCGGATCACCGAAGCCGCGCCCGCCCGGCAGCTTCGAGGCGTCGAGCGTGTAGACCTTGCCGTTGGAGGCGAGCACCAGCACCTTCGCCGTCGTCTCGCTCGGGAAGGCGATCTTGAGGCTGTCGTCGCCCTTGAAAGCGATGCCCGAGAGGTCCGCGACATGGCCCTTGAGCGCGCGAATCCAGCCCTTCGCCGACACGATCACGGTGATCGGCTCGCGCTCGACCAGCGCCGCCGTGAGGTCGATACCGGCGGTGTCCGGCGGGTTCTCCAGGGTGGTGCGGCGACGCCCGATCTTGGTCTCGGGGCCGAAGGTCTTCTTCACCTGCCTGATCTGGCCTGTGATCGTCTTCCACTGGAGCGCGTCCGAGCCGAGAAGGCTCTCGATCCCCTCCTTCTCGGCGGTGAGGTCGGTAAATTCGCGCTTCAGCTCCATCTCCTCGAGCTTGCGCAGCGCCCGCAGGCGGGTGTCGAGGATGGCGTTGGCCTGGATCTCGGTGAGGCTGAAGCGCGCCATGAGCGCGGGCTTCGCCTCGTCCTCCTCGCGGATGATGCGGATCACCTCGTCGAGGTCGAGATAGACGATGAGCAACCCGCCGAGGATCTCGAGCCGCCGCTCGATCTGCCCGAGCCGGTAGCGGGAGCGGCGCTGGAGCACCGTGCGGCGATGGTCGAGCCATTCCCGCAACGCCTCGGCCAGCCCGATGACGCGGGGCACCTGCCCGCCGACGAGGACGTTCATGTTGAGCGAGACCCGCGACTCCAGCTCGCTCAGGCGGAACAGCGACTCCATCAGGATGACCGGGTCGACGCTGCGGGAGCGCGGCTCCAGCACGATGCGCACGTCCTCGGCGGACTCGTCGCGCACGTCGGCGAGCAACGGCAGCTTCTTCTCCTGGAGAAGCTCGGCGAGCTTCTCGATGAGCCGCCCCTTCGGCACGCCGTAGGGGATCTCGGTAACGACGATGGTCCAGGTGCCGCGGCCGAGATCCTCCTTCGCCCAGCGCGCCCGCACTCGGAAGGCGCCGCGTCCGGTGCGGTAGGCCTCGACGATGGAGGCACGGGAATCGACCAGGATGCCGCCGGTCGGGAAGTCCGGCCCTTGGACGAAGGTCTCGACGAGCTGCTCGGAGGTCGCCTCGCGATGGCCGATCAGGTAGAGGGCCGCATCGCAGAGTTCCGCCGCGTTGTGGGGCGGGATCGAGGTCGCCATGCCGACCGCGATGCCCTGGCTGCCGTTGGCGAGCAGGTTCGGGAAGGCCGCCGGCAGCACGACCGGCTCTTCCTTCTCGCCGTTGTAGGAGGGGCGGAAATCGACGGTGTCCTCGTCGATGCCGTCGAGGAGAAGCCTCGCGACCTCGGTGAGCCGGGCCTCGGTGTAGCGGTAGGCGGCGGGGCCATCGCCGTCGATGTTGCCGAAGTTGCCCTGCCCGTCGACCAGCGGATAGCGCTGCGCGAAATCCTGGCTCAGGCGCACAAGGGCGTCGTAGATCGCCTGGTCGCCGTGGGGGTGGAAGTCGCCCATCACGTCGCCGACGATCTTGGCGCATTTCTTGTGCGCGGTGTTCGGGTCGAGCCGGAGCAGGCGCATCCCGTAGAGGATGCGGCGGTGGACGGGCTTCAGCCCGTCCCGGGCATCGGGCAGCGCGCGCTGCGTGATCGTGGAGAGTGCGTAGGCGAAGTAGCGCTCCTCCAGCGCCGATTTCAGCTCGACGCTCTCGATGCCGTCCCCGCCCGGGGGCTCGAAGATCTGACCCATCACGCTTTACCGATCGGCCGGGCATGCCGGCGAGAAACAGAACATATCACGAACGTGCCGGTGGCGCATCGAGCCCCAGCGCGACGAATCGCGTCCGCTCGCCGGGGGGCGGCAGGGCGCGAGGTCCCCAGATGTGCTGGTTGAGGAAGTAGCCGGTCAAGGCGAAGCCGTCGCGCACGTCCTGCACCCGCGGGGCATGGCCGGGGCTCGCCGCCTCGCGCAGGAAGGCGGGGAGCGGCAACAGCCTATCGCGATAGGGCTCGCCGGCGGAAGCGCTGACGGCGCGCCCGCTCCGCGGCGAGACGTAGATGAGCGCATCGTTCGCCCCGGTCGCCGCGCAGGCCTCCAGAGCGAGGCCGAAGCCGAGCTCGGCGAGCAACGCCAGCTCGAAGCGCACCATCAACGCGGGCGCCACGGCAGGATCGTCGAGATACGAGATCAGCACCTGCGCCGCCTCGTAGAGGCCGGGATGCGGATCGCGCTCGGGAAGCAGCCGTAGCAGCCCACCGAGATGCGAGAGGCCGTAGAGGGCGAGCGCCGATCCGATCAGCCGCGGCGCCACGAGCTGAAGCGGCTCGACGGCGAAGGAGCCGAGCCCCTCGTCGATCCGCGCCCGCCAGACGAGCCGCACCCGGTTGCCGGGCTGGAGGACCGGCTGCATCCGCCGGGAGCGGCCGCCGTGGACGAGGCCGAGATGGCGGCCGTGCTCCGGCGTCATCGCCTCGAGGATCACCCCCGATTCGCCGTGCTGGCGCAGGCCGATGACCAGCCCCTCGTCGCTCCATTGCATGGAACGAGAGATAGCGGTTCCCGGCGCGTTTCGTGAGGGAAAGCGCCGTATCCGCAAGGATTTTCGCTCTTCCGTCGAGACCGTGTTGCCGGCCGCGCGCGCATCCCGCACCAAAGGCCATGCGCCTCCTCTCGGTTGCCATCGCGTTGCTCCTCGCCCTGCCGGCCTCGGCGCGGGACGAGGCATCGAAGGAGATTCCGGCCACGGCGAAGAAGTCCGCGCGCAAGGCGCCTGCGGGCAAGCCGGAGGAACCCTCGCCGGAGATGCGCCGGCGGATCGCGGCGCTCGCCCTCAAGCAGGTCGCGTTCGGCTCGATCTCGCTGCTGCCGGTGCGGTTCGAGAACAGCCGGCTCGCCGGCCCCTTCGAGGATGGCGGGCGCCGGCTCTACTGCGTGTCGAGCCACATGAAGGGTCGCACCTTCGGCAAGGCGGAACGGCCGAAGGCGGTGTTCCGGGAGGAGGCCGGCCTCCTCACCGTGCTGGACGACGACGAGGTCTGCCAGGGGCACCGTACGCGGCCGTTCGAGGAACTCGACACGCCGAAAGACCCGTAGGCGCCTCAGTTCACCTCCACCTGCACCACCCCCGGCACGGCCCGTATCGCGCCGGCCACCTGGGGCGAGGCCTGGTACTTGCCGGGCAGCTTCACCTCGACCTCCCGCTCGCCGCCGTCGAGGATGAGAATCAGCGAGACCTCGCCCTCGCCCCGCGTGGCGAGGCGCTGCTGCACGGAGCCGATCGGCCGGTCGTCGCGCAGGTAGATGCGCATGCCCTTCTGGTGCTTGGCGACCGCCTGGTCGAGGGGCTCGGCCGTCATGATGCGGGCGCGCACGTCCTCGCCCTCGAGGTTTGCCTGGATGGTCAGCACCAGCGGCTTTCCGGGCTCCAGGATATCGCGGTACTGGCCGAGCCCTTCCGAGAAGATGATCGCTTCGAAGTGGCCCGTGCGGTCCGAGAGGGTGACGATGCCGAGCTTGTTGCCGCTCTTGGTGCGCCGCTCCGCGCGGTCGAGCACCGAGGCCGCCACCTTTCCGACGCTCGCCGAGCCGGCACGGACGGCCTTGCAGAACTCGGCCCAGCTCTGGACCCGCAGCTTCTCGAGAAGGTGCGTGTACTCGTCGAGCGGGTGGCCGGAGAGGAAGAAGCCGATCGCCTCGTATTCCTTCTTCAGCCGGTCGGCCATCGGCCAGGGCTCGTGGGCCGGGATGCGCAGCGACACGTCCGCCGAGACGAGGCCCCCGAACATGTCGGCGATGCCCGTCGCCTCCGACTCGGCCGCGCCCTGAGCGAGCTTCATCATCGGCTCGACAGCGGCGAAGGCCCTGGCCCGGTCGGGTTCCAGGCAATCGAGGGCGCCCGCGGCGACGAGGTTCTCCAGCGTGCGCTTGTTGACGTGGCGCGGGTTGAGGCGGCGCGCGAGGTCGGCGAGGTCGGCGAAGGGCCTGTCGCCGCGGGCCGCGACGATCGATTCCACGGCGGCACGGCCAACACCCTTAATGGCGGCGAGCGCGTAGCGGATGCGCCCCTCGTGCACCTGGAAGGCGACGCCCGAGGCGTTGATCGAGGGCGGCTCGACGGTGATGCCGAGGCGCTGCGCATCCTGACGGAACTCGGCGATCTTATCGGTGACGTCGATGTCGAGCTGCATGGCCGCGGCCAGGAACTCGACCGGGTGGTTCGCCTTCAGGTAGGCGGTCTGGTAGGTCAGCAGCGCGTAGGCTGCCGCGTGGCTCTTGTTGAACCCGTAGTCGGCAAACTTCGCGAGCAGATCGAAGATCTCGTCCGCTTTCGCCTTGGCGAGCCCACGCTCGACGCAGCCCTTCACGAAGCGGTCGCGCTGGGCGTCCATCTCCGCCTTGATCTTCTTGCCCATCGCGCGGCGCAGAAGGTCTGCGTCGCCGAGCGAGTAGCCGGCCAGGAGCTTTGCCACCTCCATGACCTGCTCCTGGTAGACGATGATGCCGAACGTCTCCCGGAGGATCGGCTCCAGCTTCTCGTGCGGGTACCAGTTGCGCTCGTTGCCGGCGTCCCGCCCGAGCTTGCGCTCGCAGTAGACGGGGATATTCGCCATCGGGCCCGGCCGGTAGAGGGCCACCAGCGCAATGATGTCCTCGAAGCGGTCTGCCTGCATCTCGCAGAGCGCCTTGCGCATGCCCGCAGATTCCACCTGGAACACGCCGACCGTCTCGCCGCGGCCCATGGGCGCGTAGGTCTTCGGATCATCGAGCGGCAGGCTCGACAGGTCGACATGGACGCCGCGCTGCGCGAGCAGGTCCGTGCAGCAGCGCAGCATGGTCAGCGTCTTGAGGCCGAGGAAGTCGAACTTCACGAGGCCGGCCGCCTCCACCCACTTCATGTTGAACTGGGTGACGCGCATGCCCGTCTTCGGGTCCCGGTAGAGCGGCACCAGCTCGTGGAGGGGGCGGTCGCCGATGACGACGCCGGCCGCGTGGGTCGAGGCGTGGCGGTGGAGCCCCTCCAGCTTCTTGGCGATCTCCATGAGCCGAGCGACGATCGGCTCCTCCTCGATCGCAGACTGGAGCTTCGGCTCGCCCTCGATGGCCTGGGCGAGCGTCACGGGGTTGGCCGGGTTCTGGGGAACGAGCTTCGTGAGCTTGTCGACCTGCCCGTAGGGCATCTCCAGCACGCGGCCGACGTCGCGGAGCACGCCGCGGGCGAGGAGCGTGCCGAAGGTGATGATCTGCGCGACCTGCTCGTGCCCGTAGCGCTCCTGCACGTACTGGATGACGCGCTCGCGGCCCTCGACGCAGAAGTCGATGTCGAAATCCGGCATCGAGACGCGCTCGGGGTTCAGGAAGCGCTCGAAGAGCAGCCCGAAGCGGAGCGGATCAAGGTCGGTGATCAAGAGCGCGTAGGCGACGAGCGAGCCCGCGCCCGAGCCGCGGCCCGGACCCACGGGGATGTCGTGGTCCTTCGCCCACTTGATGAAGTCCGAGACGATCAGGAAGTAGCCCGGAAACTTCATCGAGACGATCACGTCGAGCTCGAAGGCGAGGCGCTCCCGGTAGGCCTCCTCGGTGAAGCCCGGCGCGGTGCCGTGCTGGCGCAGGCGCTCCTCCAGCCCGGCGCGGGCTTGGCGGCGCAGCTCCTCCGGCTCGTCGAGCGCGATGGCCTGAGCCACCGCGGTGGTGGCCTCGGCTGCGGCCGCCTGCTCGGAGCTCGCGGCGGCGGCACCGAAGTTCGGCAGGATGGGTTTCCGGGTGCGCACCCGGTAGGCGCAGCGGAGCGCGATCTCGACGGTGGCGGCGAGCGCGTCCGGCAGGTCCCGGAACAGCTCGCCCATCTCCGCGCGGGTCTTGAAGGCGTGGCGCGGGGTCAGGCGGCGACGACGCTCGTCGGAGACGAGGCGGCCTTCGGCGAGCGCGAGCAGCGCGTCGTGCGCCTCGTAGTCCTCGGCGCGGGCGAAGAAGGGCTCGTTGGCCGCCGCCACCGAGAGTCCGTGCCGATCGGCGAGCCGCAGCAGCTCGGCCTCGATCCGGCGCTCACCCTCGGCACCGTGACGCTGGATCTCGACGTAGAGCCGATCCTCGCCGAAGGCCCTCAGCAGCGTGTCGAGTCGGGAGGCGGCCAGCTCCGCGCGGCCGTTGCGCAGGGCCGCGTAGAGCGGACCGCCGCTGCCGCCGGTGAGCGCGATCAGACCCTCGGAGGCCTCGGCGAGGGCCTCGGCGCGCACCTGGGGCAGTTCCCCGAGCGCCCCGTCGAAGTAGGCACGGCTCGCGAGGCTCAGCAGGTTGCGGTAGCCCGCCTCGTTCTGGGCCAGCAGCACCACGCTCGCCGGCCCCGGTGCGCTGGCGCGCGAGAGCGGATCGGGCGCTTCGAATAGCACCGAGAGCTGGAGGCCGGGAATCGGCTGGATGCCGGAGCCCGTCGCCTTCTCCGAGAATTCGAGCGCCCCGAACAGGTTGTTGGTGTCGGTCAGCGCCAGCGCCGGCTGACGGTCCCCGGCCGCCGCCTTCACGAGGTCGCCGACCTTCATCGCGCCTTCGAGAAGCGAGTAGGACGAGTGCACGTGGAGGTGGACGTATCCGACCTCCTTCAACTGGCGGGGCATATCTGGGTCCGGGCTTGAGACCCAAGGATTCCGGCTCCGCGCGGCGGAGTCACCCGCGATCTCGCGATCCGCGGTGGATGACCGCGATCCTGTGCCATGGCGGCATCAGGGACGGATGGTCGCGGCACGCCGATCAGTGCATGGGTGAGAGGGCAACGCTCCAGAGGGCGACGGCGCCGAAGAGCAAGCTGAACGCGGTCAGCTCGAGGGCGCCGGTGAGGATCGTCCGCTTCGTCATGGTGGCCTCCTGTTTCGTCGGACCGATCTTTGTTCCCGTTTTGTTCTGAGTAAAGCGGGGATATCGGGCATGGTTGACGAAGGGTGAAGGCGCTGCCTCACGGCGGATGATTTGATCGAGTGATCGCTTCGGTTCGGAAGCGGGCGGTGCGACGGTCCCTATCCCCGACGGGCAACCGGGCTCAGGTCTCTGTCGGCGACGCCCTCCCTCCCCCTCTGCGGGGGAGGGTCCCTCGCGGATGCGATGGGGGGAGGGAACCGGCGTCGCCTGCGATAGCTTGGAACCCGGCGCCGAGCTGACCGGCGAGAAACCGTTCAGCCCAGCTGCTCGATCAGCCCGTCCCGGATCGTCACGCGGCGGTCCATCCGGGCGGCGAGGTCGAGGTTGTGGGTGGCGATCAGCGCCGCGAGCCCCGAGGCGCGCACCAGCGCCGTCAGGATGCCGAAGACGTGGTCGGCGGTATGCGGATCGAGGTTGCCGGTGGGCTCGTCGGCCAGCAGCAGCCGGGGCCCGTTGGCGACGGCCCGCGCGATGGCGACCCGCTGCTGCTCGCCACCGGAGAGCTCCGCGGGCCGGTGCGGCAGGCGATCCTTGAGGCCGAGAAAGCTCAGAAGCTCGCCGGCCCGCTCGCTCGCCTCCTTGCGCGACAGGCCGCGGATGAGCTGCGGCAGCACCACGTTCTCCAGCGCCGAGAACTCGGGCAGCAGATGGTGGAACTGGTAGACGAAGCCCATCTCCTCGCGGCGCAGGCGCGTGCGCTCGCCATCGGCCATGGCGGCGGTGGGCTGGCCGCCGACATAGACCTCGCCGCCGTCCGGCCGCTCCAGCAGCCCTGCGAGATGCAGGAGCGTCGACTTGCCGGCGCCCGAGGGCGCGACGAGGGCTACGAGCTCCCCCGGCCAGATCGCGAGATCGGCCCCGCGCAGGATCTCGAGATTGCCCTCCGCCTGCCGGTAGCGCCGCTCGACGCGGGCGAAGAACAGGGCCGGCACCGGCTGGGCGCCGGGCTCGCTTGTCGCACTCATGACGCTGGTCTCGCGGACACCCGGGCGGCTCCCCTCAGCCGTAGCGCAGGGCCTGCACCGGATCGAGCCGGGCGGCGCGCCAGGACGGGTAGAGCGTCGCGACGAGGCAGAGAAGGAAGGAGGTGACGACGACGACCGTGACCTCGGTCGGGTTCATCTCCGCGGGAATCTCGGCGAGGAAGCGCACCGTCGGGTCCCAGGCGCCGGGGAAGAGCACCCGCTGGATTCCCTTGATGTTGAGCGTCAGCACCACGCCGAGCGCGAGGCCGGCCAGCGTGCCCACGATGCCGATGAGCGCGCCGTTGATGAGGAAGACCCGCATCACCGTGCCCGGTGTCGCGCCCATGGTGCGCAGGATGGCGATGTCGCTCGACTTGTCGCGCACCAGCAGGATCAGGCCGGAGACGATGTTGAGGGTCGCCACCACCACGATCAGGCTGAGGATCAGGAACATCACGTTCCGTTCCACTTCCAGGGCGCCGAAGAAAGTGCGGTTGCGCTGGCGCCAGTCGGTGAGAAGCACCGGTCGCTCGGCTGCCATCTCCAACGGCTCGCGCATCTCGGCGACGGCGTCGGGATTGTCGACGTAGATCTCGATGAGGCTGACGTCGCCCTCACGGTTGAAGAAGGGCTGCGCCTCGGCGAGCGGCATGAATACGAAGGTCGAGTCGAACTCCGTCATGCCGATCTCGAAGATCGCCTTCACGGGATAGGTCTTGGTCCGCGGCGCGGTGCCGAAAGGGGTCGTGGCGCCCTTCGGCGTCGAGAGGGTGATGTTGTCGCCCGCCTGCAGGCCGAGGCTGTCGGCGAGCCGCCGTCCGATGGCGACGCCCGCGCCGTCGTCGAAGCCCGCGAGCGTCCCCCCGCGGAGGTTTCCGGCGATGGCGGCGATCTTCTCGAGGTCGGCGCCGCGCACGCCACGCACCAGCACGCCGCTGCCGCCATAGGGTGAGGAGGCGAAGGCCTGTCCCTCAACGAGCGGAATCGCCGAGCGCACGCCCGCGACCTTGGAGAGGCGGTCGGTCAGGTCCTCATAGTCGGTGAAGAGCTTGTCGATCGGCGTGACGAAGACGTGCCCGTTGATGCCGACGATCTTGGAGAGAAGCTCGCTGCGGAAGCCGTTCATCACCGAGAGCACGATGATGAGCGTCGCGACGCCGAGCGCGATGCCGAGCACCGAGAAGAAGGCCACCACCGAGACGCCGCCGCCCCGGCGGCGCGCCCGCAGGTAGCGCCCGGCGATCAGCCACTCGAAGCCGGCGAAGGGCGCCGTGCGGCCCGTGCGCGCGGCGGGCTCGCCGCCGTTGCGCCGTCGAAGCGCGCCCGCGATCAGCCCGGCCATGCGGGATCAGGCCCGCTTGATCCGGGCGAGGAGATCGAGAGGCGCCAGCGTCTCGCGCTCGCCGGTGGCGCGGCGCTTCAGCTCGACCTTGCCCTCGGCGAGCCCCTTCGGCCCGACGATGACCTGCCAGGGCAGGCCGATGAGGTCGGCGGTGGCGAACTTGCCGCCGGGGCGCTCGTCGCGGTCGTCGTAGAGCACGCTGAGGCCGCCGCTCTCGAGCTGGGCCTGGATCTCGGCGCAGGCGCCGTCGGTGCCGGCGTCGCCGGTCTTGAGGTTGATGAGCGCCACGTCGAAGGGCGCCACCGCGTCCGGCCAGATGATACCGGCCTCGTCGTGGCTCGCCTCGATGATCGCCGCGACGAGCCGGCTCGGCCCGATGCCGTAGGAGCCCATGTGGACGGGCCGCTCGATCCCGTCGGGGCCGGTGACAACCGCGCCCATCGGCTCGGAGTACTTCGTGCCGAAGTAGAAGATGTGGCCGACCTCGATGCCGCGGGCGGACATCCGGCTCGCCTCCGGCACCTCGGCGAAGGCCGCCGCGTCGTGGATCTCGTCGGTCGCCGCGTAGTGCGAGGTCCAGGAATCGACGATGCCCTGGAGACCGGCCACGTCCTCGAAATCCACCGTCGCGGCGGGGATCTCGAAGTCGAGATAGGCACGGTCGAGGAAGACCTCGCTCTCGCCGGTCTGGGCGAGGATGATGAACTCATGGCTGAGGTCGCCGCCGATCGGCCCGGTGTCGGCACGCATCGGGATCGCCTTGAGGCCGAGGCCCGCGAAGGTGCGCAGGTAGGACACGAACACCCGGTTGTAGGCGTGTCGGGCGCCGGCCTGGTCGAAGTCGAACGAGTAGCCGTCCTTCATCAGGAACTCGCGGGAGCGCATGGTGCCGAAGCGCGGCCGCACCTCGTCCCGGAACTTCCAGGAGATCTGGTAGAGGTTCTTGGGCAGGTCCTTGTAGGAGCGCGCGCTCGCCCGGAAGATCTCGGTGATCATCTCCTCGGCGGTGGGCCCGTAGAGCATCTCGCGCTCGTGCCGGTCCTTCAGGCGCAGCATCTCCTTCCCGTAGGCGTCGTAGCGGCCGGACTCGCGCCACAGCTCCGCCGACTGGACGGTTGGCATCAGGAGCTCGACGGCGCCGGATCGCTCCTGCTCCTCGCGGATGACGCGGCAGACCCGCTCCAGCACCCGCAGACCGAGCGGCAGCCAGGCGTAGATGCCGGCGGATTCCTGGCGCACCATTCCCGCCCGCAGCATCAGCCGGTGCGAGACGATCTCGGCTTCCTTCGGCGTCTCACGCAGGATCGGCAAGAAGTAGCGGGAGAGACGCATCACGGACCCTGGAAGGACGAAGAGACGCCGCGGCGGAGCGGGCGCGGCGCCGGGGACAGAACACATAGCATCGGCGAAAACACAAGCGTTTCGGCCGGATCGCCGCCCTGACGATCGTGACGCCCGCACGACGGCCGGCGGCGAGGGAGTTTTATTTTCCCTGCAAAAAAGCGCAGATTTTGCGCTCCAGGCAGGTGACAGGGCGAAATGTTGTTCCTATAAGCACCCCCGCGATGGTCGCGACGCCGATCCAAAGGCGACGCGCGGTCCGGGTCTTGGGAGGAAAATCGGCCGCCACGCAGTCAATGCGTAGGGTAATTCAAGCCGAAACAAGATTGACTGGTCCAGAAAGCAAGGCTTTTGCCTTGCTTTTTGTTTTTTGTGCATTCGCCTTTGACGACACGCGCCCACATGATCGCTCGCGTCCGGACCTTCCGAGATAGCCGGCCTCTCTCGGCTCACAGTCCCGCGAGTGGGAAGACCGAGAGGGCGACGATGAGCGCGACGCCGGCGACCACCGTGGTCAGCAGCGCCTTCTCCCGCAGGCGCGGAGCGGCTGGAGCGCCGGGATCCTGCCCGGGCACCAGCCGCTCCGCATCCGTCTCCGCGCCATTGCGCAGGGGCAGGATCGCGAAGAGCAGCGTCCACCAGATCACGAAGTAGAGCCCGAAGCCGCCGACGACGGTGACGCGAAACAGCGCGACCGCCACCGCGACGAACAGCGCGGCCACGAGTGCGATGACCCCGATCGTCGCCGGGGTCGAGCGTGAGACCGCCAGCATGCTCAGGCCTGCTTCAGCTCGACCAGGGTGCCGAGGAAGTCCTTCGGGTGCAGGAACAGCACCGGCTTGCCGCCGGCACCGATCTTGGGCTCGCCGGAGCTGAGCACCCGCGCGCCGCCCTGCACGAGCGTATCGCGGGCCGCGATGATGTCCTCGACCTCATAGCAGACGTGATGCATGCCGCCGGCGGGGTTCTTCTCCAGGAAGGCCCGGAGCGGCGAGGCATCGCCCAGCGGCTCGAGAAGCTCGAGCTTGCTGTTCGGCAGCTCCACGAAGGAGACGGTGACACCGTGCTCGGGCATCTCGGCGGGCGCCGTCACCGGCACGCCGAGCGTGTCCCGATAGAGGGCGCAGGCCTTGGCGAGATCGGGCACCGCGATGCCGACATGGTTGAGTCGCCCGATCATCGTCCTCTCCCTCGCTCCCTCTTCCGGGGCTGCCGCACTCAAACCTCGACGACCTGGATGTGGCAAGCCGGCTTCTTGCCCCAGGCCTCGTTGACGGCGGAGCGGACGGCCCGGTCGACCGCCTTCTCCACCGCTTCCGAGTCCCGGCGCTTGTTGCGGCCGAGCCCGTCGAGGGTGCGGCCGACCGTGTCCACCACCACCTCGATCAGTGCCTCGCCGGCCCGGCCGCGGTTGGGGAGGCCCATGATGTCCACCGCCGGCTCGCCGAGCACCTCGCCGCGCTCGTCGATGGCGATGGCGACCGAGACGACGCCCGCCTGCATGAGCTTGCGGCGCTCGGGGATCGCCCGGTCCTTGTCATCGATGAGGACATTGCCGTCCTTGAACAGGCGGCCGGCCTTGACGTGCTCGATCACCTCGGGCGTGCCCGGCGCCAGCCGGACGACGCTGCCGTTGCGCGCCTTCACGACGTTGCCGACGCCCTGCGCGCGGGCGAAGCGCAGGTGCTCGTCGAGGTGCAGCGCCTCGCCGTGGACGGGGATCGCCGTCTTCGGGCGGGTCCAGGCGTAGAAGTCGGCCATCTCGTCCCGGCGCGGGTGGCCGGAGACGTGGACGAGCTCGGTGCGGTCGGTGATGACCTCGACGCCCATGTCGATGAGGTCATTGATGATGGCGCCGACATCCCGCTCGTTGCCGGGGATGGCCCGCGAGGAGAAGATCACCCGGTCGCCGGCCGCCAGGGTGACGGCGGGATGGTCGCGGCGCGAGACGCGGGCGAGCGCGGCGCGGGGCTCGCCCTGGGAGCCCGTGAGCAGGGCCACGACCTTATCGCGGGGCAGGTTGCCGTAGGAATCCGCCGACAGGAAATCCGGCAGCCCGTCGAGGTACCCGCACTCGCGGGCGACGTCGATCACCCGGTCCATGGCGCGGCCGACGGCGATCACCTGCCGCCCGCACTCCTTGGCGGCGAGCGCCACGGCGCGGATGCGCGCGACGTTCGAGGCAAAGGTGGTGACGGCGACGCGGTGGGGAGACTCCTTGATGATCCGCGAGAGGTTCTCGGCGACCTGCGCCTCGCTCGGCGAGCGGCCCTCGCGCACGACGTTGGTCGAATCGCAGACGAGCGCCAGGATGCCCTCGTCGCCGAGCGCCCGGAAGCTCTCCTCGGAGGTCACGTCGCCCGCGACCGGGGTCGCGTCGAGCTTCCAGTCGCCGGTGTGGACGACGAGGCCGTGCGACGTGCGGATGGCGACGGCGTTCGATTCCGGGATCGAGTGAGCGACCGGCACGAACTCGAGATCGAAGGGACCGACCGTGAAGCGGCGCCCCGGCTTGACCTCGCGCAACTCCACCTTCGGTGCGCCCGGCTCGGAGAGGCGGCGGGCTTCGAGCAGGTTCTTGGCGAAGCGCGTCGCGTAGACCGGCACCTTCAGCTTCGGCCACAGCTCGCCGATCGCCCCAATATGGTCCTCGTGCGCGTGGGTGATGAAGATGCCGAGAAGATCCTTGCGCCGCTCCTCGATGAAGGAGAGGTCCGGGTACATCAGGTCGATGCCGGGCATCGCCTCTTCCCCGGCGAAGCCCATGCCGCAGTCGATCATAATCCATTTGCGGCCCTTCTCCGGCCCGAAGCCGTAGAGCGCCGCGTTCATTCCGATCTCGCCCACGCCGCCGAGCGGCAGGAAGACGAGCTCGCCTTCGCCCTGTGTCATCCGTTCACGTCCATCGTCACGCCGCCGTGGCGGCCTCACCGAAATACACGTCGCCCGCCGTGACGATCTGCCGGGCGCCGTCCGGGGCGAGGATCACGAGCCGCCCCTCCTCGTCGATGGTCTCGAACGTCCCCGCGAGGATGCCGCCGTCCCTGCGGACGCTGACCGGCTCGCCGAGCCCGTTCGCCCGCGCGAGCCAGCGCTGCCGGATCGCGGGGAAATTCCGTGCCTCGTTCCAGAGGCGCACCGCCTGCGCCATCCGGCCCGTGAGATGCTGGAACACGCCTGCCGCGTCGGCCACGAGGCCGGCCGCTCTCAGCGAGGTCGCCGCATAGGGGAGACCCTCGGGCGCCGCCTCGACGTTGACGCCGAAGCCGGCCACGAGCGCGAGGCGCCCGCCCGGTCCGGTTTCCGTCTCGAGGAGGATGCCCGCCAGCTTTCCCCCCTCATACAGCACATCGTTCGGCCATTTCAGCCGAAATTCGCGCAACGCGTCCATGCGCGCGCAATCGCCGCCGGGCGCGCAAAGATCCGCCAGCGCCTCGGCCAGGGCGAGCCCGGCGACGAAGCCGAAGGTCGCGATCCGCTCGCGCGGCACGCCCCTCACGGGGAAGAGCAGGCTCGCCGCGAGATTGCCGGGTGGCGACACCCAGACGTTTCCCCGCCTCCCCCGGCCCGCCTCCTGGCGATGCGCCACGACCCAGAGCGGCCCCGCCTCCCCCGACGCCGCGAGGGCGAGCGCCTGGGTGTTGGTGGATTCGAGCCGCTCGTGGACGTGGAGGCGGTATCCTTCCGCCCGCGCCGCGTCGGCGAGCCGATAGGACACCGGCGCCTTCAGTAGAGGGCCTTGGCGGCCGCACCCGCGACGGCGACGAGCGGGGCCGGCGCCAGCCAGAACAGGATCACGACGACGCTCGAGAGGCCGAGCACGATGGCCGAGCCCGGCGGGATGCGCTCGTAGCCGGCCTGCGGCTCGTCGAAGTACATCACCTTGACGAGGCGCAGGTAGTAGAAGGCGCCGACGACGCTGGTCACGACGCCGATCACGGCAAGCGTTACGAGCCCTTCCTTGATCGCGGCGGCGAAGACGTAGAACTTCGCGAAGAAGCCGGCCAGCGGCGGGATGCCGGCAAGCGAGAACATCATCATCGCCAGGCAGAAGGCCAGCACGGGATGCGTGCGCGAGAGGCCGGCGAGGTCGTCGATCGACTCGAACATCTGGCGGCCGCGGCGCAGCGACAGGATGATCGCGAAGGCGCCGAGCGTCATGGCGAGGTAGATGACCATGTAGATCACCACGCCGCGCACGCCGTCCTCCTTGGCGGCGGCGAGCCCGATGAGCGCGTAGCCGATGTTGCCGATGGAGGAATAGGCCATCAGCCGCTTCAGGTTCCGCTGGCCGATGGCCGCGAAGGAGCCGAGCGCCATCGATGCGATGGCGATGAAGATGATGATCTGCTGCCAGATCGCCGCGACGTCCTGGAAGGCGCCCGCGAAGACGCGCACCGACATCGCCACCGCGGCCATCTTCGGCGCCGAGGCGAAGAAGGCCGTCACCGGGGTTGGGGAGCCCTCGTAGACGTCGGGCGTCCACATGTGGAACGGCACGGCCGACATCTTGAAGGCGACGCCTGCCGCCACGAACACGATGCCGAGCACGATGCCGAAACCGCTTCCCGCGTGGAGCGCCGAGACGATGCCGGGGAAGGAGACGGTGCCGGTGAACCCGTAGATCAGCGACGAGCCGTAGAGCAGCATGCCCGAGGAGAGCGCGCCGAGGACGAAGTACTTCAGGCCGGCCTCGGTCGACTTGAGGTCGTCCCGGTGGAAGGCGGCGATGACGTAGGCGGCGAGCGACTGCAGCTCGAGGCCAAGATAGAGTGAGATCAGGTCGTTGGCCGAGGCCATGACCATCATGCCGATCGTGCAGAGCACGACGAGGATCGGGTATTCGAACCGGTCGATGCGCTCGCGCTGGAAATAGTCCCGCGAGAGCAGGATGGTCGCCGACGACCCGAGCAGGATCAGCGCCTTCATCACCCGCGAGAAGGCGTCCGAGATGAAGGCGCCGTTGAGCGTCGTCACCCGGTGGGTCGGCTGCGTCACCACGACGAAGAGCGCCACGATCAGCAGGATCAGGGCGCCGACGTTGACGCCCTCCGTCGAGCGCTCGCCGCGGAAGGCGCCGAACAGGATCAGCGCCAGCACGCCGATGCCGAGGATCAGCTCCGGCAACAGCGGCGAGAGGGTGGGCAGCACGGCGTGCAGGGTCGGGGCGGCGTTCATCGGGCGGTCCCGTTCAGCGGGCGAGCGGCAGCGCGGCGGCAGCCGTCTGCGTGGTCGAGAGCGCGGCCTTCATGCTCGCCATCAGCGCCTCGGTAGAGGGGGCGAAGACGTCGAGGATCGGGGCCGGGTGGACGCCGTAGTAGATCGTCAGGACGACGAGCGGCGCCAGGATGAGCTTCTCGCGGTTGTCAAGATCGAGGATGCCCTGGAGGTTCGGCTTGTCGAGGGCCCCGTAGATCACCCGTGCGTAGAGCCACAGGGCGTAGCCCGCCGACAGGATGATGCCGAAGACCGAGAAGAAGGCGACCGTCGGGTTGGCCTTGAAGGCACCCATCATCGCCAGGAACTCGCCGACGAAGCCCGAGGTACCGGGCAGGCCGACATTGGCCATGGTGAAGACCATCATCGCCACCGCGTAGAGCGGCATCCGCTTCACGAGGCCGCCATAGGCGGCGATCTCACGGGTGTGCATACGGTCGTAGACGACGCCGACGCCAAGGAAGAGCGCGCCCGAGACGATGCCGTGCGAGATCATCAGGAACAGGGCGCCCTGGATGCCCTGCTCGTTGAGGGTGAAGAGGCCGAGCGTCACGAAGCCCATATGGGCGACCGACGAGTAGGCGATGAGCTTCTTGATGTCGGTCTGCATCATCGCGGTGAGCGAGGTGACGATGATCGCCACGACCGAGAGCGCGAAGACGAGGGGCGCGAAGCTCTGAGAAGCGTCCGGCAGCATCGGCAGCGAGACGCGGATGAAGCCGTAGCCGCCCATCTTCAGCAGGATGCCCGCCAGGATGACCGAGCCCGCGGTCGGCGCCTCGACGTGGGCGTCGGGGAGCCAGGTGTGGACCGGCCACATCGGCATCTTCACCGCGAAGCTCGCGAAGAAGGCGAGCCACAGCCACCACTGCATCCCCACGGGGAAGCGGTGCTGGAGAAGCTGCGGGATGTCGGTGGTGCCGGCGTGCCAGTACATTGCCATGATGGCGAGCAGCATCAGCACCGAGCCGAGCAGGGTGTAGAGGAAGAACTTGAAGCTCGCGTAGATGCGCCGCTTGCCCCCCCAGATGCCGATGATGAGGAACATCGGGATCAGGCCGGCCTCGAAGAACAGGTAGAACAACACCAGATCGAGGGCGCAGAACACGCCGATCATCGTCGTCTCGAGGACGAGGAAGGCGACGAAGTACTCCTTCACGCGCTTGTCGATCGAGGTCCAGGACGCGCCGATGCAGAAGGGCATCAGGAAGGTCGTCAGCAGGACGAGCGGCATCGAGAAGCCGTCGACGCCGAGCTTGAAGCGGATGCTCTCCGTGAGCCAGGCGTGGCTCTCGACGAGCTGGAAGCTCGCGGACGTCGCGTCGTAGCGGCCCCAGGCGACGAGGGAGAGCAGGAAGGTGACGATCGTGGTGGCGAGCGCCGCCCAGCGGGCGTTGCGCGCGACGGACCGCTCCTCGCCGCTCAGCGTGAGGATGAAGGCCGCGCCGCAGAGCGGGACGATCAGGAGGCCCGAGAGGATGCCGAGGCCGAACATCAGTGTGCCCCTCCGGCCGCGCCGGTCATCATGTACCAGGTGACGAGGGCGGCGACGCCGACCAGCATCACGAAGGCGTAGTGGTAGACGTAGCCGGTCTGGAGACGGACCACGCCGCGGGTGACGTCGACGACCCGCGCCGAGATGCCGTCAGGGCCCATGCCGTCGATCACGCGGCCGTCGAGGCCCTTCCAGAAGACGACGCCGAGCCACTTCGCCGGGCGGACGAAGATCCGGTCGTAGATCTCGTCGAAGTACCACTTGTTGAGGAGGAAGCGGTACAGGGTCGGCTGCTGGGCGGCGAGCGCGCCCGGCAGCTCCGGCCGGCGGATGTACATCCAGAACGCCAGGGCGAAGCCGAGCACCATCATGATGAAGGGCAGCGCGGCGACGAGGGCCGGCACATGATGCATGTCGTGCATGATGTGGTTGTCCGGCCCGTGCGCGAGGGCGTGGCCCCAGAAGGCGTCCATGCCCTCGCCGATGAAGCGGTCCTTGAAGATCACGCCGGCGAAGAGCGCCCCGAACGCGAGGATCGCGAGCGGGATCGTCATCACCCTCGGGCTCTCGTGCGGCATGTGCGCGTGGTGGTCGTCGTGATGCTCGACGGCGCTGTGCGAGGCCGGCTCGATGTCGTGGCCCTTGTCGTCGTGGGCGACCCCCTCGTGATGGCCGGGCGCGCCGTCCGCTTGATGGGCGACCGCGGCCGTGCCGTGGGCGGCGTGAGCATGCGCGTGGTCGTCATGCCCGTGCGCGCCGTGGCCGGCCCAGCGGGCGTGCCCCTCGAAGGTGAGGAAGAACAGGCGCCAGGAATAGAAGGAGGTGAAGAAGGCGGCGATCACCGTGCAGAGGAAGGCCAGCGTGTGGCCCGGACGGGTCGAGGCGTAGGCCGCCTCGATGATCGCGTCCTTCGAGTAGTAGCCGGCGGTGAAGGGGAAGCCGGTGAGCGCCAGCGTGCCGATCGCCATCATCGCCGTGGTGAAGGGGATGTAGCGGCGCAGCGCGCCCATGTTCCGCATGTCCTGCTCGTGGTGCATCGCGTGGATGACCGAGCCGGCCCCGAGGAACAGCAGCGCCTTGAAGAAGGCGTGGGTGAAGAGGTGGAACACCCCGGCCGCGTAGGCGCCGACCCCGAGCGCCACGAACATGTAGCCGAGCTGCGAGCAGGTCGAGTAGGCGATGACCCGCTTGATGTCGTTCTGGACGAGGCCGACGGTCGCCGCGAAGAACGCGGTGATGCCGCCGATGACCGTGACGACGATCAGCGCGTTCGGCGCCAGCTCGAACAGCGGCGACAGGCGCGCCACCATGAAGACGCCGGCCGTCACCATGGTCGCCGCGTGGATGAGCGCCGAGACCGGGGTCGGGCCCTCCATGGCGTCCGGCAGCCAGGTGTGGAGCAGGAACTGCGCGGACTTGCCCATCGCGCCCATGAACAGGAGCAGGCAGGCGAGCGTCAGCGCGTTCCAGTCGTAGCCGAGGAAGTGGAAGGTCGTGTCCTTGAACTCGGCCACGCGCGGGAAGATGCCGTCGAAGGCGACCGAGCCGAACAGCACGAAGACGAGGAAGATGCCGAGCGAGAAGCCGAAATCGCCAACGCGGTTGACGATGAAGGCCTTCATCGCAGCCGCGTTGGCCGAGGGCTTCTCGTACCAGAAGCCGATCAGCAGATAGCTCGCGAGGCCGACGCCCTCCCAGCCGAAGAACATCTGCACGAGGTTGTCGGCCGTCACCAGCATCAGCATGGCGAAGGTGAACAGCGACAGGTAGGCGAAGAAGCGCGGCCGGTGCGGGTCCTCCTCCATGTAGCCCATGGAGTAGAGGTGCACGAGCGTCGAGACCGAGGTGACGACGACGAGCATGACCTTGGTCAGGCGGTCGATCCGGAAGGCCCAGTCGACGGTGAGGTCGCCCGCGGTGAACCAGTGGGCCACCTGCACGCGGACCATGTCGGTCCCGTCGAAGAACACGCCCCACGAGATCAGCGCCGAGAAGGCGAGGCAGGCCGTCGTCACGTACTCGGACGGCTTCGCGCCGATATATCGGCCGAACAGTCCGGCGACGAGGGCGCCGATGAGCGGGAAGAAGACGATCGCGTGGTACATCGTGTCCTGCGGTCCTTTCTCGCCGGGCGGGAGGCCGCCCGGCGATCAGGGGTGCATTGGCTTGACGGCGAGCCTCTTGGCTCAGCCGCGCATCATGCTGACGTCCTCGACCGCGATGGAGCCGCGGTTGCGGAAGAACACCACCAGGATCGCGAGGCCGATCGCAGCCTCGGCGGCGGCGACGGTCAGCACAAACAGGGCGAAGACCTGGCCGGTGATGTCGTTGAGATGGGTCGAGAACGCCACGAGGTTGATGTTCACGGCGAGCAGGATCAGCTCGACCGACATCAGGATGACGATGACGTTCTTGCGGTTGATGAAGATGCCGAGCACGCCGAGCGTGAACAGGATCGCGGCAACCGTGAGATAGTGGCTGAGGCCGATCATCGGCGGGCTCCTGCTGGCACGGCGCTCAGACCTCCACGCCCTGGCGGGAGGGCACCTTGCGGGTCTCCACCGCCATGGCCTGGGTCCGGGCGTTCTGGACGGCGATGTTCTGGCGCTTCACCCCAGGGCGGTCGCGCAGCGTCAGCACGATCGCGCCGATCATCGCGACGAGCAGCACGAGCCCGGCGATCTGGAAGAAGTAGGCGTACTCCGTGTAGAGCACGCGGCCGAGCGCGTAGGTGTTGGTGAAGCTCTCGCCCGAGGTCGGGTTGCCGAGCGGCGCCTGCACGAGGCCCGGATCGATCGTCCAGGAGCCGACGACGAGCACGATCTCGATGAGGAAGATCGCGCCGATCAGGCCGCCGACCGGCAGGTAGCGCTGGAAACCCTGCCGAAGCTGCGCGAAGTCCACGTCGAGCATCATCACGACGAACAGGAACAGCACAGCGACGGCGCCGACGTAGACGACGACCAGGATCATCGCCAGGAACTCTGCGCCCATCAGGACGAAGAGGCCGGCCGCGTTCACGAAGGCCAGAATCAGGAAGAGCACCGAGGACACGGGATTGCGGGAAGCAATCACCATGAAGCCCGACGCGATCGCGAGACCCGCGAACAGGTAGAAGAAGGCGGCTGCTGCGGTCATGCGCTTTGCGGATCGGCCGCCCTGAGGGCGACCCCTTCTGCCTCGTGTGCCGTGCGGCCGCGCGACGCGGCCCGTCTATAGAACCCAGCCCCCGGGGGCACAACAGTCGCAGCCCTAGCGGTAGGGCGCGTCCATCGCGATGTTGCGGGCGATCTCGCGTTCCCAGCGATCGCCGTTCAGGAGGAGCTTCTCCTTGTCGTATAGAAGCTCCTCGCGCGTCTCGACGGAGAACTCGAGATTCGGCCCCTCGACGATGGCGTCGACCGGGCAGGCCTCCTGGCACATGCCGCAGTAGATGCACTTCACCATGTCGATGTCGTAGCGCGTCGTGCGGCGGGTGCCGTCGTTGCGGCGGGGGCCCGCCTCGATGGTGATGGCCTGCGCCGGGCAGATCGCCTCGCAGAGCTTGCAGGCGATGCAACGCTCCTCTCCGTTCGGATAGCGGCGGAGCGCATGCTCGCCTCGGAAGCGCGGCCCGCGATGGCCCATCTCGAAGGGATAGTTGATGGTCGCCTTCGGCTTGAAGAAGTACTTCATGGCCAGGACGAACCCGGACACGAACTCCGTCAGCAGGAGGCTCTTTGCGACCTGATCGAGCTTCACGGCGCAATCTCCGATGCTTGTCCGTCCGCTCAGGCGCCCGGCGCGAGGCCGGTGAGCTTGAGAACGAAGGCGACGACGACGACCGATACGAGGGACAGCGGCAGGAACACCTTCCAGCCGAGCCGCATGAGCTGGTCGTAGCGGTAGCGGGGCACCATGGCCTTCACCATGGCGATCATGAAGAACAGGAAGCTCGCCTTCAGCGCGAACCAGATCAGCCCGGGCACCCAGGTGAAGGGCGCGAAGGGGATCGGCGAGAGCCAGCCGCCTAGGAAGAGCACCGTGCCGAGCGCGCACATGGTCATGATGGCCACGTACTCGCCGAGCATGAAGAGCAGGTACGGGGTCGAGGAATACTCGACCATGTAGCCCGCCACGAGCTCGGACTCGGCCTCCGGCAGATCGAAGGGCGGCCGGTTGGTCTCGGCCAGCGCCGAGACGAAGAACACGCCGAACATCGGGAACAGCCAGAACCAGTACCAGCCGAACATCCCGAGCGCCGTGTCCTGCGCGAGCACGATCCGCGAGAGGTTGAGCGAGCCCGCGCACATCAGCACGCAGATGATCACGAAGCCGAGGGAGACCTCGTAGGAGATCATCTGCGCCGTGGACCGGAGCGCGCCGAGGAAGGCGTATTTCGAGTTCGAGGCCCAGCCGCCCATGATGACGCCGTAGACCATCAGCGACGAGATCGCGAAGATGTAGGTGATGCCGACGTTGATGTCGGCGATCGCCCAGCCCTCGGCGAGCGGGATCACCGCCCAGCCCGCCAGCGCCAGCATCGCGAAGACCAGCGGCGCCAGCAGGAAGAGGCCCTTGTTGGCGCCCGCCGGGATCACCGGCTCCTTGAGCACGAACTTGAGCAGGTCCGCGAAGGACTGAAACAGGCCGAAGGGGCCGACGACGTTGGGGCCCCGGCGCAGCTGCACGGCCGCCCAGATCTTGCGGTCGGCGAGCAGCGCGAAGGCGATGAACACCAGGAGGGCGGCGAGGAGCACGAAGCTCTTCAGCGCGATGAGGAGGACGGTGCCGAGCACCTCGAGGAAGGTCATCGTCGGCGTCCCTATTCCGCCGCCTCGAGGCCGCGGCTCCGGGCGAGCCCGGAGCATTCCGCGAGCACGCGCGAGGCGCGGGTGATCGGGTTCGTGAGGTAGAAGTCGGCCACGCCGGGGCGGAAAGCGTCCCGCTGCGTGCTGCCGCCGAGAGTGGCGACGCGCTCCAGGCTCGCAACCGCGTCGGAGGTCGCGACCGCATCGATCCCGGCGAAGTGCGGATGCTCGGCGTAGAGCGCGCGGCGCAGGGCGCCCAGCGAATCGAAGGGCAAGCGGTGGCCGATGACGTCCGAGAGGGCGCGGATCACCGCCCAGTCCTCGCGCGCGTCGCCCGGCGGGAAGCCGGCGCGATTGGTCATCTGCACCCGGCCTTCGAGGTTGACGTAGGTCGCGCTCTTCTCGGTGTAGGCGGCGCCGGGCAGGATCACGTCGGCGCGGGACGCGCCGCGATCGCCATGGGTGCCCTGGTAGATCACGAAGGCGCCGGGCGCGACCTCGACCTCGTCGGCACCGAGGTTGAAGAGCACGTCGAGGCCGCCGGCCGCGGTCATGCCGGCGAAGTCGAGCCCGCCCTCCCCCGGCACGAAGCCGAGGTCGAGGGCGCCGACGCGGGCGGCCGCCGTCTGGAGCACGCCGAAGCCGTTCCATTCCGGCGTCACGGCGCCGACATCACGGGCGAGCGCGGCGGCGGCGGCGAGGATCGCCGCGCCGTCCGGCCGGGCGAGCGCGCCCATGCCGACGATGACGAGAGGACGGGCCGCGTCCTTCAGGACCTGCGCGAAGCTGTGCCTGCCGGCTGCGAGATCGGCGAGCGTCTCAGGCCCGGCGCCGAGCTGGAGGCTCGGATAGGTGAGATCGACCGGCTCGCCGATGACGCCGACGGGCAGCGGCCCCATGCGCCAGCGCTTGCGGATGCGGACGTTGAGAAGCGAGGCCTCGGTCCGCGGGTTGGCGCCGACGAGCAGGATCGCGTCGGCTTCCTCGATCCCGGCGATGCCGGCGCCGAGCGTGTAGGCGGCCCGGCCCCAGGCGGGGTCGATCCGCTCGCCGGCCTGGCGGCAATCGAGATTCGGGGTCCCGATCGCGGCCATCAGAGCCTTGAGGGCGAAGGTCTCCTCGACACCGGCGAGATCGCCGACCACCGCGCCGACCCGCTTCGGATCGACGCCCTGGAGCCGGGTCTTGATCGCGCCGAAGGCCTCCGCCCAGGAGGCCGGCCGCAGGCGCCCGTTCTCGCGCAGGAACGGCCGGTCGAGACGCTGCATGCGCAGACCGTCGACGACGTGGCGGGTCTTGTCGGAGATCCACTCCTCGTTGATCGCCTCGTTCACCCGCGGCTCGATCTGCATGACCTCGCGGCCGCGGGAATCGACGCGGATCGCCGAGCCCACCGCGTCCATCACGTCGACGGACTCGGTCTTCGACAGCTCCCAGGGGCGGACGTTGTAGCTCTGCGGCTTGTGGACGAGGGCGCCCACCGGGCAGAGGTCGGCAACGTTGCCCTGGAGCTCCGAGTGCATCGCCTGCTCGAGGTAGCTCGTGATCTCCATATCCTCGCCGCGGCCGATGGCGCCGAGATCCGGCACGCCCGCGACCTCCGCCAGGAAGCGCACGCAGCGGGTGCAGTGGATGCAACGGTTCATGGCCGTGCGCACCAGCGGCCCAATGTACTTCTCCTCGACGGCGCGCTTGTTCTCGCCGTACCGGGTCGAGTCGACCCCGTAGGCCATCGCCTGGTCCTGGAGGTCGCAGTGGCCGCCCTGGTCGCAGATCGGGCAGTCGAGCGGGTGGTTGATGAGGAGGAACTCCATCACCCCCTCGCGGGCCTTCTTGGTGGTGCCCGAGCGCGTCAGCACCTCCGGCGGCTCGCCGTTCGGGCCGGGGCGGCAATCCTTCACCGCGTAGGCGCAGCTCGCCACGGGCTTCGGCGCGCCCTTCAGCTCGACGAGGCACATCCGGCAGTTGCCGGCGATCGACAGCCGCTCGTGGAAGCAGAAGCGCGGGATCTCGACGCCCGCGACCTCGCAGGCCTGGAGCAGCGTGAACTCGGCCGGAACATCGACCTCGGTGCCGTCGATGAGGAGCTTGGTCATCGGGTCATCTCGAAAGCTGGACCGAACGGAGATGCCATCGCGCTCACTCCGCCGCCATCGGCACGGGGTCGGAGTGCGGGTTCGCGCTGTAGCGGTCGATCCGCTTCTCGATCTCGGAACGGTAGTGGCGGATGAGGCCCTGGATCGGCCAGGCCGCCGCATCGCCGAGGGCGCAGATGGTGTGGCCCTCGATCTGCTTCGTCACGTCGAGGAGCATGTCGATCTCGCGCTTCTGCGCGCGGCCCTCCGCCATGCGCAGCATCACGCGCCACATCCACCCCGTGCCCTCTCGGCAGGGCGTGCACTGGCCGCAGCTCTCGTGCTTGTAGAAGTAGGCGATGCGGGCGATCGCCGAGACGATGTCCGTCGACTTGTCGAGCACGATCACCGCCGCGGTGCCGAGGCCGGAGCCGAGGTTTCGCAGGGTGTCGAAATCCATCTTGGCGTCGACGATCTGCTCGCCGGGCACCAGCGGCACCGAGGAGCCGCCAGGGATCGAGCAGAGCAGGTTGTCCCAGCCGCCGCGC
Organism: Methylobacterium jeotgali; assembly: GCF_022179345.1. Lineage (GTDB taxonomy): Bacteria > Pseudomonadota > Alphaproteobacteria > Rhizobiales > Beijerinckiaceae > Methylobacterium > Methylobacterium jeotgali. The sequence goes on along the minus strand of NZ_BPQR01000039.1, from coordinate 5,943 downwards.
ATGCCGCCGCAATGCTTGTCGATGAGCTCCCGGAAGGTGATGCCCATCTCCTCCTCGACGTTGCACGGCTTGTTGACGTGCCCCGAGACGCAGAAGAGCTTCGTGCCGGTGTTGTTCTTGCCGCCCAAGCCCGCGAACCAGGCGCCGCCCCGGCGCAGGATGGTGCCGGCCACCGCGATCGACTCGACGTTGTTGACCGTCGTCGGGCAGCCGTAGAGGCCCATGTTGGCTGGGAAAGGCGGCTTCAGCCGCGGCATGCCCTTCTTGCCCTCGAGGCTCTCGATGAGGGCCGTCTCCTCGCCACAGATGTAGGCACCGGCGCCGTGGTGGACGTAGATGTCGAAGGGGTAGTCGTGGACGTTCGACTGCCCGACGAGGCGCGCCTCGTAGGCTTCGTCGACGGCCCGCTGGAGGGCGTGCTTCTCGGCGACGTACTCGCCGCGGAGATACACGTAGCAGGCATGCGCGCCCATGGCGAAAGACGCCAACATGCAACCCTCGATCAGGAGATGCGGATCGTGCCGCATGATCTCCCGGTCCTTGCATGTGCCCGGCTCCGACTCGTCGGCGTTGACGACGAGGTAGTGCGGGCGCCCGTCGGACTTCTTGGGCATGAAGGACCACTTGAGGCCCGTGGGGAAGCCGGCGCCGCCGCGACCACGGAGCCCTGAGGCCTTCATCTCCTCGATGATCCAGTCGCGGCCCATCTCCAGGAGGAACTTGGTTCCGTCCCAGGCGCCGCGCTTCCTGGCGGCCTCGAGCCCCGGCGAATGCAGGCCGTAGAGGTTGGTGAAGATGCGATCCTGATCGGAGAGCATGTCAGCGCCTCACTTGCCCGTTCCGGACAGGGTTTTCGCCTGCCCGACCCAATCCTCGCGGTCGATGCGGCCGGGGAAGGCGAGATAGGTGCCGACCCAGGCGATCTCGGGACGCGTCCAGCCGGCGATCTGATCGAAGTGATAGATGCCGAGCCCGTGCAGGCGCCGCTCGTTGCCCGGGCCGATGCCCTTGATGCGGGTGAGGTCGTCCGGCGTGCCGGCCCGCGCCGCGTCGAGGCCGGCGGGGCGGGTGCCGACCGCGTCGGCCTTGCGCTCCGGGCTCGCGTCCTTCGGCAGGTCGGCGAGCGCCTTGGCGACGCGGGCCTCCTCGGCCTCGGCGGCGACCTCGGCCTCGCTGGCGCCCGACGCCTCCGGCTGCGGCGGCACCGCGTCGCGCTTCAGGGATGACTGGGCGCCGGCTTCGGCGGACGCCGGCTCGGCCGCGGCGACGCGCCCGGCCGGCGAACGGTCGGGCTCGCCCTTGTCCGAGGCGTTCTCGGCCGCGTCCGCACGATCGGCGGCCTTCACCGGCGTTTCGCCGGCGGCGGCGCGCTGCGCGGGGGCGTCCGCCGCGGGCCGCTCGTCGGCGCGGCCGGCATCGGGACGGGCGACCTTGGGCTCGCTCGCCGCCCGCTGCTCGGTCGAGGCGGCCTCACCATCGCCGGAGGCCTTGCCGGCCTCCTCGAAGCGCTTGCGCCAGGCGCCGACCCGCGATCCGTCGAACAGGGTCGGGTCCTGAAGGGTGTTCACCGCGTCCTTCGGCTCGGACGAGACGCGGCCCGTCTGCGAACCGACCTTCACGGGGCGGCCGGCGGCGAGGTCGTCCATGAGCTTGCCGAGGTTCTCCGGCGTCAGGTCCTCGAAGTAGTCGTGGTTGATCTGCGCCATCGGCGCGTTGCAGCAGGCGCCGAGGCACTCGACCTCGAGCCAGGAGAAGTTCCCGTCCGGGCTGACATGGCCGGGAGGGCCGAGGCGCTTGTGCAGCATCTGCTTCAGCTCGCGCGAGCCGCAGGAATCGCAGGGCACCGTCCCGCAGACCTGGATCCAGTAGCGGCCGACGGGCTCCAGCGCGAACATCGTGTAGAAGGTCGCGACCTCGAGCACGCGGATATGCGGCATCCCGAGCTGGTCGGCGACCGCCTCGATCGCCTTCTGAGGCAGCCAGCCGCCGTTCTGCTCCTGCGCCTTCCACAGGAGCGGGATCACGGCCGAGGCCTGACGCCCCTCCGGGTACTTCTCGATCTGGCCCTTGGCCCACTCGGCGTTCTCGGGCGAGAACGCGAAGCTCGCGGGCTGCTCGGCGGCGGGGGCGAGTCTGCGGTTAGCCATCGGTCGACCTCGGAACCGTCAGCGGTCCACTTCGCCGAAGACGATGTCGAGCGTGCCGAGCACGCAGGACACGTCGGCGAGCATGTGGCCGCGGCACATCCAGTCCATCGCCTGGAGATGGGCGAATCCCGGAGCGCGGATCTTGCAACGATAGGGTTTGTTGGTGCCGTCGGAGACGAGGTAGACGCCGAACTCGCCCTTGGGCGCCTCGACGGCGGCGTAGACCTCGCCGGCCGGCACGTGGAAGCCCTCGGTGTAGAGCTTGAAGTGGTGGATGAGCGCCTCCATCGAGCGCTTCATCTCCCGGCGCGGCGGCGGCGCCACCTTGCCGTCGAGCGTCGCGATGGGGCCCTGGCCGGCCGGCTCGCGCAGCTTGGCAACGCACTGCTTCATGATGCGCACGCTCTCGCGCATCTCCTCCATGCGGATGACCTGGCGATCATAGGTGTCGCCGTTCTTCCCCACGGGGACGTCGAACTCCATCTCCTCGTAGGCCTCGTAGGGCTGCGACTTGCGCAGGTCCCACGGGATGCCGGAGCCGCGCACCATCACGCCCGAGAAGCCCCAGGCCATGGCCTCGTCCACCGTGACGATGCCGATGTCGACGTTGCGCTGCTTGAAGATGCGGTTCGACATGACGAGGTTGTCGAGATCGTCGACCACCTGCAGGAACGGGTCGCAGAACGCCTCGATGTCGTCGATGAGCGCCGGCGGCAGGTCCTGATGGACGCCGCCCGGCCGGAAGTAGTTGGCGTGAAGCCGTGCGCCGCTCGCGCGCTCGTAGAAGATCATCAGCTTCTCGCGCTCCTCGAAGCCCCACAGGGGCGGCGTCAGCGCGCCGACGTCCATCGCCTGCGTGGTGACGTTGAGGAGGTGGGAGAGAAGGCGCCCGATCTCGCAGAACAGGGTGCGGATGAGCTTGGCCCGGCGCGGCACCGGAAGCCCGAGCAGCTTCTCGATGGCGAGGCAGAAGGCGTGCTCCTGATTCATCGGCGCGACGTAGTCGAGCCGGTCGAAATAGGGCGTCGCCTGAAGGTAGGTCTTGTGCTCGATGAGCTTCTCGGTGCCCCGGTGGAGCAGGCCGATATGCGGGTCGACCCGCTCGACGATCTCGCCGTCGAGCTCCAGCACGAGGCGCAGCACCCCGTGCGCCGCCGGGTGCTGTGGGCCGAAGTTGATCGCGAAGTTGCGGATGTTGTGCTCGGTCATCAGCCGGCGATCTCCGGGAACTGAGCCAAGACCTCGGCCTCGGTCAGCTTCTTGGTGTCGTTGGCGAAAGCGTAGTTGCCGGGCTTGCGGTCGATGAAGATCTCGCTCGCGAAGGCGAAGCGCTCGGGTGCCTCGAAGGCCTGCGCCGAGACCGTGAGCAGGCTGCCGTCCTTCATCCGCCAGTAGAGGGTGGTGCCGCAGGTCCCGCAGAAGCCGCGCTCCGCGTGATCCGAGGAGGCGTAGACACCGATCCGGCCGGCATCCTCGACCGCGAGGCTCTCCGGCTCGCATTCCACCGTCATCCAGGTGCCGCCGGACCAGCGCCGGCACTGGCCGCAATGGCAGACATCCATGTGCATCTGCTTCGGCCGCGCGGTGAAGCGCGCCGCCCCGCAGAGGCAATGACCGGAGAGGGTTCCATCCTCGGGCATGGCGCGCCTCAGGCCGAGGTCTTCTCGTCGCCGGGCAGCACGTAGTCCGTGCCTTCCCAGGGCGAGAGGAAGTCGAAGTTGCGGAACTCCTGCGTGAGCTTGACCGGCTCGTAGACGACCCGCGCCTCCTCCTGGTCGTAGCGGACCTCGACGAAGCCGGTGAGAGGGAAGTCCTTGCGCAGCGGGTGACCCTCGAAGCCGTAATCGGTCAGGAGGCGCCGCAGGTCCGGATGGCCCGAGAACAGGATGCCGTAGAGATCGTAGGTCTCGCGCTCGAACCAGTTCGCCGCCGGGAACACGTCGATGACCGACGGCACGGGCGTCGTCTCGTCGGTGCGCACCTTCACGCGGATGCGCGCGTTATGGCGCAGGGACAGCAGGTGGTAGACGACGTCGAAGCGCTTGGCGCGCTGCGGGTAGTCGGCCCCGCAGATGTCGACGAAGCAGCGGAAGGCGCAACCCGGATCGTCGCGCAGGTAGGTGAGTGCGTAGACGATGTCGGAGGCCTGCACGACGAGCGTCAGCTCACCGAAAGCGATGGCGCTCTCGACCACCGCCGGCCCGAGGGCGCCGACGATCCGCTCCGAGAGAGCCGACAGCGCCGCGTCGCCGGAGGCCGGCTGGGTGTGGGCCAGGATGCTGATGCCGTTGCTCATGGCTCCGCCTCAGCGCTCGATGGTGCCGATGCGGCGGATCTTCTTCTGGAGAAGAAGCACGCCGTAGAGCAGCGCCTCGGCGGTCGGGGGACAGCCGGGCACGTAGATGTCGACCGGCACCACACGGTCGCAGCCGCGCACCACCGAGTAGGAGTAGTGGTAGTAGCCGCCGCCGTTGGCACAGGAGCCCATCGAGATCACGTAGCGCGGCTCCGGCATCTGGTCGTAGACCTTGCGGAGCGCGGGCGCCATCTTGTTGGTGAGCGTGCCGGCGACGATCATCACGTCGGACTGCCGCGGCGAGCCGCGGGGGGCGAAGCCGAAGCGCTCGCAGTCGTAGCGCGGCATCGACATCTGCATCATCTCGACGGCGCAGCAGGCGAGGCCGAAGGTCATCCACATCAGCGAGCCGGTGCGGGCCCAATTGATGAGGTCGTCCGTCGAGGTGACGAGGAAGCCGCGGTCGGCGAGCTCGTTGCTGATCGACAGGAAGGTCGGATCGTCGGCGCCGATCGGGCGGCCCGTCGAGGGATCGACGAGGCCCTTGGGCTGCGGCGCGATCGCCGGGGCGCGGGACATCTCGGGGGTCAGGGCCATGGGTGGTTCGCTCTCGCGTCTGACGGCTGGGATATGGAGCGCGAGGCTCCTAGTCCCACTCCAGTGCGCCCTTCCGCCACTCGTAGACGAAGCCCACGGTCAGCACGCCGAGGAAGGCCATCATCGACCAGAAGCCGAACCAGCCGAGCTCCCCGAAGGTGATCGCCCAGGGGAACAGGAACGCGACCTCGAGGTCGAAGATGATGAACAGGATCGCGACGAGATAGAAGCGCACGTCGAACTTCATGCGCGCGTCGTCGAAGGCGTTGAAGCCGCACTCGTAGGCCGAGAGCTTCTCCGGATCGGGGCTGTTGTAGGCCACGATGAACGGCGCCACGAGCAGCGCCACCGCGATCACCAGCGAGACGCCGATGAACACGATCAGGGGCAGATAGTCCGCAAGAAGGCCGTCCATGTGGCACCCCGCACGCTCGCGCCGATCCGTGATGCCGCGCCCCGCGAGGGCGACCACTGGAATTTCTCCAATGCCAGGGAGCGCGCGGCCGGAGGCTTAGACGAGCGGCCGATGCCGCACAAGGGCGGGCACGGACATGGCGCGATCTTTGGTCGACCAAATACCTGCTTTGCCGCGGGGGATGCGGCCTTTCCGCGACAGGATGCGCGCGTTCAAGCCCACAGGCCCGCGAGAATGTCCCGAAAGTCCCCCTCCGCGTCAGACAGGACGACGATCTTGGAATCGGGAAAGCCCGCGGCGGAGAGCCGCTCCGCCTCGCTCCGGTCGTCGACGCAGAGCCGGTCGATGGCATGCTCGAAGGCGAGGATTCGACGGTCGCCCGAGCGGGCGCCCTCCTCCGGGCACCGCAGCACGGCGATCGCCGTTCCCCGCTCCCGGAGGCCGGACATCAGCGGATAGAGCCGGGGATGGGCGACGACGAGGATGTC
>NZ_BPQR01000038.1 GCF_022179345.1 Methylobacterium jeotgali | reverse complement strand
CGCGTCGAGACGGGGATGCTCGATCTCGCCGCGGTCGCGCTTGACGAGTTCCGCCGTCAGGAAAGCCACCTCCAGGGCCTGCTCCGCGTTGAGGCGCGGATCGCAGTAGGTGTGGTAGCGGTCCTGAAGGTCGTCGGCGGTCAGCGCGCGGGCGCCGCCCGTGCACTCGGTCACGTCCTTGCCCGTCATCTCGAGATGGATGCCGCCGGGCACCGTGCCCTCCGCGCGGTGGACTTCGAAGAAGGTCTCGATCTCCGACATCACCCGCTCGAAGGGCCGCGTCTTGTAGCGGCCGGCGGCGATGGTGTTGCCGTGCATCGGGTCGCAGACCCAGACCGCCTTCCGCCCCTCGCGCTCGACGGCCCGGATCAGGTTCGGCAGGTGCTCGGCCGCCTTGTCGGCGCCGAACCGGCAGATCAGCGTCAGGCGACCGGCCTCGTCCTCCGGGTTGAGGAGGTCGATGAGGCGGATCAGCCCCTCCGGCGTGGTCGAGGGCCCGCATTTCAGGCCGATCGGGTTGCGAATGCCGCGAGCGTACTCGACATGGGCGTGGTCCGGCTGCCGGGTGCGGTCGCCGATCCAGAGCATGTGGCCGGAGGTGGCATACCAGTCGCCGGTCGTCGAATCGACGCGGGTCAGCGCCTCCTCGTAGCCGAGCAGCAGCGCCTCGTGGCTCGTGTAGAAATCCGTCGTGCGCACCTCCTGGTGCGTCTCCGGATTGATGCCGATGGCGCGCATGAAGTCGAGCGCGTCCGACATCCGGCCCGCCACGTCGGCGTAGCGCGAGGATTGCGGCGAGTCCTTCACGAAGCCGAGCATCCAGCGCTGCGCGTTGTCGAGGTTGGCGTAGCCGCCCGTCGCGAAGGCGCGCAGCAGGTTCAGGGTCGCCGCCGACTGCCGGTAGGCCTCGAGCTGCCGGCGCGGATCGGGCACCCGCGCCTCCTCGCTGAAGCCGATGCCGTTGATGATGTCGCCGCGGTAGCTCGGCAGCGAGACGCCTTCCAGCGTCTCGGTCGGCGAGGAGCGCGGCTTGGCGAACTGTCCGGCGATCCGTCCGACCTTCACCACCGGCGAGCCGCCGGCGAAGGTCAGCACCAGCGCCATCTGCAGGAAGACGCGGAAGAAGTCGCGGATGTTGTCGGCGGAGTGCTCGTCGAAGCTCTCGGCGCAGTCGCCGCCCTGGAGCAGGAAGGCCTTGCCCTCGCCGACGCTGGCCAGCGACGCCTTCAGCTTGCGTGCCTCACCGGCGAAGACGAGAGGCGGAAAGCTCGAGAGCTGGGCCTCGACGCCCTTGAGCGCGTCGGCGTCCGGATACTGGGGCACCTGCTGGATCGGCAGGTTGCGCCATGTGCTCGGTGTCCAACGCTCGCTCATCGTCCTCTCCCGTCCACCTCTCGGCAGGCTGCGGCGCGGAAGGTTCCGCGCGGGAAGCGCGGCTTATAGAGCGGTCCTCGGAAGTTTGCGAGCGGACTGAGGACGGGGTGGCCTGCGTCAGGAGCCTTCCTGCCCCTCCTCCACCTCGATGCCGTGCTCGGCGAGCACCCAGAAGATCGCCTCCAGGTCCTCGGCGGACACATCGCGGGGCGGCAGCGCCTCCTCGAGATCGTCGTAGGTGAGGGAGCGGGTCCGCCGTTCCTCGGCGGTGGCGAGCAGCGCGTCGATGGCGCGGCGGATGTCGGCGGGCAGGGTCGCCCGGCTCGGCAGGCGATAGGTGTAGGCCGGACGCAGGGCATCGGCCAGCATCCCGTCGATGATGGCCTGCCGCCTCGCGTGTGCTTCGTCCCGCTTGCCCATGGGGCTGATCTAGACCGGCCTCGTCCGGCGTCGAGTCCCGCCGGTTCCGCCTCGAATCGGGGCGCCTAACCGACGCCGACCGGCTTCTTCACCACCGCCGGCACCCGCATGGTGACGAGCTCCTCGCTCGCGGTCGGGTGGACGGCGATGGTGCGGTCGAAATCGGCCTTCGTCGCGCCCATGGTCACGGCGATGCCGACCGCCTGGATGATCTCGCCGGCATCGTGGCCGACGACGTGGACGCCGACCACCCGGTCGCTGGCGCAGTCGACGAGCACCTTCATCAAGGTGCGCTCCTCACGGCCGGAGAGCGTCGCCTTCATCGGTCGGAAGCTCGACTTGTAGACGTCGATCGCCCCGTAGCACTCCCGGGCAACGTCCTCGTTGTGTCCGACGACGCCGATCTCGGGCGTCGAGAACACCGCGGTCGGGATCAGGCGGTGGTCGACGCAGGCCGGGCGGTTGCCGAACACGGTGTCGGCGAAGGCGTGACCCTCGCGGATCGCCACCGGCGTGAGGTTCGCCCGGTTGGTGACGTCGCCGACCGCGTAGATCGAGGGTACCTTGGTCTGCGAATAGGCATCGACGGGGATGGCGCCGGCCCGGTCGGTCTCGATGCCGACCGCCTCCAGCCCGAGCCCGGCGGTGTTCGGGCGCCGGCCCGTCGCCACGAGCACCTGATCGACCTCGATCTCCTCGCCCCCGTCGAGGCAGGCGGCGATGCCCCCCGCCCGCCGCTCCAGTCGGGAGACGGTACGGCCGAGGCGCAGGTCCATGCGGGCCGCGTAGGCATGGCCCAGCGCGTCGCGGACCTCCTCGTCGAAGCCGCGCAACAGCTTCTCGCCCCGGTGCAGGAGCGTCGTCTTCGAGCCGAGCGCCGCGAAGACGCCGGCGAACTCGACGGCGATGTAGCCGCCGCCGACGACGAGGATGCGCTCCGGCAGGCGCGTCAGCTCGAACACCCCGTCCGAGGTGATGGCGTGCTCGGCGCCGGGGATCGCCGGCTCCTTCACGGCCGTGCCGCCGACCGCGACCAGGATCACCCGCGCCCGCACCCGCTCGCCGGAGGCGACGAGGCGGACCGTGTGCGGGTCCTCGATCACCGCCCGGTCGCGGACGATCTCGACGCCGGAGCGCTGGAGGTTGGTGTCGTAGATCGCCTCGAGCCGGGTGATCTCGGCGTCGCGCCGCTCCTTGAGGCGAGCCCAGTCGAAGCGCGGCGTGCCGACCTCCCAGCCGAAGCCCGCCGCGTCCTCGAACTCGTCCCGGAAGCGGCCGGCATAGACCATCAGCTTCTTCGGGACGCAGCCGCGGATCACGCAGGTGCCGCCGACCCGGTACTCCTCGGCGAGCCGCACGCGGGCGCCGTAGCCGGCGGCGATCCGCGCGGCACGCACGCCCCCCGAGCCGCCGCCGATGACGAAGAGGTCGACGTCGAAAGGCTCGCTCATGGTCTCGTCCCGGTCTCGGCCCCGGCAAGGCCGTGCCGGAGCCAGGTGATGGCAGCGCCGAGGCCGGCCGTCCACCAGCCCTGCCAGGCGCCGTGTTCCACGAAGGCGACCGCGGCGGCCGCCGCCGCGAGGCCGATCGCCGCCGCGAAGGCGCCCGGCGGATACCCGGCGACCGCCCGCAGCATCAGCATGAGGGCGAGACCGGCCAGGAAGGCGCCGGGCAGGCCGAGCTCGGCCCAGACCTGAAGGAAGCTGTTATGCGGGTGGCCGACGGGCAGAAGCTCGCGCATCTCGGGATCGAGGCGCTGGGCAACGCCGGTCTCGGCGAACCGCGCCGCGGTGCCGTAGCCCGCCCCCCGCCAGGGGTCTTCCGCCACCGCCGCGCCGAAGCTGCGGGCGATGGCGACCCGGGCCCGCGACGAAGACTGCACCAGCCGCTCATGCGCCGCCTCGGGCATGAACCGGGCGAGCACGTCGCCCTCCACCGGGGCGAGCGCCACGCAGAGCCCGAGCCCGAGCCCGGCGAGCCCGAGGGCGGCCGGGCGCGGCAGGAACCGCGCGGCAAGCGCCCCCGCGAGGCTCGCCGCGAGGCCGAGGCGCGCGGCCCCGCTCACCGAGGCGAGGACGGCGAGAAGCGCGAAGGCGAGGACCGCGATCCCAGCGAGACGCCAACCGCGTCGGATCGCGGCATAGGCGAGCGGACTGGCGATCAGCAGCAGGGTGAGAACCGGCCGGTTGAAGACGAACTCGGCCACCCGCATGCCGAGCGCCTTCTGAACGGGCAGGCCGCCGAGCATCCCGACGGCGATGTAGAGAGAAGCCGCCGCGGTGGCGGCGACCGCGAGCGGCAGGGCGAAGCCGGAGAGCCGGCCCGGCGCGAGCCGCGCCAGGAGGTAGGCCGCCAGAACCGTCGGCAGGAACTCGCCCGCGACCCGCCAGGACAGGGCGGGGAACGGGCTCCAGGCGATCGAGACGAGGCACCAGCCGAGGAAGGCGAGCGCGCTCGCGCCGAGCGGCGTGGCGAGCGGTTCGAGAAGCGTGGCCGCCAGGTCCTCCCGCTCCTCGATCAGCGCCGCGATCAGGAAGGCGAGCGCCGCGAGGCCGACGAAGAGCGGGCTCGACCGGTTGGCGAGCGCCATCAGCAGCGGCAGCGCCGCGAGGCAGGCCGTGCCGAGGCTGCGGAAGCGCGCGGCGACGCTCACGCCGCCCTCTCTCACGAAGCTCTCTTGCCGGCTACTGAAGCTCGTGGCCCCGCTTGCCCATCTCGGCGCGCACGCGGATCATCACGTATTGCGAGACCTCCTGTGTCCAGCCCTGCATGGCCTGGACCATCTGGTCGAGGATCTGCGGCTGCGTCCCCACGTAACGCTTGCCGGCGGGCGAGCGGAAGAAGGTCGCGATGTCGTTCAGCTCCGCCTCGCTGAGCTGACTCGCGTAGATGCGCGCGGCGATGTCGATCATCCGCTGCTTCTGCAGCTCCATCTCCGGCTGGAGGCCGTTGAGAACCTCGTCGAGGTCCTTGCTCAATTCCGGCCGGGTCAGGGTCTGCTGGCGGATCTGCTGGTCGAAGGTCGGGATGATCGAGTCGAAGGAGCGGCCGATGCCGGAGGCGAGCATCACCTCACGCGCGAGCGCCAAGTGGCTCGCGCTGATCTCGGGCTGGGGCGCGGCGGCCGGGGTCGGCGTGCCGGGCTTCTGCGGCGCCGCCTTCTGCGGAGCGGGCTTCGTGGTCTGCGCGGGGGCGGCGCCGGGCACGAGGGCGAGGGCGAGGATCGCCGCGAGGGCGGGACGGCGGAACATGGGCGGCCTCCGGGTCGTCTCTAAAGCTTGATGGTTCGGGGGTCAGGCGGCGCGGGGGGTGCCGAGGGTGACGATCTCGGCCCTGCCGTCGCGGGCCTCAGCGAGGATCGCGGCGTCGCAGATGCCGAGGAACAGGCCGTGCTCGACGACGCCGGGCACGCTCCAGAGCAGGCCCGAGAGCGCCTCCGGGTCGGGAATGGCGCCGAGGCGCGCGTCGAGGATGCGGTGTCCGCCATCGGTCGTCAGCGGCGCGCCGTCGGCGCCGAGCCGAAGGCTCAGCGCACCGGCGCAGCCCGACCGCGCGATGGCCCGCTCGACGCCGCGGCGGGTGGCGGCGAGGCCGAAGGCGTTGACCTCGATGGGCAGCGGGAAGGCGCCGAGGGTGTCGACGCGCTTGCTCGCATCGGCGATCACCACCATGCGCCGGCTGGCGCAGGCGACGATCTTCTCGCGCAGCAGCGCCGCGCCGCCGCCCTTGATCAGCCGCAGCCGGCCGTCGACCTCGTCGGTGCCGTCGATGGTGAGATCGAGCTCCGGCAGCTCCTCCAGGGTCGCCATCCGGATGCCGGCGCGGGTGGCGGCGGTGTAGGTCGCCTCCGAGGTCGGCACGCCGACGATGTCGAGGCCCTCGCGCACCCGCTCGCCCAGCACCTCGATGAAGGCCGCCGCCGTGCTGCCGGTGCCGATGCCGAGCCGCATCCCCGGCTCGACAAGGTCGAGGGCCGCGAGCGCGGCCGCGCGCTTCAGGTCGGGGGCGCTCAACGGGTCGTCTCCGGGTGTTCGGATGCCATCATGCGCTCGGGAACGCAGGTCCGGGCGGGTCGCCGTGCCCCTAGCACGCCGCATCCGCCCGGCAAACGCCTCTGACTACGGGCGGCCGCCCTGCGCGGGCGTTGCGCTCGGCACGGTGCGGCCGGGCTGCGCGGCGGGCGCCGCCTCGGCGGTCGAGGGGTTCGCTTGAGGCGTGCAGACCACGACCTCCTCCTTCACCTGCACGTAGCAGATGCTCATCTCGCCCGTGCGGTAGTTGACCCGGAACACGCCGGCCTCGCGGGTGTGGCGGGAGGCGACGAGGCCGTACTCGGAGGGCGCCTGCGAGCCGGCGCCCTCGCCCGGCCCGAAGCACAGCGTCTGACCGATGCCACCACCCTCACGCAAGCCGTACTGGCAGGAGGTCACCTCCCCCGTCACCTTGTCGACGCGGTAGACCCGGTTGAGGTCGATCTGGGGCGCCGGCACGAACTCGAAGGAAGCGCCGAGGGCCGGCGCGGCGAGAAGGATCAGGCAGGCGGCGGAGAGGAGGCGCATCGTCGGTCTCGGTGGGGAAACCGCACCTGTCGGCGAGATTTCGGGCAAGTGTTGGGCGCGGATGCCGGGGCCCCACGCGGTTGCCGCGGCGAGCCCGCGCGCGTAGCAGAGGCACGCCACCGCCAAGGACCGTCATGCCGAGCCTGCCCCCCATCGCCGTGTTCGACCTCGACGGGACGCTCGCCGAGACCGCGCCCGACCTCGTCGGCACGCTCAATGCGCTCCTCGCCCGCGAGGGCTTGCCGGAGCTGCCCCTGGAGCAGGCCCGGGACATGATCGGCGCCGGCGCCAAGGCCCTGATCCAGCGGGGCTTCGCGGCGGCCGGCGAGCCCCTGCCGGCGGAGCGGCTGGAAGCGCTGTTCCACGCCTTCCTCGAGCATTACGGCCGGCATCTCTGCGACCGCTCGCACCTCTATCCGGGCGTCGTCGAGGCATTGGACCGGCTCCAGGCGGACGGGTTCCTGCTCGCGGTCTGCACCAACAAGGTCGAGGTGCACGCGGTCGAGCTTCTCGACAGGCTCGGCATCGGCGCACGCTTCGCGGCGATCTGCGGGCGCGACACCTTCCCCTTCTTCAAGCCCGACCCGCGCCACATCACCGAGACGGTGGGGCGAGCCGGCGGCGACCCGGCCCGCGCGGTGATGGTGGGCGATTCCCGCGCCGACATCGAGGCGGCCAAGGCCGCCGGCATCCCCGTCGTCGCCGTCACCTTCGGCTACACCGATACGCCCGTGGCGGAGCTCGGACCCGATAAGGTCATCGAGCACTATGAAGGGCTCGTCCCCGCGATCGGGGGGCTGATCGAGCGAGCATCGGCGCAGGCGAGCGCGTGAGCTTGAACGTCCGAGCCTTCGCGGAAGGCGACCGGGCGGGCATCTGGGCGATCCTGGAGCCGGTGATCCGGGCGGGCGAGACCTACGCTCTGCCCCGCGACCAGAGCGAGGCCGAGGCGCATGCCACCTGGTGCGCACCGGAGCACGAGGTGCTGGTCGCCGAGGACACGGGCCGGCTCCTCGGGGCCGCCTACCTCAAGGCGAACCAGCGCGGAGGCGGCGCGCATGTCGCCAACGCGGCCTTCGCCACCTCCGAGGCCGCGCGGGGCCGGGGCGTCGGCCGAGCCCTGTGCGAGGCGGCAATGGAGCGGGCCCGTGCGCGGGGCTTTCGCGCCATGCAGTTCAACTTCGTCGTGGCGAGCAACGAGGGCGCAGTGCGGCTGTGGCGCTCCCTCGGCTTCACGGAGGTCGGGCGGCTGCCAGACGCCTTCCACCATCCCAGGCTCGGCTTCGTGGACGCCCTGGTGATGCACCGGGTCCTCTGACCGATCAGGCGTAGTCCTGCGGCGGCTTCACCTCGGCGCCGCGCAGCAGCGTGTAGAGGAAGGGCACGAACAGCAGCGTCGAGGGCGTGCCGAAGGCGATGCCGCCCATCACCGCGCGGGCGAGCGCGGCGTTCTGCTCGCCGCCCTCGCCCGTGCCGAGCGCCATCGGGATCAGGCCGAGGAACATGGCGCCCGCCGTCATCAGCACCGGGCGCAGGCGGGTGTCGCCGGCGAGGATCGCGGCCTCCGCAGCCGAGCAGCCCGTCGCCTCCCGGTGCTCGCGGGCGAAGGTGACGAGCAGGATCGAGTTGGCCGAGGCGATGCCCACCGACATGATCGCCCCGAACAGCGAGGGGATCGAGAAGCTCGTGCCCGTCACGAACAGGCTGAAGACGATGCCGCAGAAGGCGAGCGGCAGGGCGGCGAGCACCACGAACGGGTCGCCCCAACTCTGATAGTTGATCGCCATCAGGAGGTAGACGGCCACCAGCGCGATGGCGAGGCCGACGCCGAGGCGGAAGAAGGCCGAGTCCATGTTCTCGATCTGGCCGCGCACCGTGATCTTGTCGGGCGCGGGCAGGCTCTTCTGCTCCTCGGCGACGATCTTCCGGATCTCGCGGGCGACCGAGCCGAGATCGACGTCCTGCACGGCGGCGTAGATGTTGAAGGTCGGCGCGGTGTTGACGTGGTTGATCACCGTCTGCCCGCCGACCCGGCGGATGTCGGAGACGCTGGAGAGCAGCGTCAGCACCCCCGGCCGGTCGGCCGCGGCCTGCGCGAGGAGCGGGGTGTTGCGCAGCGCCGTCAGCGAGTCCGTCCGGTACTCCGGGGTCTGCACCCAGAGCTGGTAGGGGATGCCGGTCTTCGGGTCCGACCAGAAGTTCGGCGTCACCTGGAAGGAGCCCGACAGGGAGACGTTGAGCCCCTGGGCGACCTGCTGCTGCGTCAGGCCGAGCTCGGAGGCGAGCCGCCGGTCGACGTCCACGAAGAACTGCGGCGTGTTGACGATCTGGTGGAGATGCACGTCGACGGCGCCGCGCACCGCGCTTACCCGCTGCACGATGCGCTGCGCCGCGGCGAGATCCTTCTCGGTGTTGCGGCCCGAGACCTGGATGTCGATCTGCGCCAGCGTGCCGAAGTTGAGGATCTGGGTGATGATGTCGGACGGTTGGAAGTAGACGACGAGATCGGGGAAGCGCTCGCGCAGGGTCTCCCGCAGGCTGCGGGTGTAGTCGGCGACGGAGCCGTGCCCTTCCTTGAGGTTGATGAGCATCTGGCCGTCGTTGTAGGCGACGAAGGAGCCGTCGGAGAAGGCGAAGTTGTAGTTGTTCGACGGCAGGCCGAGATTGGTCAGGACCTGATCGATCTCCCCTTCGGGGATGACCTCGCGCACGGTCTTCTCGACCTCCGCGAAGGTCTGGTCCGCGGTCTCGATGCGCATGCCCGGCCGGGTGCGCAGGTGCATGGTGATCTGCCCCGAGGCGACCTGCGGGAAGTAGTCCTGGCCGACGAAGACGAAGAGCCCCGCCGAGCCCGCGAAGACGAGACCGACGCAGGCGAGCGTCACCGCGCGGCGCCGGACCACCGCGTGCAGCAGCCCGAGATAGCCGCGATGGAAGCGGGCGAAGCGCGCCTCGAACCCCGCGCGGAAACGGCCGGCGAGGCGGAACACCGGCCCCGTCAGGATGGAGAGGGCCCGCGCGACGCGGCCCTGCCGGGGCGCCGCCTCGGCCGCCTGCCCGTGATGGGCGGCGTACTCGCGGGCGACGAGCACGTCGATCAGCACCGGCACCAGGGTGCGGGAGAGGACGTAGGAGGTCAGCATCGCGAACACGACCGCGAGCGCCTGGGGCGTGAACAGGTACTTCGGCGTGTCGGCGAGCGCGAAGACCGAGGTGAAGGCGGCGCAGATCGAGAGCGTCGAGATCAGGGTCGGCTTGGCGATGCTCGCCGCGCCCTCGACCACCGACTTCCGGAACGGCTCGCCCTCCTCGAACATCCGGTAGGTGTTCTCGATGGCCACCGTCGCGTCGTCGACGAGGATGCCGACGGCAAGCGCCAGGCCGCCGAGCGTCATCACGTTGATGGTCTCGCCGAGCGCGCCGAGGATCGCGAGCGAGGTCAGGATCGAGAGCGGGATCGAGATCAGCACGATGATCGTCGAGCGCCAGGAACCGAGGAAGAGCAGGATCGTCAGACCGGTGAGGCAGGCGGCGATGATCGCCTCGTGCACCACGCCCTCGATCGCCGCGGAGACGAAGACCGACTGGTCGAAGAGCGGCTTGAGGGTCATGCCCTCGGGGGCGGCCGCCTGGATGTCGGGCAGCGCCTTCTTGACGTTGTTGACGACGTCGAGCGTCGAGGCGGTGCCGTTCTTGAAGACCCGCATCAGCACGGAGCTGAGCCCGTCCGCGCGCACGATGTTGACCTGGGGCGGGCCGCCGTCGCGCACATGCGCCACGTCGCGCACCAGCACGGGCTGGCGGTCCACGACCTTGATCGGGATCTCGTTGAGGGCGGCGATCGCCTCCGGCGTCGCGTTGAGGCGCACCGGGTACTGCTGCTCGCCGATCTTGGCGAGGCCCGAGGGCACGGTGAGGTTCTGCGCGCTCATCGCGTTCGTCACGTCGAGCGGTGTCAGCCCCAGCGCCCGCAGGGCCTGGGCGTCGAGATCGACCATGATCTGGCGCGGGGCGCCGCCGAAGGGCGAGGGCAGCGTCGAGCCGGGCACCTGCGTGAGCCGCTGGCGGATGCGGTACTGGGCGTAATCGTAGATCTTGGTGAGGCTCTCCTTGGTCGAGGCCAGGGAAAGCTGGATGACCGGCACCGAGGAGGCGGAGAAGCGCAGGATCACCGGCGGCTGCACGCCGGGGGGCATGGTAGCGCGAATCGAGTTCGTCGAGGAGACGATCTGCGCGATGGCGAGGTCGATCGAGACGGATTGGTCGAAATAGACCTTCATCACCGAGGTGCCCTGGAGGCTCGTCGATTCCATCCGGGCGATGTTGTTGACGTTGTTGGAGATTCCGTACTCGGAATAGGTCGTGATCCGCTGCTCCATCTCGGGCGCGGAGAGGCCGTTATAGGTCCACACGATCACGACGACGGGGATGTCGACGGTCGGCAGCACGTCCTTCGGCATGACGACGATCGCCGCCCCGCCGCCGAGCATCATCAGCACGGCGAGCACGTAGACGGTGACGCGATACTTCAGCGCGTAGAGTACGAGGCCCATGCCGCCCTTGGTGCCCGTGCCGCCCGCCGCGCGCTGCCTCCCGGCCGGCGCCAGCCCCTGCATGCTGCATACAGGGGGAGAGACAATCTCCGAAATGTTGCCGGAGAATGTCTATGCCCGACGCGCGTAGGCGCCCCGTTGCCGCAGGCGCGCCGCTACAGGTCGACCGGCTCGTCGGGCGCCTTGCGCTCGCGGCGGGGGCCCGGCGGCTTCGGCTTGCTCTCGGAAGGTTTGCTCTCGGAGGGCTTGGCGGCGGGCAGGCCGGGGCAGATGCCCTTCAAAGCCACCCAGTCCGCCTCGGCGATGATGCGCCGGCCCGCTGCCTCGGGGCCCGCCCGCTCGCGGATCGAGGCCGCCCGCTCGCGGGTGAAGGGATGACTGCGCAGGAAGGCGCCCGTCTCGCTGTCCCCGTCCTTGGCGATGCGCTCGAGGATCGAGGCCAGGGCCGCGCCGTTGCCGCCGGCGGCGTTCAGGGTGTCGACGGCGTAGGCGTCGGCCCGGCGCTCGGCATCGCGGCTGTAGCCGGCCGAGACGATCGCCTGCCCCGCCGCGACGATGATGGTCGAGCCGGTGAGGTCGCCGAACACGAGGCTGAGCAGGAAGGCGGTGCCGGAGCTCTGGATCAGCGAGCGGGTCGGGTCGCGGGTGGCGACGTGGCCGAGTTCGTGGGCGAGGATCGCGGCGAACTCGTCCGGTGTCTCGGATTTCACGAGCACGTCCGAGAGCATGATCACCCGCGCGCCGGGCAGCGTGAGGGCGTTGGCCATCTTGTGCCGGCGGACCGTGACGCTGACGCTGCCCGGAAGGCCGCGGCCGGCGACGAGCTTGGCGACGAGCCGATCGAGGGCGGCCTTGCCGGCAGCCTCGGTGCAGAGCGGCGGCTTGCCGAGGATGTCGACGATCTGGCCCTCGACCGCGGCGCCGAGCCTCTCCTCGACGGCATCCGGAACCATCGGCGCGAGCACGCCGGCGAGCAGCGGCACGCCGAACAGGGCGACGAGGATCACGGAGACGCCGGCCGCGATCGACCAGAGCACGAGGCGCAGCGTGCCGCCCTCCTCGCTCTCGCGCCGGGCGAGGTCGGGGCAGCGCAGCGGCAGCACCGCGGCGAGCGTCGCGTCCGTGAACTCGACCCGGATCAGGCTGCCGACGGGGCCGACCCGCATCAGCGGCGCAGCGGCGTCGGCGGCGCGCAGGTCGAGGAGGTTCCAGTCGTGAAAGACCCCCTCGCCACGGACCTCAAAGCGGTCCGTGACGCGGATCGTGACCGGGTACGGGCGGGCGCTCACCCCGTCGAAGCAGGCGCCGGTGGCGGTGATGGGCTGCATCTAGGCCGCCGTCGGCGAGGAATCGCCTACTGCGAACGCTCTAGGGTCTGTCAGGTGCTTGTTGAAACGCCTGACAGACCCTGAGTTCTCGTCGGATCGTTGGTCCTGACGGAGAACCGGGGTCCACTTCTCCTGGACCAACTCTAGAACCCGATCTGCAGCGCGCCGCCGACGTCGAGGGCGTCGGCGAGACCCTCGTTGAGGCCGCTGGCCGGCGCCCGGCTCGAGGCGACGATCTGCGCGAGCGCCTCCGTGCCGTGGACCTGCGTCGACTCCGCGACCGCGGCCCAGAGCCGGGCCTGGATGATGCGCACGTAGAGCACCGCGAAGAGGAGACCGGCGCCGAGATAGGCGGCGAGCGTCGTGAAGAGCAGCAGCGCATGCACGGCGCTGAAGCCGCCGGGCTCGCGGCCCCCGCCGAGGCCGATCAGCAGGCCGAGGCCGAGGAAGACGAGCACGATCACCAGGAAGAACCCCAGGATCGACAGGAAGTAGACGATGTAGGGCCAGTAGAACTGGCGCGCGCGCAGCGTCGAGGAGAGCGTGACGGAGCCGAGGCTCGCCGCGTTCATGAACAGGCGCGTCTCCCGCGCCCGGTAGAACGGGATCAGCAGCAGCGCAGCGATGACCCCGACCGGGCCGATGAAGCCCAGCACCGTGAGCGCGGTGGCGACGGGCGTGCCCGCGTAGGTTGGGTTCATGATGAAGTCGCCGGGCTTGCCGGGCTTCGCCACCATCAGATCGGTGGGGATCTTGAAGCCCGCCGCCACGAGGAAGTAGGCGGCGGCGGCCAGCAGCGGCAGCAGCACGACGCCGTAGAAGACCAGCCAGTAGGGCAGGAGCTGCGTGCCGCGCGCGGTCGAGTCCATCCGCGCGGTGCCGATCAGCGTGTGGCGGATGCGGTAGCGCTCCAGGCTCGCGCGCATGAAGGGGAAGGCGAGGCCGAGGGTGACGACGGTCAGGAGCGACCATCCGGCCGCCATCCCGGCATAGGCCCAGGCGGAGCCGTCCTGGCCCAGGCGGATGCCGCGCCACAGGGTGCGGCTCGCCCGGTAGCGGCGCCCGCGATAGATCGCGTACTGGCCGAGCAGGTAGAGGATCACGAAGGAGAGCACGCCGCCGAAGGCCGCGAGCGCCGGGCTCATCAGCGAGAGCGCGAAGATCGCGATGTAGATCGGCACCAGGATCGCCAGGGCGACGAGGAAGCCGAGGAACAGCTCCTTGCCGGTGCCGGTGTACTCGCCCGGGCTGCCGTCGACGGTGGTGCGGCTCCAGAAGTAGCGCCGCAGGTTGGTGATGTACCAGAACCGGTAGATGCCGAAGGTGATCAGCGAGAGCAGGAAGCCCTTGACTGCAATCCCCGTGAGACCCTTGAGGCTGCGATCGAAGGTGATGGCGCCTGAGGGACGCGGAGCCCCGTCGATGTGGCCGGCAACGGATTCCATGCCTACTCCCCTTGCAGGATCGCGGCGGAAGCTAGACAGCTTCGGTGACGTTGGCTAGGGCCATTGGTACGGTCCAAAGACTAGCCAAACGCATTTGCCGGAGAACTCGGCCCTCAGCGCAACAGCGCGGACTTCTCGACCTTGAGCGACAGCGCGATCTCGTCGAGCGCCTTGTGCTCGACCTCGCTGATGCCGCCGAAATCGGCGACGTCCGCCGCGATCAGGAACACGTCCTGCCGCTGCGACAGGGGCCGTTCCGCCAGGGCCTCGCAGAACCGGAGGTTCTCGATGCGGCCGGCGCGGGTCTTGGCGCGGGCGATCGCCTCGTAGAGCTCCTGCTCGATGCGCAGCGTGTCGTAGGATTTCTCGAGGATCGGGTTCGCACGCATGCCGGCGATCGCCGCCTCGACCTCCTCCTCGTCCACGTCGCCGTCGGCGATGATGACGTTGGCTGCCGCCGAGACCGCGCCCTGGAGGAACACCGCGTCGCCGGCATAGGACATGATGGTCCGGCCGAACCGAAGGATCGCGTCCTGAAAGATGCTCATGCCCGCCTCCCGCTCAACGGCAGAGGGATGGGCTGCGGCGCCGCCAAGTCAAGCGCCGTGAGGGGCGTGCCCACCGGGATTCGACGGCCCGGGCGGGAAGATCGTGCGGGCGGCGAGGAAACGCACCGCCTCCGCACGTGTCAGACCAGGGGCTCGTGTCCCGGCCATTCGCGGCCGAGATGGGCGGCGACGGTCGCCGGATCGCCGCCGACCTGCGCGACGGCGGCCTCGATCCGCTCGACGGGCACCATGAAGCGGCGCGCCCAGTAGGCCCGCTCCCAGGGCTCTTCGATCGCGACCCTGGCCGGCTCCGGCCGCTCGCCCACCTGCTCCGTCACCCTCGGTCTCCCTCGACGCCGCATCCGGGTGGGAACGCGCCGAGGGCGAAAAGAGTGCCGGGCCCGGCCCCGATCCCGTCTCAGCAGCAGCGGAAGCCGGAGCTGTTGCCGACGCCGAAGCGGGCGTTCTCCCGGTTCCGGAAGAACTCCCGCTCGGTCATCGGCGCCTGATCGGGATGGGTCTTCGCAATGTGGGCGACGTAGGTGCCGTAGTCGCCCTGCCCCACCATCAGCCGCGCCCCGTCGCAGACGCATTTGTTGAACGCCTTCAGGCGGTCGCGAAAGCTCTGCGCCGGTGCGGTCATGTCAGCCTCACTCCGCCGGGGCGAGCTTCGGATCGGCCTCGAGAGCCGTCCAGCGGTCGGCCCGGTAGGCCTTGATGCAGGCCATCGTGCCGAACACCACGATCGCCAGGACGAGGCCGACGAAGAGCACCGCGAGCACGGCGTCCACGCGATCGTTGAAGACGATCTTGTGCATGTCGGCCATGTTCTTGGCCGGACCCAGCACCTTGCCCTCGGCGATAGCCGCCGAGAACCGGTCCGCGTGGGAGAGGAAGCCGATCTTCGGGTCGGGCGAGAAGATCTTCTGCCAGCCGGCGGTCAGCGTGCAGATGCACAGCCACACGGTCGGGATGATGGTCACGAACGCGTAGCGCTCGCGCTTCATCTTGAAGATCACCACCGTCGCGAGCGTCAGCGCCACCGCCGCCAGCATCTGGTTCGAGATGCCGAAGAGCGGCCAGAGGGTGTAGATGCCGCCGAGCGGGTCCGTGACGCCCTGGTAGAGGAAGTAGCCCCAGGCCCCCACACAGAGCGCAGTGGCGAGCACGCTCGGCACCCAGGACGTGGTATCCTTGAAGGCCGGCGAGACGAGGCCGAGCAGGTCCTGCAGCATGAAGCGGCCGGCCCGCGTGCCCGCATCGACGGCGGTGAGGATGAACAGCGCCTCGAACAGGATCGCGAAGTGGTACCAGAAGGCCATCATCGCCTTGCCGCCGATGGCCGAGGAGATGATGTGGGCCATGCCGACCGCGAGCGTCGGGGCGCCGCCGGTGCGCGAGATGATCGAGTGCTCGCCGACGTCCTTGGCGGTCTGGGCGATCACCTCAGGCGCGATCGGGAAGCCGAGATTGGTCACGGCCGCCGCCGCGGTCTCGGGCGTGGTGCCGAGCAGGGCGCCCGGCGAGTTCATGGTGAAGTAGATGCCCGGATCGATCACGCTCGCGGCGACGAGCGCCATGATCGCGACGAAGCTCTCCATGAGCATGCCGCCGTAGCCGATGAAGCGCGTGTCGACCTCGTTGTCGACGAGCTTCGGCGTGGTGCCCGACGAGATCAGGGCGTGGAAGCCGGAAACGGCGCCGCAGGCGATGGTGATGAACAGGAACGGGAACAGGCTGCCCGCCCAGACCGGGCCGGTGCCGTCCACGAACTTCGTCATCGCCGGCATCTGCATGTGCGGGGCGACGAAGACGATGCCCAGCGCCAGGCCGATGATGGTGCCGATCTTGAGGAAGGTCGAGAGGTAGTCGCGCGGGGCGAGCAGCAGCCAGACGGGCAGGATGGCGGCGACGAACCCGTAGCCGATCAGCATCCAAGTGAGCTGCACGCCGGTGAAGGTGAAGGCCGGGCCCCAGTAGGGATCGGCGGCGATACGGCCGCCGTAGACGATGGCGGCCATGAGCAGGAGGAAGCCGATGACCGAGACCTCGCCGACCTTCCCGGGCCGGACATAGCGGGCGTAGAGCCCCATCAGCATCGCGATCGGGATCGTCGCCGCGACGGTGAAGGTGCCCCAGGGGCTCTCCGCGAGCGCCTTGACCACGATCATGGCCAGCACAGCGAGCAGGATGATCATGATCAGGAAGGTGCCGAACAGCGCGATCACGCCGGGGATGACGCCGAGCTCCGCCCGGATCAGCTCGCCGAGCGAGCGGCCGTCGCGGCGCATGGAGATGAACAGGACCATGAAGTCCTGCACGGCGCCGGCCAGCACCACGCCGGCGAGGATCCAGAGCATGCCGGGCAGGTAGCCCATCTGCGCGGCGAGCACCGGGCCAACGAGAGGGCCGGCGCCCGCGATCGCCGCGAAGTGGTGGCCGAACAGGACGGTCTTGTTGGTGGGGACGTAGTCGAGGCCGTCGTTGTGGCGATGCGCTGGCGTCTGGCGGGCCGGGTCGAGCCGCATCACGTTCTCGGCGATGTAGAGCGAGTAGTAGCGGTAGGCGATCAGGTAGACGCAGACCGCGGCCACCACGACCCAGAGGGCGTTGACGGTCTCGCCGCGGGTCGTCGCGACGATGGCAAGCGCGGCGGCGCCGAGCGCCCCCACCAGGGCCCAAGGCCCGTGTTTCTGAATCGCACCCATGGACGCCTCGCTCCGAGGCGGCTCTTCGCGGCCGGCCTCATTGGGCGTTCTGACAAAAATTTAACGCGAGGAAAACCTTTCGTTTAAACGCCCCGCGGACAGCGGCGGCGCGTTGTAGCGAAGTGACGGCTCTCCCGGGACCGGAGACGCCCTTTGACGGCCCCGAACCCGAAGCCTAGATCGCCTGGACCGCCGGCCGGCGGCAACGGGATCGCTCCGGAGACGGATGGATGGCGAAGGTCGCATTTCTCGGGCTCGGAGTGATGGGCGCCCCGATGGCGGGCCATCTCGCGGCGAAGGGCCACGCGGTCACGGTCTACAACCGCACCGGCGCCAAGGCCGAGGCCTGGGTGAAGGCCCATGGGGGCGCCCACGCGGCGACGCCCCGCGAGGCGGCGCGCGAGGCCGAGATCGTGTTCGCCTGCGTGGGCAACGACGACGACCTGCGCGGCGTGACCCTCGGCGAGGACGGTGCCTTCGCCGGCATGGATCGCGGCAGCGTGTTCGTCGACCACACCACGGCCTCGGCCGAGGTGGCCCGCGAGCTCGCCGCGGAAGCCGGCGGGCGCGGCCTCGCCTTCATCGACGCGCCGGTCTCCGGCGGACAGGCGGGCGCCGAGAACGGCGTGCTCACCGTGATGTGCGGCGGCGACGCGGACGCCTACGCCCGCGTCGAGCCGGTGGTCGCCGCCTATGCCCGCGCCTGCCGCCTGATGGGCCCGTCAGGCTCGGGCCAGCTCACCAAGATGGTCAACCAGATCTGCATCGCCGGCCTCGTGCAGGGCTTGGCCGAGGGCATCCACTTCGCCAAGCGCGCGGGGCTCTCGGTCGAGGACGTGCTCGCGGTGATCTCGAAGGGCGCGGCCGGCTCCTGGCAGATGGAGAACCGCGGCAAGAGCATGGACACGGGCAGCTTCGACTTCGGCTTCGCCGTCGACTGGATGCGCAAGGACCTCGGCATCCTCCTCGACGAGGGCCGCCGCAACGGCGCCTCCCTGCCGGTGAGCGCGCTGGTCGACCAGTTCTACGCCGAGGTGCAGCGCATGGGCGGCGGCCGCTGGGACACCTCGAGCCTGATCGCGCGACTGGAGCGCTGAATCCTAGTCCGCGAGGGCGGCTGCCATCGCCGCCTCCGGGCTCTGCCACTGCCAGGCATCGCCCATCTGGTGGCGAAACCAGGTGAGCTGGCGCTTGGCATAGCGGCGGGTGTCGCCCTGCCCGCGCGCCACCGCCTCCTCGCGGGAGATGCGTCCGTCGAGATGGGCGATGAGTCCAGGCACGCCGTGGGCGCGCATCACCGGAAGCATCGGATCGAGGCGGCGCTCGCGTAAGGCTTGCGCCTCGTCGAGAGCCCCAGCCTGCATCATCGCCAGGAAGCGGGCGTCGATGCGCGCCCGCAGGGCTTCCCGCTCCGGCGCCAGGAAGATTTTTCGCAAAGGTCGCCCGGCGAGCGGGCCCGGCACGCGGGTGCCGTGGAACGCCAGGATCGAGCGGCCGGTGGCGGCGTGGATCTCGAGCGCCCGCATCACCCGCGCCCGGTCGCTCGGCCGCAGGGTCCCGGCCGATTGCGGGTCCCGCTCGGCCAATGCCGCGTGCAGGGCCGGCGTCTCGCGCGCCTCGCAGAAGGCCCGGATTTCCGCGCGCACCGCCTCCGGGACGGTCGGGAGATCGGAGAGCCCCTCCTCCAGGGCGCGGAAGTAGAGCCCGGTGCCGCCGACGAAGACCGGCAGCCGTCCGTCGAGCCCTTCGAGAAGCGCGGCCACGGCGCGGGCGTAGTGCCCGGCGGAGAAGTTCACGGCGGCGTCGACCGTGCCGTAGAGCCGGTGGGGCGCCCGCGCCTCCTCCTCCGGAGTGGGACGGGCGCTGAGCACCCGCAGGTCGGCGTAGACCTGCATCGAGTCCGCGTTGACGACGACGCCCCCGTGACGGATGGCGAGCGCCGTCGCGAGCGCCGACTTGCCCGAGGCGGTCGGCCCTGCGATGAGGATCGCGGCCGGCCGGTCGGCGCGGGTCGGCGCCCAGGTCGGCGGTTGGGACACGTTCGGAGGCCCTCGCGATGGCTTTGGTCGCGGTCCTGATATCAAACCCGGCCCGCCCCGCCATCACCGACGCCGTCCTCGCCGAGGCGCGGGCCGTGCTGCGCACGCGCCATCAGCCCCGCATCCTGCACGGAGAGGTCGCCGCGGAGCTGCTTCTGGACGAGGACACGGCCGAGAACGCGGAGGCGGCGCTGCGCGCGGCCCTAGGCTCCGAGCCCATCGATATCGCAGTGCTTCCCGCCGACGCGCATCGCCGCAAGCGGCTGCTGCTCGCCGACATGGATTCGACCATGATCGAGCAGGAATGCATCGACGAGTTGGCGGATACGCTCGGCCTCAAGGGGACGGTCGCGGCGATCACCGAACGGGCGATGCGGGGCGAGATCGCCTTCGAGCCGGCGCTGCGCGAGCGCGTCGCCCTGCTCGCCGGCATCGAGGCCGCGAGCATCGACGGGCTGATCGCCGAGCGCCTGACCCTGACCCCCGGCGGCACGACCCTGGTGCGGACCATGCGCGCCCACGGCGCCCGCACCTGCCTCGTCTCCGGCGGCTTCAGCCTGTTCACGGGGCCGATCGCCGCGCGGATCGGCTTCGAGGAGGAGCGCGCCAACCGGCTCGGCCTCGCGGAAGGCCGCCTCGACGGCACCGTCGCCGAGCCGATCGTCGGACGCGCCGCCAAGCGCGAGACCCTGATCGAGCTGCGGGAGAAGACGGGTCTCGGCCCCGCCGCGACGATGGCCGTCGGCGACGGCGCGAACGATCTCGACATGCTGGCCGAGGCCGGGCTCGGCGTCGCCTTCCGGGCGAAGCCCGCGGTGGCCGCGCAGGCGCGCGCCCGGATCGAGCACGGCGACCTCACCGCCCTTCTCTACCTCCAGGGCTACGCCGCGAGCGCGTTCGTCGCGGCCTGAACGAGAAAGCCGGGCCCGACCGGACCCGGCTTCCGCAATCTCAGGTGGCTTCCCGCCGAACCAAACCCGGCGGGCGGCGTGCTACTCCAAGCCGACCGCCACGAAGCGTACGTCGCCGCCGGCTGCCGCCACGAGGAGCAGCACCGACTTGCGGCCCTCCTTCTTGAGGGCGTCGATCCGCTTCGAGACGTCGGCGGGGCTGTTCACCGCCTCCTGGCCGACCTCGACCACGGTTTCGCCGGGCTGGATGCGCTTGTCGGCCGCCGTCGAGTTGGGGTCGACGCGGGTGACGACGACGCCCTTGACGGTGTCCTTGATCGAGTAGCGCTTGCGCAGCTCGTCGGTCATGCTGGAGAGGTTCATGCCGAGCACCTGCCGCACGGCGCTCTCGGCCTCGGGCTGGCGCAGGCTCGCAGGCTTGGCCTTGTCGGTGCCATCCTCCAGGCGCCCCAGGGTCACGGGCTTGGTGGTCTCCTCGCCCTTGCGGACGATGACGACGTCCACGGTCTTGCCGACGGGCGTCGCCGCGACGATGCGCGGCAGGTCGCTCGAGGCCTTCACCGCGTCGCCGTTGAAGCGCACGATCACGTCGCCGACCTCGAGACCGGCGGTCTTAGCCGGGCCCTTCTCGTCGACGCCAGCCACCAGCGCGCCACGGGCGCCGCCCTTGAGGCCCAGCGCCTCGGCGGTAGCGTCGTCGACGTTCTGGATGCGCACGCCGAGCCAGCCGCGGCGGACCTCGCCGAACTCGCGGAGCTGGTCGATCACGGGCTTGGCCGTGCCCGAGGGCACCGCGAAGCCGATGCCGACCGAGCCGCCGGTGGGCGACAGGATCGCGGTGTTGATGCCGATGACCTCGCCGTTCATGTTGAACAGCGGCCCGCCGGAGTTGCCCTTGTTGATGGCGGCATCCGTCTGGATGTAGTTGTCATAGGGGCCGGACTCGATGTTGCGGCCCCGCGCCGAGACGATGCCGGCCGAGACCGAGCCGCCGAGGCCGAACGGGTTGCCGATGGCGATCACCCAGTCGCCCGGCCGCATCGTGTCCGAGTTCCCGAAGGGCACGGCCTTGAGCGGGCGCTCGGCGGTGGGCTTCACCCGGAGCACGGCGAGGTCGATCTTCGAATCCTTGCCGACGATCTCGGCCTTCAGCTTGGTGCCGTCGCTGAGGATGACCTGGATGTCGTTGGCGTCGCCGATGACGTGGTTGTTCGTGACCACGATGCCGGAGGCGTCGATGATGAAGCCGGAGCCGAGCGAGTTCGACTTGCGCTGAGGCCGGGGCGCCTCGCCCTCGCCGCCTCCGCCGCCGCCACGGCCGCCGCGGCGGTTGAAGAACTCCTCGAACAGGTCCTCGAAGGGCGTGCCCGGCGGCAGCTGCGGGCCGGCGCGCCCGGCCCGCGCCTCGACGGTGGTCGAGGCGGAGATGTTCACGACGGCATCCGTCACCTGCGCGGCGAGGTCGGCGAGCGACTCGGGGCCCTTGGCGAAGGCGGGCGGCGGCAGGGCGCTGCCTGCGACGGTCGCGCCGATCAGGAGGGCCGCCAGCATGGCGCGGGCGCGCTGCGGACGGCGCGCCGGGCCGGCGCTCGCGGGGCAAGGCATGGTGCTGATCTCCAAGGAACGGTCCCTGTCCTGTGCGGGGCCGCCCTTCGGAAGGCAGCCCCTGGCTCGGCGCGTCGCGATTCCGCCCGGAGCGGCCCATGCCGCGTCGGCCCGTGGCCGCGGCGGGTCGGGAGCTCTTAGATCGGCTCCCGGCCCGGTGGTTCAAGAGTCGCGGGTCAGCGCGTCGCGCCCGCGGTCGAGCCGGTCGTTGCGGCCCTCCCCCGGCCCTGCGGATCGCCGAAGTAGCGGAAGAAGTCCGAGTTCGGGCTGATCACGAGGCGGGTGTCCGAGCCCTTGAGCCCGGCCTCGTAGGCCTGCATCGAGCGGTAGAAGGCGAAGAAGCCCGGATCCTTGCCGAAGGCCTCGGCGAGGATGCGGTTCTTCTCCGCGTCGCCCTCGCCGCGCAGCTCCTCGGACTTCTGGTTGGCCTCGGCGAGGATCACCGTCACGTCGCGGTCGGCCTTGGCGCGAATCGTCGCGGCAATCTGGTCGCCGTTGGCGCGGATGTCGGCAGCCTCGCGCTTGCGCTCGGTCTTCATGCGCTCGTAGACGGCCGAGGAGTTCTGCGCGGGCAGATCGACGCGGGTCATGCGCAGGTCGACGATCTCGACGCCGAGCGACTTCGCCTGCCGGTTCACGTCGTCCTGGATCTCGTTCATCAGCCGCATGCGGTCGGTCTTGACGATCGCGTCGCGGGTCGAGCGGGCGAGCACGTTGCGCAGGGACGAGTTGGCGAAGCTCGCCAGGCGCTGGTTGGCCAGCCCCAGGTTGCCGACCGACTGGTAGAAGCGCAGCGGATCGGTGATCCGGTAGCGGGCGAAGGCGTCGACCTCGAGATTCTGCCGGTCGGCGGTGAGCAGCGTCTGGACGGGCAGGTCGAGGTCGAGGACCCGCTTGTCGAAGATGATCACGTTCTCCATGAACGGCAGCTTGAAGTAGAGGCCCGGCCGGTCCTCACCGGTCTGGTTCAGCACGGCGCGGACGCGGCCGAACTGGAGCACCAGCGCCTGCTGCATCTGCCCTACGGTGAAGACCGAGGCGTAGAACGAGACCGCGAGAAGGGCCGCGATGACCACGAGCCCGGTGCGGAGCGCCTGACGGTTCATCGCGTGGCTCCCCCCTGCTGGCCGGCGGTGCGGGTGCCGGGCTCCGTGAGGGGCAGCACGGGCAGCACGCCCGCCGCGGCGGCATTGGCGCCGCCCGGCCCCGACTGATCGATGATGACCTTGTTCACGGCGCCGAAGACCCTCTCCATGGTCTCGAGGAAGATGCGCTCGCGGCTGACCTCGGGGGCCGTCTTGTAGGACTCGTAGACCTGCCCGAAGCGGGCCGCCTGACCGGTGGCGTCGGCGGTCGACTGCGTCTTGTAGGCCTCCGACGCCTGGACGATCTGGGAGGCGCGGCCGCGGGCCTGCGGGACCTCGCGGCTGGCATAGGTCTTGGCCTCGTTCTGGACGCGCTCGGCGTCCTGCTGGGCGGCGTTCACGTCGATGAAGGCGGGCCGCACCTCGGGGGGCGGGTTGACGCTGACGAGCTGCACCACCTCGATGCGCACGCCGGCCCCGTACTCGTCCAGCGCGCTCTGAGTGATCTCCTTGACCTCCTGGGCGACGCTCGACTGCTCGTTGGTGAGGATCGCCTGGATGTTGCGCCGGCCGACCACCTCGCGCATCGCGCTCTCGGCGATGGCCTTGATGGTGCCCTCCGGGTTCTGGAGGTTGAACACGTAGTCCGAGGCCTTGAGCGGGTTGACGCGCCACTGCACCTCGAAGTCGAGGTCGACGATGTTCTCGTCGCCGGTGAGCATCAGGCTCTCCTCGGGCAGGTCGCGGGGGCGCGCCTGCGCGCCGACGCCGGCCCGGTAGCCGATCTGGATGGAGTTCACCTGCCCCACGTTCGGCTTCACGACGCCGCCGACCGGATAGGGGAAGTTGTAGCGCAGGCCCTCACCCTTGGCGCCGACGTAGCGGCCGAAGATCGTCTCGATGCCGACCTGGTTCGGCGCCACGGTGTAGAAGCCGGTAAGCAGCCAGCCGCCCGCCACGAGCGCGGCCACGAAGAGCAGGCCGCGGCCGCCGCCGAGGGAGCCGCCCCCGCCGGGGATGACGCCGCGCAGGCGATCCTGGCCGCGACGGAGGAGATCCTCGAGATCAGGCGGGGTCTTGCCGCCGCCCCCGCCGCCCCAGGGCCCGCCGCCGTTCCCGCTGCCACGGCCCCAGGGTCCGCCCCCGCCACCGCCGCCGCTCTGATTGCTCCAAGGCATCCTCGACGTGTTCTCCTGATCTCGCCGCGGGGCACCCGCGCCATCCGGACCGCGTCCTCATCGCCTGATGGAAACTTCGGGCCGTCTGCGGGCGCCCTGCACCTGAGGGAGAGCGCTCCGTCCTGTCAAGGCAGGTGGGCATCGCCCACGGCCAAGGCAAGCCGCTCCGGCCGCGACCGGTCGCCCCTGGATGGAAACGGGATTAACGCGGGGCCCCGCGCGTCACCGCGTCCGTTCGAGATCGATATAGGTGAAGGCGTGCTCGTCGCCCTCCCCCGGGGCGTGCGATTCCCGCAGCGTCTCGCGGTAGGCGGCACGATCGTACTCGGGCAGGAACGTGTCGCCCTCGGGCTCGGCGTCGACCTCGGTGAGATGGATGCGGTCGGCCACGGGAAGCGCCATGCGGTAGATCTCGGCCCCGCCGACGACCATCAGCTCCGGCGCGTCTCCGGCGGCCGCCAGCGCCGCCTCCCAGTCGTGGATCGCGACGATCTCGGGGGCCTCGAAGCTCCGGTCGCGGGTCAGCACGATGTTGCGGCGGCCGGGCAGCGCCTTGCCGATGGAGGCGAAGGTGCGCCGGCCCATCAGGATCGGCTTGCCCATGGTCAGCGCGCGGAAGCGGCGCAGATCGCTGCGCAGGCGCCAGGCGAGGCCGTTGTCGCGGCCGATGACGCCGTTGCGGGCCGCCGCGACGACGAGGGTGACGAGGGGCATGGGGCTCTCGAGGGAATCGAACGAAGCTCAGACCGCGACGGGCGCGGCGATCGCGGGATGAGGGTCGTAGCCCTCGATCGTAATGTCCTCGAAGCGGAAGGCGAAGAGGTCCGTCACCTCCGGGTTCAGCCGCAGGCGCGGCAGCGGCCGGGGGGCGCGGGCGAGAAGCGTGTGGGCCTGCTCCCGATGGTTCAGGTAGAGATGCGCGTCGCCGAAGGTGTGGACGAACGCGCCCGGCCGCAGCCCCGTCACCTGCGCGATCATCGCGGTCAGCAGCGCGTAGCTCGCGATATTGAAGGGCACGCCGAGGAACACGTCCGCCGAGCGCTGGTAGAGCTGGCAGGAGAGCCGCCCCTCGGCGACGTAGAACTGGAACAGGCAGTGGCAGGGCGCCAGCGCCATCTTCTCCAACTCGCCCGGATTCCAGGCGCTGACGACGAGCCGGCGGGAATCGGGGTTGCGGCGGATCTCATCGACGACCCAGGCGATCTGGTCAACGGTGCCGCCATCGGGCTTCTTCCAAGAGCGCCACTGCGCCCCGTAGACCGGGCCGAGGTCGCCATTCGCGTCCGCCCACTCGTCCCAGATGGTGACGCCGTTCTCGCGGAGCGCGGCGACGTTGGTGTCGCCGGCCAGGAACCAGAGCAGCTCGTGGACGATCGAGCGCAGATGCAGCCGCTTCGTGGTGACGAGGGGGAAGCCGTCCGAGAGGTCGAAGCGCATCTGGTGGCCGAACACGGAGAGCGTGCCGGTGCCGGTGCGGTCCTCCTTACGCACGCCCTCGTCGAGGATTCGCCGGATCAGGTGGTGATAGGGCTGCATGGCGCGATCCTACGCGATCCCGGCGCGGCGGTGCCAGGGCCGGACGGACCCCGGCCACAGGCTTCGGGTCAGGTCCCGAGCGGCCAGAGCAGGTAGGCGATCGAGACGAGGTTGCTCCAGCCGTGCAGGCAGATGCAGGGCCAGAGCCGGCCGGTGCGCCAGCGCAGCCAGCCGAGCGCCAGGGCGAGCGGCACCAGCGAGAGCGGTTGGGTGAGGTTGAAGGAGACCGCGTGCACGCCTGCGAAGATCGCGGCGGTCACGAGAACGGCGCCGGGCCCGCCGAGCCGCCGCAGCGCCTGGGCGAACAAGGCGCCGCGCATGAGAAGCTCCTCGGCCGCCGGCGTCAGCACCACGACCGTGAGCAGCCAGAGCGCGACGAGGGACGGCGTCAGGGCCGGCGAGAGGCGGGTCCCGCCCGGCGGCAGGTTCGCTCCGGAGATCGCGGCGGTGCCGCTCACCCAGAGGATGTGGAGGACGGGCCAGACCAGCAGGATCGCCAGCAGCCGCGCCGGCCGCATCCCGTTCGGCCGCATGCGGTCGAGGGCGAGGGCGCTCCGCCAGCCGCCGCCGACGCGCCAGACGGCGAGGCCGACGACGATTCCCGCGAGCAGGACCTGGCGGAGCACGTCGACGGAAAGACCGCGGGCGGCGAGCCGAGTCGAGCCCGGAAACGGCCGCCTCGCCGAGGCGACGAACGGATCGAGCCCCTCGTAGAGATCGGCCCCGACCCGCACCAGCACGACTGCCGCGAGACCCGCCACAGCGAGGCAGGCGACGGCCTGGATCGAGAGCCAGAGCAGCGTGCGCAGGATCTCGCCCGGCGACGGCCGCGAGCCGGTCTCGCGCGCCGCTGCGGCCTCCGCGGACGGCGGCGGCGGATCGATGGCGAGAGGCGCAGGATCGGGCTTCAAAACCGACGCGATCCCCCCTATATTCGATCTCGCCGGCCGCAAGGTCGGCTATGGCGATAAACGGTCTTCGGAATAAACCTATCGGACCCGGGGGCGGTACCCGGCGCCTCCACCGGAACCCAGGGCTTTTGGACGCATCGGCGGCGTTCGGATCGTTGGGTTGCGGCGGGGGCGAAATAGGATCGACGAGGGCGTAAAGGTTGATCTTTCGCTCGGCATGGTTCCGCCGTTATCGGGCCTTTGCAATAGTTGCCAACGACAACTTTGCTCCGGTGGCGGTGGCCGC
Organism: Methylobacterium jeotgali; assembly: GCF_022179345.1. GTDB lineage: Bacteria > Pseudomonadota > Alphaproteobacteria > Rhizobiales > Beijerinckiaceae > Methylobacterium > Methylobacterium jeotgali. Next base: position 69,862 of record NZ_BPQR01000038.1, on the reverse strand, counting down.
GTAAGCGGTCCCCAATACCAAATTAAGTCCTAGCGGGTAGCTCCGCATAGGCGGGGTTCGGAGGCACCTGGCAACAGAAGCCTCCACTTTAATTCTCCCGCCCGGTGCGCTGGCCGCGGCCTGGCCCGCAGGCAGCCCGGACAAAGCGACCGCCGATGGCAGACGACCTGATCCGCTACGATCTTCTGGTGCAGGACGCGCTGCGCGGCGTCGTCCGCAAGGTGCTCACCGACGCGGCCCGCGATGGGCTCGCGGGCGAGCACCACTTCTACGTCTCCTTCCGCACCGAGGCGCCCGGCGTGCGCATGTCCCAGCGGCTTCGCGAGAAGTACCCGCAGGACATGACCATCGTCCTCCAGCACCAGTTCTGGGACCTCACGGTCAACGAGCACACCTTCGAGGTCGGGCTGTCCTTCTCCGGCATCCCGGAGCGGCTGCTCGTGCCCTTCGACGCGCTGAGCGGCTTCTTCGACCCCTCCGTCCAGTTCGGGCTGAAGTTCGATCTCGCGGAGAACGCCGAGGCGACCGAGGAGGGTGCCGCGCCGGCCCCCGCTCCGACGCCGCTCGCGGCTCCGAAGACGAGCCCCCGCGGCGCCGCCTCCGAGCCGAGCGAGACCAAGCCCACGGCGCTCCCCGCCATCGGCAAGGCCGGCCCGAAGGTCGTCCCGGCACTCGCGCAAGACGGTCAGGAGAAGGGCGGCCAGGACAAGGGTGGCCCGGACAAGGCCGACAAGCCGGCGGCCGCCCGCAAGGACGAGGCTCAGCCGGAGGCCGGCGCCGAGGTCGTCAGCCTCGACGCCTTCCGCAAGAAGAACTGACGCCCGCTCAGCGGCGCCGGATCGACAGCCGGAGCCCGTCCGAGGGCCGCAGCGTCACCCGCTGCACCGGCAGCACCGGCGGATGGCCCTCCGGCAGGGCGAACGCGACCGCGCGCGCGATGTGGGCGAGCAGCAGCACCGCCTCCTGCAGCGAGAAGCTCTGCCCGATGCAGACCCGCGGCCCCGCCCCGAAGGGCAGGTAGGCGTAGCGGGGAATCGCGGCCCGCGCCGACCCGAGGAAGCGCTCCGGCACGAAGGCCTCCGGGTCCTCCCAGAGGGTGCGGTGGCGATGGAGCACGTAGGGCGCCACCATCACCACCGATCCCCGCGGCACCTTGATGCGCCCGAGCCGGTCCTCGCCGAGCGCCTGCCGGCTCAGGAACGGCACCGGCGGGAACAGCCGCATCGCCTCCTCGATCACGGCCTTGGCGAAGGGCAGGTCCTCGACCGCGAATCCGTCCTGCGAGCCCGCGGCGTCGACCTCGGCCCGCAGCCGCTCCGCCGCCGCCCCGTCCTGCGAGAGACAGTAGAGCGCCCAGGTGAGCGCGTTGGCGGTGGTCTCGTGGCCGGCGGCGATGAAGGTGACGATGTTGGCCTTCACCTCGAGATCGGTCAGCCCCTGCCCCGTCTCCGGGTCCTGCGCGGCGAGCAGCAGGGTGAGGAGGTCGCGGGGCGCGCGATCCGCCTTCATCAAGGCGCGGCGGCGCTCGATCAGTTCGTCCACCACCTCCTCAAAGAAACGTGCCGCGGGCCGCGCCTTCAGCCGGCCGAGGCGCGGCACGAAGGCCGGAACGCCGAACACATCGAGGGGGTCGATGGGGCCGACCGCCTCGAGGAAGCGGGTGATGGCGCGGCCGAGGGCGTCGGGGTCGCTCGGCAGGCCGGTGGTGAAGATCGTCCGCTCCAGCACGTCGAGGGTGGCCCGCGTCATCTCCAGCGCGACGTCGGCGCTGCCGCCGTCCCGCCGGGCGAGGCGCCGGGCGAGGCGGGCGCCGGCTCCGTTCATGGCCTCCGCGAAGCCTTGCACGGTGCGCGCGGAAAAGATCGGCGCCAGGGTCCGGCGCTGGAGGCGCCACTCCTCGCCCTCCGCGGTGAGCAGGCCGTTGCCGAGCCCCGGCGCCAGGACGCGGCGCTGGAGATCGTCCTTGCGGTAGTTGGCGGCGTTCTCGACGAGGACCTGCCGGATCAGCTCGGGATCGCTCACCAGGGTGATGCGTCCCATCGCGCCCTCCGCCGCGACGAGGGGCGCGGTGAAGTGATCCTCCGTCCAGGTCGCGACCGGGTTCGCCCGCACCGCCTTCAGGAAGGCGAAGAGCCCCAGCGGCTCCCGCAGGGGCGGCGGCACGGCCGGGCGGAAGCGGCGGGCATGATCCGTCGCGGCGGGCAGCAGGGTCGGGGACGCCAAGCGCAAACACCTCGCGGGCTTTGTCGGAGCGGGCCGGGGAGCGCCATCGCGCTCGCGTCCGCCCTTGGTTAAGTAGGGGCCGCGATTCCCACGACGTAGAGGCCACGATGGCGCAGGACACGACCGAGACCGCGACCCGCATCGAGTCCGACACGTTCGGGCCCATCGAGGTTCCGGCCCATCGCTACTGGGGCGCGCAGACCCAGCGCTCGATCCAGAACTTCCGGATCGGCACGGAGCGGATGCCCGCGCCCCTCGTCCACGCGCTCGGCCTCGTGAAGCAGGCCGCGGCGCTGGTGAACAAGGATCTCGGCCAGCTCGACGCCAAGGTCGCCGACGCCATCGCCGCCTCCGCCGCCGAGGTGGTGGCCGGCAAGCACGACGACGAGTTCCCCCTCGTCGTGTGGCAGACGGGCTCGGGCACCCAGTCCAACATGAACGCCAACGAGGTCATCGCGAGCCTCGCCAACGAGAGCCTCGGGGGTAAGCGCGGCGGCAAGTCGCCGGTGCACCCGAACGACCACTGCAACCGCGGCCAGTCCTCGAACGACACCTTCCCCACCGCCATGCACATCGCGGTCGCCCGCGAGATCCAGGAGCGGCTGCTGCCGGCCCTGACGCACCTCCACGAGGCCCTCGACGCCAAGGCGAAGGCCTTCGAGGGCGTCATCAAGATCGGCCGCACCCATCTCCAGGACGCGACGCCCGTCACCCTCGGCCAGGAGTTCTCCGGCTACGCAGCGCAGGTGGCGCTCGGCGGCGCGCGCATCGCCGCGACGCTGCCGGGCGTGCTGGCGCTCGCCCAGGGCGGCACCGCCGTCGGCACCGGCCTCAACGCGCACCCGCAATTCGCGCAGGCCTTCGCGGCGAAGGTCGCGGAGCTGACGGGCCTGCCCTTCACGTCGGCCGAGAACAAGTTCGAGGCGCTCGCCACCCACGACGCGCTGGTGTTCACGCAAGGATCGCTGACGGCGCTGGCCTCGGGGCTCTTCAAGATCGCCAGCGACATCCGCCTCCTGGGCTCGGGCCCGCGCTCGGGGCTCGGCGAGCTGTCGCTGCCGGAGAACGAGCCCGGCTCCTCGATCATGCCGGGCAAGGTCAACCCGACCCAGTGCGAGGCCCTGACGATGGTCTGCACGCAGGTCGTCGGCAACGGTGCCACCGTCGCCATGGCCGGCAGCCAGGGGCATTTCGAGCTGAACGTGTTCAAGCCCGTCATCGCCAACGCGGTGCTGCAATCGGTGCGGCTCTTGGCCGATGCGGCGGTGAGCTTCGCCGACAACTGCGTCGCCGGGATCAAGGCCAACGAGGACAGGATCGCCGACCTGATGAGCCGCTCGCTGATGCTGGTGACGGCGCTCGCCCCCTCGATCGGCTACGACAAGGCCGCCGAGATCGCCAAGACCGCCCACAAGAACGGCACCACCCTGAAGGAGGAGGCCCTGCGCCTCGGCTACGTGACGGCTGAGGAGTTCGACCGGGTGGTTCGGGCCGACACCATGCTCGCCCCGAGCGCGGAGTAGCGATGGCCGAGATCGTCAACCTGCGCCAGCGCCGCAAGGCGTTGGAGCGAGAGGCCAGGGAGAGGCAGGCCGCGGAGAACCGCCGCCTGTTCGGCCGCCCGAAGGCCGAGCGCCGGGTGGAGGAGGCACGCCGAACCACGGAGGCCGAGCGCCACGAAGGCCACCGCCTCGGCTCGGGCCCCGACAACGAGATGCCTGACGAGAAGCCACCGGAACGGTGAGCCGCGGCATCCTCAAGCGCTCGGTGATGATCGCCGGCCATCGTACCAGCGTGACCCTGGAGGAGCCGTTCTGGACGGTGCTCCGGGAGATCGCGGCGGCACGCAGCCTCTCCGTCGCGGCGCTGATCGGCGAGATCGACGGCGCCCGCGACGGACAGAACCTTTCTTCGGCGATCCGGGTGTTCGTGCTGGAGAGCGTCCGCGCCCCTTAGCTCCTGCGATGCCGCATTTTCTGGCGCCGAACCGGAAGCCACTTCGGCGGAAAATGCTCTAATGAAGCCGGGGTGTGACGCCCTCCAGCGCCTCGGGCTTCGGACCGCCCGTCGCCCAGTCGAGCAGCTCGACGGTGTGGACGATCGGGATGTCGGTGCCCTTCCCGATCTGGGTGACACAGCCGATGTTGCCGGTGGCGATGAGGTCCGGACGCACGCGCTCGATGTTGGCGACCTTGCGGGCGCGGAGATGGGCGGCCAGCTCCGGCTGGAGGATGTTGTAGGTGCCCGCCGAGCCGCAGCAGATATGGCCCTCGGGCACGTCCTTCACGGTGAAGCCAGCCTGCTTGAGGAGCGCCTTCGGCTCAGTGCGGATGCCCTGGCCGTGCTGCATCGAGCAGGCGGAGTGGTAGGCCACCACCATCTCGCTCTCCTCGACGGGGGGCATCAGGCCGATCGAGGCGACGTACTCGGTGACGTCCTTGGCGAGCGCCGAGACGCGCCTAGCCTTCTCCGCGTAGGCGGGGTCGTCGCGGAACATGAAGCCGTAGTCCTTGATCGTGGTGCCGCAGCCCGAGGCCGTCACCACGATCGCGTCGAGGCCCTCGCCGTCGATCTCGGCGATCCAGGCGTCGATGGTGCGCTTCGCCTGCGCGTGGCTGTCGCCCTCGCGGCCCATGTGGTGGGTCAGCGCCCCGCAGCAGCCCTCCCCTTTCGGCTGCACCACCTCGACGCCGTGGCGGGTGAGCAGCCGGATCGCGGCCTCGTTGAAATCCGGTCGCAGCACGCTCTGCGCACAACCCCGCAGCAGCGCGACGCGACCCCGGCGGCCGGTCGGCGCCGGCTCGCCCTGGATGATCGCGGAAAGCTCGAGACTCGCGGTGTCGGCGGGGAAGGTGCCCGGCCGGTCGGTCGGGTTGCGGATCGGCAGCGCCGCGGGCGCGAGGTCGAGCATCGCCGCGAGGCGGTTGCCGACCCGCGGCAGCCGCGCGACGAGCGGTTTCAGAGGTGAGGCCAACTTGGCGCCGAGAAGCGCCAGGCGGAAGCGGTTCGGGTAGGGGAGCACCTGCGCGAGGACGGCCCGCATCAGCCGGTCGGCGAGCGGCCGGCGGTAGGTCTGCTCCACATGCGCGCGGGCATGGTCGACGAGGTGCATGTAGTGCACCCCGGAGGGGCAGGTCGTCATGCAGGAGAGGCAGGAGAGGCAGCGGTCGACGTGCTTGACGACCTCGGCGGTTGCCGCCTTGCCGCCCTCCAGCATGTCCTTGATCAGGTAGATGCGTCCGCGCGGCGAATCGAGCTCGTCGCCGAGCATGAGGTAGGTCGGGCAGGTGGCGGTGCAGAACCCGCAATGGACGCAGGTGCGCAGGATCTTCTCGGAGGCCGCCATCGCCGGGTCGGCCAACTGCGTAGGCGAGAAATTGGTCTGCACCGGTCCCGATCCTCGTGATCCCGGCCTTCGATATGGCCGGGAAGCTCTGTCCTACACGCCCGCGTACATGCGGCCGGGGTTGAAGATGCCCAACGGATCGTGGGCGGCCTTGATGCCGCGGGTGAGGCGCATCAGCGGCTCGGCGGGCGGCTCGAACACGGGCACGGCGGCGCGCACGGCGTCCGGCGCGCGCACGAGCGTGGCATGGCCGCCGTGGGGCTTGAGCGCCTCGCGGATGGTCTCGGCGCCGGCATCGCCTTCCGCGCCGGTCGCGAACCAGACGAGGCCGCCGCCCCAGTCGTAGAAGACACGGGCCGGGCGCGCCTGCCCGATCGCTGCGGCGACCGCCGCGCCCGAGGTCGGCGCCGTCGAGAGGCGCCAGACCGCCTCGCTGGTGCCGGCGAAGGGGGTGGCGTCGCGCACTGCCTGCCAGAGAGCCTCGGACAGCTCGCCCTCGATGAGGTCGGCGGCGCCGTAGCGCTTGAGCACCCGGCGCAGCTCGCCGGCGCGGTAGTCGATCGAGGCGGAGAAGCCCTCGATGCGCAGCAGCGTGCGCGCGGCATCCCCTTCGATGCCGGCGGGCAGGTGCGCCGCGCCGGTCAACTCGAAGGGCGAGCCGAGCCCGGCGCAGAGCGCCTCGATCGCCCGCGCGTCGTCGAGGCCGTGGAGGACGAGCGTCGCGACGCGCTCCGCCCTCGGCAGGACCTTGAAGGTCACCTCGGTAAGAAGGCCAAGAGTGCCGTAGGCGCCGGCCATCAGCTTCACGAGGTCGAGGCCGGTGACGTTCTTCATCACCCGGCCGCCGGACTTGATCGCCTCGCCGCGCCCGTTGACGAAGCGCACGCCGATCAGGCTGTCGCGGGCCGCTCCCGCGTTGATGCGGCGGGGACCGGAATTGTTGATCGCCGCGACGGCGCCGAGCGTCGGCTCGCCTTTGGAGCCGAAAAGTGCCCGGTGGTCCACGGGCTCGAAGGGCAGCATCTGGCCGCGCCCGGCGAGCAGCGCTTGGACCTCGGCGAGAGGCGTGCCGGCGCGAGCCCCGACGACCATCTCGGCGGGCTCGTAGAGGGTGACGCCGGAGAGCCGCCGCGCCGAGAGGGTCGCCTCGTCCTGCGCCGGGCGGCCGAGACCGCTGCGGGTGCCGCCGCCCTCGAGGCGCAGGCGCTCGCCGCGCGCGACCGCCTCGGCGACGACCGCCGCAGCCTCGTTCTCCGCCCCCGGCTCGTAGAGACGCATCGTTTCCTGCCCGACCGGCGCTCGTGCGGCGCCGCCTGGAACGATTCAATGCCCGATCGGGCCGCCGTTTCAAAGAGCCGGGATGCCGCTGCCCCGAGCCGGCTCTTGAGGCCGCGCCGCTTCCGTCAGGACGCCCGCGGGACCCGGCGCAGGGCGCGGACCTCTGCGCGCGCCATTCCCCGCAGTCCCGCGACGTCGAAGCGCCAGACGAGCGCGCCGTAGAGAAGGACGCCGAGGGGCAGGCAGACCGCCAGGGTCAGGCTCGGCGCAAGGCCCCGGAACGGCAGGAGGACGAGGCCCATGGCGAGGCTCGCCGCCGCCGCCGCGCCGATCTCCCGCCAGGGCAGGCGCAGGCGCTCCGGTCCCCTCAGCACCCGCAACGCCAGCCACAGGAAGGCGCCGGCAAGCGCGACGGTCTGGGCGAGCGCCACGCCGTGCGCGCCGAGAAGCGGCGGCAGCAGGGCGAGGCCGAGCCCGTCGAGGCCGAGCCCGACCAGGGCGGCGGCGACGACCGGCCCCGTCCGCCGCCGGATCTGGAAGACGGGGCTCAGCGCGAAGCTCGTCAGCGCGAGCACGAGGAAGCCCGGGATCAGCAGCGCAGCGTAGGCGGCGAAGGGTCCGCGATACGCCTCCGGCACCACCAGCGCCTCGACGGCCGGCAGCACGACCCAGAAGCCGACCGCGCAGGGCAGCAGGACCGCCGCGAGGACGGCGGCGTTGCGCGCCACCTGCGCCTCGGCCTCCGCCCGGCCGTGCCGCTCCTCCGCCCGGACCGCGAGCTGGAACAGCAGCAGGTCGAGGGCGATGCCGAGCGTGCCCAGCGACCGGCCGGCAATGTCGCCGGCAAGCGCGAAATAGCCGGCTTCGGCAAAGTCCGCCCATCCCGAGAGGGCCCAGCGGTTCAGGAAGGGCAGCAGCTGGTAGATCGCCGTCGCGGCGATGAGGGGCAGGCCGTAGGCGGTGAACAGGCGCCAGGTCTCCCGCAGCCGCTCCGGCGGGACCGGCCGCCGGGGATCGCGCAGGGGCGTCTTGAGAAGCAGCACGGCGAGAAGCTGGCTGACGCCGGCGGCGGCGAGCACCCAGGCCGGCTCGCGCAGGAACCAGGCGGCGCCCGCCATCAGCGCGACGGAGGCGAGGCTCTTGAGCATTGTCAGGCCGAGATAGAGCCGCCCCTCGAAGCGGGCCCTGGCGAGGGCGAGGTGATAGTCGAAGATGCCGCTGCCGAGCCCGGCCAGTGCCGTGCCCGCGAGCATCGCGCCCCGGCTGCCCGCACCCGCCTCGATGCCGAGGCCCGCGCAGATCATCGCGGCGGCGAACAGTACGAGAGCGAGGGCGAGATAGGCCCGGTCGAGCCCGTAGCGGATCCAGGGTGCCTCCTCACGGGTCCGGCCCGAGTAGAAGCGTGTCGCCGACAGCCGCAGCCACTCGAACAGCAGCGTGTTGAGGACGATCGAGCCGGCGGTGGCCAGCGCGAAGCGGCCGAAATCCGCCGGCCCGAGCAGGCCGGCCACGAGCAGGCCGAGCAGCACGCTCGTGGACGCGTTCAGCGCGAAGGCGAGGATGACGGCCATGGCGGGCCCCGGTTGGAAGCCTCCTGGGACTTATCCTTCCACGCTGAGGAGCGAGGGGAAAAGAACTCCTTAAACCGAGGCTCAACGACGCACGGAACCGTTTGACGGGATGGACCGTTCTGAGCCCAGCTTCAACCAGTTCGAGGTCATGGATATGCGCACGTCACTTCTCGCCGGCGCCGTTCTCGGCTCTCTCTTCGCCGCCCAGGCGGCCACCGCCCAGACCACCGTCATCGAGCGCCGCGGCGCCGACGTCGTGGTGGATCGCCCCGCCACCACCTCCACGACCCGGGTCGAGCGTCGCGAGTCGAGCGACGGCTGCGCCACCAAGAGCGTGACGAAGACCAATGACATGGGCGACCGCAAGACGGTCACCAAGGAATCCTGCGACTGATCCGATCCGCCCGTCCCGGACGGATCATGGAGCCCGCTCCGGCCCTGCCGGGGCGGGTTCTCTACGTCTCGAGCAGCTTCTCGTAGCGCCAGGCTTCCATGCCGTCCTCGTAGTAGTCCTGCACGACCTTGAAGCGGCGGTAGCCCCGGCGCTCGTAGAGGCGGATGCCGGCGGCGTTGTCGGCACGGACCTCGAGCCGCAGACGGTCGCAGCCGTGCCGGCGCCCCTCCTCCTCGCAGGCCGACAGCAGCCGCCCGCCGAGACCGAGGCCGGAGCGGGCCGGCGACACCGCGATCGAGGACAGTCGGATGCTGCGGGCGTTGGCCCGCCGCTCCAGGGTCGCCGCACCGACGAGCAGCGGCGGGACGCCCCTCTCGGCGAGCAGCGCGACGAGCAGCGTCATGCTCGGCGAGCGGATGGCGTGGCGGATCGCCCGGCGCTCGGCCCGGTCGCTCTGGAAGGCAGCGTGCTCCAGCGCGACGAGAGCGTCGAGATCGTCGATTCCCGCCTCCCGCAGCACGAGATCCTGCGCCGGCTCAGCACGGGCTGCGGACGTGTTCACGGGCGGGCTCCACGCGCACGATCGAAGCTCCGCCATCCGCTTCCCATCCGCACGCACCCGCTCCGATCCTGGCCGAATCACCCGGCTTTCCGTCAGATGCGCCCTTCCCGGATCCTTGGGAAGCCCGCCCCCGAACGGCCGTGCGATGCATGTGCGCAACAGCCTGAGAAGAGCGGGGATTTTCGCGGTTTCCGCAGCGGTTTTTCCTTGCTGACCGGGCGCGCCGAACCTATATCCCGCCTGCCCAATTTCGCACGTGCCTGTGGCCGCGTGTCGGTTGGTGGGCATCCGGCCAACTGCCGGACAGCCGCCAGGGGTCTTAAAGGATCGATGGTCGACAGGGTGGATTCCCTCCGGCCGGCATCCAGGTGGCGACACCGGACCCCGACAACAACCGGCAGCCGGAGGCGAAACCGGCGAACCCCGCTCTCCACGGGGGACGCAGCTTAAAGCAACGACGAACGGGCTTTTTTGGTCTCGTCGGCCCTCCAAAGGCCGGCACCGAAGAGGCTTGTTTCTCCTTGCCCGGCGTGCGGTTGGGGTCTCCCCATCCAATCCACGGCAGCTTCCGGGTGCTCTGCGCCCGCCGAGCCCTTGCGCGTCTCCAAAGCGCGCGCGGCGGCGGCGACGCATCGCCCCCTGACGCCGGACGGCTTGTATAGCCGTCTACCGATTCGACATCGGTCCCTGCGCGGGGCCGCTCGAACCTGTGGTGGGGCCGACCATGACCGATCGCATCCGCGACTTCCTGCGCGCACGCCGCGACCTCGGCCGGGACGAGGGCCCGGTGATGGTGCTCGACCTCGACGTCGTGCGCGAGAACTACACCGCCTTCGCCCGCGCGCTCCCCGACACCCGCGTGTTCTACGCCGTGAAGGCGAACCCGGCGCCGGAGGTGCTGCGCCTGCTCGCCGAGATGGGCTCCTGCTTCGACACCGCCTCGGTCGCCGAGATCGAGATGGCGCTCGCCGCCGGCGCCACCGCCGAGCGCATCTCGTTCGGCAACACCATCAAGAAGGAGCGCTGCATCGCCCGTGCGCTCCGGCTCGGCGTGCGCTTGTTCGCCGTCGACTGCGAGGTCGAGACCGACAAGATCTTTCGCGCGGCTGCGGAGGTTGGTGTCGAGGCCGGCGAGGTGCAGGTGTTCTGCCGCATCCTCTGCGACGGGGCCGGCGCCGACTGGCCGCTCTCGCGCAAGTTCGGCTGCGAGCCCGAGATGGCGGTGAGCGTGCTCGAGCACGCCCATGTCCGGGGCCTCCAGGCCTACGGCGTGTCCTTCCACGTCGGCTCGCAGCAGGGCAACACGGAGGCCTGGGACGGGGCGCTCGCCTCCGCCGCCATGATCTTCCGCGAGTGCGCGCTTCGCGGCATCGGCCTGTCGATGGTCAACCTCGGCGGCGGCTTCCCGACCCGCTACCTCAAGGCGGTGCCGGGCGTGGACTCCTATGGCAACGCGATCTTCCGGGCGCTCACCAAGCACTTCGGCAACCGCCTGCCGGAGACGATCATCGAGCCGGGCCGCGGCATGGTCGGCAACGCCGGCATGATCGAGGCGGAGGTCGTGCTCGTCTCGAAGAAGTCGCGAGGCCAGGACGAGGTGCGCTGGGTCTATCTCGACATCGGGAAGTTCGGCGGGCTCGCCGAGACCATGGACGAGTCGATCCGCTACCGCGTCCGCACGGAGCGGGACGCGGACGATGCCAGCCCCTGCATCCTCGCCGGCCCGACCTGCGACTCGATGGACGTGCTCTACGAGCGCGAGCACTACCCGCTGCCGGTCTCCCTCTCGATCGGCGACAAGGTGCTGATCGAGGGCACGGGCGCCTACACGACGACCTACGCGGCGGTGGCCTTCAACGGTTTCCCGCCCCTCCAGCAGATCGTCATCTGAGCGCCCGTCACCGGCCGTTCATTCCCGATCCGTAGACATCCCGGGCGGCGCTCGAAGCCGCCCGGTCCCTCGCCTCTCCCTCCGCAGCGTTCCGGGGAGTCCGCAGCCATGATCGAGATCCGCGACCAGCACCTCGGCGACGTTCCGGCGCGCGAGCGCCTGCTCGACACCTGCTTCGGGACGTCCCGCTTCGCCAAGAGCTCGGAGCGCCTGCGCGAGGGCCGCCGCCACGCGGACGGGCTCGCCCTGTCGGCGATCCGCAACGGTCGGCTCGTCGGCACCGTGCGGCTGTGGCATGTCGAGGCCGGCCCGGCCCGCCCGGCGCTGCTGCTCGGGCCGCTCGCCGTCGATCCCGCGATCCAGCGCCAGGGGCTCGGCAGCGTGCTCATGCACGCCGTCCTCGGCCGGGCCGAGGCGCGGGGCCACGGCGCCGTGCTGCTCGTCGGCGACGCTCCCTATTACGCCCGCTTCGGCTTCGAGCAGGGACCGGCGGCGGAGCTGTTCATGCCCGGCCCCTTCGAGCGCGCGCGCTTCCTCGGCCTGGAGCTGCGCCCCGGTGCGCTCGCCGGCGCGAGCGGCGTTCTGCGCCCGACCGGCGTGCCGCTGCCGGTGGACGTGCCGGCCGTGGCGACGGGCGCGCGACGACAGGCGGCCTGAGCCTGGAGATCAGCGGGCGCCGGCGGGATCGATCGCCGGCAGCTCGCTCGGCGGCAGCGCCTGAGCGGCCGCCTGCGGCTTGCCCTCGACGCCGCGGGCGCGGTTGGCGAGCGCCACGGTGAGGCGCTCGGCGGAGTCGGGCTGCATCACGGCGAGCACCTCCGCCATCTTGCGCGGGTTCATGGCGAGCACGAGGGGCACCAGCACGTCGTGGCCGAGCCTGTCGAAGACGCGGGCGGCGTCCTTCGGCTTCATGGTCTCGTACATGGTGACGATGTTGCGCAGGCCGGCCTTCTCCGCCTCGGCCTTGCGGCCGCCGCTGCCGTCGGCCTTCTCCTCGGCCTCCTTGAGGCTGCCGAGATCGGTCTGGAGCTTGCGCTCGGCCTCGCCGATCAGCTTCTCGCGCAGGTCGAGATCCTCGCTGCGCGACTTCAGCGCGTCGCGCCGGGCGCCGAGCTTCTCGAGCAGCGCCTTCTCGGTGGGTGACATCGGCTCCGGCCGCTCCGGCTGCGGCAGGGGCGGCGGCTCGGTCTTCTTCTCCTCCGGCGGCTTCGAGACCGAGCCGGTGGTGGCGGGGTCGGGCAGCTCGTAGCCGGTGCGGGCCTTGGCGAGACTGCGGGCGAACTCGGGCAGGGACGCGCCCGGATCGGCCGTCTCCGTCGAGAGCCCGATGAGCTTGAGCACGAGCAGCCCGCAGGCGGCGAGCACCACGGCATCGATCAGGCGCAGGCGCACCGGACGCGGCTGGCGCAGCCGCGCCTTGCCGAGAGGGCTCATGCGCCTGCCGGCCGCCTTTGCGCCGGATCTGGCCGCGACGCGGGCCGGCTGCGCGACCGTCTTGCTCGTCTGGCTCACGCGGCCCGGCTCCGGAGGCGCCCGAGCGCGCGCTCGGACATGGCGAGCGCCGCCGCCGCGGCGAGGCCGAGGCGCTCGCCGTTGGGCGTCGCAGGCGCGGCGGGCGGGGCGGGGCGGGCGGCCGGCTCGACCATGACGGCGGGAACGGGGGCGATCGCCACAGGTGCCATGACGGGCGCGGCCGGCACCACGGGGACGGCACGCGGCGCGGCCTGCGCGGCGCCCGCCTGGGAGACGATGGCGCGGATGCGGGCGAGCACGCCCTCGCCGGCCGCGATCTCGGCGGCAAGCCCCTGCGCGGAGAGCTCGGCGGCGCCGATGCGCTCGGCGAGCGTGCGGTCGCACTCGTCCAGCGCGCCGCGCAAGCCGGCGATGGCCCGCTCGGCGGCGCCGGTGGCGCTCATCAGGTCGGCGATGGTGCGCTTGAGGGCGGCCTCATCGCCCTTCAGCTCGGTGATGCGCCGCGACAGGCGCACCGAGCTGACGATGGTGGCCACGAGCAGGATCGCCACGAGGACGTCCGCGACGAGGGAGACGAGGAAACTCATGGCCGCGCTACCCGTCGTTCCGGCTGTTCATGGAGGCCTCGAAGGCCTGGATGGTGGTGCGGGAGCGGCGCAGCGGCCGCGTCACCTGCACGGCGATGTTGTCGTCCACCCGCCCGATGCGCCCCTGCGTCAGCGCCCAGTCGCCGCAGCGGACGGTGATGGGATCGCTGGGCTTGGCGTCGAACATCAGCGTGTCGCCGACCTTCAGCTCCATGACCCTCTTCAAGGGCAGCGTGACCTCGTGGAGCACGGCGCGCATCGAGACGTCCGCCTGCCAGACCTCGGTGGCGAGGTGGCTCTCCCAGATGTGGTCGCGGCCGAGCTTCTCGCCCATGAAGCTCTGCATGAGCAGTTCACGGATCGGCTCGATGGTCGCGTAGGGGAAGGCGATCTGGAGTAGGCCGCCGCGGCCGTCCATGTCGAGGCGCAGCCCGATCAGGATGGCGGCGTTGGCGGGCCGGGTGATGGTGGCGAAGCGCGGGTTCGTCTCGATGCGGTCGATGCCGAAGCGCACCGGCGAGATCGGCTGGAAGGACAGCTCGAGGTCGCCGAGGATGATCTCCACGAGGCGGCGCACGAGCTGCATCTCGATCGTGGTGAAGGGGCGCCCGTCGAGGCGGCTCGAGGAGCCGCCGCGCTTGCCCCCGAGCAGCAGGTCGAGGGTCGAGTAGGCGAGGTTCGACTCGACGGTGACGAGGCCCGAGTTCTCCCAGGCGTCCGCGCGGAACACGCCGAGCAGCGTCGGCAGCGGGATCGAGTTGAGGTAGTCGCCGAAGCGGACCGAGGTGATGTTGTCGAGGGTGACCTCGACGTTGTCCTGGAAGAAGTTGCGCAGCGAGGTCGACAGCAACCGGGTCATCCGGTCGAAGACGATCTCCAGCATCGGGAGGCGTTCGTACTGGACGACGCCCGAATCGACGATGGCGCGCACGCCGCCCGCGCCCGAGGCCGACAGCTCGCGCAGCGAGAAGCCGAGGACCCCGTCGATCTCCTCCTGGTTGAGGATGCGGTCGTTGCCGGCGAGCTCGGGGAGGTTCTCGGTCTCCCCGTCCTCGATCATCGTCGCCCATTCGGCGGCGACGTCGCTGGCGTTGCGCGTGGTGCCCTGCTCGGCGAGCGCCGCGCCCCACTCCTCGGCGAGCGACGCGTCGCCGCCCTCCGCCCCCTGCTCCAGCAGGGCGGCGGACCAGTCGTCCTCCATGTTCGGATCGTCGGGTTCCATGCCGGCCTCGCGTCCTTTTCCCCGCAGGGCGGCTACTGGACGATGACGTCCTTGAAGAGCACCGCCTCGACCTTGGCGGGGTAGAGGGCGACGTTGACGCGCTTCAAAAGCTCCTCGCGCAGGCGGTAGAGGCCGACGGAGCCCGCGAAGTCGCTGGCGCGCAGGTCGCGCAGGTAGACCTGCACCGCGTCCTCGACGCGGGGCATCAGGGGCTTCACCTCGCCCTCGACCTTCGCGTCCTTGAGCTCGAGCGTGATGCGGAGCTTGGCGAAACGGGCCTTCTCCTGCCCGAGGTCGGGCGTGAGGTTGAGGACCATCTCGCGCACGTCGAGGAATACGGATGGCTTCTTGACCTCGGCGACGGCGTGCTCGCCGTGCCCGTCTCCGGCGGCCGCCTTCTTCTTCATGAAGACGTAGCCGCCGCCCCCGCCCGCCGCGAGCAGCACCACGGCGGCGATGATGATGAGCTTCTTCTTGCTCTTGGGGGCCTCGCCTTCGGCGGCGCCCTCCTCGCCCTCGGCCTGCGCTTTCTTCTTGGCCATGTCTCGCGGTCCGTGCGCGTCGTCGGATGGCTCCGGGCAGGGCCGCGGAGCCGGCCTCCCAGATATCGGCCGACAGGGTTAACGGCCCGTTAAGCCGGCAATTCCTGCCGGGCCGGGATTGCCGACGGGCGCGAGCCTGCCGTGGCCGGCCATCGCAATCCCTCGGCCTATCGCATTGATCGAGAACGATGTTTCCGATCTCCGACGACTGGCACGGCCGATGCGCCAGGGTTAACGCCGCGCAGTCCAGCCGGCCGGGACCCGGGTGCGATGCAGAACGCCCTCTTCGTCGGAACGTCGAGCCAGATCGCGCTTCAGCGCGAGCTCGAGGTGATCGCCAACAACGTGGCCAACGCCTCGACCACCGGTTTCAAGGCGCGCAACAGCCGCTTCGAGGAGTACCTGATGCCGACGGCGAGCGCGGACTCGTTCCAGTCGCCCGACCGGCGCCTCTCCTACGTCATCGACAAGGGCACCACCCTCGACCTGACGCAGGGCTCCATCGAGCAGACGGGCAACCCGCTCCACGTCGCCGTGCGGGGCGAGGCCTTCCTCGCCGTGCAGACGCCGCAAGGGCCCCGCTACACCCGCAACGGCGCCTTCGAGATCGACGCGCAGGGCAACCTCGTGACGAGCGACGGCCACCAGGTCCAGGGCGAGGCGGGGCCGATCACCCTCAACCCGCAGGAGACCGGCGTCTCCATCGGGCCCGACGGCACGGTCTCGACGAATGTCGGCATCCGCGGCCGGCTTCGGCTCGTCACCTTCGCCCGGCCGCAGGCGCTGCGGAACGAGGGCGGCAACCTCTACTCGTCGCAGGACCAGCCGCAGCCCGCCGGGCTCGCCGGCCGCGTCGAATCCGGGGCGCTGGAGCGCTCCAACGTCCGCCCCGTTGTCGAGATGACCCGGCTGATGGACGTGAACCGCACCTACGCGATGGTCTCCAGCGTGATCTCGCGGCTCGACGACCTGCGGGGCACGGCGATCCGCCGCCTCGCCGACGTCGCCTGACGGATAGGAGGCGAACGATGCGCGCGCTCTACGCCGCCGCCACCGGCATGGCGGCCCAGGAACTCAACGTCCAGGTCATCTCCAACAACATCGCGAACCTTCGCACCAACGGCTACAAGCGCCAGCAGCCGCATTTCCAGGACCTGCTCTACCAGAACCTGCGCCGGGCCGGCTCCTCGACCTCCGACCAGAACACGCAGCTCCCCGCCGGGCTCGCCATCGGCTCGGGCGTGAAGACCACCTCGACCGCCCGCATCATGTCGCAGGGCACGCTGACCTCGACGCAGAAGGACTACGACGTCGCCATCCGCGGCGAGGGCTTCTTCCGCGTGACGCTGCCGGACGGGCGCACCGCCTACAGCCGCGACGGCTCCTTCGACCTGAGCGCCACGGGCCAGCTCGTGACCCGCGACGGCTACCTCGTCGATCCCGGCATCACCGTGCCGAACACCGCGACCCAGGTGACGATCAGCGCCACCGGCGCCGTGCAGGCGACGATCCCCGGCCAGACCGCCCCGCAGGCGCTCGGGCAGATGCAACTCTCCCGCTTCGTCAACAAGGTCGGCCTCGAGTCGATCGGCGACAACCTGTTCATGGAGACCGCGGCGTCCGGCGCCGCCATCACCGGCAATCCCGGCGCGGAGGGCTTCGGCAGCCTCCAGCAATCCTATCTCGAGGAGGCGAACGTGAACGCCGTCACCGAGATCTCGTCCCTGATCGCCGCGCAGCGCGCCTACGAGATGAACTCGAAGGTCGTGACCGCCGCCGACCAGATGCTCTCCACCACCTCGCAGATGTTCCGTAGCTGAGGGCCGCCATCGTGAGCGCGTACCGCCCCCTTCCCGGCCGCGACTTCGCCGACGGCCTCGAGGATTTCGACCCGATCGACATCGGGGGCGCCTTCGGGCCGCCCGCCCCGCGCCGGATCGCCCCGCTCGGGCCCGGCGCCATCCTGCGCACGCTCGCGGCGCTCTGCGTCGTGGTGGCGATCGGCTTCGCGGCCTATCCCGCCTTCGCCTCCGGCCTGCGCCTGAAGGGCGACGTCACGGCCCGCGGCGACGTGCTGACGCTGGGCGAGCTCGTGGAGGGGGCCGAGCCGGCGCTCGCCGGGCGGGCCCTGTTCCGCGCTCCCGCGCTCGGCGCCACCGGCACCATCCAGGCCCGGCGCATCGCGGAAGCGGTGGCGGCGCTCGGCCTCGGCACGGTCGAGACCGGCGGGCGCGTGCAGGTCGCCGTGCAGCGGGCCGCCCGCCGGGTCGGCCCGCCGGAGATCGAGGCCGCGCTCAAGCGATCGCTGGAGACCGGCTACGGCCTCGACGCGAGGACCCTCAGCGTGCGCCTCGACGGCGAGGGGCAGGCGCTGCTCGCGCCCCTCGACCTCAACGGTCAGGCGACCGCGCTCGACGTCACCTACGATCCGCGCTCGCGGCGGATCACGGGCCTGATCAGCCTCGGCGAGCGGCAGGCCTCCCTGCGGGTCTCCGGCGTCGTCCTCGAGATGCGGGAGGTGGCGGTGCTCGCCCGCACCCTCAACCGGGGCGAGCGGATCGAGGCCACCGACATCGCGATCGAGCGCCGTCCCCGCGAGGGCGTGCCGCCGGACGCGCAGGCCGCGGCCCCGGCGCCCGGCGAGGTCGCGCAGCGGACGCTCGGCGCCGGCTCGATGCTGCGCGCCGGCGACACCGCGCCGCCGGAGGTGGTGCTGCGCGGCGAGACCGTGACCATCGTCTACGAGACCCCCGGCGTCAGCCTCTCGATGCGCGGCCAGGCCAACGAGAGCGGCCGGCTCGGCGCCACGGTCTCCGTCCTCAACGTCGCCTCGAAGAAGGCCCTCCAGGCGACGGTGATCGGCCCGGGCCGCGTCTCCGTCGGGCCCGCCGCCCCGGTGCGGCAGGCGAGCGCCGCCCTCGACACCCCCTGACGCGCCTCCCGATCCGCCCCGAAACGCACCCTGCGGACTGAGCCATGACCTTCGCCCCCTTCGCGACGCGCCCTCTCCTCCTCGCCGTGCTCTGCGCGGGGCTCGGCGCCTGCAACACCGCCGACCGGCTCTCGCAGGTCGGGCTCCAGCCGAACCTCGCGGCGATCCAGGACCCGACCGCGCAGCCGGGCTACAAGCCGGTGCGGCTGCCGATGCCGGAGGTGCAGCCCGTCTCCTACGCGCCGAACTCCCTGTGGCGGACGGGCTCGCGCGCCTTCTTTAAGGACCAGCGCGCCGCCCGCGTCGGCGACCTCGTGACCGTGAAGGTCAACGTCACCGACAAGGCCAACCTCAACAACGAGACCAAGCGCTCCCGCTCGAACTCGGAGGGGTTCGGGCTGCCGAACGCCTTCGGCCTGGAGAACAACGCCGGGGTGAAGGCCGCCGGCATCACCCCCGACAAGCTCCTCAACGCCACCTCGACCAGCAGCAACGACGGCATCGGCTCGGTGCAGCGGGCCGAGCAGGTGACGACGAACGTCGCCGCCATCGTCACGCAGGTCCTGCCGAACGGGAACCTCGTGATCGAGGGCAAGCAGGAGATCCGGGTGAACTTCGAGATCCGCGAGCTGATCGTGGCCGGCGTGCTGCGGCCGGAGGACATCGAGTCCGACAACACCGTGGACTCGACCAAGATCGCCGAGGCCCGCATCGCCTATGGCGGCCGCGGCCAGATCACTGACGTGCAGCAGCCCCGCTACGGCCAGCAGCTCGTGGACATCCTGCTGCCGTTCTGAGCGCAGGCTCCGGCGCGGACGATCGGGTCCGCGCCAGGTTCCTCAATCGTCGCGGTAGACCCGCTCGCGGCGCTCGTGGCGCTCCTGCGCCTCCAGCGACAAGGTTGCGATGGGGCGGGCGTCGAGGCGCTTGAGGGAGATCGGCTCGCCGGTCTCCTCGCAGAAGCCGTAGGAGCCATCCTCGATCCGGGCCAGCGCCGCGTCGATCTTGCTCGTCAGCTTGCGCTGGCGGTCGCGGGCGCGGAGCTCGATGGCGCGGTCGGTCTCCGAGGAGGCGCGGTCGGCGATGTCGGGGTGGTTCTCGTTCTCGCTCTGGAGGGCGACGAGGGTGTCCTGTGCCTCGCGCAGGATCTCGCTCTTCCAGCCGATGAGCTTGCGGCGAAAGTATTCGCGCTGCCGCTCGTTCATGAAGGGCTCGCCGTCGGTCGGGACGTAACCGTCCTCGAGCGTTACTTTCGCCATCCCTGCCCTCGCGCGTCGTTACGGTCGGCGGCCCTGTCGGCGCCCGTATAGTCGAGGGCGGGGGCCGCTTCAACGCAGCCGTGAAACACCGCCGCAGCGGCCGTCGCCATGCGATAATTCCGCAACGTGCGCAATCGTTTGCTGGCATGCCAGAAGCGTCACGGGCGCGCTCCGAGCCCGGCGAGCGCGGCGGCGATGTCGGCCGTCACCCGGGCCGCGAGCGGGTGACGGTAATGCGTCTGGTCGAAGAACAGGCCGGATTCCGCGAGCTCTGGCCGGGACCGGCGCCAGTCGAGGGCCGCCGCCCGGGGCCGGCCGTCGAGGGCGCCGGCGATCGCCGCCTTGCAGGCCGCCTCCGCCGCCGCCCGGGGCGTACCCGGTGCGGGGAGGCCGGCGGCGTAGATCGGCGGGAAGACGAGGATCACCGGCGTCGCCTCGGGCACGTCCCGCAGCGCCCGCGCGAAGGCAACCGCCGCCGGGAACGGCCCGCCGCGATGGGGATCGGGCGTCGCGGGCGGCCGCTTCTCCCGGTCGGCGACGAGGCGGGGATCGTCGGCGTAGCCGAGGCGCAGGTAGTCGGGCTCATAGTCCCACCAGCCGTCCGGCCGCGCGGTCTTACGGTTCTTTCGCAGGAGCCAGCCGATGCGCTCCACCACCTCCTGCGCCACCGAGAAGGAGAGGAGTCCGCGCAGATATTCGGGCGTGCGATCGGCCAGCAGCCAGTAGGGGAAGGGCTTGGCGTTCGGCAGGGCCGGATCGTCGGTGCACCAGTACTCGTCGGCGGCGATCACCAGAGCCTCCGGGGCCGGATGGTGGCGCAGGAACCAGGCGAGCACCCGCATCTGCTCCCCGGGACCCGTCGCCGGCACGGAGAGCTGGACGAAGCGCAGGCCGGTCGCCTCCGAGAGCTTGTCCGGCGCGATGAGCTGGATGTGGGAGTTGCCGATCAGCGCCGCCGCGAAGGCCGGGTCGCGCCCCCGGCTCGCCAGGGCCGTACGCGGCCCCTGCGGACGCACGGCGCCGGCCGAGAACAGCGTCGAGCGGCCACTGTCGTAGGGGTCGAGCGCGTAGGCGAGGCCGAGATAGGCGGCGAGCACCGCGAGGCCCGCGCCGAGGAAGAGGCGCGCGAAGCGGCCCCAGGCATCGTTCGTCCTTGTCGAGGGGGAGACGGCCACGGGCTCAGTAGTATTTAGCGCCGAATGGGCTGCCAACTGTGTGTGTGAAACCACTCCAGCGTAACACGATTCGCCCCTGGCCGCCCAACGCGCCGTCAATTTCGCCTCTTCACCAGCCTCGGCGACCGCGCTTGCCTGCGACATCATCAACCAGGAACAGCGGCCGATGCCATGGCACATCCGAGCCCCGTCAGACGCCGATGGGCACTCGCCTCGGACTTCACCGCCTCCCCGAAAGCCTTGCGGTCGCCGAGCAGGACCACCTGCTCCCGTCCGCGCGTGACGGCGGTATAGATCAGCGAGCGGTCGAGCAACCGCGTCGGGGCAATTGGGACGACGACCCGACGGAATGCGGATCCCTGCGCTTTGTGCACGGTCACGGCGTAGGACAGCACGGTATCGTCTAGGTCCCTTCCCGTGAGTGCGTGGCGGACACCGTCGAACTCGGCTTCCAGAATATCGCTGGCGAACCCCGTGACGTGACCGAGGGAGCCGTTGCGCAAGCCGAGACGGTAGTCATTGCGCAAGAACATGACGGGCTCGCCCACGGCGAAGCCTGCCCCGGCCATACGGTCCTGGCCATGGGTCAGGTACTGATGGAAGCACTCGTTGATCGCGTCTGTGCCGACTGGGCCGCCCTTGGTTGGACAAAGGATGCGCATGTCATCGCTCCAGCCTCCGCATGTTGCGACCGCGTTCACGACGTCGTCGAGGGTGGCCTGACCACGCGCCGACCCATCGAGGAAAGCGACACCAACATCCGCCCCCGCCACCGTTCTCGCCATGACCGGCAGCGTCCCGGCACGAATGGCTGCGGCGACCTGCGGTATGCCTGTAGCGGCCGCCTGCCTATGCACCCGGACCAGGGTGACCTTCGGGATGAAGGGCGCCGCGACGAGCTCGTGGAAGACCAACCCGAAGCCGATGGGTGGCAGCTGGGCGTCATCGCCGACAAGCAGCAGACGGCAGCCCAACGGCATCCTCCGAAGCATGCGGTAAAATGTCGGCAGATCGACCATCGACGCCTCGTCGATGACCACCAGGACTTGCGGTCCCAGCGCGATCTCCCCCGATTCGAGGCGGCCGAGGAAGGCCGCGATGGTGGAGGCAGGGTATCCCGTCGCCTCGCTCATCCGGACGGCTGCCCGCCCGGCTAGGGCAATCAGATGGACTACGTGTCCATGGGTCATGGCCGCGTCGCAGACGGCCTTCAGCGCGGTCGTCTTTCCGACCCCTCCTCCGCCGACAAGCAGGCCCAAGGGCGCCTGCACGCCCATCCTCACGGCCTGCCGCTGCTCGGGATCAAGCACGAGCCCTTCGCCGTCCGCGTTCCTCCGGAGCCATGCGTCGATCTCGACATCCGTCACGGGCCGAGCGACGAGATCGCCGGTCGGCCCAGCACCCGCCATCGCCCGTAGGCGCTCGGCGACGTATCCCTCCATCATAAAGGCCCCGGCGGGCTGGTATCCGCCGAAGGCCTCAAACACGGCACCCTCCGCCAGGGCGAGCCGAACCGCCCGCACCGCCACGTCGACGTCGCCGTCGATCCGCGCCGCGACCTCGTCGATGAGGTCTTCGGGGCCGACCCAGGTATGGTGGTCGCCGAAGCGGTCGTAGAGGACACCCTCCACCGCCGCCACGAGCCGCGCCGGGTCGTCGACGGCCACGCCGAGACGTCGAGCAGCCGCATCGACCGTCTTCCAGGGCGCTAGGGCCATGAGGTCGTAGGGCCGCTCCCGAAGCCGCCGGGCAGCGCCGACGCCCCATAGGGCGAGGATGCGACCGGCGAGGCGGATGTCAAACTGGGCCTCGCCGAGCCAAACCACGATATCTCCGTGGGCCTGCCTTTCCCGCCAGGCGACCACCAGTGCGGCGGCGCGCTCCTCCCCGACGACGTCCGAGAAGACGCCGGCGTCTCCGTCGGCCAGGACCCTCGGGAGTTCGTCCCCGAACCTCTCCCACAGGCGTGCGGCGGAAGCAGGCCCGATCCCGACGAAGGCCGGATCCTGGGCGAGATGGCGCACGAGGGCTTCACCGACGAGGTTCAGCATAGGGAGCTTATCCGGACCCGCGGCGCCTGCCCCGCCGACCAGCTACCATCATGCCACCGTGCTCGGTCCGGGGAAGGGACGAGCGCAAGCGTCGCACTCCGCGCGATCCCTTCCCCTACCCTGCGCGCGATGCCCTGCTGTACGCAGGTCGGCTCCGAGGGACGGTCAGTCTTCGATCTCACCAAGGGACTGGACCTCACGGCGCGACGCGGCGCCCGGCCATCATCACCGCCTCGACGTGTTCCAGGCGACGCAGCCGTTCGCGCAGGCCGTAGTTCTCGGCACGAAGGGCGGCGTTGGCCTGTTCGAGCTGGTGGATGCGCCTGTCCCGCTTGTCGGAACGGGCGACGGGTTTGTCGTCGTCATCCTCTGCGCGCTCCAGGCCCACCATCAAGCCGGCCCCGGCGACGGCCTCGTCGAGTAGAGCCTTGGCTCCCTCGTTCACGTAGAGCACCTGCCGGTTGAAGCCGCAGGCCAGGGCGATGGCGGATCGGTTGACCTCACCGCCGCGCATCGGCAGCGGCACGCCCCTTTCCCGCAGATCGTCGAGGTAGGCGCGTAGCTTTTCAACATTCTCGGCGCCGGCCAGGGGACCCGACTTGCCGCCACCGCTCACTTGACGCCGCCCTTGAGCTTGGGGTCGGTCTGCCCGCGGTCCGTGGGCAGGAGCTTGGCGTCGAGTTCCCCTTCGGTCAGGCCTTTGAGCAGGAAGGCGTTGACCGCCCAGCGGGCGAACCGTTGCTCATAGGCCGCCAGCTTCTCCGCCAGCAGGCGGTTCTCCTCCTTGAGAGCCTCGACCTGTTTGGCGTAGAGCGCCATGGCGGCATCGCGAGGCGCCCGGCGGGCCTTGCGTGGGCCCTCCTCCTGGCGCTTCTGGAACGACTTCTTGATCGCGTCGTGGCCTTCGAGGGTCTGGCGTCTCCACCTGTGGCCGAACAGGCCTTCCGCGAAATTGATGACGGCGTCCCACGTCAGGGGCTCCCTGGCATAGTCCCACGTCCGGATCTCGCGGACGAGGTCGGCGATCTCTTCCGGCCTGAGCCGGCGGCGCCCGACGACCCGCTTTCGTCCAGGGCCAGTCGCCGTCCCCCGCGCCATGCCTAAGCGCCTCCTCGACCGATCCCGGCTGCCGGCGACGCGCATGGCGCGCCCCCCCCGTGCAGCCACCCTTGCGAGCAGCATGACCGTTCTCCGTTGGTGTTCGGTTAAGGATGTCGGGAGGACCTATCCGCCGGCTTCGCGTTGGCTAGGCCGGATCTGGCTCGCCGAGCATGCGTAGCGGGCCTCGCAGCGCCCCCCGCGGGTTCGCCTGGACCAACGTCCCGTCGGCGACGGCTGGGTCGTCATGTGCGGTTAGGACGGCCCTCAGGCCGGCCTGCATTCGCTCCTGGTGGGCGACCCAGTTGGATGCACCGAACGATTCCTCGGCCATCTCCTCCCGCGCCTTGCCGAGGAGGAACTCCGTCTCGGCGAGCAGTGTCTCCGCCCGGCCCCGTTGGATCGCATCTCCCTTCACGACCAGATGGTCGCAGCAGTCCGCGCAGGAGCCGTGGTGATGGCAGGGCGCAAGGGACCAATCGTTCACGCACACGCCGAGGTCGGTGGTATGGGCCGTGGCGATGCCCGCCTTCAGGAAGTCGGCCCTATCCATCGGCGGCAAACGGTCCGCCATGTCCGAGATGGGCCCCTTGACCGATCCAGCCTCCATCAGCTCGCGCGCCTTCTCGGCCAGTACGATCCCGCTGAGGTGGTTGTAGGCCGCGTTCTGCTCGACGCTCTTACGGCCCGACCAGCGCGCGATGTCGACCTGCGACGCCCCGCCGTCCTGAGCCAGGGTGTTCAGCCAATGGCGTAGGGCATGCGACGTCATGCGCAGCGGGGCACCCTCGGCATCGACGTGCCCAAAACGCTCGAAAATCGACGCGACGTTGGCACGCCCCGTCAGGCAGTTCTGGATCTCGTAGTACGCTAGGAAGCGCACGACCGTCGGACGCCGGAGCCATCGCGTTCCGAAGAACCCCGCGGGAAGGATCAAGAGATGATCCTCGCGCTGGACGCCCTCGTGGCCTTCGGGGATCTCGCCCATGCGGCTCAGGAGTTCAGCCTCGACGTCGCCCAAGCGAACCTCGTAGGCGACCCCGGACCGACGGTGGGGCAAGCGGTTCTTGACGATGAAGTCGCGGCCAGCGATGGGGTCCTTCTCGCCCTTGACGATGAGCGAGACCTCGTTCGTGCCGAGGATCATGTCCGGATCGGCGCCGGTCCAGGGTTCCGGCACCCAGGCCCGTCCTGGGTTCGCCGCGAGCCAGCGAGCGACGGCGCGAGAGGGCTCGGTGATGCGGCGCAGGTCGGCGATGGCGCGCTTCGCCACATCCACCATGGCGGTCGGGATCCACTTGATGTCCCAGCCGTGCCCCTTGCCCCCATGATAGCGCAGGCCGTATCCGACCACGGGCTTCCCGGAGGCGTCGATCAGGGGCTCGCCCTTCTCGGTGAGCGCCCGCGTCACCTCGCAGTCGGCGGGCATCGTAAGGACCTCGTGGATGCGCCAGGGGGCGCAGACCATCAGCTCGATGGTCCGCATCAGGACGACGTCGGTGTCGTCCACGACCCTGCTGGCGATGTCCGCCAACGCGTCCAACACGGCGTCGCTCGGAAGCTTGGCCGCTCGGACGGCCTCCATGTCCGCGCCGCCCTTCCCCTGGCCCGCCAAGACCTTGCCGGAAACCGGGTTCGGGAAATCGATGGGGACCAGTGAAATGCCGCGTCGCGTTACGAAGTTCGCGAGCCGCGAGAGGTGCGATCCCATCGCGTACCTCGCCGTGTCCCTTGCGCCTCCGGCCTCGAAGGCGGCGAAGGCCGCGGCGAAGTCTTCCGTGGTGAGGCGGCAGGGGTCGTGGTCCTTCGGCTCCAACACGTCGTGCAGCCAGCGGCCGGCGCGGATCATGTTGCCGTAGTCGCCGAGCATCTTGCGCGCCTTGTTCGCGTCGGCGAGCCTGACGTAAGCCTTCAGAAGGTCGCTGAACGGTTGCGCCAGGGGGCGATCCGTATCCGCACGCTTGGTGTGATGGACATGGGTACGCTTCCCGCCGGGCGGGTTGCGGCTGAAGTACAGCGCCCGCGCGTTGTTCATCGAGGGGTGCCGACCACGGTCGCGCGGCAAGGCCCAGATCATCGCGTCGAAGTCGAGGTCGGGCCCGAACGCTTGGCTGGCTCGGGCCTCCTCGATCACGTGCGCGAGGTTCGCCGCCGCGGTCCGCTGGCGGGCCGTGACAAGGACATGGACCGTCATGCGGCGTCTCCCTGCCTGAACTCGGCGACCTGTCGCACAACGGCGGCCACGGCGAGGATCGTGCGGTCCATGGTTCGGACCTGACCCTCGTCGACGCCCCGATCCATCATGTCCTGTCGACGGGCCACGTACGTCCGAAGTACCTCGTCGTGGGGCCCGTCCAGCCACGGCTGGAAGCGGACGCACTCGTAGCAGGCGGTCGGGGCGGTCAGGCCGCAGAAAGCGAACGAACCGCAGGTGCCCACCGGCTCGATGGCCCCACGGTCGCGCGCATGGTGGTAGACGCGGCTCGGCGCGCCAACGTCGCCCCGGACGGCCTCCGCCTCGGACCGTACCACCATGCCCATGAACGCCATGCCCATCGGCGCCATCTGCAAGGCGAGGGCCTCGTCCAGACGGGGCACCAGATCCCCCCGCAGGTTGACGTAGGTGATGACGGTCTGCGTGTCCGAATGGTCGGCCGCCTCGGCCGCCGCCTTTAGGCTGCCTCCCTCCCGCAGGAACCGGGTGATGAACGTGTAGCGCAGGCGCCGGGGGACCACGCGCAGCGGCTCCCCGGTCCGAGGGGAGATCACCCCGAGCTTGTCCACGGTGTTGATCAGGAGCGTCCGGACCTCGGTCGAATCGAGATGCATCGCGAAGGCCCGGTGGTCAGACTCCGCGACCGTCGATCGGGGCGACGCCCTCACGAACAGCGGCATTGCGAAGTCCCCATGGGGCCACCCGTCGCGCCGCGCCCGCTCCTCATTGGCCGCGACCAGGGCGGCGACCTTGGCGCCGATCTCCGGGTTCAGCTTCCGGGTCTTGAACGCGGTCCGGTACTTGGCGTGGCGCTTCTTGATACGGGGCACCTTCAGCCGATGGACGATGGCCCCCGTGCCCGGGTCGGACAAGGGCTGGTAATCGTCGGCGCGAAGCAATGCCAGGTTCAGGGGGTTTGAGCCGAGCGCCAGGAACAGCCACACGGCGACCGACTCCATCGGGCTCAACGTCCCGAGCTCATCGGCGGCGCGCAGAGCGTTTGCGAGCGCAGTGGTCTCCAGGTCCGTGAGCGGGCCGTCCCGGGGGTCGTCCGACAGGACCGCGCGGCCCTTTGGATCGTTGCCAATGGATACCTCGTCCAGGCGGTCGGCGACCGCGCGGTCGAAGCCGGGATAGTCGCGGCGGGCGCACCAGACGTACCACATCCGGTAATGGTGGAGGTACGTCGCACTCCAGCGACGGAGGATACGGATTTCCTCGAACGGCTCGAAGCCGATGGTCGTGCCCGGCATCGCCACCTGCCGTGGGAACGCGTCCGTGCCCATCATCCGCGACAACACGCCGAACGCCGTCGGCGCGTACACGGGCGCATGCGTGCGGATGAGCTCGACCAGATAGTCGGCCGTCGCCGAACGCACCTCGTCCCGAACGCCGGGCAGCCGCCCCCAGTCGATGCGGCTGCCCGCGCTCGCCAGGTCGTTCATCCGCCAGATCGGGCCGGTGCAGTCGACCTTCAGGCCTGCACGGTCGATCACGATGCCCCGCCCCTGCGTAAAGGGTTCGTTCGGGGAAGCTGTCGGAGCCGGACGTGTCACGCCTGCCATCGTCAGGCTTCCGGTACGAGGTCGTTCTGCATGGTAAGCATCAGTCGGTCGGCCTCCTCTTGTGTCGCTCTGCGGGCGTAGGACGCCCCCTGCTCGGAGGTTTCCTTCCAGCCCATAAGGAAGTTGCGCAGTTGCTTCTCGACCGCGTCCCGCAACTCCGCCTCGTCGGCCAGTCGTGAGAACCGGTCGTTCCAGGTATGCCGGAGCAGATGCGCGCTCATGTTCCCTGGAACGCCCTCGCACTTGCGCAACGTGCGGAAGATCGCCTCCACAGAACTTTTCGAGAGGCCTACCCCGCGGCGGGACACGAACACGTATTGGGATTTGCTGGCTTTCCCGTAGCGCTTCCTGTCCTTGCGATCCTTGATGATCCAGTCCCACAACACCCTGGCCAGCGCCTTGGCTACCGGCAGGGGACGAGCCTTCGTCTTCACCAATGGCTGTCGCTGGCGCGTGTCGGCGGGATCGTCGGCTCTGCGAACGACGAACAGTCTGGGGGCGGGTCCCTCCAAGCGCAGGTCGGTCGTCTTCAAGGCCAGGGCTTCGGACAACCTGAGGCCGAGCTGGTAATAGAGGAGCACCAGCACGAAGTTCCGGAACTGGTACTTGGCGGGGAACGGGTTCGACTCGGAACCCGGAACGATGGCGCGCAGGAGAGCTGCCTGCTGTTCCTCCGTCAGGCCCTCCCGGCTGATAGGCACGGGTGTAGGCAGGTCCGCCACGAGCCACGTCTGGCAATCGTGCAGCCGTTCGCGGGCTTCCTGGAACGAGACATTCGCGCGGTCGAGCTTCTGGATGCCGAAGCCGGCATGCCATTCGATGTATTTGGCGACGATCCGGCACCGCGTGAGCCACACGGCACTCGAAACCGTCGGATCGCCACGGCGCGAACCGACGCCGGCGGATCGAAGGGACTGCCGGAGGCCCTCGATCTCGAACGTCTGGAAGAAGCGGAGCCCCTGAAGCCGTTCGAGCAGGTCGATGCCGCTTCTCTCCGCCCAGGTGTGAAACTGGGCGATGACCCGAGCCTTGCCGATCATCGTGCCGGAGGAATGCCCCGGCGAACGCAGGCGTGTGACCGCGTAGAGAACGGGCCAGTATGCGCCGAGCCCGTCCGGGCCCTCGGTGAACGCGAAGCGCTCCCCGTTGTCCCAGATCGTTTCCTTAACCTTATAGGAGAATTCGTCGTTCAGTAGCAGAGGCTTACCCCGCTTATTGGACGACGAATTATAGAGGGAAATCGCTCCGTCGCATATCGCGGAGGATGCGCTCGGTTAACGGGCGAACCTGAGAAGGCGGTTTTGAAGCGGCAACGGGTGCTGAGCCCGGACAAGCCATAATTGACAGACTTTAGGACATTTTCCGTGAAAAATGTTCTGTCGCAATGGTTTAATGACGATATTTTACGTCCAATCGCACTGCGGGTATTAAGACGACCGCCGCCCAGAGACGTAAAAAACGCCGTCCGCTGAAAAGCGAACGGCGCCAATGTTTTAGACCATATAGTTTACTTCATATTACGTACGGTGATCTAGAACTGGAAGTAGATGAAGTCGTAGTTCGCGTCGTCCCCGATCTTGAGGAGGAGGACGACGAACAGCAGCGCGAAACCGAAGGCCAGCGTCCGACTCGGCGGCAGCCGGTGGACCGCCGCCCAAGCGGTCGGCCCGACCATGGCGACGAGGGCCGCGATCAGGATCGTGCGCCACTTGAAGCCGGAACCCATCGGCGCGAACCCGAACAGCGCCTTGTAGACCGCGAGCGCCGCCTCGAAGCTGGTTGCGCGGAACAGTACCCAGGTGAGCACCACGAAGCCCGCCGTCAGCGCCCAGCCGGCGATCCGCGGCATCCGGAGGCCGGCCCGCCGCGAGAGCACGCCGGCCCCGAGCCCCGCCCCGTGGGCCGCCCCCCAGGCGACGAAGGTCAGTCCCGCCCCGTGCCAGAGGCCGCCGAGGCTCATGGTCGCGAAGAGCGCGCCGAGCTGGACGGGCAGGCCGTGCCGGTTCCCGCCCATAGGAATGTAGAGGTAGTCGCGCAGGAAGCGCGACAGGGTCATGTGCCAGCGCCGCCAGAAGTCCGTCAGCGACGTGGCACGGTAGGGCACGTCGAAGTTCTGCGGCAGCACGATCCCGAAGAGCAGCGCGATGCCGAGCGCCATGTCGGTGTAGCCGGAGAAGTCGAAATAGATCTGGAAGGTGAAGCCCAGCACCGCCTGCCAGGCCTCGGCGACGCTCACCACCTTGCCGGCGGCGGCCGCCTGGAACACCGGGTTGACGTAGGCCGCCAGCGGATCGCCGAGAAAGACCTTCTTCGCCAGCCCGACGCAGAGCAGCATGATGCCCCGCCCCACCCGCTCGGCGGCGTCGGGCCGCGCGTAGGGCCGCTCCTCGAACTGGTGCATGATCTCGCTCCACCGCACGAGCGGGCCGGCGAGAACCTGCGGGAAGAAGGCGATGTAGAGGGCGTAGCGGGTGAGCCCGTAGCCCGGCGCGCGCCCGGCCCTCAGGTCCGTCAGGTACATGACGTGGTGGAAGGTGAAGAAGGAGATGCCGAGGGGCAGCACCCAGCCCGGCTTCGCGAGAACCACGCCCGGCAGCAGGCTCGCGAGATCGGCAAAGAAGTCGAGATACTTGAACAGCGCCAGCGCGGCGAGGTTGGCGACGATCGCCGCCGGGATCAGCCAGGACTGGTGCCCGCGGAGGTAGGCGCGGGCCACGAGCCAGTTGCCGAGGATCGAGGCCCCGAGCAGCGGCACGAAGCGCACGTCCCACCAGCCGTAGAAGACGAAGGACAGCACGACGAGGAGCGGCAGCCGCCAGTCCGGGCGGAAGCGCTCGGCCAGCGCGTGCAGCGTCAGCGCGGCCGGCAGGAAGGCGAGCAGGAAGACGAAGGAGTTGAACAGCATCCGCGCGGCAACCGGCGCGGAGGGGCAGGCCCGGCCGCGCCGGCCCGGGTCCGGGCGGGTTTTTCGAGGATCGCCCGGCCTGCGTCAATCACGGGATCGGACCCCGCGCAGGTCAGGCCGCGCCGCGCATCTCCAGCTTGGCGAGTTCGACGGCGGCGCGCAGCTCGATGTCGGCGACGAGCCCGTCGAGGCGCGGGTCGCCGCTCGCGCCGGCCTGCTCCGAGAGGCGTCCGGCGATGGCGCGCAGCTCCCCGGTCGGCACGCGGCCGGTCAGCAGCGCTGCCTTGAGACGGTCGAGACCGTCGAGAAGGTCGTGTCCGCGCCTGGCGTGGCGGCGGCGGCGCTCCTGGGGCGCCTCCTCGGCACCCTGGAGCGTCAGTACCGCGTCGAGACCGGCGAGGCTCGTCGCCGCGGCCGGCCCGCCCGTTGCAGCGGCCTCCGGGCCGGCCCCGAGGCTGAAGCCGCCCGGCGCGGCCGGACGGCGCGCGCCCGCGAGGGCGGCGTTGCCGGTGACGGGCGAGCGGGAATCGACGCGCATGGAACGAACCATCGGCACCCCTGCGGCGCCGAGGCCCAGACTCGGAGCCACGTGGTTAACCGCCGGTAAACGGCCCGGCAAAACCTGCCCGGCCGGCAGGGAGCGATAGAGCGATCTTGGGGACCGGCATTTCAGATTTTCGGAAAATCCAAGCGAATTCAGAAGCTTGTCGAAACCGCCCGTCTGGCACGGTGCTCGCGAGGCGGATGGCCGAACACGGTCCCGCCAGCATTCCGGCACCCATGCGCATCGACGGCCTCCTTCGGCGCCTCGCCCTGCTTCTCGGGCTCGCCGCCACCCTCGCCGGACAGGCCGCCCCGGCGCTCGCCCTGTCGCGGGTGAAGGACCTCGCCTCGATCGAGGGCGTGCGCCAGAACCAGCTCGTCGGCTACGGCATCGTGGTGGGTCTCAACGGCACCGGCGACACGCTCAACAACATCCCCTTCACCAAGCAGTCCCTCCAGGCGATGCTGGAGCGCCTCGGCGTCAACACCCGGGGCGCCACCATGCGCACGCAGAACCTCGCCGCGGTGATGGTGACGGCGAACCTCCCCCCCTTCGCGACGCAGGGCACCCGCATCGACGTGACCGTCTCCTCGCTGGGCGACGCCAAGTCGCTCCAGGGGGGCACGCTTCTCGTGACGCCGCTGCTCGGCGCCGACGGCGAGGTCTACGCCCTGGCGCAGGGCTCGGTGGCGATCGCCGGCTTCGCGGCGGAGGGGGACGCGGCCAAGATCACCCGCGGGGTGCCGACGAACGGGCGCATCTCCAACGGCGCCAACGTCGAGCGCGAGATCGCCTTCAAGCTCAACGACGCGCGCACGCTGCGCCTGTCGCTGCGCAACCCCGACTTCACCACCTCGAAGCGCGTGGCTTCCGCGATCAACGACTTCATGGGCGCCGACACCGCCGAGCCCACCGACCCGGCGACCGTGACGCTCCAGATCCCGGCCAAGTACCGGGGCAACATGATCCGCCTCGTCACCGAGGTGGAGCAGCTCAAGGTCGAGCCGGACCAGACCGCCCGCGTCATCGTCGACGAGCGCTCCGGCATCATCGTCATGGGCCGCGACGTGCGCATCTCCACGGTCGCCATCGCCCAGGGCAACCTGACGGTGACGATCACCGAGACCCCGCAGGTGAGCCAGCCCGGCCCGCTCTCGAACGGGCAGACCGCGGTGGTGCCGCGCACGGCGCTGAAGGTCGACACCGGCGACGGCAACAAGCTGGCGCTGGTGAAGGAGGGCGTCAGCCTGCGCGAGCTCGTCGACGGGCTCAACGCGCTCGGCGTCGGCCCCCGCGACCTGATCTCCATCCTCCAGGCCCTGAAGGCGGCGGGCGCCCTCCAGGCCGACATCGACCTGATGTAGCCGACAAAGGAGCCGACTGATGTTCCCACTCGCCACCATCGCGGCCAACGCCGCTCTCGGCGTCGGCAAGGCCCTCGTCGGGGAGGTCGCCGCCGCGGCCTCGAAGCCCGCGGTCTCCTCGGCGCAGACCGCCGACGCGAGCAAGCTGCGCAAGACCGCGACCGACTTCGAGAAGATGTTCCTGGAGCAGAGCTTCGACCGGATCGCCAAGTCCGAGGGCACCGAGGGGCCGCTCGGCGAGAACGGCACCGGCGGCGACGTCTGGCGCTCGATGCTCACCAAGGAGTACGCCAGCGAGGTCGTGAAGAGCGGCGGCGTCGGCATCAGCGACCAGATCTACAAGCAGATGCTCCAGATGCAGGAGGCCGGCGGTGCAAAGGCCTGAGACGGTGTGCATCGCCGACCGGGCCGGGGCCGAGGCCCTCGTCGCCGAGGTGCTCGGCGCGATGGCGGCGCTGGAGGCGGTGCTCGATGCCGAGAGCGGCCACGTCCGCGCCGGGCGCCTGCGGGAAGGCCTCGCGGAAGCCGAGCGCAAGGCCGCGCTCGCCGCCGCCTACATGCGCGGCCTGGAGACCGTGAAGGCGAACGCCGTCGCGCTCGCCCGCTTCGCGCCCCAGGGCATCGAGGCGCTGAAGACCGCCCATCGCCGCTTCGCGGAGGGCGTCGAGACCAACCAGGCGGTGCTCGCCACCGCGCGGACCGTCTCGGAGGGGCTGATCAAGGGGCTCGCCAAGCAGGTCGGCGAATCCCGCGCGCCGAGCGTCTACGGCCGGCCCGTGCACGCCCCCTCCCCCTACGGACGCGGCGCGGCGAGCGGGCCGCTGGTGCTGTCGCGCAACCTCTGAGGGGTGCCGCCATCGGCGGTCCGGGCTATCCTCGGCCCCCGTCCGCGCGAGCGGACGAAGGCAGGACACCATGATCGCCGTCATCTTCGAGGTCTGGCCCGCGGACGGGCGGACGCAGGACTATCTCGACCTCGCCGCGGCGCTGCGCGACGACCTCGCGCAGGTGGACGGATTCGTCTCCGTCGAGCGCTTCCGCAGCCTCACCGATCCGGACAAGCTGCTCTCGCTGTCCTTCTTCCGCGACGAGGCGGCGCTGGCGGCCTGGCGCAACCGGGACCGCCACCGGGCGACGCAGGCCAAGGGGCGCAGCGGCATCTTCCGGGACTACCGCCTGCGCATCGCCGGGGTGGTGCGCGACTACGGGCTGAACGAGCGGGACGAGGCCCCCGCCGACAGCCGGGCCGCCCACGGAGCCTGAGGGAGGGGCCGGCCTCAGCCGCGGGGATAGACGATGATCGACAGGTAGGTCATAGGCGTCCTGATGAGCCGCGCCGGGCCGTGCAGCCCGTGGGAATCGAACAGCAGCGAGTCGCCGGGCTGGAGGTGATAGTCCTCGCCGGAATGGTGATACATCACCTCGCCGCTGAGCATGTAGATGAACTCGGTGCCGGCGTGGCGGAAGCTCGTATAGGCCTCCGCCTGATCCTCCAGAGTGATGAGGTAGGGCTCGACCACGACCTCGCCGCGGATGCCCGCCCCGAGCAGCTCGTAGATGTGGCCGACCTTGGTGCCCCGCCGCTCGATCAGCACGCCCTGGCCCTGCTTCACGTAGGAGCAGTCGCGCGATTCCTCGAAGGCGCTGAACAGCGCCGTGATCGGCACGTTCAGCGCCGAGGCGATGGCGTTGATCGAGGCGAGCGAGGGCGAGATGGCGCCGTTCTCGATCTTCGAGATCATCCCCGGCGAGATGCCGGCGGCGCTGCCGAGATCGGCCACCGAGAGGTCGCGCTCCCGACGCAGCAGGCGGACCTGATGGCCCAGGGCCTTCTCGAGGGGCCTGTCCTCGACGACGGGCGCGTTCGACGCGGTGTTCAGCATCCGGTCCTTCGCCGTGCGCCACGACCGCGGCCGGCGATCGCGGCGCCGCGGGGGTCGTGCCCACTATGGAGGCGGCATCCGATCTTGACCAGAGAGCCTGCGGACGGACGGCGCGTCCATGATCCAAGCCGGATCGCCGAGCGGCTTCGAAAGGTGCGCGGCGTGAAACCTTCGCGGGCGCGGCATCGTACAGGTCTGTGGACGGCGTCTCCCGGTCGCGGCGGCGCGGCGGCCGCGAAGACGCGCGCCTCCAGCTAAGTATTTGATTTTATTTCTTTTTCTTGGAACGGTTGGAGAAGAATCCTGTTGTCAATCTATCCGTCCGGAGGATGGAATGAGACAGGGAGAGAATGCATGACGAGATTGAGCCTCACGCTCGCGGCCGCCACCGTGCTGGGCGGCCTCGCCCTCGGCGTCGGCAGCGCGACGGCGGCGCCGATGGGTCCCGGCGGCGTCCAGACCGAAGCCCCGGCCTACACGCAGGTCCGCATGACGCATCGCGAGCGGATGATGCATCGGAAGATGATGAAGCGCAAAATGATGAAGCGCAAAATGATGATGAACCGCATGTAAGGCACGCCGGACGGCCTGTCGGCGGACGATGAATCCTGCCGGCAGGCTCGGAGCCTTCGAGGCCGAGCGCCGTCGCGGAAGCGGGTCGTCGGCCGATGGGAACGGGAGCCGGGCCGAGACGCTTCTGCTCCCCGAGCGCGACATGCCCGCCTGTCGAGCCTTTCGCCGCGTGCCGGGCGGTCTTGGAGAGCACCATGACGTTTCCCGCGGTCACCGCCTTCCACGCCGGGCTGCTCGCTCTGATCTATCTCGGCCTCTCGGGCTGGGTGGTGGCCGGACGCCTCTCGATGGGCGTGCTCCACGGCGACGGCGGCCGGGAGGCGCTCGAGAAGCGCATCCGCTCGCAGGCGAATTTTGGCGAATACGTGCCCTTTGCCCTGCTCCTCATCGCCTTCGTGGAGGCGGGCGGCGGCAGCCTCACGCTGGTGCGGAGCCTGCTTATCGTGCTGCTGATCGCCCGGCTTCTGCACCCGATCGGCATGTTCGCCCCGCCGAACTCCCCCCGCCAGTTCGCCTGCCGGGGCGGCGGCGTCATCGCGACTTTCTCGGTGATCGCCGTGGCGGCTGTGACGCTGCTGGTGCGATAGCTCGCTGCGTGGCCACCGAGGCCCGCAAGCGAAAGGGGGAGGCGCGGGACGCCTCCCCATCTGTTCTCACGAGCAGCCGGTGGTGCTGCCGCAGGTGTCGCATTTCAGGCAGGTGCCGTTGCGGACGAGCGTGAAGTTCGCGCATTCCGGGCAGGCCTCGCCCACGTAACCCTTCATCTTCGCCTCGGCGCGGCGATCCGCGACGCTGCGCTCCGGCTTGGCGAACGGCAGGGTCTCCACCGCCGTCTCCGCCGAACCCTCGACCAGCGGCTCCACCTTCAGCGCCGTGGCGCCGTGGACCGCATGGACCGCGCCGCCCGCCGGGACCGTCTGACCACTGGCCGCCGAGGCGACGCCGATCGTGGCGCCCGCCGGGCCGCCCTGGATCAGGGTCAGCTTGTCGGCCGAGCCCCGGAGCAGGCCGCGGGAGACCACGGCGGCGACCGCGGTGCCCGGCTTGTCGCGGGTGGTGTCGCTCTCGCCGCCGCCGAGGGCGGTGTTGCCGATCTCGGACGGGTTGACGTGGGCGAGGTCGCTGCGGCCGAGATACGAGATCGCCAGCTCGCGGAACACGTAGTCGAGGAGCGAGGTGGCGTTCTTGATGGCGTCGTTGCCCTGCACGAAGCCCGCCGGCTCGAAGCGGGTGAAGGTGAAGGCCTCGACATACTCCTCCAGCGGCACGCCGTACTGGAGGCCGAGCGAGATCGCGATGGCGAAGTTGTTCATCAGGCTCCGGAAGGCGGCGCCCTCCTTGTGCATGTCGATGAAGATCTCGCCGAGGCGCCCGTCCTCGTACTCGCCGGTGCGCAGGTAGACCTTGTGGCCGCCGACCACCGCCTTCTGGGTGTAGCCCTTGCGGCGGTCCGGCATCTTCTCCCGCGACCGGATGCGCTCGACGCGCTCGATCACCCGCTCCACGATTTTTTCTGCGGCGATCGCCGCCTTGGCGGCGGCGGGCGCCTGGACGATCGCCTCGAGGGCGTCGTCGGTCTCGTCCTCCTCGTCACTGATCAGCGCCGCGTTGAGGGGCTGCGAGAGCTTCGAGCCGTCGCGGTAGAGGGCGTTGGCCTTCAGCGCCAGCGTCCAGGACAGGCGGTAGGCCGCCTTGCAGTCCTCGACGGTGGCGTCGTTCGGCATGTTGATGGTCTTGGAGATCGCTCCCGAGATGAAGGGCTGCGCCGCCGCCATCATGCGGATGTGGCTCTCGACCGAGAGGTAGCGCTTGCCGATGCGCCCGCAGGGGTTGGCGCAATCGAACACCGCGTAGTGCTCGGTCTTGAGGAACGGTGCGCCCTCCAGCGTCATCGCCCCGCAGACATGGGTGTTGGCCGCCTCGATCTCCTTCCGCGAGAAGCCGAGGAAGGAGAGCAGGTCGAAGCTCGGATCGGCGAGCTTCTCGGCCGGCACCTTGAGGGTGTTGGTGAGGAAGTCGTCGCCGAGCGTCCAGCGGTTGAGCACGAACTTGATGTCGAAGGCCGCCTTCAGCCCCGCCTCGACCGCCGCGATCTTCTCGTCGGTGAAGCCGCGGGCCCGCAGCGAGCCGGGGTTGACCGCAGGCGCCTGGCCCATGGAGCCGTGGCCGACGGCGTAGGCCTCGATCTCGGCGATCTCGCTCTCGCGGTAGCCGAGGGAGCGCAGGGCGTCCGGCACCGCGCGGTTGATGATCTTGAAGTAGCCGCCCCCGGCGAGCTTCTTGAACTTCACCAGCGCGAAGTCGGGCTCGATGCCGGTGGTGTCGCAGTCCATGACGAGGCCGATCGTGCCGGTCGGCGCGATGACGGTGGCCTGGGCGTTGCGGTAGCCGTGCTTCTCGCCGAGCGAGAGCGCCCGGTCCCAGGCGG
This sequence comes from Methylobacterium jeotgali, assembly GCF_022179345.1. Lineage (GTDB taxonomy): Bacteria > Pseudomonadota > Alphaproteobacteria > Rhizobiales > Beijerinckiaceae > Methylobacterium > Methylobacterium jeotgali. The sequence continues at coordinate 32,781 of NZ_BPQR01000038.1, read as the reverse complement.
CCTTGGCGCGCTCGGCGATGTCGGCCTGGGGGACGTTGGCAAGATCGAGGGGCACGGGGGCGATGGAGAGGCCCTCGTAGCCCTCGGCCTCGCCGTGGGCGGCGCGGCGGTGGTTGCGGATGACCCGCAGCATCGAGGCCTCGTTCCCGGCGTACTCCGCGAAGGGGCCGAGCTCGGCGGCCATCTCGGCCGACGTCGCGTAGGACACGCCGGTCATGATCGCGGTGAGCGCGCCGGCGAGCGCCCGGCCCTCCTTGGAGTCGTAGGGCAGGCCCATGGTCATCAGCAGGCCGCCGATATTGGCGTAGCCGAGCCCGAGCGTCCGGTAGCGGTAGGAGAGCTCGGCGATCTCCCGGCTCGGGAACTGCGCCATCATGACGGAGATCTCGAGCACCACCGTCCAGAGGCGGTTGAGGTGCTCGAAGGCGGCCGTGTCGAACCGCTTCGTCTCGCGGTCGTACATCGTCAGCAGGTTGGTCGAGGCGAGGTTACAGGCGGTATCGTCGAGGAACATGTACTCGGAGCACGGGTTCGAGGCCCGGATCCGCCCACCCGTCGGGCAGGTGTGCCAGTCGTTCATCGTGGTGTTGAAGTGCAGGCCCGGATCGGCCGACGCCCAGGCCGCCTCGCCGATTTTTTCCCACAAGTCGCGGGCATCGATCTCCTTGGTGACCTTGCCGGTCACGCGGGACGTCAGATGCCATTTCTCATTTGCATCGACCGCGCGCAAAAAGCTGTCGGTCAGCGAGACCGAGTTGTTGGAGTTCTGGCCGGCGACGGTGAGGTAGGCTTCCGAGTCCCAGTCGGTGTCGTAGACGGGGAACTCGATCTTGGTGAAGCCCTGCCGGGCGAACTGCATGACGCGCTTGATGTAGGCGTCCGGCACCATCGCCTTGCGGGCGGCGCGAACCTCGCGCTTGAGGGCGGGGTTGCGCTCGGGGTCGAAGCAGGCGTCCCCTTCGGCCTCGCACTGGGTGCAGGCCTTCATCACTGCGGTGAGGTGCTTCGAGACGACCTTCGAGCCGGTGACGAGGGCGGCGACCTTCTGCTCCTCCTTCACCTTCCAGTCGATGAAGGCCTCGATGTCCGGGTGGTCGATGTCGACGATGACCATCTTGGCGGCGCGCCGGGTGGTGCCGCCGGACTTGATGGCGCCCGCCGCCCGGTCGCCGATCTTGAGGAAGCTCATCAGGCCCGACGACTTGCCGCCGCCGCCCAGCCGCTCGTTCTCGCCGCGCAGCATCGAGAAGTTCGAGCCGGTGCCGGAGCCGTACTTGAACAGACGCGCCTCGCGCACCCAGAGGTCCATGATGCCGCCCTCGTTGACGAGGTCGTCCTGGACGGACTGGATGAAGCAGGCGTGGGGCTGGGGGTGCTCGTAGGCCGAGGCCGACTTCGTCAGCGCGCCCGTCTTCCAGTCGCAGTAGTAGTGGCCCTGGCCGGGGCCGTCGATGCCGTAGGCCCAGTGCAGGCCGGTGTTGAACCACTGCGGCGAGTTCGGCGCCACCATCTGCCGGGCGAGCATGAAGCGCAGCTCGTCCATGAAGGCCTGCGCGTCCTCCTCCGTGGTGAAGTAGCCGCCCTTCCAGCCCCAGTAGGTCCAGCAGCCGGCGAGCCGGTCGAAGACCTGGTTCGCGGAGGTCTCGGAGCCGGAGCGCTCCGTCTCGGGGAGCGCGGCGAGCGCCGCCTCGTCGGGCACCGAGCGCCACAGGAAGGACGGGACGTCGTTCTCCTCGACCTTCCTCAGGCGGGCGGGCACGCCGGCCTTGCGGAAGTACTTCTGTGCCAGCACGTCGGTGGCGACCTGGCTCCAGCTCTCGGGCACCTCGATGCCCTCGAGACGGAACACCACCGAGCCGTCCGGGTTGCGGATCTCGCTCAGCGCCTTGCGGAACGGGATCGCCGCGTAGGGCGAGGAGCCTTGCGTGGTGTAGCGACGCTCGATCCGCATGAAACACACCTCTCACGACGAGGCACGACACCTCGCCCCGCGCCCGCGCGGTCGTCCATGGTTTCCGGGGTGCCGATCCCGTCCGCGCCTGGGATGCGCGGGCCGGTTCAGCGGTCATTATCGATGATGCTCGCGAGGGGCGGGAAGCCCTGCCCGGCAGCCTCGAAGCATGTCCCGGAGAGTACCCAGGCTGGGCCCTCCGCGTCAACAACTGGTAGGCGGCGCCGGAGTTTCCGCCTAGATGTTGTGTCAGAGGACTCAATCCTGTGGACAAGTCTCAGACACCGGTAAGTGCGCTTGGGGCCGATCCGAATCCGGATCGGATTATTTTTCGTCAACGCCGATCCGGGCGTCCGGCTGTGACCCGCGGATCACAGAGGGGAGCCGACACGGCCGCTTGCGATGCTCCGCCCCTGCCGAGCGATCCTCATCCGTCCGCGCGGCCGATCCGGGTCTCGAAACGATGCGAACCCGCTTCCGGCTCCGGTGAGCGCACGGTGCCGGATGATGACCCAGGCTCGCTTGGCCCGATATCCCGATCGCAGTCTTGAGAATCACCATCGATCATGCAAATCGCGATCGAGCAACGAAGGGCGACTTATAGATTATAATACTTATAATCTAGTTTCTCGCTCGGCATATCTTGGCCGATCCATGTCCGATAAGCTGCACCATCTTCCAAGACTTGCTTCGATCGCGGTCATCGCGACAGGCCTATCGGCGATGTCGCATCCTGCGCGGGCACAGGCCGGGCGGACGCCCGCGGCGGAGGACGCGAGCGTCCAGCTCGACACGCTCTCGGTGGAGGGAACCGGCACGGCGCGCGGCGTGGTTCCGGCCTATGCCGGCGGGCAGGTGGCGCAGGGCGGCCGCCTCGGCCTGCTCGGCAACGCGGAGACGAAGAAGTCTCCCTTCAGCGTCAGCAGCTACACCGACCGCTTCATCCGCGACCGGCAAGCGTCGACGGCGTCCGAGGCGCTCGCCCTCGACCCCTCCGTGCGCGCCACGCAGACGACGGGCGCGCCGTTCGACTCGTTCTACATCCGCGGCTTTCCCATCAACGAGGGCACCAGCGGCGAGTTCGCCTTCGACGGCGTCTACGGCGTCGCCCCGAGCTTCCGCGTCTTCACCGATTACGCCGAGCGCATCGAGGTTCTGAAGGGCCCCTCCGCCGCGCTCTCGGGCGTCGCGCCCAACGGCGGCGTCGGCGGCGTCATCAACGTGGTCCCGAAGCGGGCCGGCGAGGACCTGACCCGCTTCACCCTCGACTACGGCTCGGCCGCGCGGGGCGGCGGCGGCTTCGACATCGCGCGGCGCTACGGCGCGAACCGGGAATGGGGCGCGCGGATCGTCGGCAGCCTGCGCGGCGGCGACACGCCCATCGACCGCCAGTCCGAGACGACGGGCGTCGGGGCGCTGGCCCTCGACTACCGGGGCGAGCGGTTCCGGGCCTGGCTCTACCTGCTGGCGCAGAAGGACCGCTTCGACGCGCCGCTGCGCCCGTTCCTGCTGCGGGCCGGAGTTCCCGTGCCAAGGGCGCCCGACGGCAGCCGGAACCTGACGCAGCCCTGGGAATACTCGGACATCGACGACCGCGGCGGCCTGCTGCGCCTGGAATACGACCTCGCCGATCAGGTCACGCTGTTCGGCGACGTCGGCGGCTCGCGGACCGGCGTCGAGCGCTACTTCGCCTCCGCTCCGACCATCACGAACCTGCGCGGCGACACCACCACGGCACCGCAGTTCTACAGCCTCGGCGTCGACCGCCTCACCGTCGACGGCGGCGTCCGGGCTCGGTTCGACACCGGATTCGTCCGCCATGCCTTTGTCGTCCAGGCCTCCCGCTACGACGAGGACACGGCCCGCCGTCTGCCCGCGGCGAACGGCAGCTACCTCTCGAACATCTACGCGCCGGTTCTGGCCCCCTTCATCGCGCCGACGGTGATCGACTCCCGGCCGCGCCTCTCCGACAGCACGCTGACGGGGGTCTCGGTCGCCGACACCCTGTCGGTGTTCGACGAGCGCATCCTCCTGACGCTGGGCGTGCGCCGGCAGGGCATCGAGGCCCACAACTACGTCTCGAACGTCGGCACCCTGGCCTCGTCCTACGACAAGAGCGCCACGAGCCCGCTCGTCGGCATCGTGGTGCGGCCGTGGGAGAACGTCTCGCTCTACGGCAACTACATCGAAGGTCTGAGCCGCGGCGACATCGCGCCGGTGACGGCGACCAATGCCGGCGAGATCCTCGCCCCCTACGTCGCCCATCAGGTCGAGGCCGGCGTCAGGGTGGACTGGGGCACGCTCGCCACCACGTTCAGCGCCTTCGAGATCACCCGGCCGATCGGCGAGCTCAGCCCGACGCGGCGCTTCGCCCAGACCGGCGAGCAGCGGGTCTCCGGGCTCGAATTCAGCGCCTATGGCGAGATCACGCCGGGGCTGCGCGTCCTCGGCGGCGCCACCCTGCTCGACGGCGTGCTCACGAGGACGGAGGTGGCCGCCAATGTCGGCCACGTGCCGATCGGCGTGCCCGGCGTGCAGCTCAATCTCGGCGCCGAGTGGGACCTGCCCTGGGTGCCGGGCTTCGCCCTCAACGGAGCGGTCGTCTACACGGGCCGCCAGTTCGTCGATGCCGCGAACACGCAGCCGCTCCCCGACTGGACGCGCCTCGACCTCGGCGCCCGCTACACCACCACGATCGAGGGGCGCCGGACGACGATCCGCGCCAACGTCGTCAACGTGACCGGCGCGAACTACTGGACGGGCGTGGCCTCCTTCGGGACGTTCTTCCAGGGCGCGCCGCGGACCTACCTGCTGTCGATGGCCGTCGATCTGTGAGGCCGTGCCGGGCGTCACCGGGCTCCGGTACCGCTGGACTTGGACGCCGCCCCTCTTCATAACGCCCGCGCGGGCGCGGCCGGCGCCGCCTGTCGAGGACGCGATGGCTCTCAAGGACACGCTGCTGCGGATCTTCACCTGGTGGAACGGGCAGACGATGTCGCTCGCCCTCTACACCGCGCGCAGCGGCCGCCTCGTCGGCACGGACGAGTTCGGCAACACCTACTACCGGGCGAACGGGCCGCTGATCGACCGCTCGGTCGGGCCGGAGCGGCGCTGGGTCGTCTACAACGGCTACGCCGACGCCTCGCGGGTGCCCCCCGGCTGGCGCGGCTGGCTCTGCCACGCCGTCGACGTGCCGCCGAGCGAGGAGAGCTACACCCCCCGCGAGTGGCAGAAGCCCCATGTCGAGAACATGACCGGCACCGCCGACGCCTACCGGCCGAAGGGCTCGCAGCTTTCCTGGGGCGCGCGCCCCGCCGCGACCGGCGACTACGTGGCCTGGACGCCGGGCGACTGACCCGGGTCCGGGCGACGGCTGCGGGCTCGGTGCAGGGGCGCGACGGACCGAAAATCCCGACCGCCCTTTTTCCACCACCGTTGCGGGCTTCAAGGCTCGCCGCGCCGGCCGTGCCGCGGCGCTGGCAAGGGGTCCGACCGTTGAGCCGATTCACCGCCGGCAGCCGCTCCGCCGCCCTCGGCCTCGCCGCGCTTCTGAGCGCGCTCGCGGGCCCGGCCGCCGCCGACAAGATCAAGAACCCGACCGCGGTGTTCTCCGGCCTCGACAAGATCACCGGCCGCATCGTCTCCTTCGAGGTGGCGGTGGACGAGACGGTGCAGTTCGGCGCCCTGCAGCTCACCCCGCGGGTCTGCTACACGCGGCCCCCGACTGAGAGCGCCAAGACCACGGCCTTCCTCGAGGTCGACGAGGTCACCCTCGACAACAAGTACCGGCGCATCTTCACGGGCTGGATGTTCGCCGCGAGCCCGGGGCTCCACGCCATCGAGCACCCGATCTACGACGTCTGGCTCGTCGACTGCAAAGGCGGCAGCGAGGTCGTGGTCGAGGCGAAGGAGCAGGAGGACATGCCCGCGCTCGCCGCCAAGCCGGAGAAGAAGCAGCGCCGCGAGGCGGCCAAGACCGCCCAGCAGGTCAACTCCGCCGGCCAAGTCGACGTCGAGGGCCCCCGCGGCGTGCCCGTGCAGCCGCGCCAGAAGCCCTCGCGAAAGTTCTTCCCCTCGAACGAGGGCCCGGCGCCGGCCCCCCCGCCGCAGCCGCAGAACTTCCTCGACGCCCTGTTCCGCTGAGCGGCGGCACCGTCACTCGGCGACGGCGAGCCGATCGAGGACGGCGGCGCCGGCTACGCCCGTGCGGGGCAGCGCTCCCCAGTCGCCCGTCTCGGACAGCGCCTCGGCGAGGCGGCGCCGGTAGATCTGCCGGGACACCGCCACGGCCCCGAACTGGGCGAGATGGTCGGTGACGAACTGCGTGTCGGCGAGCCGGTAGCCGCCCTCCCTGAGCCGCGCCATCAGATGCACCAGCGCGACCTTCGAGGCGTCGCGCGCCTCGTGGAACATGCTCTCCCCGAAGAAGGCGGCGCCGAGGGAGACGCCGTAGAGGCCGCCGACCAGCCGGCGCGGCGTGCCGGCGTAGACCTCGATCGTATGGGCGTGGCCCTGGTCGAACAGGGCGCCGTAGAGCTCGCGGATGCGGGCGTTGATCCAGGTGCGGGCGCCGTCGCGCCGGGGCGCCGCGCAGCCTGCGATGACCGCGTCGAAATCCGTGTCGCTGCGGACCTCGAACTGATCGGAGCGCACGGTCCGGGCGAGGCGGCGCGAGACCCGGAAGCCGTCCAGCGGCAGCACACCCCGCGCCCGCGGCTCGACCCAGTAGAGGGCCGGGTCGTCGGCGTCCTCCGCCATCGGGAAGATGCCGGCCGCGTAGGCCTTGAGCAGGATCTCGGGCGTGATCTCGACGCGGGGAACGTCATGCATGAGCGCATATCTGCCGCGCTCGGCCCCCGGCGACCAGGGCCGCCACGCTTGGAATCGCGAGGCACCGGCTCGACCCCGCGGAAGCATCACGGCGACGTGAACGGCGGAGGCGATAGCGGCACGAGCCGTCCCGGTCAGGTCGTGCCGGCCGTGCGCTGGCGCCGGGTCGGGTGGGTCATCGCCTCGAGCTCGAGGAGCTGGTCGAGCTGCTCGCGGGTCAGCAGGCCCTCCTCCAGCACCAGCTCGGCGACGGGGCGATTCTCGCGCAGCGCCCTCTGCGCCACCCGCGAGCTCGCCTCGTAGCCGAGCGTCGGCGCCAGCGCCGTGACGAGGCCGATCGAGCCTTGGACCAGGCTGCGGCAGCGCTCGCGGTCGGCCTCGATTCCCTCAACGCAGCGCTTGGTCAGCGTGTCGACGGCCGCCGTCAGCATCCGGAGGGAGGAGAGGGTGCAGTAGCCGATGGTCGGCTCGAAGGCATTGAGCTGGAGCTGGCCGCCCTCGGCGCAGAGCGTCACCGTGAGGTCCTGCCCGATCACCATGTAGGCGACCTGGTTCACGACCTCCGGGATCACCGGGTTGACCTTGCCCGGCATGATCGAGGAGCCGGCCTGAACGGCGGGCAGCCGGATCTCGCCGATCCCCGTGCGGGGGCCGGAGGAGAGCAGACGCAGGTCGTTGCAGATCTTCGAGAGCTTCACCGCGACGCGCTTGAGGACGCCGGAGAACAGCACGAAGGCCCCGAGGTCCGAGGTCGCCTCGATGAGGTTTCCGGCGAGCACCATGGGCTGGCCCGCGAGCCGCGACAGCTCCTCGACGGCGAGCGCCGCGTAGCGCGGATCGGCGTTGATGCCGGTGCCGATGGCGGTCGCCCCGAGATTGACCTCGCGGAACAGGGCGACGATCTCACCCAATCGCGCCACGTCCTCCTTGATCGTGGCGTGGAAGCCGTCGAACTCCTGGCCGAGCGTCATCGGCACCGCGTCCTGGAGCTGGGTGCGGCCCATCTTGAGCACGTCGGCGAACTCCACCGCCTTGCCCTTGAAGGCGTAGGCGAGGTCGTCGAGAGCGCGGATCAGGGGCTGAGTCGCGAAGATCACCGCGAGCCGGAGCGCCGTCGGGTAGGCGTCGTTGGTCGACTGCGCCATGTTGACGTCGTCGTTGGGGTGGAGCGTCTCGTAGGCGCCCGGCGTCTTGCCCATCAGCCCGAGGGCGACGTTGGCGATGACCTCGTTGGCGTTCATGTTGGTCGAGGTGCCGGCCCCGCCCTGGATCGCGTCGACGACGAAGGCCTCGGTGTAGCTCTTGTCGGTGGCGACCAGCGCGCAGGCTCGGTCGATGGCGTCGGCCTTCTTCAAATCGAGGTAGCCGAGGCGGCGGTTGGCGCGGGCGGCTGCCTGCTTCACCAGCGCCAGCGCCCGGACGAACTCGGGAAAGTGCCCGACCGGCACGCCGGTGATCGGAAAGTTCGCCACCGCGCGCTTGGTGTGGATGCCCCAGAGCGCGTCCGCCGGGACGTCCCCGTAGCCGAGAAGGTCGTGCTCGGAGCGGACCCGCTCGCCCTGCATCTCGACGGTGCGCACCGTCGCCACGGCGAGGTTGCCGTCCGGAGGCTCGGCAACGGGAGCGGGCGTCGACTCGGGTTCCATCGCGAAACCTCCTCGCGGGCGCGGGCTCAGTCCTGAAGGCCGATCACCTGGAAGCTGGTGCGCAGCTCGTCGGACATCGGCACGTTCAGGCGTTCGCCGTTCGGCAGACGCTTGAGGAACCACTTCTCGTAGGTCCAGCGCAACTCGCGGGACTCCGCGAGCCGGGAGAAGGTGCCCGAGACGACCGCTGCGAGCTCGAGATCGTTCTTGCGGAACATGATCGCGTAGGGCTCGAAGGAGAGCTTGTCGGCGAGGACCGTGTAGTCCTTCGCATCCGGCCCGCCGCCGGCGATCAGCCCGTAGAGAAGCACGTCGTCGAGGGCGAGGGCGTCGGCGCGCCCGTCGCGGACCATCGCGAAGGACTCGGCGTGGTCGCGGCCGGTGACGATCTCCGCCTGGATGCCGAGCCGGGCGAGCTGGGTTCGCACCACGCTCTCGTTGGTGGTGCCGGCCGTCACCGCGACGCGGCGGCCGCCGAGATCGCGGTAGGAGGCGACCGGCGACCCCTTGCGCACGAGGAGCTTCGTGGCGCTGATGAAGGTCACCGGCGAGAACGAGACGCTCTGGCGGCGCTCGGCGTTGGCCGTGGTCGAGCCGCATTCGAGGTCGATTCGGCCGGAGGTGACAGCCTCGATCCGGGAGGCGGAGGTCACGGGCTCGTAGACGACCTTCAGGTTGTCCTGGCCGATCTCGCGTTCGATGTCCTCGACGATCTCCTGGCACAGGTCGATGGCGTAGCCGATCGGCCGCTTCGCGCCCGCGGGCGCGGCGTCCGGCGAGGCGGGCGGGGCCGCACCGGCGGCGCCCTCGACGAAGGAGAAGGGCAGCGAGCTCGTGCGGTAGCCGATGACGACGGTGTGGGTCCGGGCGACCTTGCCGAGCGTACCCGTCAGCACCTCGATCGCGCCCGCGTCAGGCGCGCCGGCGGCGAGCAGCAGGAGCGCGGCGAGGAAGCCGGAGCGGAGCATGGGCGCCTACTCCGCCGGTTCCGGCACGGGGTCGGTGTCCCGGTCGAGGCGCTGGTCGGCCGCCGCGAGCTGGCCCTCCCACTTCGCCACCGCGACCGTGGCGACGCTGTTGCCGAGCACGTTCGTGGCCGAGCGGCCCATGTCGAGGAACTGGTCGATGCCGATGATGAGCAACAGGCCGGCCTCCGGGATGTGGAAGGTCGAGAGCGTCGCCGAGATCACCACGAGCGAGGCACGCGGCACGCCGGCCATGCCCTTCGAGGTGACCATCAGTAGGAGCAGCATGGTCATCTGCTGCCCGAGGCTCAAGGGGACGTTGTAGGCCTGCGCGATGAACATCACCGCGAAGGTGCAGTACATCATCGATCCGTCGAGGTTGAACGAGTAGCCCATCGGCAACACGAAGGAGGTGATGCGGTTGGGCACGCCGAAGCGCTCGAGGTTCGAGAGCGTCTTCGGGTAGGCCGCCTCGCTCGAGGCCGTCGAGAAGGCCAGCACGAAGGGCTCCTTGATCAGGTTCAGGAGCCGGCGGATGCCGGGGCCGCCGAGCAGGACGAAGCCCGCGAAGGCGAGCAGGCACCAGAGCATGCCGAGGCTGAAGTAGAACTCGACCATGAACTTGCCGTAGGTGACGAGCACCCCGAGTCCCTGGGTGGTGATGGTCGCCGCGATCGCCGCGAACACGGCGACGGGGGCGAAGTTCATCACGTAGCCGGTGACCTTAAGCATCACCTCGGCCAGCCCCTCGATGCCCTGCGCGAGGAAGCGGCCCTTCTCGCCGAGCGCAGCGAGCCCGACCCCGAAGAACACCGAGAACACCACGATCTGCAGGATCTCGTTGTTGGCCATCGCCTCGACGGCGCTCTTGGGCACGAGGTGGGTGACGAACTCCTTCAGGGAGAGCGAGGCGGCCTTGAGGTTGGTGCTCGCCCCCGCATCCGGCAGCGGCAGGTTCAGCGCGTCGCCGGGGCGCAGCAGGTTGACCATCACCAACCCGAGCAGAAGCGAGCAGAAGGAGGCGCCCACGAACCAGAGCAGCGCCTTGCCGCCGACCCGGCCGACGGAGGCCGTGTCGCCCATGTGCGCGATGCCGACGACGAGCGTCGAGAACACCAGCGGCGCGATGATCATCTTGATGAGCCGCAGGAACACGTCGCTGATGAGCGAGATGTAGCCGGCGATCTCCTTGGCCGTCTGCGGATCGGGCCAGGTGATGCTGCACAGGTAGCCGACGACGATGCCGAGGATCATGCCGATGAAGATCAGCGTCGTGAGGCGATTGGATCGCATCCTGTCCTCCGCGGGCCCGGTGGGCACGAATACGGGCATCATCCCTGTTTGACGGATGTGGTGCATGTTCCAGGCCACATGTCCAGGCGAGACGCACCGCGTCCGGGATGAAGAGGTGACATCCGAACGTGCTTCCCCCACCGGCACGGGAGATGCTTGCGTTCGGCCCCCGGCGGCGGCAAGCCGTTCGACGGCCAGCCTTTCCCTGGCGGTCCGGCTATGCTTCAACCGCCTTCGTACCCGCCCTCCGGCGGGCCGCGCGGACATCTCGAGGGCCGATGGACGTCTTCGTACAGCAGCTCATCAACGGCCTGACGCTAGGCTCGATCTACGGACTGATCGCCATCGGCTACACGATGGTCTTCGGCATCATCGGCATGGTGAACTTCGCCCATGGCGACGTCTTCATGGTGTCGAGCTTCGTCGCGCTGATCCTGTTCCTGCTCGTGACGACCTGGCTCGGCGTCTCCTCGATCGCGCTGGCGCTTCTCTTCGTGCTCGTCGCGACGATGCTGCTCACCGCGCTCTGGGGCTACGCGATCGAGCGCGTCGCCTACCGGCCCCTGCGGGGCTCCTTCCGGCTGGCGCCGCTGATCTCGGCGATCGGCGTCTCGATCTTCCTGGCGAACTTCGTGCAGGTGGCGCAGGGCGCGCGCAACAAGCCGACGCCGCCGATGCTGGGGGGCGCCTTCACCCTGTTCGAGCGCGACGGCTACGCCGTCAGCCTCTCCTACAAGCAGTGCGCGATCATGCTCGTCACCGCGGTGCTGCTCGCGGGCTTCTGGTACCTCGTGCAGAAGACCTCGTTCGGGCGGGCGCAGCGCGCCTGCGAGCAGGACCGGCGCATGGCCGCGCTTCTCGGCATCGACGTCGACCGCACGATCTCGCTGACCTTCGTGCTCGGCGCGGCGCTCGCGGCGGTCGCGGGCGTGCTCTACCTCGTCTACTACGGCGTGGTCTCGTTCTCGGACGGCTTCGTGCCCGGCGTGAAGGCGTTCACCGCGGCCGTCCTCGGGGGTATCGGCTCGCTGCCGGGCGCCGTGCTCGGCGGGCTGATCATCGGCCTCGTCGAGACGTTCTGGTCGGCCTATTTCTCCATCGAGTACAAGGACGTAGCCGCCTTCTCGATCCTGGCGATCGTGCTGATCTTCATGCCCTCCGGCCTGCTCGGTCGGGCCGAGGTCGAGAAGGTCTGAGGGGGATGGGCGAGGCGAACGCGGTGCGGGGCTCGTCGACCGCGGCCATCCTCGGCGACGCGGCGCTCTGGGCGCTGGCGACGCTCGGCCTCTGCATCCCCATCGTCAGCTACCGCACCGATCTCAGCCAGACGAGCGCCCTCGACCTCACCCCCCGCTGGGGTCTCGTCGCCGCCTTCTGCGCGGCGGCCTTCGCCCTGCGCGTGGCCCAGCGCCTCTGGCTCGCCCGCCGGGAGGCCCGGCGCAGCGCCGCCGTGCTCCCGAAGGGGACGGACGGGCGCGTCGCGGTCGCGAGGCGCCGGCCTTCCCTCGGCGTGCCGCTCTTCGTCGGCTTCGCCCTGGCGATGCCGCTCGTCGCGACGCTCGCCACGGGCAGCCTCGGGGCGTCGCGCTACTGGATCGACCTCGGAATCCTGATCCTCACCTACGTGATGCTCGGCTGGGGGCTGAACATCGTCGTCGGGCTCGCCGGCCTCCTCGACCTCGGCTACGTCGCCTTCTACGCGGTCGGCGCCTACAGCTACGCACTGCTCTCCACGACCTTCGGCCTGTCCTTCTGGGTCTGCCTGCCGCTCGCGGGCCTGTTCGCCGGGCTCTGGGGCATCCTGCTCGGCTTCCCCGTGCTGCGGCTTCGGGGCGACTACCTCGCCATCGTGACGCTGGCCTTCGGCGAGATCATCCGCCTCGTTCTCATCAACTGGACGGACCTCACCAACGGCTCGGCCGGCATCGACTCGATCCCGCGGGCGACCTTCTTCGGCATCCCCTTCACGGCGGGCGAGGACGGCTTCGCGAAGACCTTCGGCCTCAGCTTCGACGCCATGCACCGGATCGTCTTCCTCTACTACCTGATCCTCGCACTGGCCTTGCTCACCAACCTCGTGACGCTCCGCCTGCGCCGCCTGCCGATCGGGCGGGCCTGGGAGGCGCTGCGAGAGGACGAGATCGCCTGCCGCTCGCTCGGGATCGACACCACGGTCACCAAGCTCACCGCCTTCGCGCTCGGCGCCATGTTCGGGGGCTTCGCCGGCTCGTTCTTCGCCGTGCGCCAGGGCTTTGTCAGCCCGGAGAGCTTCAACTTCCTGGAGAGCGCCATCATCCTCGCCATCGTGGTGCTCGGCGGCATGGGCAGCCAGGTCGGCGTGGCGATCGCGGCGGTGGCGATGGTCGGCGGGCCGGAGCTCCTGCGCAACCTCGGCTTCCTCAAGTCCGTCTTCGGAGAAGGCTTCGACCCGAACGAGTACCGCCTGCTCCTGTTCGGGCTCGCCATGGTGGCGATGATGGTCTGGCGGCCCCGCGGCCTCGTCTCGCAGCGCACGCCCTCTGCGACGCTTGGGCAGCGCAAGGCGATCTCCGGCGCCTTCGTGCGCGAGGGCCACGGCTGATGGCGGCTCGGGATGCGGTCCTCACCGTCGAGCACCTGACCATGCGGTTCGGCGGGCTGACCGCCGTCAACGACGTATCCTTCAGCGTGCGCCGCGGCGACATCACCGCGCTGATCGGCCCGAACGGGGCCGGCAAGACCACGCTGTTCAACTGCGTGACCGGCTTCTACCGCCCGAGCGAGGGCCGCCTGAGGCTGCGCCACGCCGACGGGGCCGAGCATCTCCTGGAGCGGATGCCGAACCACGCCGTCAACCGCCGGGCGCGGGTGGCGCGCACCTTCCAGAACATCCGCCTGTTTCCCGGCATGACCGTGCTGGAAAACCTGCTCGTCGCCCAGCACGCGCCGCTGATGCGCGCCTCCGGCTTCAGCCTGCTCGGGCTGATCGGGAGCCCCGGCTACCGGGCGGCGCAGGGAGAGGCGATCGCGCGGGCGAAGGCGTGGCTCGACCGGATCGGCCTCACCCCCCGCGCCGACGATCCGGCGGGCGACCTGCCCTACGGCGACCAGCGCCGGCTCGAGATCGCCCGGGCCATGTGCACGCGCCCCGTCCTGCTCTGCCTCGACGAGCCCGCCGCCGGCCTCAACCCCCGCGAATCGGCGGAGCTGAACGGGCTCCTGCGCCACATCCGCGAGGCGGAGGGCACCTCGATCCTGCTCATCGAGCACGACATGGCCGTGGTGATGGAGATCTCCGACCACGTCGTCGTGCTCGACTACGGCGTGAAGATCGCCGACGGCACGCCGGCCGAGATCCGCGCCGACCCGCGCGTCATCGCCGCCTATCTCGGCGTCGAGGACGACGAGGTCGAGGCCGTGGAGGCCGAGGTCGGCATCGAGCATGCCGCGATGGAGGCGGGGCGGTGAGCGTCGCCGGCATCAACGTCCTCGTCGAGGAGACGCGGGAGGCGCAGCGGCGGGCGGCCGAACCGCTCCTCGACGTGTCCGGTGTCTCGGCCTTCTACGGCAGCGTCGCCGCGCTCCGCGAGGTCGACCTCAGCGTGCGCGCCGGCGAGATCGTCACGCTGATCGGCGCCAACGGGGCCGGCAAGTCGACCCTGATGATGACGATCTTCGGCACGCCCCAGGCGCGCTCGGGCCGCATCACCTTCGAGGGCCGCGACATCACCCGGATGCCGACCCACGAGATCGCCCGGCTCGGGCTCGCCCAGTCGCCGGAGGGTCGCCGCGTCTTCCCGCGCATGAGCGTGCAGGAGAACCTCCAGATGGGCGCGGCGCTCCACGGCGGGCGCCATTTCGGCGAGGACCTCGAGACGGTCTGCGCCCTGTTCCCTCGCCTTAAGGAGCGGCTCGGGCAGCGGGCGGGCACCATGTCGGGGGGCGAGCAGCAGATGCTCGCCATCGCCCGCGCCCTGATGAGCCGGCCGAGGCTGCTGCTCCTCGACGAGCCCTCGCTCGGCCTCGCGCCGCTGGTCGTGAAGGGGATCTTCTCCGCGATCCGGGAGCTCAACCGGGCGCAGGGGATGACGATCTTCCTCGTGGAGCAGAACGCCTATCACGCCCTCAAGCTGGCGCATCGCGGCTACGTGCTCGTCAACGGGCGCATCACCATGAGCGGCGAGGCCCGCGCGCTCCTCGACGACCCGGCCGTGAAGGCCGCCTATCTCGAAGGCGGCGCCGGGGGCCATGCCGTGTCCACTGGGGAGGAGGCGTCGTGAGCCTCGGCCAGGGCCTGCTCTTCGAGGAGGATTCGCTCGGCGTCTTCCTGCTCGTCACCGTGGCGATGGGCGGCTGGGCCGCCTGGATGACGGCCGGCGCCATCGCCCGGACCTGGCGGCCGTTCTGGCAGTGCCTGCCGGCGCTGCTCGCGGTGGCGGCGGCGGTGCGCTTCATCCATTTCGCCCTGTTCGAGGGCACGCTGCTCTCGGCGCACTACTTCCTCGTCGACGCGGCCTTCGTGCTGATCGTCGGGGCGGTGGGCTTTCGCGCGACGCGGGCGCGGCAGATGGTGACGCAGTACCGCTGGCTCTACGAGCGCGCCGGCCCCTTGAGCTGGCGGCCGCGCTCTCCGGCGGGCGGAGAGCCGTGACGCCACCCCGCGACCGGGCGGGAAACTTGCACGCGTGACTTGCAAACCCATGCGGCCCCGGGCCGCGCGACGGGACATCGAGGGAAGGGGAACGGACATGAAGGCATCGCTGCTCGCTGGACTCGCCCTCGGGCTTCTCATGGCCGGGGGCGCGCAGGCGCAGATCAAGATCGGCGTCGCGAGCCCGGTCACCGGCGGCAGCGCGGCCTTCGGCGCCCAGATCCGCAACGGCGTCACCCAGGCCGTCGAGGACATCAACAAGGCCGGCGGCGTGAAGGGCCAGAAGTTCGAGCTGTCGAGCGGCGACGACGCCTCCGACCCGAAGCAGGGCGTCTCGGTCGCCAACAAGTTCGCCGCCGACGGCGTGAAGATGGTCGTCGGCGACTTCAACTCCGGCGTCTCGATCCCGTCCTCCGACGTCTATCAGGACGCCGGCATCATCCAGATCACGCCGGCCTCGACGGCGGTGAAGTTCACCGAGCGCGGCAACTGGAACACCTTCCGCACCTGCGGCCGCGACGACCAGCAGGGGGCGGTGGCCGGCGAGTATCTCGCCAAGCATTTCCAGGGCAAGAAGGTCGCCTTCGTCCACGACAAGACGCCCTACGGCCGGGGGCTGGCCGACGAGACCCGCAAGGTCTACCGCGCCAAGGGCGGCAAGGACGTGATCTACGAGGGCATCAACCCCGGCGAGAAGGACTATTCGGCCCTCGTCTCGAAGCTGAAGCAGGCCAATGTCGACGTGGTCTACTACGGCGGCATCCACACGGAGGCGGGCCTTCTCGTGCGCCAGATGCGCGACCAGGGCCTGAAGGCGCCGCTGATGGGCGGCGACGGCATCACCGACAAGGAGTTCGTGCAGATCGCCGGCCCCGGCGCCGAGGGCACGCTGATGACCTTCTCGCCGGACGCCCGCAAGAACCCGAACGCCAAGGACGTGGTCGCCGCCTTCCAGAAGAAGGGCATCGATCCGGAGGCCTACACCCTCTACTCCTACGCCGCCGTGCAGATCCTGAAGGCTGCCATCGAGGCGACGGGCTCGACCGACGGCAAGGCGCTGGCCGACTACCTCCACCAGGGCAAGCCGACCGCGACGGTGATCGGCGAGATCGCCTACGATAAGAAGGGCGACATCACCCGGCCGGACTACGTGATGTATGTCTGGAAGAAGAACGCCTCCGGTGCCATCGACTACGCCGGAAACGAGGTCGGCCAGTAATCGAGCCGGCCCGTCGGCAAGCCAGCGCCAGGATTGCAGAAAAGACACATGTCACGGCGGCGTCGAGTTGTAACACGACGTTTGCCGGGATGTGTCGCTTCGTATCTTGCACAGGACGGTTTTCCCGTTACCCATAGCGTCAACCGACAGTAGATCGGCGCCTGCCCAAAGAAGAAACTTGGGCGCACAAAGAATGTGCACGCGGCCGGGGCCGCATCGGCGAAATGCTTGGGCTTGGGGCTGGTACGATGACGACGATCCGATCTGTTCTTCTCGGCACGGCGGCCGGGCTTGCTGCGGCGACCGCGGGGCAGGCGGCCGACCTTCCCGTCAAGAAGGCGATCCCGATCGAGTACGTGCGGGTCTGCGGCGCCTACGGCGCGGGCTTCTTCTACATCCCCGGCACCGATACCTGCCTGCGCGTCGGCGGCCGCGCCCGCTTCGAGGCCGGCTACATCCCGAACCCGAACCGCAACCAGAGCCAGGGCGACAGCTCGCAGTTCCGCGGGCTGGCCCGCCTGAACGTCGATGCCCGCACGCAGACCGGCTACGGCACGCTCCGCGCCTTCCTGCGCCTGGAGTTCGCGAGCCGCACGGGCATCTTCATGGCGTCCGGGACGCAGCAGCGCATCGCCAACGCCTTCCCGGCCACGGGCCAGGACGCCTTCGGCCGCGTGCAGAACTTCGTCGTCGCCGACAAGGCCTTCGTGCAGTTCGCCGGTCTCACCGCCGGTCGCGCCTCGTCCTTCTTCGATTTCTACGCCCACGACTACGAGCTGATCGGCACCACCGGCGGCTCCGACGTGCCCTCCACGAACCTGCTGGCCTACACGGCGAAGTTCGGCGAGGGCTGGTCGGCCACCCTGTCGATGGAAGACCCGAACTTCCGCAAGAACCCGGTCTACTCCGCCGCCGTCGCCGCGGCGCTGGGAGCCGGCCTGCCGACGCAGTTCGCCGTCACCACCACGGCCCCGACCCCGATCATCCTGGCGACGAACGCCGCCGGCAACGCCACCGCGGTCGCCTTCGTCGATGCCGTGCAGCGCTCGCGCATGCCCGACTTCGTCGGCGCCCTGCGCTACGACGCGGCCTGGGGCTCGGCCCAGCTCTCCGCGGCGGTCAAGGACGTGAACACCGGCGGCTTCATCGGCGGCGCCGTGCTGCCGGCCGGCACCAACGGCGCGGCGCTGCTTGCCACGCGCGGCATCACCAGCGGCTCGCAGACGGCCTATGGCTGGGCGGTGCAGGGCGGCGTGAAGGTCAACACGCCCTTCGTGGCGCCGGGCGACGGCCTCTACCTCCAGGGCGCCTACGGCGTCGGCGCAATCGTCTACACCGGCTTCACCTATTTCACCGGCACCTACGGCAGCAACCTGACCCCGACGCAGGGCGCGCCCTTCCAACACTACCTGTCGGACGCGGTGGTCAATCCGCTGACCGGCCGCCTCGACCTCTCGAACAGCTTCACGGTCTCGGCTGCCTACCTCCACTACTGGACGCCGGAGTGGCGCTCGGCCTTCTTCGGCGGCTACGGCGAGGTCGGGTTCGGCCGCGGCACGCGGGCGGCCTTCAGCCTGACGAACGGCCTCGTCGGCTCGGCCACGCCCCCGTCGGTGGTGACGAACGCCGCCGCCTTCGCGGTGAGCCCGGTGCTGCGCGACAACGCTCAGGTCACCGCCGGCGCCAGCCTGATCTGGTCCCCGGTCAAGGACCTCGATATCGGCGTCGAGGGCACCTACATCGGCACCTCGGTGCTCAGCGGCCGGGTCGCCGACCAGACGCGGCCCGTCACCGACGCCAGCGGGCTGCCGGTCTACACGGTGCGGCGCCACGACGTGACCCAGATCCGCATGCGCGTGCAGCGCGATTTCTGAGGACGAGCGGGGCCTGGCGCGACGCTTGGCCCCGGATGTGCCTGTGCGCGGGTGACACGCACGTCCCGCCGCCCCAGTATGAGCGAGACCGGGGCCCGCCCGCGGCGCGGCCCGCAACAAGGATGATCCTCGCATGCGTCTCCCCCTCGCGCTGGCCTCGATCCCCCTCAGCCTGGCCCTCGTGGCGATGCCGGCGGCCGCCCAGGACCTCACCGGCACGCTGAAGAAGGTGAAGGACACCGGCGCGATCACCATCGGCTACCGCGATTCGTCGGTGCCCTTCTCCTATCTCGACGGCGACCAGAAGCCGGTCGGCTACGCGATGGACATCTGCCTGAAGATCACCGAGGCGGTGAAGACCCACTTGAAGCTCGACAAGCTCGAGGTGAAGCTCAACCCGGTGACCTCGGCGACGCGCATCCCGCTGATCGCCAACGGCACCATCGACCTCGAGTGCGGTTCGACCACCAACAACGCCGACCGGCAGAAGCAGGCTGGCTTCACCAACAGCCACTTCCTCACCGCGACGCGCTACGTCTCCAAGAAGGAGAAGAAGCTCGACAAGATCGAGGACCTCAAGGGCCGCACCGTGGTCTCGACCTCGGGCACCACCAACATCCGCCAGATCAACGAGGCGAACGCCGCCCGCAGCCTCGGGCTGACCATCCTCCCGGCCAAGGACCACGCCGAGGCCTTCCTGATGGTCGAGACCGGCCGGGCCGACGCCTTCGTTATGGACGACGTGCTGCTGGCCTCCCTCGCCGCGGGCTCCAAGACGCCTGACGCCTACGTGATCTCCTCCGAGGCGCTCTCGAAGCCCGAGCCCTACGGCATCATGCTGCGCAAGGACGACGCGCCCTTCAAGGCGGTCGCGGACGCGGCGACGAAGGCGCTCTACGGCAGCCCGGACGGCAAGGCCCTCTACGAGAAGTGGTTCACGAAGCCGATCCCGCCGCGGGGCATCAACCTCAAGCTGCCGATGACCGAGGCGATGCAGAAGCAGTTCGCCAACCCGAGCGACAGCCCGGACCCGGCCGCCTACTGATTCGCAGCGGCAGGGACATGGGCGGGGACGCGAGGCGGTGAACTACACCTGGAACTGGGGCATCTTCCTCGAGCCCTCGCCTGAGGGCACCGGCACGTATGCCGACATGCTCCTCTCCGGCCTGAGCTGGACCATCGCCACGGCGCTCTCGTCCTGGGTGATCGCCTTCTGCCTCGGCTCGCTGATCGGGGTGCTGCGCACCCTGCCCTCGAAGGCGGCGCGCGCGGTCGGCACGGCCTATGTCGAGCTGTTCCGCAACGTGCCGCTGCTCGTGCAGATGTTCCTCTGGTACTTCGTGCTGCCCGAGGTGCTGCCGGGCTCCCTGGGCTCCTGGATCAAGCAGTTGCCGAACGCGCCCTTCTATACGGCGGTGGCGTGCCTCGGCTTCTTCACCGCCTCGCGGGTCGCCGAGCAGGTGCGCGCCGGTATCGAATCTCTGCCCCGCGGGCAGCGGATGGCGGGCACCGCCATGGGCTTCACCGTCGCCCAGACCTACCGCTACGTGCTGCTGCCGAACGCCTACCGCATCATCCTGCCGCCGCTGACCTCGGAGTTCCTGAACAACCTGAAGAACACCTCGGTCGCGCTGACCATCGGCCTCCTGGAGCTGACCGGCCGCGCGCGCTCGATGCAGGAGTTCTCGTTCCAGGTGTTCGAGGCCTTCACCGCCGCCACGATCCTCTACGTGCTCGTGAACCTCGTCGTCATCGCCGCCGCGACCCTGATCGAGCGGCGGGTGGCCGTGCCGGGGCAGCGCTGATGTTCCAGAACTTCGACTTCGGCGTCGTCGCGAGCTCCCTGCCCTACCTGTTCGGGCAGGGCATGGTGTTCACGCTGACCCTCACGGCGCTCGCCGCCACGGGGGGCGTGGTGTTCGGCACGCTGCTCGCCATGATGCGGCTCTCGGGCGTGCCGGGCCTGTGGCACGCGGCCAAGCTCTACGTCGAGCTGATGCGCTCTCTGCCCCTCGTGCTGGTGATCTTCTGGTTCTACTTCCTGGTGCCCTACATCGGCGCCTGGATGACGGGCTCCCCGAACCCGATCCAGGTCGGCGCCTTCACCTCGGCGCTCATCACCTTCACGCTGTTCGAGGCGGCCTACTTCGCCGAGATCATGCGCGCGGGCATCCAGTCGATCCCGAAGGGCCAGACGGCGGCCGCCCAGGCGCTCGGCATGGGCTACGCGCAGACCATGCGCCTCGTGGTGCTGCCGCAGGCCTTCCGCAACATGCTGCCGCTGCTGCTGACCCAGACCATCGTGCTCTTCCAGGACACCTCCCTCGTCTACGTGCTCTCGCTGACGGACTTCTTGGGCGCGGCCTCGAAGGTCGCCCAGCGCGACGGGCGGCTCGTGGAGATGTACCTGTTCGCGGCGCTCGTCTACTTCGCGGTCTGCCTCGCGGCCTCCTTCCTGGTGCGGCGCCTTCAGGCCCGCGTCGCCATCATCCGCTGACTCCGGGAGCCCGAGAGGCATGACCGACTCGCCCATCACCGGATCGACGGCGACGCCCGCGCCCGCCGCCGCGGCCCAGGCGGCGCCAAGCGATTCCGGCCTCCAGCCGGGGACGCTCATCGAGCCGGCACGCCAGCGGGCGCCCGGCACGGCGATGATCGCCATCGACGCGATCAGCAAGTGGTACGGCGACTTCCGCGTGCTCCACGAATGCACCACGGCGGTGGCAAAGGGCGAGGTCGTGGTGGTCTGCGGCCCCTCGGGCTCGGGCAAGTCGACGCTGATCAAGTGCGTGAACGCGCTCGAGCCCTTCCAGAAGGGTCAGATCACCGTCGACGGCACCAAGATCGCCGACAAGGCGACGAACCTGCCGAAGCTCCGCTCGCGGGTCGGCATGGTCTTCCAGCACTTCGAGCTGTTCCCGCACCTGTCGATCACCGACAACCTCACCATCGCCCAGCGCAAGGTGCTCGGGCGCCCGAAGGAGGAGGCCCACAAGCGCGGGCTCGACCTGCTCGCCCGCGTCGGTCTCTCGGCGCACGCGAAGAAGTTTCCGGGCCAGCTCTCCGGTGGCCAGCAGCAGCGGGTGGCGATCGCCCGCGCGCTCGCCATGAACCCGGTGGTGATGCTCTTCGACGAGCCGACCTCGGCGCTGGACCCCGAGATGGTCGGCGAGGTCCTCGACGTGATGGTCGAGCTCGCCCGCGAGGGCATGACCATGATGGTCGTGACCCACGAGATGGGCTTCGCCCGCAAGGTCGCCGACCGGGTGATCTTCATGGACCAGGGCGAGATCGTCGAGGACGCCGGCAAGGACGACTTCTTCGGCAAGCCGCGCTCGGAGCGGGCACAGACCTTCCTGTCGAAGATCCTTCAGCATTGATGCCGGCTCGCCGAGTCCCTCGAACCGACCGTTCGAGGGACTCGGCGGTACAGCGCTTCGGCTCTCAAGCCTTCTTCACCCAGCGTCCGCCCTCGTCCTGCTGCCAGTAGGCGACCGCGTGGCCGGCCTCCTTGGCCTCGCGCCACTGCTCGCGGGCCTTGAGGAGGGCGTCCTGGTCGGTACCGTCGAAGAGGATGCAGATGCGCTCGTAGCTGCCCGCATCCGCCGGGAGCGCCGCGCCCTCGACGAGGAAGCGGATCGAGGCGGCGTTGGGGTTGTGCTCGCGCAGCGTCAGCAGCACGGGCTGCGTCGCCGCATCCGCCTCCCGGTCGGTGCCGTGGGGCAGGAAGCTCTCGTCGCTGTAGGTCCAGAGCCCGTCGTCCAGCGCCTGGAGGCGCTCCTCGCTCGAGGCCTGGATCGTCGCCCGCCACTGCCGCGCCAGGGAGCGCTCGACCAGCGTCGGCAGCACCGTCTCCAGGGGCTGGCGCTGGAGGTGGTAGAACAGGATCTCGGTCACGGGCCGCCTCTCTTCACGGCTCGATGAAGTGGGGCACGAACAGCGCCGCGTCACCCGTCACCGGGCCGCTGCTCTCGCGGATGCACAGGCCCGCCGCCGCGTCGCCGACGACCCAGGAGCCGATGAGGGGCCGGCGCCCGTCTAGATCGGGCAATTCCGCGAGGCCCTGGCGGATGGTTCCCTCCTCGCCGTAGGGACCCTCGGCGCGTGCCAGCACCGCGCCGTCACGCACGATCAGGATGTTGGCGCCCTCCCGCGAGAACAGGGGCTTGCGCACGAAGGACCGGCCGAGGCTTGCCTTCGCCGGGTCCTCCTCGAAGAAGGCCGGCAGCAGGTTCGGGTGCCCCGGCGCCATCGCCCAGAGATGCGGCAGCAAGCCCTTGTTCGAGAGCAGCATCTTCCAGGGCGGCTCGAGGAAGCGGGTCGGCGTGCGCGCCACCGCCGAGCCGAAGGCGTCACCGAGCGCCCACTCCCACGGGTAGAGCTTGAACAGGGTGTCGATGCCGCGCCCGTCGCGGGTGCAGAGGCGCGCGTCGGCATCGAGCCCGATGTCGGGCAGGTCGAGGAAGGTGGTGTCGCGCCCCGCCTGCACGGCGCAATCCTGAAGGTAGGCGACGGTGCCCCGGTCCTCCGGCGCCTCGGCGTAGGCCGCGAGAGCGAGGAGCCCGTCCACGGGAAGCTCCCGGAACCGGGCCACGAGCCGCTCGTGGACGGAGTTGAACTGGTCGCTCCCCGCCGGCAACCGGCCCGAGGCAAGCGCCTGCTCCAGCCAGAGCCACTGGAAGACGCCGGTCTCGTAGAGCGCCGTCGGAGTGTCGGCGTTGTATTCGAGGAGCTTCGCCGGCCCGTTTCCTCCGTAGGCGAAATCGAGCCTTCCGTAGAGGCTCGGGTCGCCCCGCCGCCAGCTGTCGCGGACGGCGTCCCAGGCTCTCTCGGGGATGCGCAGCGAGGCGAGGATGCGCTCGTCCGCGACGGCGCGGGCGGCGAACTCCAGGCAGAGGGCGTGAAGCTCGCCCGTCGGCCCTTCGATGTCCCGCTCGATCTCCTCCAGGGTGAAGCCGTAGGCGTGGCTCTCGTCCCAGTAGGGGGCGCCGTCGAGGGTGTGGAAGACGAAGCTGTTGGCCGCGGCGGTCTCCCGCCAGTCCGGGCGCTCGCCGGTCGCGACGCGGCGCATCAGCCGCTCGCGGAGCCGTGCGAGGACGAGCCCGACGAGAAGGAGCGCCCCGTCGCCCCGAAGCCGCCGAAGGAGGCTTTGTGCACGGCGGACGAGGCGACCCGCGCCGTCGAGGCCCGGCCGCCGCTCGACGTGACGATCCGTGCCCCGGAACCGGTGCAGTAGCCGGCGGAGCCGTGCCGCTCGGCCTTCGGCTCGTGCTCGAACAGGGGCTGGGGCTCGATGCCCTGCTCCGGCCGGCGTCCGATCAGGAAGGCGGCCATGCGCGGCTGCGCCTGGCCCGCGAGCAGCGTCGGCACCCGGCCGCCGGAGAGGCAGTGGCCGGCGCCGTGATGGCGCTCGCAGTCGGATTCGCTCGCGTAGCGGGGCGCCGCGCCCTGATAGGTGGCCACGGCCCGCGCGTGGTCCCGGCGGCAATCCTCCTCGCTGCGAACGCCCGCGGCGGCGCAGGCCTCGGCGTCGGCGTAGATGAGCACATCCTCCTCTCGCTGCGACAGGTCGATGCGCCCGAGGCCGAGGGCCGCCGCGCCGGCGCCGGCCAGGAGCACGAGCGACACGGTCTGCGAGCGCTTGCCGCGCTTCGCCAGCGGGCCGGCGGTCTTCTCCCCGTCCGTGCCGGCGGGGGTCTGGTCCGATGCCAAGACGGCGCCTCCCCGGGCTCGACTCCCTCAGTAGGTCATGGAGGCGGCGTTGATGACGCCGCCGGCGAGCGAGGCCGAGGCCAGCAGCACCGCGGCCGCGACCTCGCCCTCCGCGATTCGCCGGGAGAGATCGGGCAGCAGGAGCCGCACCAGCCAGTAGATCAGCACCTGGACGACGAGGGCGACGAGCCCCCAGACGATGCAGTCGAGGATCGACTGCGCGTTGTAGATCGAGACCGCGAGCGGCAGGGCGTAGCCGATCAGGCTCGCCCCGAGCGCGATGGCTGCCGCGACGTTGCCGGCCCGGATCAGCGCGATCTCCCGGTGAGGCGTCGCGGTGAGATACACGGCGAGGAAGAGTCCGACGAGGCCGAGCGCCGTCGCGTAGTAGGCGAGGAAGGCCGGCAGGCCCGAGATCGAGACCATGCCGGGCGCTCCCTCAGACCAGCCGGCTCTGCTCGATCGCCGCGGCGACGAAGCTCCGGAACAGCGGGTGCGGCTCGAAGGGGCGCGATTTCAGCTCCGGGTGGAACTGCACGCCGATGAACCAGGGGTGGCCGACATGCTCGACCGTCTCGGGCAGCAGCCCGTCCGGCGAGGTGCCGGAGAAGCACAGCCCCGCCGCCTCCAGCCGCTCGCGATAGGCCATGTTGACCTCGTAGCGGTGGCGGTGGCGCTCGGAGATCTCGGTGTCGCCGTAGATCTCGGCGATGCGGGTGCCCTCGCGCAGCGTCGCGCCGTAGGCGCCGAGCCGCATGGTGCCCCCGAGGTCGCCGGCCTGGGCGCGACGCTCCAGCTCGTTGCCCTTGAGCCATTCCGTGAGGAGGCCGACCACTGGCTCCCGGGTCTCGCCGAACTCGGTGGAGTTCGCCGCGTCGATGCCGGCGAGCGAGCGGGCCGCTTCGATCACCGCCATCTGCATGCCGAAGCAGATGCCGAAATAGGGGATGCGCCGCTCGCGGGCGTAGCGGGCCGCGCGGATCTTGCCCTCGGCGCCGCGCTGGCCGAAGCCGCCGGGCACGAGGATGCCGTGGATGCCCTCGAGGAAGGGCGCCGGGTCCTCCCGTTCGAAGACCTCGGACTCGATCCACTCGAGGTTGACCCGCACCCGGTTGGCGATGCCGCCATGGGTGAGCGCCTCGCTCAGCGACTTGTAGGCGTCCTTGAGGCCGGTGTACTTGCCGACGATGGCGATGGAGACCTCGCCCTCGGGGTTGCGCACCCGCTCGGAGATGGTCCGCCACTTGTCGAGGCGGGGCTCCTCCTCCGGCGCGATGCCGAAATGGGCGAGCACCTCCCGGTCGAGACCCGCCGCCCGGTAGGAGAGCGGCACGTCGTAGATCGAGTCGACGTCGCGGGCCTCGATCACCGCGCTCTCGCGCACGTTGCAGAACAGGCCGAGCTTGCGCCGCTCCTCCTCCGGGATCGGGCGGTCGCAGCGGCAGAGCAGGATATCGGGCTGGATGCCGATGGAGCGCAGCTCCTTGACGGAGTGCTGCGTCGGCTTGGTCTTCAGCTCCCCGGCGGAGGGGATGTAGGGCAAGAGCGTCAGGTGCATGAAGAGGGTGGCGCCCCGCGGCATCTCCTGGCCGAGCTGGCGGATCGCCTCGAAGAAGGGCAGGCCCTCGATGTCGCCGACCGTGCCGCCGATCTCGACGAGCACGAAGTCGAAGGCGTCGTTGCCGTCGAGGACGAAGGCCTTGATGGCGTTGGTGACGTGGGGGATCACCTGGATGGTGGCGCCGAGATAGTCGCCCCGCCGCTCCTTGGCGATGATGTCCTGGTAGATGCGGCCGGTGGTGATGTTGTCCGCCCGCGTCGCCGGCAGGCCGGTGAAGCGCTCGTAATGCCCGAGGTCGAGGTCGGTCTCGGCGCCGTCGTCGGTGACGAAGACCTCGCCGTGCTGGGTCGGGCTCATCGTGCCCGGATCGACGTTCAGGTAAGGGTCGAGCTTGCGCAGTCGGACCCGGTATCCGCGGGCCTGGAGCACGGCCGCGAGCGCCGCCGAGGCGAGGCCCTTGCCGAGAGACGAGACCACGCCGCCGGTGATGAAGACGTACCGCGTGGATGTCCCGTCAGTCATGGGCCTCGGTCCATAAGGGAAGGGGAGCGATTCGCCAAACCGGCGCGCTCTCGGAGATTGCTGGATGCGCCGCGCGGGGTCTGGCCCGCGCGGATCGGATCGGGTGGAGGAGGCAGGCTCGCGCCCCGGCCTCAGCGCGACTGCGGCGCCTCGGGGACGGCGGGCTGGGCCGGAGCCGGAGCCGGAGCGGCCGGAGCCGCGGGGGCCTGCCCGCTCTGCTGGCCGCCCTGCTGGCGGAGCGTGTCGAGGAGGTTGTCGGCGCCGCCGGGCCGGGCGGGCTGCGCGGTGCCGACCCCGTCAAGGATCGACTTCGGCGCCACGCTCCGGTGCGACATCACGGCGAGCGTCATGCTGGTGGCGAAGAACATCGCCGCCAGGATCGCGGTGGCGCGGGTGAGCGCGTTGGCCTGGCCGCGGCCGGTCATGAAGCCCGAGACGCCGCCGCTCCCGCCGCCGCCGAGGCCGAGGCCGCCCTCGGAGCGCTGCAGCAGCACCACGGCGATGAGCCCGAGCACGATGAGAAGGTGGACGACGATCAGGACGGTCTGCATCGGATTTCCAGCAAGGCGCCCGCCTCGGCCGGCGGGACCGTGCGGGCAGAACCGGCCACGTCGAACGCCACCGGACCCCGCGAAGTGCGGGGCCTTACACCAATCCGCGGGCGAAGGCCAACGCGGCGCGGAGGCCGGCGACCAGAAGAAGCGCTTCGCTCAATCCGCGTAGGCCGCGGCGATCCCCAGGAAGTCGTCGGCCACGAGGCTGGCGCCGCCGACGAGGGCGCCGTCGACGTTCTCGACCGCCATCAGCTCGCGGGCGTTGCCGGGCTTCACCGAGCCGCCGTAGAGGATGCGCACAGCCTGCGCCTCCGCGCCGATGAGCTGGCCGAGCATCTCGCGCAGCGACGCATGGACCTCGGCGACGTCGGCGGGCGTCGGCGTCAGGCCGGTGCCGATCGCCCAGACCGGCTCATAGGCGATCACCGTGTCGGCGCCGGTCGCGCCCTTCGGCACACCGATGGCGAGCTGGGCGCGCACGATGTCGAGGGTGCGGCCCTCCTCGCGCTCCTCGCGGGTCTCGCCGACGCAGATGATGCCGCACAGGCCCGCGCGGCGGGCGGCCAGCGCCTTGGCGTGGACGCCGTCGTCGGTCTCGTTGTGGTAGGCGCGGCGCTCGGAATGGCCGACGATGACGTAGCGGGCCCCGAGATCGGCGAGCATCTCCGCCGAGATCGAGCCGGTGAAGGCGCCGCTGGGCTTGGCGTGCAGGTTCTGGCCGCCGATGGCGATGCTCGAGCCCTCGGCCGCCGCGACGCAGGAGGCGATCAGGGTCGAGGGCGGGCAGATCAGAACGTCGATGCGCTCGGCGAGCTGCGGGGACAGCGCCCGCCGGACCGCCTCGACAGTGCCGACCGACTCCCGCAGGCCGTTCATCTTCCAGTTGCCCGCAACCAGCGGCCGCCGACCCTGACTCGCCATCAACCCCTCACGCGCACGCGATCAACCTTGAGCGGCGAGGTAGCAGGCGGGGCAGGCCCGCGCAAACGCCGCGCCGGGGCGCGCCGGGCTTTGCCTTGAGGGTCGGTTCGGTCTATCGCGGGGACCCCGACGAGACCGGTCGGGCGCCCTCCCCCCCGCGCGAGGGCTCCCCGCGAGGACGGACACCCCGGCGCCGATGCTCCAGAACATGCGCAACGCCAGCCAGCACTGGCTCGGCAAGATCGTGCTGACGATCGTGTTCACGTTTCTCATCGCCGGTGTGGCGATCTTCGGCGTCGAGGAATTCTTCCGGGGCGGATCGAGCACGGCGGTCGCCACCGTCGGCAAGACGCAGATCAGCGCCGAGCAGGTCCGCTCCGCCTACCAGAACCAGCTTCAGCGCTACCAGCAGCAGCTCCGCCGCAACCTGACGCCCGACCAGGCCCGCTCGCTCGGCCTCGACCGGCAGGTGCTCTCGCAGCTCGTGTCGGAGGCCTCCCTCGACCAGAAGGCCCGCGACCTCGGGCTCGCCGTCTCCGACGCCGCGGTGCTGCGGGCCATCCACGACGAGAAGAGCTTCCAGAACGCGGAAGGCCGCTTCGAGTCGACCCTGTTCTATCAGGCGCTCCAGCGCGCGGGCCTGAACGAGGCCCTGTTCGTGCGCGAGCAGCGCTCCGTCATCGCCCGCCTCCAGATCGCCGAGGCGGTCGCCGGAGAGATCGCGGTGCCCCAGGCGCTGCGCGCGGCCGTCCACCGCTACGCGACGGAGCGCCGGGCCGCCGACTACCTGATCCTGCCGCCGTCCGCCGCCGGCGACGTGCCGGCCCCGACCGAGGACGAGCTGAAGGCCTATTACGAGGCGAACCGCGGCACGTTCCGGGCGCCTGAGACCCGCGCCGTCGCGCTCCTGGTGCTCGACCCCGCGACCGTCGCCAAGCCCGATGCCGTGAGCGAGGACGAGGTCCGCAAGGTCTACGAGCGGGAGAAGTCCCGCTTCGGCGACCCAGAGCGCCGGACGATCCAGCAGATCGTCTTCCCCGACGAGGAGGCCGCCAAGGCCGCCCGCACCCGCATCGAGAGCGGCGAGGCGCCCTTCGAGACCGTGGCCGGCGAGCGCGGCGTCGATCCGAAGGAGCTGTCGCTCGGCACTCTCGCCAAGTCCGAGATCTTCGATCCGGCCGTGGCGGGGGCCGCCTTCGCCCTGGAGCAGGGCAAGGTGAGCGAACCGGTGAAGGGCCGCTTCGGCACCGTGCTCCTGCGCGTCACTGCGATCACGCCGGGCACCATGAAGCCGCTGGCCGAGGTCGCGCCCGAGATCCGCAAGGCCATCGCCCTCGAGCGGGCCCGGACGGAGGTCGACACGATCCACGAGGCGATCGAGGACCTGCGGGCCGGCGCCAAGCCGCTCGCCGACATCGCCAAGGAGAAGGGCCTGCCCCTCGTCACGGTCGAGGCGATCGACGCGCAGGGGCGCGACCCCTCCGGCACCAAGGCCGCCGGTATCCCGGACGCGGACACCACCCTGCCGGCGGTGTTCCGCTCGGAGGTCGGCAGCGATAACGAGGCCCTGCGCACCAAGGCCGGCGGCTACGTCTGGTTCGACGTGACCAAGGTCGAGCCGGCCCACGACAAGCCCCTCGACGCGGTGCGCGACGCGGCGGGCTCCGCCTGGCGGACCGCCGAGGTCAACAAGCGCCTCATCGCCAAGAGCCGCAGCTTCGCCGAGCGGCTCGACAAGGGCGAGCCCCTCGATTCCATCGCGCAGGAGGCGGGCGTCAACGCCCATCACGCGGAGGCGCTCGCCCGCAACCAGCCGAAGGACGAGCTCACCGCCGACGTCGTCAACCGGATCTTCGCCACCGCCGTCGGCAAGGCGGGCTCCGCGCCCTCTGGCGAGGGCCGGGCGGTGTTCCTCGTGAAATCGGCCTCGGTGCCGGCCTACGTGCCGGGCGCGCAGAGCGACAAGACCGTCGAGACGCAGTTCCGGACCGCCCTCGTCGACGACGTGCTCGGCGAGTACATCGCCGACGTGCAGAAGAACGCCGGCGTCAGCGTCAACCAGGCCGCGCTCCGCCGGGCAATCGGCGGCGAGTACTGAGGGTCCGATGACCGCGTCGATGCCGGGCCCGACGGACGAGGCCGTCTTCCGCGCCGCCTACGAGGCCGGCCGCGCGAGCCTCGTCTCGCTGACCCTGGTGGCCGACCTCGAGACGCCGGTCGCGGCCTTCCTGAAGCTGCGCGCGGGACATTCCGGCACCGCCTTCCTGCTCGAATCCGTCGAGGGCGGGGCGGTGCGCGGGCGCTACTCGATGATCGGCCTCGACCCCGACCTGATCTGGCGCTCCAGCGACGGCCGCGCCGAGATCGCCCGAGCCCCGGAGCTCGGCCGCTTCGAGGCGGACGGGCGCGCGCCCCTCGACAGCCTGCGCGCGCTCATCGCGGAGAGCGCCATCGGCACCGACTCCGCGGAGGCGCTGCCGCCCATGGCCGCGGGCCTGTTCGGCTATCTCGGCTACGACATGGTCCGCGCCATGGAGACCCTCCCGGAGCCGAACCCCGACCCGCTCGGCGTGCCGGACGCGGTGCTGGTGCGACCCCGGACCATGGTGGTGTTCGACGCGGTGCGCGACCTCATCACCGTGGTGAGCCCCGTCCGCCCGGAGCCGGGAATGACGGCCGGGGCCGCCTGGGAGGCCGCGCAGGAGCGCCTGGAGCGGGTGGCGGAGGCGCTGGAGGGCCCCCTGCCCATCGAGGCGCGGGCCGACCTCTCCGGCATCGCCCATCCGGAGCCCGTCTCGAACACGACGCCCGCCGCGTACGCCGCCATGGTGGCGCGGGCGAAGGAGTACATCGTCGCCGGCGACGTCTTCCAGGTTGTGCTCTCGCAGCGCTTCGAGGCGCCCTTCACGCTGCCGGCCTTCGCGCTCTACCGCTCGCTCCGGCGGACCAACCCCGCGCCCTTCCTCTGCTACCTCGATTTCGAGGGCTTCCAGGTCGTCTGCTCCTCGCCCGAGATCCTGGTGCGCCTGCGGGACGGCAAGGTGACGATCCGGCCGATCGCCGGCACGCGGCGGCGCGGCGCCACGCCCGCCGAGGACAAGGCGCTCGCCGACGAGCTTCTCGCCGACCCGAAGGAGCGCTCCGAGCACCTGATGCTGCTCGATCTCGGCCGCAACGACGTCGGCCGTGTCTCGCGGATCGGCAGCGTCCGGGTGACGGGATCGTTCTTCCTCGAGTTCTACAGCCAGGTCATGCACATCGTCTCGAACGTCGAGGGCGAGATCGATCCCCGCCACGACGGCCTCGACGCGCTCGCCGCGGGGTTCCCCGCCGGCACCGTCTCCGGCGCGCCGAAGGTGCGGGCCATGGAGATCATCGACGAGCTGGAGCGGGAGAAGCGCGGCCCCTACGGCGGCTGCATCGGCTATTTCGGGGCCGGCGGCGAGATGGACACCTGCATCGTGCTCCGCACCGCCATCGTGAAGGACGGCCGCATGCACGTGCAGGCGGGCGCCGGCATCGTGCACGATTCCGATCCGGCCTCCGAGCAGCAGGAATGCGTCAACAAGGCCAAGGCCCTGTTCCGCGCCGCCGAGGAGGCGGTCCGCTTCGCCGCCCAGGCCAAGCGAGGGCAGTAGGCCCCTATCCGAGCGCCCGCAGGGAGGCACGGAGCGCATCGGCATCGAGCCCGTCCAGGCCCGCCTCGACGGCGCCGTGGGTCTCCCGCCAGATCGGCACCGCCGCGGCGAGGCGCGCCCGGCCCTCTACGGTCAGTTCCAGGCGCCGGCCGCGCCGGTCCTTCGGGTCGACGCTCACCTGGACGAGCCCGCGCCGCTCCAGCACCTTGAGGGCGGCGGTCAGCGTCGTGCGGTCCATGGCCAGCAGCCCCGCGACGGAGCCCATGCTCGCCGGCTCCGGGCGGTTCAGCGACATCAGCATCGAGAACTGCCCATGGGTCAGCTCTACGGGCCGCAGCCGCTCGTCGAACAGCCGCGCCAGCGCCCGCGCCGCCCGCTGCGCGTGTAGGCAGAGGCAGGTGTCCCGCACCAGGGCGGTCGTCTCAAACGGCACCGTCTTTGACATGCTGCATTTACGTTGATATCAACTCTAAAGTCAAGGGAATCGGCCGCACGGCGGTGGTTGGGAGGGGAGAGGCGGAGATGGGCAGTTTCGTCTGGCACGAGCTTCTGACGAGCGATCTCGACGGCGCGCGCGAGTTCTACGCGGCGGTCGCCGGCTGGAGGGTCGAGGATTCCGGCATGCCGGGGATGCGCTATCTCCTCGGCCATGCCGGTGCGGTGCCGGTCTGCGGCCTGATGGCCTTTCCGGAGGGATGCCTCGAGGCCTCGCCGGACGAGGGCGAGCGGACGGGCTGGCTCGGCTATGTCGGCGTGCCGGACGTGGAGGCGGCGGCCGAGCAGGTCAGGCAGGCCGGCGGCGCCATCCGCCGGGAGCCCGACGACATTCCCGGCATCGGCCGCTTCGCGATCGCGGCCGATCCGGAGGGCACCGTCTTCATCCTGTTCAGGCCCTCCGCACCCCCGCCCGGCGAGCGCCCGGCGCCCGGGACGCCCGGCCTGTTCGCCTGGAACGAGCTGCACACCCGCGACGGGGAGACGGCGCTCGCCTTCTACGCGGGCCTCCTCGGCTGGCAGAAGATGGAGGCCGTCGACATGGGGGCGATGGGCACCTACCAGTGCTTCGGTCTCGACGGCGTCGCCATCGGCGGCGCCTTCAGCGACCCCTCCGCCGCGAAGCCCCACTGGCTGCACTACGTCGCGGTCGAGGACATCGACGCCGGCGCCGCGCGGGTCACGAAGGCCGGTGGCACGGTCGCGGCCGGCCCGCATCCGGTGCCGGGGGGCGCCTGGATCATCCACGCCCGCGATCCGCAGGGCGGCGCCTTCGCCCTCGTCGGCCCCCGCGCCGCCGGCTGACGCGCGAAGGGTAGTCTCACCGGGTCCCGGCCGAGCGGGAGCGGCCATCCGTGCCGCTCCCGCTCGTCTCAGGCAGCGCGGATCGTGGCGAGGAAGTGGGACACCTGCGCGCGCAGCTGCTCGGACTGCCGTGAGAGTTCGGAGGCGGCCGAGAGCACCTGGGAGG
>NZ_BPQR01000037.1 GCF_022179345.1 Methylobacterium jeotgali | reverse complement strand
CGAGAACCGCTACCGGCACGAGGACGGGACGCCGCGCTGGATCTCGTGGCACACCGCCACCGAGGGCGACATCGTCTACGCCTACGGACGCGCTGTCACCGCCGAGAAGGAGCGCGCGGTCGCCCTGCACGAGGCGGAGGAGGCGCTGCGCCAGTCGCAGAAGCTGGAGGCCATCGGGCAATTGACCGGTGGCGTGGCGCACGACTTCAACAACCTGCTGACCATCATCCGCTCGTCGGTCGACTTCCTGCGCCGGCCCGACTTGGCCGAGGCCCGCAAGGCCCGCTACCTCGACGCGGTCTCGGACACCGTCGACCGGGCCGCCAAGCTGACCGGGCAGCTGCTCTCCTTCGCGCGACGGCAGGCGTTGAAGGCGGAGGCGTTCGACCTCGTTGCCGTTCTGCGCGGCGTGGCCGAGATGCTCGACACGGTCACGGGCGCGCGCATCCGGGTCGTCACCGAATTGCCGGATGCGCCCTGCTTCGTGCGCGCCGACCGCAGCCAGTTCGAGACCGCGCTGGTGAACATGTCCGTCAACGCCCGCGACGCGATGGACGGAGAGGGCACTTTGACGCTGCGCCTGGCCTGCGGGGTCGGCAAGCCCGCCATCCGCGGACATGCCCCAGCGCCCGAGCCCTTCGCCGCCGTGTCCATGACGGACACCGGCTCCGGCATCCCGGCCGACGTGGTCGGGCGCATCTTCGAGCCGTTCTTCACCACGAAGGAGGTCGGCAAGGGGACCGGGTTGGGCTTGAGCCAGGTGTTCGGCTTCGCCAAGCAGTCCGGCGGTGACGTCGACGTCGCGAGCGCACCCGGACGCGGCTCGACCTTTACCCTGTACCTGCCGCAGGTCGACGCCGCCCGGGGCGAGGAGCTGCGGACCGTGGAGCCCGACGCCGCGGACGGCGGCACGGGCCAGCGCGTGCTTGTCGTCGAGGACAACGTGGAGGTGGGGCGTTTCGCAACCCAGATCCTGGAGGACCTCGGCTACGAGACGACCTGGGCGGCGAACGCCGGAGAGGCCCTGGCGCATCTCGGCCCGGACGGCGCGGGGTTCGACGCGGTGTTCTCGGACGTGGTGATGCCGGGCATGAACGGGGTTGAGCTTGCGCGCGAGATCCGGCGCCGCTTCCCGAGCCTTCCGGTGGTCCTGGCGTCCGGCTACAGCCACGTGCTGGCGCAGGAGGGCGGCCACGGCTTCGAGCTCCTGCACAAGCCCTACTCGGCCAGGCAGCTCTCGCACATCCTGCAGCGCGTGACCGGGGGGCGCGGCGGCCCGTGACGGCAGGACCCGAGCTCAACGACCCTGCCACACGGAGCGCCGCAAACTCGCCACCACCACGTATCATGGCCCCCACCGAATCCTTGGCCGGGGGGAAGACAACCCTGCCCGCCGCTTTCCCGATCCAGGCCCCACCGCAGAGCATGTCCGAGACCTCCCCATCCACGACCGCCGCCTTTCTGTCGGGAGGCGGGCAGATGGGGGAGCGCATGCGGGCCAACGACTGGTCGTCCTCGCCGCTCGGTTGGCCGGAAACCTGGCCGCAGGCGCTGCGCTCGGTCGCGAGCCTGATGCTCGGCTCCAGGTTCCCGATGTTCGCCGCCTGGGGGCCGGACCTCGCCTTCGTCTACAACGACGCCTACGCGGAGATCCTGGGCGACAAGCACCCGGCTGCCCTCGGTCGCCGCTTCCGCGAGATCTGGCCCGAGATCTGGGAGGCCATCACGCCCTTCGTCGACAGCGCGATGGCCGGCGAGGCGACCTGGGCCGAGAACCTGCCGTTCACGATGAACCGCCACGGCTACGACGAGCAGACCACCTTCACCTTCTCCTATTCGCCGATCCGGAACGAGGACGGCACGGTGGGCGGCATGTTCTGCTCCTGCACCGAGACCACAGCCAGGGTCAGGGCCGAGGAGGCCCTGCGCGCCAGCGAGGCACGGGCCTCGGGCTTGCTGGAGGGCATGGGCGAGGGCTTCATGCTCCTCGACCAAGACTTCCGCATCCTCCAGATGAACGCCGAGGGCCTCCGGCTGGAGGAGAGGCCGCCGGATCAGGTCGTCGGCCGCTCGCACTGGGAGGTCTACCCGGGCTCCGAGGCCATGCCCATCGGGCAGATGTACCTGCGCGTGATGCGGGAGCGCGTCTCACGGACGCTGGAGCACCGCTATGTCTGGCCGGATGGGCACGCCGTCTGGCTGGAGGTGCGCGCCTACCCGCACCCGGAGGGGCTAGCGCTGTTCTACCGCGACGTGACCGAGCGCCGGGAGCGCGAGGACGCGCTGCGCGAGGCCGAGGCGCGGTTCCAGACCATCGCCAACTCCATCGACCAGATGGTTTGGTCGACGAGGGCGGACGGCTACCACGACTACTACAACCAGCGTTGGTACGACTTCACCGGCGTGCCGGCTGGCACCACGGACGGCGCGGCGTGGGAGGGCATCGTCCATCCCGACGACCGGGAACGGACCTGGGAGGTGTGGAGCGCGTCCCTCGCGAGCGGCGAGCCCTACCGGATCGAGTACCGCCTACGCCACCATACCGGGCAGCATCGATGGACGCTCGGCCGCGCCCTGCCGATGCGCGACGCCACAGGGCAGGTCACCCGCTGGTTCGGGACCTGCACCGACATCCAGGACATCGTCGAGGCGCGGGACGTGCTCGCACGCTCGCGTGAGGAGCTCGAAGGCCTCGTCACCGAGCGCACCGCCGACCGCGACCGCATGTGGCGGCTCTCCACCGACATCATGCTCGTCGCGCGCTACGACGCCACCATCGAGGCGGTGAATCCGGCCTGGACGACGCTGCTCGGCTGGGACGAGCGCGACCTCGTCGGCGGCGCGTTCATGGATCTCGTTCACCCGGACGACGTCGCGCCCACGCTAGCCGAGGTCGGCGAGTTGTCCGAGGGCCGGACCACCCTGCGCTTCGAGAACCGCTACCGGCACAAGGACGGCAGCTACCGCTGGCTCTCGTGGACAGCCGTACCAGCCGAGGACCGCATCCACGCGGTCGGGCGGGACGTCACGGCCGAGAAGGAGGCGGCGCAGGCGCTCGCCGAGACCGAGGAGGCGCTGCGGCAATCGCAGAAGATGGAGGCGGTGGGCCAGCTCACCGGCGGCATCGCCCACGACTTCAACAACCTGCTCACCGGCATATCCGGCAGCCTGGAACTGCTGCAGACGCGCATGAGCCAGGGCCGCCTGACCGAGATCGACCGGTACATGACGGCCGCGCAAGGGGCGGCCAAGCGGGCCGCCGCGCTGACGCATCGCCTGCTCGCCTTCTCGCGGCGGCAGACCCTCGAACCGAGACCGACCGACGTGAATGGCCTCATCCATGGCATGGAGGAACTCATCCGCCGGACCGTGGGCCCGGCCGTCCACATCGAGGTGGTCGGCGCAGGCGGCCTCTGGCCGGCGCTGGTGGACCCGGGCCAGCTTGAGAACGCGCTGCTGAACCTGTGCATCAACGCCCGCGATGCCATGCCCGAGGGCGGACGCATCACGGTCGAGACTGCAAACCGGTGGCTCGACCACCATGCCGCCCGCGAACGCGACCTGCCACCGTGACAATACCTATCGCTCTGCGTCACCGACACCGGCACGGGGATGAGCGCGGATGTGGTCGCCAAGGCGTTCGACCCGTTCTTCACCACCAAGCCCATCGGCCAGGGTACCGGACTTGGTCTCAGCATGATCTACGGCTTCGCCAAGCAGTCCGGCGGGCAGGTGCGCATCTACTCGGAAATCGGGCAGGGCACGACCGTGTGCCTGTACCTGCCGCGCCACCACGGCGACGTCTCCGCCGCCGGGGACCTTCCGGACCTCGCCGACGCGCCCAGGGCCGAGCCAGGGGAGACGGTGCTCGTCGTCGACGACGAGCCGTCCGTGCGCATGCTGGTGGCCGAGGTGCTGGAGGACCTGGGCTACGCGGCCATCGAGGCGGCGGGCGGCCCGTCCGGCTTGCGGGTGCTGCAGTCGGACGCGCGCGTCGACCTGCTGATCACCGACGTGGGCCTGCCCGGCGGCATGAACGGTCGGCAGGTGGCGGACGCGGCCCGGGTGACACGGCCCGGCCTGAAGGTGCTCTTCATCACCGGCTACGCCGAGAACGCGGCGGTGGGTAACGGCTACTTGGAGCCCGGCATGCAGGTGCTCACGAAGCCGTTCGTGATGGAGGCCTTGGCGTCGCGTATCCGGGACATGATCGAGGCGTGACCCATATCTGTCGGCTGCGACGAGGTTTGAGGGAGCGGGGACGCGTGGCGGCCATGGCCGAGGCATGGAGGGATAGGTGCGACGCGGAGAAGGGTAGCGGACAATGACCCTTGCTGAAGCCGCGGCCACGCTGTTCCGGGGTACTGGGGAGGTCCGGGCGCTCGCGCGCGGCCTCGACTGGTCGGCGACGCCTCTTGGTCCCGTGGCCGCCTGGCCGCAGAGCCTGCGCTCGACCGTTCGCACGCTCCTGTCCTCGCAGTACCCGATGATCCTGACGTGGGGCCCCGAGTTCACCCAGGTCTACAACGACGCCTACGCCAAGCTCATCGGCGCCGGGCACCCCAACGCGCTCGGCGGCGACATCCGTGTCACGCTGGCGGCGTCCTGGGACACGCTTGGCCCGATGATCGCCCGCGTGATGCAGACCGGCGAGGCCAACTGGACGGCGGCCCTGCCGCTCTTGATGGAGCGGGCCGGCTACCGGGAGGAAGCCTACTTCAGCGTCTCTCATGCGCCGGCCGAGGACGACGACGGCCGCATCGTCGGCATGCTGGCGGTGTGCAGCGAGGTCACCGCCCAGGTCGTGGGCGAGCGTCGGCTCGGCCTGCTGCGCGACCTGGCGGCCAACGCGGGCGAGACCCGTAACGTCGACGCGACCTGCGCGGACGTAGCCCGCGCGCTGTCCGGCGAGAGGCTCGACGTGCCCTTCGCGCTCGTCTTCCTGCGCGAGCCCGACGGCAGCCTGCGTCAGGGCGCGGCTGTCGGAATCGATGCCGCCCATCCCCTGGCCTCGGCGGAGGCAGGGGCGACCTGGCCCTTTGAGCGGGCGCTCGCGGGCGAGACCGTAGGGGTGGGCGGCCTCGGCACGACCCTCGGCATGGCGGGAGGGTTGTGGGGCGACCCCGTGGAGGACGCGCTGGTCGTGCCGCTCGCGGGCGAGGCCGGCTCGGAGCCGCTGGGCGTGCTGATCCTCGGCGTGAGCCCGAGCCGCGCGCTCGACGAAGGCTACAGGGGCTTCCTCGATCTCGTGGCGGGGCAGGTCTCGACGGCGCTCCGCAATGCGCGCGCCTACGAGGAGGAGCGGCGACGCGCCGAGGCCCTGGCCGAACTTGACCGCGCCAAGACGCGGTTCTTCTCCAACGTCAGCCACGAGTTCCGCACCCCGTTGACCTTGATGCTCGGCCCCCTTGAGGAGGCCTTGCGGGACCCCGGCATCGCGCCCGGGAGCCGCAAGGAGCTTGAGGTGGCCCACCGGAACGCCCTCCGGCTACTCAGGCTCGTCAACACCTTGCTCGACTTCTCGCGCGTCGAGGCCGGACGCGTCGAGGCGACCTTCGCGCCGGCCGACCTCGCGGCCCTGACGGCGGACTTGGCGAGCACCTTCCGCTCGGCGGTCGAACGGGGCGGCCTTGCCCTACGCGTCGACTGCCTTCCGCTTCCAGAGACCGTCTTCGTCGACCGGGACATGTGGGAGAAGGTCGTCCTCAACCTGTTGTCCAACGCCTTCAAATTCACCTTCCACGGCAGCATCGACGTCCGGCTCGGGCCGGGTCCGGCAGACGTATGCCTGACGGTGGCCGACACCGGTGTCGGAATTCCCGCCGAGGCGTTGCCGCACGTCTTTGACCGCTTCCACCGCATCGAGGGCACCCGCAGCCGCTCGCACAAGGGCTCGGGGATCGGCCTCGCGCTCGTGCGCGACCTCGTCTCCCTCCACGGCGGGGACGTCGAGGTTCGCAGCACGCTTGGTCAGGGCACGACCTTCACGGTGACCCTTCCCTTCGGGCGCTCCCACCTGCCCGCTGACAGGGTCGTCGAGGCAGGGGCGGCACCCGACGAAGGCCAGGCCCGCGGTTACGTCGAGGAAGCCTTGCGATGGCTGCCCCAAGTGCCGTCCAACGTCGTATCCCTTCGGGGCTCGCTCGAAGAGGCACCCTCCGGGGATGGTCGGCCCCGCATCGTCCTGGCCGATGACAACGCCGACATGCGTGCCTACGCCGAGCGCCTGCTCGGGCGGGACCACCAAGTGGTCGCGGTCGGTGACGGCGCCGCCGCCCTGGAAGCGTTGCGCAAGGCGCCGGCGGACCTGCTGCTCACCGATGTGATGATGCCGGTGCTCGACGGCATCGCGCTGACCCGGGCAGTCCGGGCCGATCCCGCCCTACGCACGGTGCCGGTGATCATGCTCTCCGCCCGCGCGGGCGCCGAGGCCGGCGTCGAGGGATTGGAGGCCGGCGCGGACGACTACCTCGTGAAGCCGTTCTCGGCGCGGGAGCTCCAGGCGCGCGTCCGGGCCAACCTGGAGCTGTCGCGCCTCCGTGCCGAGGCACAGGAACAGGCTGTGCAAACGCGCAAGATGGACGCCATCGAGCAACTGACGGGAGGCGTCGCGCACGACTTCAACAACCTGCTCGCCGCGGTGATGGGCTCCTTGGAGCTTGCCGAGCGCAAGGTCACGGACGAGCGCGCGTTGCGTCTCCTGCACAATGCCATGCAGGCCGCGCAGCGCGGTGCCAGGCTCACTGAGCAACTGCTCGCCTTCTCTCTCAAGCAGCGCCTGGAAGCACACCCCGTCGACCTCAACGGCGTGCTCTCCGCCATGGCCGAGCAGCTACACCGGACCTTAGGCGGCGGCACCGCCGTCGTGACGCGCCTGGCCGCGGACCTGTGGCCCGCGGTGGCCGACCCGCACCGGATCGAACTGGCTGTCCTCAACCTCGTGACGAACGCGCGCGACGCCCTGCAGGGTGCCGGGGAGATACGGATCGAGACCGAGAATCTGCCCGCCGGCGCGCCACGACCCGGGACCGTGCCGGCGGGGGATCTCGTAGTGCTCACGGTCGCCGATACGGGCGATGGCATGTCGCCGGATGTCCTCGCCCGCGCGTTCGAACCCTTCTTCACGACCAAGCCCCAGGGCAAGGGTACGGGTCTTGGGCTTGCGCAGGTCTACGGCACGGCGCGTCAGCTCGGCGGCGCCATTACGTTGCGCAGCCGACATGGTGAGGGCACCACGGCATCGATCTATCTCCTCCGGGGCGAGGTTGTCGCCGGCGCGGACGCCGACCGGACGCAAGGCCGTGGAGTTGCGACGGACGCGACGCGCATCCTCGTCGTCGATGACGATCCCCAGGTTCGTGCCGTCGCCGTCACCTTGCTGGAGGAACTCGGCTACGGGGTCGTCGAGGCAAGCGGCGGCGCGGAGGCCCTGCGGCTGCTGCACGGGGGAAACCGCATCGACCTGCTGCTGACCGACTACGCCATGCCCGGGATGACGGGAACCGAGCTTGCTGGGCGGGCGCTGGCGCTCGACCCCGCGCCTGGCGTGCTCATGATGACGGGCTACGCTGATGCGGCAGCGCTACCCTCGGAGGGCGTACCCGTGCTGCGCAAGCCCTTCGCGCTCGACGAACTCCGGGCAGCGGTCGAACGCCTTCTGTCCAAGCGGCCGGGCCGCGTTCTGCCTTTCCGCAGGGTGGCGGAGGCGGAGGACGGGGGCGGGCAGCTCGCCTGAACCGCCAGGCTTTGGTCAGACCGACCACACCGACCTCAACGCCATGGTCGATGTCACGGGTTGGAGATCAGGTCCTTGATGCGGCTGGCTAACGCCTCCATCACGAAGGGCTTGGTCAGCACTGCCATGCCGGGCTCCAGGTGGCCGTTGCCGACCGCAGCGTTCTCCGCGTAGCCGGTGATGAATAGCACCTTCAGATTCGGCCTGCTCACCCGCGCGGCGTCGGCCATCTGGCGGCCGTTCATGCCGCCGGGCAGCCCGACGTCGGTGACCAGCAGGTCGATGCGCACGTCCGACTGAAGCACCTTCAGGCCGGCGACAGCATCCGACGCCTCAATGGCGGTGTAGCCGAGGTCCTCCAGGACCTCGGTGACAAGCATGCGGATGCTCGGCTCGTCGTCGACGATGAGGACCGTCTCTCCCTGCTCGGCCCGGGGCGCGGTCGAGAGGTCGGGCATGCCGTCATCGCCCTCCGCCTCTCCGTAGTGCCGCGGCAGGTAGATGCACATCGTCGTGCCTTGGCCCACCTCCGAGTAGATGCGCACCTGCCCGCCCGACTGCCGGGCGAAGCCGTAGATCATGGAGAGGCCGAGCCCCGTGCCCTGACCCGTCGGCTTCGTCGTGAAGAAGGGGTCGAAGGCGCGGGCGATGACGTCGGGCGTCATGCCGGTGCCGGTGTCTGTGACGCAGAGCGACAGGTACTGCCCCGGCGGTAGTTCACGCTCCCTCGCCGTTCGGTCATCGAGCCACTTGTTGGCCGTCTCTATGGTGATCCGACCGCCTTCAGGCATCGCATCGCGGGCATTGATGCAGAGGTTGAGCAGCGCGTTCTCAAGTTGGGGCGGATCGACCAGCGCCGGCCAGAGCCCGGCCGCCCCGACCACCTCGATGTGGACCGCCGGGCCCACGGTCCGCCGGATCAGGTCCTCCATGCCGTGCACGAGGGCGTTCACGTCGGTGGGCTTGGGGTCGAGCGTCTGCCGGCGCGAGAAAGCGAGCAGGCGGTGGGTCAGGGCCGCCGCCCGCTTCGAGGCGCCCTGCGCGGCGTTGATGTAGCGGTCGAGGTCGGTCAGCCGGCCCTGGCTCATCCGGGTCTGCAGGAGTTCGAGCGAGCCCGAAATGCCGGTAAGTAGGTTGTTGAAGTCGTGGGCGAGGCCACCGGTGAGCTGCCCAACGGCCTCCATCTTCTGAGCTTGGCGCAGCGCCTCCTCGGTCAGGGCGAGCGCCGCGGCCGCTTCCCTCTCGGCCTGCACGTCGCGTCCGACCGCGTGGATGAAGCTCTCGTCCGGCACGGCGGTCCAGGACAGCCATCGGTAGCTGCCGTCCTTGTGGCGGTAGCGGTTCTCGAAGCGGGGGATGACCGAACCGTCCGAGAGGTCGCCGGCCGCCGCCGCTGTGGAGGCTGCGTCGTCCGGGTGGACAAGGTCCATGAAGGAGCGCCCGACCAAGTCGGCCTCGCTCCAGCCGAATAGCGTGGTCCAGGCCGGGTTCACCGCCACGATGGTCGCGTCGAAGCGTGCCACCAGCATGACGTCGGTTGAGAGCCGCCACATCCGGTCGCGGTCGCGGGTGCGCTCCTCGACCTGCTGCTCCAGGTTCTCGTTGAGGCGCTCCAACTGGGCTGCGGCCTGCTTGCGGTCCTCTATGTCGGTGTTCGTGCCGATCCAGCGGACGACCGCGCCGTTGGGACCGTGGATCGGCTCGGCCCGGACGAGGAACCAGCGGAAGGCCCCGTCCGCGCGCCGAATGCGGAACTCGGTCTCGTAATGCGTCCCGTCGGCCAGCGCGGCCCCCCAGGCGCGTCCCGCCGCCCCAACATCGTCCGGATGCACGATGGACGCCCAGGCCGTTCCGTCGAGTTCGCCCGCCGAGGTGCCGGCGTAGGCATGCACCTGCTCGTTGAACCAGTAGAGGGCGCCGTTCGCGTCCGCCGCCCAGACGTGGTTCGGCATGGCCTGGGCGAAGACCCGGAACTGCTCCTCGCTCTCGCGCCGGCTCGCCTCGGCGCGGAAGCGCTCGATGGCGGCCCGGGTACGCTCGGCGATGTCGCGGATGAAGGCGAGCTTGTCGGTGCGCCAGTCGCGCACCTGCCGGTCGTGCAAGAAGAACAGAGCCACGATCCGGCCCTGCTCCAACACCGGCACGTTGATCAAGGCGCGTACGCCGATGGCCAGGAGCGGGCCCGGGTTGCGCGCGGTCCGCGGGTCGGTCGTCACGTCGTGGATGACGACCTCGCGCCCTTGCGCCAGGCCCGCGCGGACCTCGCCGAACTCGTCGAAGCGGTGGCGGCCGGCGACGCTGGCCACCCCCGGCGCCGTCCAATCCCGCTCGATCTCGACATGCTCCATCGCCTCGTCGACGGTGCCGTACCCGGCCCGATCCAGGCCAAGCGTGCGAGCCATGATCTCAGCCCCGACCGCCGCCATCTCGGCGGTGTCGCGGCACGCCTGCAGCCTGTCGCCGAACGTGATCAGGGCATCCCGGAAGGATTCCTGCCTGCGGCGCTCCGTGAGGTCGCGGGTGACGGTGCCGTAGCCTGTGACGGAACCGTGCGCGTCGCGGACCGGGAAGATGGCGTAGTGAACCGGTACTGCGGCGCCGGTTGAGAAGTTGCGGAAGGCGAGGTCGCCCTCCCAGAAGCCGCTCTCGCGAACGGCCGGAAGGACCTTCCCCAGCACCGTCGGACGGTCCGCCGGCTCGAAATAGTCCATCAGGTTGTAACGGCGAGCTTCCTCCAGGCTCGCGAGCCCGACCAACTTGCGACCGCCCTCGTTGACGAACTCGGCGTTGCCTTCGAGGTCGGCGACCCCGATAAAGTCGCTCGACTGCTCGACGAGGGCCGCCAAGCGGCGCGCGGTCGCCTCTGCGGCACGTGCATCGGTGATGTCGCGAACCGTTCCGACGAAGCGGTCGGGCCGTCCGTCACGGAAGACCGTGTTACCGCGTGCCGCCAACAGGCGCTCCACGCCGTCGC
Organism: Methylobacterium jeotgali; assembly: GCF_022179345.1. Lineage (GTDB taxonomy): Bacteria > Pseudomonadota > Alphaproteobacteria > Rhizobiales > Beijerinckiaceae > Methylobacterium > Methylobacterium jeotgali. The sequence continues at coordinate 34,826 of NZ_BPQR01000037.1, read as the reverse complement.
GCCTGCCGATCACGCGGTATTCCAGCTCGAAGCCCTCGCGTGCGCCGATGGCCGCCTGGACGGCGCGGTCGGCCCGCTCCCGGTCGTCCGGGTGAACGCCCGGCAGGAAGGTGCCCTCGTAGGAGACCGGGTCGTCGGCCGACAGCCCGAACAGGGCGCGGGTACGCGCGTCCCAGGTGAGCGCGCCGGTGACGAGGTCGTAGTCGTAGATGCCGGTGCCGGCCCCCTCCAGGGCCAGCCTGAGCCGGTCCTCGGCCTCGCGTAGGTCGGCCTGGGCCGCCTGGCGCTCGGCGATGTCGGTCACCATGACGAAGATGCCGTCGACGACACCGCCCTCCGTCCGACGCGGGATGTAGCGGATCTCCGACTGGCGGGTCACGCCGCCACGGTACGGCATCAGCGCGTCGAAGGTGATATCCTCGCCGGCGAGCGCCCGTGCCATGAAGGGCAACCTGGCCTGGTAGACCTCCTCGCCGACGACCTCGCGCACCGGCCGGTTCAGGATTTCGCTCGCCGGACGGTCGAACCAGGCCTCGTAGTGCTTGTTCGCGAAGCGGTAGACGTGGTCGTGGTCGATGAAGCTGATGAGGACCGGCAGCGCGTCGGTGACGACCTGCAACTCGTCGCGGACGCGGCGGGTCTCACCCTCGCTCGCCGTGGCCGTCGTGCGGTCGCGCAGGATCTTGAGGAAGCCCAGGTCGGCGCCCTCGGGCGAGCGAAGGGGCATCATCTCCCCGCTGGCCCAGAAGCGTGTGCCGTCCTTGCGCAGGTGCCAGCGCTCGTCGGCTGCCCGCCCGGTCTCGGCAGTCTGGCGCACCTCCTCCGCGGGACGCCCGGCCGCGCGGTCCTCGGGCGTGAAGAAGGTCTCCGCCGAATGCCCGACCATCTCCTCGGCCGACCAGCCCAGGATGCGCTCCGCGCCCGGGTTCCAGGCAGTGACGCGTCCCTCGTGGTCGGTGGTGACGATGGCGAAGTCGACGGCGCTCTCAAAGATCGCCTGGTAGGACACCGGCTGCGATGGCGACGAGCGGTCTTGCGGGCACTCGCCCTCCGTGCCGCTCACCACGCCGCCCAGCCGTCGCGGTTCGACATCGGAGACACTCGCATACGGGAGGTTCGGGAGGCGGCCAATTGGATCATGGGCATTGGTCGATGGGGATGCTTCGGCGCGGGGGATGGGCGAATCGGGGCTCACAGGCGGACACGCGCGAGCATAGGTGCCCATGCCCGCTGAGGCAGGCCAGGCGTAGGCCGAGGCATGTGGCTACGCAATCGCCCGCGCGTGCCACCCGTCAGGCCGACGCCGCCACCGTATCCGCCATGCGCGCCTGGCGTGCGCCAAGCGGCTTGCCGTCCCCGACCGTCGTGTCGCGCGCGGTCTGGTGCTCCATCTCCGCGTTGAGCTCGGCCCCAAGCAGAACGACCGTCGTAGATATCCAGATCCAGGTCATGAAGCCGATGGCGGCCCCCAGGGAGCCGTAGGTCTCGTTGTAGCTGCCGAAGTTGGCCACGTACCAGGAGAACAGTCCCGACGCGACGAGCCACAGGGTGCCGGCCACCGCGCTGCCCCAGGTCACCCAGCGCCATTTCGGCTTCCGGCGGCTCGGACCGTACCGGTACAGCACCGCCAGGGTGCCGATGACAAGGGCGAGCAGGGCGGGGAAGCGCAGCAGGGCGATGTACCAGGCCTTCTGGTCCAGCCCGAGCACCTGGAGCGCGGCCGGCACCACCACGATGCCGGTCAGCGCCAGCACGACGAACAGCAGCGCGCCGGCCGTGAACGCGAGCGACTGCAGGTTCAGCATGAGGAACGAGCGCTTCTCCTCCTCCTCGTAGGCGATATTGAGCGCGTCGAAGATCGCCTTCATCCCCCCGTTGGCGCTCCAAAGCGAGAGCAGGATGCTGACGAGGGCGGTGAGCCCGAGCGCCGCGTCGCCTTTGTCGACCAGACGCTTCACCTGCCCGCCGACGATGTCGATGGCGCCGTCCGGCAGGATGCCGCGCAACTCATTCAGATGGGTGCTGATCGTACTCGGGTCCGCGACCGCGCCGTAGATGGAGACGAGCGCCGCGACGGCCGGGAACAGCGCCAGGATGGCGTAGAAGGTCACGCCGGCCGCGACCAGGAGTATGCGGTCGTTGCCGAACTCCTGGTAGAGGCGGAGCGCGATGTCCTTCCACCCCTTGGCCGGGATTTCGGAGGGTGTGTCCGCCTGCCGCCCGCGCCCCGGTTCGGCCTCCGCAACGCGCTCGGCCGCGGCGCCCTCGTGCGAGACGGGCCCGTCCTCGGTCCCGAGCTTTTGGCCGCTATCCTGAGTGCCTGTCGCAAGCGTCAGCGGTTCCGCCCGCCGCCTCGGCAGCGCCACCAAGCCGACAAGGGCAACGCCCAGGAACATGGTCCAGAGGATCGAGGAGGACTGCTCGGTCCGGGCGGAAGGAAGCGGAGGGGGAGTTTGTTCCGACATGGCTCACCGTGGCGCAGGGCTCACGGCCGGCCCTGAGGCATCGTCACAACGGCAACGGACACGCTTTGGTGCCCTGGAGGACGCCGCGTTTCGAGAGCCAAGGCGATGCAGCCTTGCGAGGGAGCGGTCGTTTGCCTGCGTCCGCACTATCTAGCGGGGCGGACCGAACAAGCGTGGCAGGCCAGGACGCCAGCCGGCGCCCGACCGAGAGGTAATGCCACCACGATGCCACGCTGGCTTCCCCGTTGCGCGATGCCCTCGGCCGCCCTGGTCCGTCCCAGTACCACGAGCGCCTCTCCGTCGCGTTGCGGAGGCGCCGGGATGCGGGGCCGTGCGCGGCATGGCTGACGCCTTCTCGTTCCTGCCCACCGGTGGACTGACCGACGCCGAGATCCGCTCCCGCGATTGGTCCGAAACCTCGCTCGGCCCGCCGGAGGGCTGGCCCCCAGCACTCCGCAATACGGTCTCGCTGATGCTGTCCCTCCCCCACGGCGATGTTCCTCGCCTGGGGGCCGGACCTGCTCTGCTTCTACAACGACGCCTACCGGCCGATCCTCGGCTACCGGCTGGACACGGCGCTGGGGTGCCCCTTCCGCGAGGTCTGGGCCAGCATTTGGGACGAGATCGGGCCGCTGGTCGACGCCACCCTGGCGGGCGAGAGCCAGATCCTGACCGACGTCATGCTCGACCTCTCGCGCCAGGGCGAGCCCGAGCGGAGCTGGTGGTCCTTCACATACTCGCCCGTCCTCGACGAGTCCGGAGCCGTCAACGGCCTGTTCTGCGTCACCGCCGAGACCACGAACCGGGTGCTGGGCGAGGCGCGCTTACGCGAGAGCGAGGACCATTATCGGCATACGGTCGAGCTCAACCCGCAGGTACCCTGGACCTGCGACCCGGACGGCAACATCACCTCATACTCGAATCGCTGGCTCGAACTGACGGGCCAAGCCGCGGGTGAGCCGGACGGCTCCGGCTGGGCGAGATCACTCCACCCCGACGACGTGCCGTGGACCATGACGGCCTTCTCGGCGGCTCTGACATCCGGCGAACCGGTGGACATCGACTATCGCATCCGCGTGGCGACTACAGGCGAGTACCGCTGGATGCGGGCCCAGGCCCGGCCGCGCCGGAACGAGGGCGGCGGCATCGTCCGCTGGTACGGCGTCGTCGAGGACATCCACGACCGCAAGCTCGCCGAGGAGCGCTTGCGCGAGATGAACGAGACGCTGGAGCAGCGCGTCGTCGAGGCGCTCGCCCAGCGCAAGCTCTGGGCCGACGTGTTCGAGACGACCGACGCCTTGGTGAACGCCCTCGACATGGATTTCCGGGTGCTGGCCATCAACGGCGCCTGCGCGGACGAGTTCGAGGCGATCTACGGGGTCCGGCCGCGGGCGGGCGACAACCTGATTGATCTGCTTGCGCACAAGCCCGAGCATCAGGCCGCGTCCCGCGAGGTATGGGCACGCGCGCTGTCGGGGGAGGAGTTCACGCTCGCCGGCGAGTTCGGCGACCCGGCCCGGAGGCGGCGCTGCTACGAGCTGAGGTTCACCACGCTGCGGGACGGCGCTGGCATGAGGGTCGGTGCCTTCCAATACGGCACCGACGCCACCGAGCGGCTGCGCGGCCAGGAGCAGCTCGCCCGTGCCGAGGAGGCGCTGCGCCACGCGCAGAAGATGAAGGCCGTCGGGCAGTTGACCGGAGGCGTCGCGCACGACTTCAACAACCTGCTCACCATCATCCGCTCGTCGGTCGAGTTCCTGCGCCGTCCGAACCTCGCCGAGGAGCGCCGAACCCGCTACCTAGAGGCGGTGGCGGACACGGTCGACCGCGCCGCCAAGCTGACGAGCCAGCGACTGTCCTTCGCACGGCGGCAGGCGCTGAAACCCGAGGTGTTCGACCTGCGGGAGCGCGTGCGGGGCATCTCGGAGATGCTGAACTCCGTTACCGGCGCGCGCATCCGCATCGTGACCGAGGTGACGGAAGGGCCATGCCACGTGCGGGCTGACACGAGCCAGTTCGAGACGGCGCTGGTGAATCTCGCAGTGAACGCCCGGGACACCATGGACGGTGAGGGCACGCTGACGCTCCGGCTCACCTGTGGCGAGGCGTTGCCCTCGATCCGTGGGCACGCCGGCGCACCTGGGCCCTTCGCGGTGGTGTCGGTCTCGGACGAGGGTGTCGGCATCGTGCCAGAGCTCCTGGCGCGCATCTTCGAGCCGTTCTTCACGACCAAGGAGGTCGGCAAGGGCACGGGGCTCGGCCTGAGCCAGGTCATCGGCTTCGCCAAGCAGTCGGGCGGCGACGTGGACGTGGCGAGCGAGGTGGGGCGCGGCGCGACGTTCTCGCTGTACCTGCCTCATGTCGACCCGCCGCAGGAAGGATCTGAGGCCGGCGAGGAGGAAGCCGACGAGCAGGAGGTGGGGCGGCCTCTGTGCGTGCTGGTCGTGGAGGACAACCTCGACGTCGGGCGCTTCTGCACGCAGCTCCTGGAGGATCTCGACCACGCCACGGTCTGGGCGCACAACGCGGAGGCCGCGCTCGCGGAGATGGAGCGTGTGCCGTTCCGCTTCGACGCGGTGTTCTCGGACGTGGTGATGCCCGGCATCGGCGGCGTCGAACTCGCTCGCCGGCTCCGGAAGGACCACCCGAGGCTGCCGGTCGTCCTGACGACCGGCTATAGCGACGTGCTGGCCCGCGACGACGCCCATGGGTTCGAACTCGTGCGCAAGCCCTACTCGGCCGAACAGGTCGCGCGGGCGCTGCAGCGGGTCACCGGCCGACGGTCCTGACGGGTCCGCCGAGCTCGCCGAGGGACGCGCGCCTCGGCTCAGGCCGCCAAGCCGGTTGCCCCGCCGAGGGCCGGGTGGCGGAGGCCGACGCGCACGTCGAGGCCCGCCGCCCCTCCTTCGCCCCAGGCAATTGTCGCCGGCATGCGGGCCCCGCCGGCGGTCTCGAACTCGACCTTGTCGCCGGGCGCGAGGAGCGGGCCGCCGGCGATGCGGGCGCCGTGGGAGGACACCTCGACGAGGCGCACCGGGTGCCGTCGGCCGCCCACGTGCAGGAAGCCCGCCTCGTCGACCGCGACGCGCACGTTGCCGCGGCGCTCCTCCAGGTCCGTCGTGACCCGTTGTACGAACAGGCCCACGGACGCCGCGAGGTCCGCCGCGACCACCTTGAGGGATTCGGACGCGGACAGGGCGCCGTCGGCATGGCGCCGCGTCTCCTGTGTGGCCCGCGAGACCGACACCGCGCCGGCGTGCGCCTCCGAACTGCCTTCGGCGACCTGCGCCACCGTGCGGGAAATCTCCTGCGTGGCCGCCCGCTGCTGGTCCACCGACACGGCGATGGACGTCGTCAGCGCGTTCACCTCCTGGGTGGCGGAGGCCATCGCGTGGACGGAGCCGACGGTCCGCCGCGTCGAGGCCTGGATGGCCTCGACCTGGGACACGATCTCGTCGGCCGCCCTCATGGTCTGGCCCGACAGCGCCTTCACCTCCGAGGCGACCACCGCGAAGCCGCGGCCGGCGGCGCCGGCGCGCGCAGCCTCGATGGTGGCGTTGAGCGCCAGGAGGTTGGTCTGGTCGGCCACCGACTTGATCAGGCCCATGACGGTGCCGATGCGGTCGGCCACGACCGCGAGCTGCTCGACCTCGTCGTTCGTAGTCCGCGCGATCTCGGTCATGTGCGCGATGAACTCGCGCGCCCGCTCGGTCTGGCCGGCGATGTCCGAGATGGAGGCGCTGAGTTCCTCGGCGCCCGCGGACACGGAGAGCACGTTCTGAGCCGTCGCCGACGCCGTGGCCTCCGACGCGGCGGCCTGACGGCTGGACCGCTCGGCGACGCCGCTGAGGGCGAGCGCGGTCTCGCGCATGCCGCCGGTCTCGCGCTCGACCTTATGCTCGATCTCGACCAGGGCGTCGCGGAACTCGGCGACGACCTCGCCGAGCCGGCGCTGGCGGTGGGCCTCCAGGTTACGGTCCTGGCCGGCCGCCGCCTCGGCGCGGCGCTGCGCCAGCACGCTGTCGGCGGCCTGCCGGGTGGCCGCCTCCGCGGAGGCCAGCGCCTTGGCGAGCTGGCGGGCAGCCAGCACCAGGGCGGCGGCCTCGGTGACGAGGACGACGGCATGCAGCACGACACGCAGGTACTCGGCCCCGTTCGGGAATACGGCGGCCGGGTAGAGCACGTTCAGCGCGAGGTGGTGGACGGCGACGACGCCGGCCGCCACGAGGATGGAGGACCAGCAGCACCAGCCCGCCGCAACCGCGAGGGCGGCGAAGAAGACCATATGCACGTCGATCTGGAGGTGCGTGCCCGAGGAGGCTAGGACCAGCAGGCCGACCAGCATCATCAGGGAAGCCGAGGAGAGGTGGCGCGTGATGGCCGTCGCCCCGTGCTGGCGGGCGGCGGCGAGGGCCGCGCCGGGTAGGAGGACCGCGAGGACCGTCACGGGCACGGGCATGACGTCCCGCCACCAGGCGAGCGTCGTGACGATGGCGGCGAGGACGCCGAGAGCGCCCAGCATGACCGGCAGGAAGGCGAGGCGGAGGCGGTCGAGGCTGCTTTCGGTCATGGCGTGGACGGTCCGGTGAGGTTGGCGGAGGGCCGGTAGCCCGGAAGGCAGGTGCCCAGGGGCCCGGCGGCGAGGACGAGGAGGGCACCGGCCCGGCGCAGGTGTGCGGCGACGTCGCGCCCGGGGGCGTAGAGCACCGCGACGTGCCCGCCGGCGGAGAGCCACAGGATGGGTGCGCCCGAGGCTGTGACGGCCTTAGGGACCGGTGCGTCCGGGAAGAGGGTGATGACGGCCACGGGCTCGCCGGGGCGTGGCGCGAGCGTGAGGGCGACCGGGGCGAGGCCGCAGCCGACGATCAGGGCGCAGGTCACGGCGGCGGCCCGGAGCGACGAGAGGGCCGGTGATGGAGTAACTGCCGTTCGCCCCCTCATCCTCCGCCTCCATCCCTGCCGATCCGACATCCGTTCACGGGCGAGGTTGACGCTTGCCCCTTCCCCGACTGTCTCAGGCGCGTTTGCGGTCATCGGAGGTGACGGGAATCGTGCCATGCGTATGCCTGGCGAACTGCGCGATGGGTGACGGGCGGCCCATCAGGTAGCCCTGCGCGGCGTGGCACTGCTCGGCGGCGAGGAAGCCGAGCTCGGCCTCCGTCTCGACGCCCTCGGCCAGGACCGGCAGCCCGAGGCCGCGGCCGAGGCCCAGGACCGAGCGCACGATGGCCGCCGTCTGCTCGTTGCTGTCGACGGAGCGCACGAACGAGCCGTCGACCTTGATCTTGTCGAACGGGAACGAGCGCAGGTTCGACAGGGACGAGTAGCCGGTGCCGAAGTCGTCCATGGCGACGCGCAGGCCGAGCGATTTCAACTGCCGGAGGGTCAGGAGCGCCCGGTTCGGGTCGCTGATCAGCGCCGTCTCGGTGACCTCGACCTCAAGCCGGTGCGGGGCCAGCCCGGTCCTGAGCAGCACCTCGTGCACGAGGCCGACGAAGTGGGGGCTGTGGATCTGCACCGCCGAGACGTTGACCGCGATGGACAGGGGCTGCGTCCAGCTCGCGGCCTCCCGGCAGGCCTCGCGCAGCACCCACTCGCCGATCTGCAGGATGGCGTCGCTCTCCTCGGCGATGGGGATGAACAGGGCGGGCGAGACGTAGCCCCGCTCCGGGTGCTTCCAGCGCAGCAGCGCCTCGAAGCCGATGACGGCGCCCGTGCCGACGTCGGTCTGGGGCTGGTAGACGAGGTGCATCTCGCCGCGGGCCACGGCATGGCGCAGGTCGTGCTCCAGCAGTCGGCGCTCGCGCACCTCAACGCCCATCTTCGCCTCGAAGAAGCGGTAGGTGCCGCGCTCTTCCGACTTGGCGCGGTAGAGGGCGGTGTCGGCGTAGCTGAGGAGGGCGGCCCGCTCCTGCGCGTCGTCCGGGTACAGGGCGATGCCGATGCTGGTGGCGACCTGCGGGCCGTTGCCCCCCGCCTTCCCTGCGCGCAGCGCCTCCAAGATGCGCTCGGCGAGGCGGCCGGCCTCGGAGGGCCCGTCGCAGGGCGCCAGCACCGCGAACTCGTCGCCGCCCAGGCGGGCCACCATCTGCGCGTCGTCGAGTTCGGCCGAGACGATGCGGGCGACGCTCTCCAGCATGGCGTCGCCGGCGGCGTGGCCGAACAGGTCGTTGACCTCCTTGAAACGGTCGAGGTCGAGGCACAGCACCGCGAGCTTGCGCCCGCCCGCGTCGGCGGCGCGCATCTCCTGGTCGAGGCGCTTGCCGAAGCTCGCGCGGTTGGCCAGTCCCGTGAGGGCATCATGGTGGGCGAGGAACTGGATCTGGCTCTCTGCCTGGCGCCGGGCGCGGAGGTCGCGCACGGCCACCGCGTAGTGCGGACGGCCGGCGTGCTCCACCGGCTGCATGATGACCTCGACCGGCACGAGCGTGCCGTCGGCCTGGCGGAGCTCGGCCTCGACCGGGCGGTCGGGCTGGCCGGCCAGGGCGAGCCGGGCCGCGTCGCCCGGCAGGTACGCCGACAGGGCCGTCCCCACGAGCGCGCCCTGCGGCAGGCCGACGAGCTTGGCGAAGCTCCGGTTGGCGCTCACCACGGTGTCGCCGGTGCAGACGACGAGCCCCTCGACGGCGGCGTTGGCGAGGCTGTGCAGGCGCTCCGCCTCCAGCTTGGCGTGACGACGGTCACGCACGTCGAGGGCGTGCGCGGCGCCGGCCAGCAGCAGGATGGCGAAGCTCGCGAGCGCCACGGCCACCGCAAGCCAAGCATTCGGGACGGCGGATGCCGACACCGCGAGCGTCGGGTCGGGCGTGACGGTGACGGCGCCCATCGCAGTGAAGTGGTGGCTGCAGATGGCCAGCAGCAGCAGGAGGGCGGCGGGCAACTGGCGGGCGAGCCCGCGGGCGCCGACCTGGGCCGCGAGCGCCGCGCCGCCGAGGATGCCTCCCAGGGCGAGCGAGACGCCGACCGTGGTCGGGTCCCACGCCTTCTGGCCGGCGACATCGTAGGCGGCCATTCCGGTGTAGTGCATCGCCGCGATGCCGAGGCCGAGGACCGCGCCGCCGGCCCAGGCCGCGGCGCGCCCGCCGACGAGGACGGCGAGCGAGAGGCCGGAGCCGGCGAGCGCGACGGCGATGACCAGCGAGAAGCCGGTGAGAACGACATCGTAGCCGCTCGGCACGCCGGGCGCGAAGGCGAGCATGGCGATAAAGTGGGTCGCCCAGATGCCCGAGCCGCCCGCCGCCGCCGCGACGGCGAGCCAGCCGCCTTGCGCCCAGCCCTCCGCCCTGCGGGCGTGGCTGACGATGCAGACCGTGGTGAGCGCGGCGAGCGCGCAGGTGGCGGCCGCGAGGGCGACGAGGCGGAGGTCGTGGGATTGGACCAGACAACCGACGACGGTGAGCATGGGACGGCCCCGGGTAGGTTCGAATCCCCACCTTGGGCGAAGGCCGTTGAGACCGATTTAATGGAGCGCGACGGACGCGCGAATCCACAGGCGAAACGCTGGTGAGCAGATGCGGCGTGCCGCCGCGGGGCTCGCCCGCGCTCAGGCCCCGGCGACCGCCCCGAACGCAGCGAGCGCCTCCTGCCCGGCCGCTCCGGCGTCCTCCGCCGTAGCGAAGGGTTCGGGCGAGACGCAGATGGACACGCCATCCGCGTCGGTCAGGTGCCAGCGGAAGCGCTCGTGGCTGTCCCCGCACGCCTCTACGGTGACGGCGACCGGCATGGGGTCGTCCATGGCGCCCGCCCCTCAGCTATCCGCCTTCGCACCGCTGAGCGTCAGGTCGAGGTAGGTCTTGGTGACCGGCTCGATCAACCCTGAGATCTCCTCGGCGGCCTTCGTCTCCTCGTCGACTGCCGCGCGGAAGCCAGCGACCTTGTCGGACTCGCCCGCTCGTTCCGCGATGACAGCGAGCGAGCGGTAGGCGGCGACCTGGTCGTACTGGTAGGCGTAGCCCGCGTAGAGGTTCTTCAGGGTCTCGTCCTGCGCCACGGCGTGCACGGCCGCGCCGATGGTGCCGGCGACGCTGGTCGCGGTCTCCTTCAGGGTCGAGGCGCTCTCCCCGACGGCCTCCAGCGCCTGGTCGAGGCGGGCGATCTGCCCCTTCGTGGTCTCGACGTGACGACGCAGGACCGCGGCGTAGTCCGGGTAGCGCTCAAGGCCTGAGAGTTGGCGCTCCATCTGCTCCAGGCCCTGCCGCTCCAGGGCGCGCGTGTTGCGCAGCGCGCCCGCGTAGATCGTGCCGATGTCCGTGCTGGCCATGCCTTCGTGGCTCCTCGTCGGTGTGGGTTCGCCGGCCAACGTGGGCAGGATGGCGCCGTTCCTGGGCACCCCTGCGGCGGAAGCGCCGCGCCAAGCCTGTTCCTCAGGCAGACTGTTTGACACGGGCCCAGCCACCCCGATGCACGAGCTTTCGGTCCGACGACCATATGTCGCCCTACGGCCGAGGTGTGCCTCATGTCAGGATCGACGCACCCGGACGGGCTTAGCTCCGCCGTAACTTCAGGGGGAGCAAACTAACATGGACCAGGTAACCCCGCTGGCCCTTGCCTACGATGCGGTCGCGGCCGCCCGGCAGGTGGCGGCGACGGCGGCCATGCGGGCCGCCGACCAGGACCGCGACCAGGGCTTCCCGGCCGAGGACGTCGCCGACCTCGCCCGCCTGGGGCTGCTCGCGGCGCCGGTCCCGTCCATGGCTGGGGGCGCCGGCCTGGGTGAGGAGCCGGGCGCCCGCAGGCTTGCCGCGGTGCTGCGGCTGGTGGGCTACGGCAGCCTGGCGCTCGGGCGCCTCTACGAGGGGCACGTCAACGCGCTGCAACTCGTCGCCCTCTACGGCGGGCCCGAGCAGCGGGAACGGCTGTTCGCCGACGCCCGCGACGGCCACCTGTTCGGCGTCTGGAACACCGAGCCTCCCGAAGGCGGCCTTACCCTGGAGGACGGCGCCGGCGGCCTACGGCTGGCCGGCGTGAAGACCTTCGCCTCGGGCGCGGGCTACGTCACCCGTGCCTTGGTGACGAGCCGGGGCCCGGGTGGGAGCGGGACCCTGATGCTGGTCGTGCCGCTGAAGACTGGGACCAGGGCCGACCTGTCGGCGTGGCGGTCCCACGGCATGCGCGCGTCGGCCACCGGCACCCTCGACTTCGCCGGCATCGCGGTGGCGGCGGAGGACATCCTGGGCGGCCCGGACGACTACTTCCGCCAGCCGGATTTCTCGGGAGGCGCGTGGCGCTTCGCGGCGGTCCAGCTCGGCGGCATCGAGGCCGTGTTCGACGTTTGGCGGGGGCATCTCGCGGCGACCGGCCGCGGCGGCGACCCGCACCAGCTCGCCCGCCTCGGCGAGGGTGCCATCGCGGTTGAGGGAGCCCGGCTCTGGGTGGAACGCGCCGCTCAGGCGGTCTCCGATCCCGCCCTGCCGCCTGAGCGCGTCGTCGCCCTCGTCAACCTGGCGCGGCTCGCCGTGGAGCGGGCCGGGCTCGACGTGCTGCAGCTGGCCCAGCGCTCGGTCGGCCTACAGGGATTCCTACGGCCCCACGCTCTGGAGCGGCTGTCGCGCGACCTCGCCACCTACCTGCGCCAGCCCGGACCGGACCGGGCCCTCACCGCGGCCGCCGAGGAGATCCTTCGCGCCGGCGGCAGGGCTGGGGACCTGTGGGACGGGGCGGCGGCATGAGCATGCCCGGTGGCGGCGACGCGGTCCCCGCCGGGGACGGGTGGTTCGACACGCCGCGGCGCTACGGCCGCGTCAGCCGCGGCTTCCACTGGCTGATGGCGGCGCTCTTCGCCTGGCAGTTCGCCGGCGCCCTGCTCTACGTCGCTACCGGCGACAACGCGGTGACGCGTTTGGTCGGCGGCAGCCACTTCACCCTGGGCTTCACCCTGTTCGCGCTCGTGCTGCTGCGCGGGGCCTGGGGACTGGCGAACCTAACCCGGCGCCCGCCGCATCCGGGGCGCCTGGGCCGTGCCGCCGTGGCCGGCCACCTTCTCATCTACGCGCTGATGGTCATCGTGCCGGGCATCGCGCTGCTGCGGCAGTACGGGTCGGGCAAGCCGTTCACGCCCTACGGCATCCTGTTGATGCCCGGACGCGACGACAAGGTCGCCTGGATGGTCGCTCCAGGCGACCTGCTCCATCACTGGCTGGCCTTCACGCTCCTAGCGGTGCTGGTCGGCCACGTCGCCATGGCCTTCCTGCATCGCAGGTTCAATGGTGAGGACGCGCTCTCCAGGATGACGTGAGGCCGTCGCGCCCAGGCGGTGCGGACGCGCGTCACGCCTTCTTGAGTTCGTCGGCCTTGTGCACGGCCTCCTTGCCGGACTTAGCACTTTTCACGCGGTACTGGGGCTCGGCCTTGGACGCCTTGGCGGTGTGGCCCTTCACCTTGGTCGTGCCGGTCTCCTTCTTGACGACCGTGCCCTGGGTCGTACCGCCGGCGCTGTCCCACTTCACTTTGTCGCCTGCCTTGAGGCTCTTGCCTGTCATCGCGCGTCTCCCTGGTTCAGGAGGCAATGCCGCCGAGGACCCCTCGTTCCGTCTGAAGGTCGACTCCGCGGGAGCCGCGTAACGGGGGACGCCACCCGTGACGCGTTACGCTTCCCGGGATCCCCACCATGCGGCGGCGCGGGCGCTGACAAGGGCTTGGCCGACCGCTACCGTACCGGCCGGGCTGCCCCCCCGCCGCAGAGACCGACCGAGCCGATGACCGACGCGACGCCCAGCACGCCCCCCGCGGAGGGGGCGAGGATCTCGACCGGGGTGCCCGGCCTGGACGACGTGCTCTGCGGGGGCCTGACGCCAAGCCGGCTCTACCTGCTGGAGGGCACGCCTGGGACCGGCAAGACGACGCTGGCGCTGCAGTACCTGCGGGAGGGCATGGCCCGCGGCGAGCGCGCCCTTTACGTCACCCTGTCCGAGACCACGGAGGAGCTTCGCGCCGCCGCGGCGACCCACGGCTGGGCCCTCGACGGCATCAACGTCCACGAACTCGTCGACGAGGACGGCCTGGACCCGGACGGCGAGCAGTCGATCCTGCACCCGTCCGAGATCGAGCTCGGCGAGACGGTGCGCGAGGTCATCGCCCGGGTCGACAAGACCAAACCCGACCGGGTGGTGTTCGACAGCCTGTCCGAGCTGCGGCTTCTGGCACAGAACCCCCTGCGCTACCGGCGCCAGATCCTGGCCCTCAAGCGCTTCTTCGCCAAGCGCGCCTGCACGGTGCTGATGCTGGACGACAAGACCTCGGAGACCGGCGACGTCCAGCTCCACAGCATCGCCCACGGGGTGGTGTCGCTGGACCAGATGCCGCGCGAGTACGGCTCCGAACGCCGCCGCCTGCGCATCGTGAAGATGCGCGGCATCAAGTTCCGCGGCGGCTACCACGACTTGGTGCTGGAGACCGGCGGCATCCAGGTATTCCCGCGCCTGGTGGCGGCCGAGCACCACGCCGACTTCGACCCGGCGGGCAAGTCCACCGGATCGGCCGAGCTCGACCTGCTGCTCGGCGGCGGCCTCGTGCCCGGGACCAACACCCTGCTGCTCGGGCCCTCGGGCGTCGGCAAGACAACCACCGCGGTCCGCTTCATGGTGGCGGCGCTGGAGCGCGGCGAGAGCGCGACCTACTACCTGTTCGACGAGGGGCTGGCGACGCTGATGGCCCGCTGCGCCACGCTGGGCATGGACCTGCGGCCGCACGTCGAGGCCGGCCGGCTGACCATCACGCAGATCGACCCGGCCGAGGTCTCGCCGGGCGAGTTCGCGACGATGGCCAGGCATGCGGTCGAGGAGCGCGGGTCGGCCTTCGTGGTCATCGACAGCTTGAACGCCTACCTGCACGCGATGCCGGGCGAGGAGTACCTCATCCTGCAGATGCACGAACTCCTGAGCTACCTGAACCAGCAGGGTGTCACCACGCTGCTGGTGCTCGGCCAGCACGGGGTCATTGGCGAGGTCCGCACGGACGTCGACCTGAGCTACCTGAGCGACTGCATCCTGCTGTTCCGCTTCTTCGAGGCCAAGGGTCAGATCCGCACGGCGCTCTCGGTGGTGAAAAGCCGGGTCAACGCGCACGAGCGCACCATCCGCGAGTTGCGCTTCTCCGGGGGCGGCATGCAGGTCGGCAAGGCGCTCTCCGACTTCGAAGGCGTGCTCACCGGCCTGCCGGCCTACCGGGGCGAGGTCGCGATGCTGACGGGCCAGGCGGTTCCGGGCGACGAGGCGTGAGCGTTTCCATCGCGGACGAGGAGCGCGTCCTCATCCTCGCGCCGCGCGGACGCGACGCTGCCGTCACGGGGCAGGTGCTCGCCCAGGCGGGCACGGGGACCGAGCCGTGCCCGGACATGGCGGCGTTGCTGGACGGGTTGGCTGCCGGCGCCGGCGCGGCGCTCGTCACCGAGGAGGCGCTGGACGGCGACCTGGATGCCCTGTTCGCTTGGCTGGACGCTCAGCCGGCGTGGTCGGACTTCCCCTTCATCGTGCTGGCGACGCGCCAGGCCGGGCGCCGCCCGGAGCGCGCCGCGCGCCTGCTCGCACGGCTCGGCAACGTCGTCCTGCTGGAGCGCCCGGTGAACGCCGAGACGCTGGCGAGCGCCGCGGCCTCGGCCCTGCGGGCGCGCCGCCGCCAGTACCAGGCCCGCGAGTACCTCCTGGAACGCGAGCGCGCCCAGGAGCAGCTCCGACGCTCCAACGAGGACCTGGAGCGGCGCGTGGCCGAGCGGACGCGCGAGGTCGAGGCCGCTCACGAGACCCTGGCCTTCGCGCTCGACGCCGCCGGCATGGCCTCGTGGGACCTCGACTACGTCACCGGAGTTTCGCGTCGCTCGCCGCGCTACGACGCCGTCTTCGGCTACGCGGGTGAAGGGCCCGCCTGGGACCGGCAGGTCCTCCTCGACCACATCGTCGAGGAGGACCGCGGCATCGCCGAGCGCGCTTTCGCGGCGACCTTGGAGACCAACGCGCTCGACCTCGAATGCCGCGTCCGGCGCGTCGACGGGGCCATCCGGTGGATCGCCCTGCAGGGCCGGATCAAGCGCGACGCCTCCGGCGCGCCCTTGCGCATCGCCGGCATCCTGATGGATCGGAGCGACCAGCGGCTCACCGAGGAGGCGCTGCGCCAGGCCCAGAAGATGGAGGCCATCGGTCAGTTGACCGGCGGCGTGGCGCACGACTTCAACAACCTGCTCACCGTCATCGTCGGCGGCCTCGACATGATGCTGCGCCGGCCCGAGCAGGTCGACCGCGTCAAGCGCCTGGCCGAGGCGGCCATGGGGGCGGCCCGTCGCGGCGAGCAGCTGACCCAGCAGCTCCTGGCCTTCTCGCGCCGGCAGATGCTGCGGCCCCAGACCCTCAACCCGAACCGGCTGCTGCTCGACTTCAAGCCGCTGGCCGAGCGCGCGGCGGGCGGGGCCGTCGAGCTCGCCTTCGACCTCGACCCGGCCCTCGATCCGATCCGCATCGACCCGGCGCAGTTCGAGGCGGCGGTGCTGAACCTGATCGTGAACGCGCGCGACGCGATGGAGGGGCGGGACGGGCACGCCCGCATCGCAATGACGAGCCGCAACGCCCGCCTCGACACGGCGGCCGTCGCCGACAGGGGCGTGCCGCCCGGGCCCTACATCGTGGTCTCGGTGACCGACACCGGGAGCGGCATCCCGCCCGACAAGCTCCAGCGCGTGTTCGAGCCGTTCTTCACCACCAAGGAAGTGGGCAAGGGCACCGGGCTCGGATTGAGCCAGGTCTACGGCTTCACGCGCAGCGCCGGAGGGTTCGCTCACATCGATTCCGTGGTCGGTGCAGGCACGACGGTGAGCCTGTACTTCCCGCGCTCGGCCGACCCTGCGGGCGAGGAGGTCGGCACGGGCCCGGCCGCGGCCATCCCGTTGCGCCGCGCCGGCGAGGGCGAGACGGTGCTGCTGGTCGAGGACGACGAGCAGGTGCTCGCCATGGCGACCGAGAGCCTGGAGGAACTGCGCTACCGGGTCGTCGTCGCCCGCAACGCCGCCGAGGCGCTGGGGCACCTCACGGGTGTGAAGCGTATCGACATCCTGTTCTCGGACGTGGTGATGCCCGGCGGCATGAACGGGTCGCAGCTCGCGGTCGAGGCGCAGCGGCTCCGGCCCGGCGTCAAGGTGCTGCTCACCTCGGGCTACGTGGCCAACCTCGACGAGGGGCAGGTCATCGGGCGCGGCGAGCTCCCGGTGCTCAACAAGCCCTACCGCCGCGACGAGCTCGCTCGCTCGCTGCGGCTGGTGCTCGGGGGTGGGGAGCGCTGACGCCGGACGGCTAGGCCCTTGCCTCGGGCGGGACTGCATCCCGGAGGGCGGCGGCGTCCGGGAGGGCAGTTCCGCGCAGCCCGGGGTCCGGTCGGGGGTCGGGCGTAGCGCGGTGCAGGTATCCCGAGTCGAAATCAGCCGCCGCCTCCAGGGCTGCCAAGTCCGGGATGACGACGCGGCGGCCCCGGATCTCGATCAGCCCCCGTTTCCGCAGCGACTGCAGGGACCGGTTGACGTGGACGGACGTCATCCCGGTCGCGTCGGCGAGGTCGACCTGCGTGAGTAGGAGGTCGTACCCCACGTCGGAGGCCAGCCCCACGGACCGGAGCCGCACCAGCATCTCGCACAGGATGTGGGCGAGGCGCCGCTCGCAGGAGCGCCGGCCGACGTTCACGAGCCACTGCCGCGCCGTCGCGGCCTCGACCAGGGCAGCGAGGCGCATGGCCCGGGCGATGCCGGGATGGCCGTCGAGCAGGTCCCCCACCGTCCGGGTCGGGATGTGCGCCACGCAACAGGGGGACAGCGTGCCGATGGCGTGGTCCATCGCGTTGAGCAAGGAGACGTCTAAGTCGCACAAGTCGCCAGGGATGAGGAAGGCGAGCACCTGCCGGGTTCCGTCCGGCAGGATCTTGTAGCGGCAAGCCATGCCTTCGAGGACGAGGAACACGCCCCGCGGCGTGTCACCCTCGCGGATCAAGTCCGTCCTGGCGGGGACCGCGACGGGGTGGGCGGCGACCTGCGCCAAGTGGCGTCGGTCCTCGTCCGATAACGGCGACAGGGCGGCGAGCTTCCTCAGCAGCGGATTGTGGTCTGGCATCGATTCGGCGCCCCGTGGGGCTTGTGCCCCACGAGTGAACTAGAGCGGACGAAGGCCTTCGGCACCAGCACATACGTCTCGCGGCGCTCCGGCGGCGCCTCGCACCAGATGTAGGTGGTCAATACACCTGGGCCGTCAGGTTCCTACGCACGTGGAACCAAGGAAACGAGGCCGTTCAGGGCATGCGACCCGCTCAGATCGACTGCCTATCACTAGCCGTGAGTTGCGCGAGTCCCGATGGCGCCAAGCCTTTATCCCACGGCGGACGCGGCTCTCGTCGCAGGCTCGGAGACGTTCGTCAATTTGCCCCAACCTGCTGATGTCATGGCCGCCGCAGACAGGTCCGCTTCTTCGTAACGAGCGGACATCTGGGTCGGCACAATTGAAAGCCTGCTATGGGTCAGGAGTTAGCATGTCGGCTGTTCGGTCGTGCACGACGGGCAGGCCCCTGCTCTTATGGGCCTGTAGGTCGGCAGGCGGACGATGAGGGAGACGTCGCGATGGCTTAATACAGTGGCGGCTCTAGCCGAGTCCGCGCAGCACCTCGTAGATCCGGATCGGCGTTAGTTGCTCGCGGGCTGACCTGCCGGCGTTGGTGGTCAACATCCGATCGAGAACGTCGCGCCACGGCCCGAGCTTGGGCAGAGGCTGCACCTCACGCTCGTAGGCGAAGGCGGTGGCCCCCGACCGAATGACCTTCCGGACCGTGTTGCGCGAGACGTGCAGATCGCGGACGATGTCCTTGATCGAGCGACCGCGGGTGAAGAACTCGCGCCGGATGCGCGCAATCGTGCCGGACACCTCTCAAAGCTGCGACGTGGGCGTGGACCGATGTGGCTACCGGCCGGCCTCGCTGGAGGAGATCCGCGAGAGGATGGCGGCGACACCCGCCGTGCCGGAGGAGATCCGGCTCGGGCGCGCGATGGAGGCTGGAGGGGAGGAATAGCGGGGCCTTGTGCCCCTGGAGCGTCCAGTATTTGGGCGCTTCATCGGTTACAGCAGATTGATGTTGTGCATCTTCCTGATGCGGTGCGCTGCAAGGATCAACTTACGCACCGCACGCCATTCGTCTGAGAAAATGTCGCCGAGGATCTGCGTCGGGTCGTCATACCAGTCCCGCTTGCTAGGCGGGATCGCGCGGAGTTCGAGATACCGCTTCGCGATTCCGTTGAACGCCTGGCGCGCGTCCGCTTCGTCGAAGTGCGCCCCGCGCTCATACAGCATGATGGCGAACGGAAGGTCGCGTTCGAATGCTTCCTGCATGGCCGGCCCACCGGCGACGAGGTCACCCAGCCAGTCGTACAGGCACTCTGTCGCGACCGGGCTGAGGCTGTCGTAGACGCCCTCGTCAAAGTAGAGCGCGCGACAGCACTTGCCGCACAACGACGGTCCTGCCCAACCGCACCCGTCTTCGTCGTCGGCCTCCTCGCATGTGATGCCACAGACGACGCACATGTCGTCTTCTTCGCGGCGGTACTCGGGGTCCGTATGCCTCATGGGCTCTCTCCATGCGTGGCCGGGGTGGCCACGCATGCGAAGAAAGGCCAGAGGCTTTCGCCCGTCGAGTTGATTCAGTCGTCAACCTTAATGCGGTTGACGCACCTATCTCATCCTTCTGTGTTAGACCACGCATACTTGGTGGCGCAATAGGGTGTGCTGTTTTACGGTTAACGAGACCCAACTCGCCAGGGCGATGTGCTCGTCGTACTCGGCCAGGAACTCGGTACTACCGCCGTCCCCGGCGACTACGTGGAGATAGGCCGAGAGCAGCGAATGCCGTGTTTCGTTCTCACGGCCCATTAGGTGCTCGCGCAGGACCAGGTGCCGCTGACCGGCCGGTATGGTCCGGCGGGTCCAGTGGTCGGCCTGCGGCGTCGAGGCCCGCGCAACGCGGCGCGAGATCTCGTGCTCCATCGCCTCGTCGAAGGGCTCCATCTGCAGCACGACTTTGTCGGACATCGCGGCGGCGCGGATCTCCAGGAAGCCGGACCCAATTCGGTGTCGTGGATGAGGTACGCCTGCGTGCCGGCAACCATGCGCACCTGCCGGTGCGTCCGGAAGCATCGCACCTCGACGGCATCGAGGTGACCGACGTCGTCGGCAAGCCGCGCGGCGGCCTCCTCGCGTGGGATCGGGACGCGGGGTTGCGTGAATGCGCCTCGCTCGTAGCCGAGCGCCACCGCGATCCGCTCAAGGCTCTCGTTACCGACGGGCTCCGCCCTCTCGACCCGCTCGACGATGGACAGCGAGACGCTGGCGAAGTCGGCCAGCGTTTCCTTCTTCCATTGCCGCAGCCCGCGAACGGTCCGCGTCATCATCGCCACCAGTTCGATGGGCGGCACCACGGGTACCCCCTGCGGCGGAGGTTCCATTGCCGCCAAGCGCTCGATCAACTGCTTCGGCCTCATGACGACCTCCTTTCGACACCGTGACGATGCCTCGGGCGATCCGCGCAAAGGAGGCCGGAAAAACCTTCAGATGCGGCGACACGCCGGTCGTCCCCCACCCCTTGCCTCGGAATACGTCCGATGCAGGCGCGGCAAGGGACCCCCTCGTCCTCGTGCCGGCAAACTCAGGGGGCCGATACGACATCGTGACCTCTCGCCTCCGTCCCGCCTCAAGCCGGAGCGGGTTCGAACACGGCTGTTCATCGGTAGCGGGTACGGAACGGAGGCGATGGCGCCGGCGTTGCGACCATGTTACCCATTGGGTAATGACTCGGAGAACATTACCTTGCAGGTAACGGTTTCGGCCTATGGATCTCACAGTCAGGGGTAAGCGGCTGTGCAAGCAGCTTACCGACCCGAAGGAGATGGCCAAGGCCTTCGGCGACCGCGCGCGGCACATCCGGCTTCGGCTGGGTGTGCTGAGGCAAGCGAAAAGCCTGTCGGACGTCCCGACCGGCTCGCCGGACTACCGGCATATGCTGACGAATGACCGGAAGGGCCAGTTCTCCGTCACCATCAAGGACAACTGGCGCATCGTCTTCGTGCCCGACCACGACCCGGTCCCGTCTCTCCCGGACGGCGGCGTCGACGTCGCGAGCGTCACGGCGGTCGAGATCGTCGAGGTCGTGGACTACCACGGGAAGTGAGCGTTGGAGGCGTGGACATGACGAGGAAGGAAGCCTTCGTCCCGCAATGGGCGACGCACCCCGGCGAACACCTTGCGGAGTACATCGATGGGCGCGGCTGGTCGCAGGCCGAGTTCGCGCGCCTGGCCGGCCTGACGCCGAAGCTCGTCAGCACGATCATCAACGGCACGAACCCGGTCACGCCGGAGACGGCTCTTCGGCTTGAGCACGTCCTCGGGTTAAAGGCCTATATCTGGACGGGGCTGCAGGCCGAGTGGGACCTGTTCCAGGCCCGGGAGCGGGAGCGGGAGAGCGCCGAGCGGCAGGCCGATTGGCTGAAGCAGTTCCCGGTGAAGGAGCTCAAGGCATGCGGCCGGCTGCCCGACACGCGCGACATCGGCAGCCTGTTCGGCGAGATGCTGACGATGCTCGGCATCGGCACCGCGCAGGCCTACGACGCCAGGATCGGGTCGCTGGCGGTGCATCATCGCCGGGCGCGTTCCGCGACGGCTTCCCCGCACCACATGTACTGCTGGCTGATGCTCGGGGAGGAGCAGGCCCGGAAGCGCGAGCTTCCGGCTTACGACGGCGAACGGTTCCTTCGGAGTTGCGCCGAGATCAGGTCGCTGACGGTGCATGGTCCGGACGTCTTTGAGCCGCGCATGCTGGAGCTTTGCCATTCGGCAGGCGTCGCCCTGGTCTTCCAGAAGCCCTTGAGCAAGACCTGCGTCTTCGGCTCGGCGCGGTGGATGAACGACGAGCGGCCGCTGATCCAAATGTCGCTGCGCATGAAGAGCAACGACCATTTCTGGTGGACCTTCTTCCACGAGGCAGCGCACATCGTCCTGCATCGCGGGAAGAATTTCGTCGACGACCAGAACGGCGAGGGCGACGGGGTGGAGGCCGAGGCCGATGCCTGGGCCGAGGAGGTGCTGGTTGGTCGGGAGCGGATCGAGTCCTTCGCCACGACAAGCCCCTCCACCAGGCAGGAGGTCACCGCCTTCGCCGAGGAGGTCGGCTTGCACCCGGGCATCGTGGTCGGCATGCTGCAGCATCGCCACGCCGTACCCTTCAATCAACTCAACGACTTGAAGGCGCGCTTCGCGTGGGTGGACGAGGTTGCGCCGGCCTGACTGACGCGACCCGGCGACGACGCCGAGGCTTAAGATCGTCGATGGTGCGGGTCCGTGGAGTGCACGTAACCGGCGAGGTGCAGCGCTGAGCTACGGCGTCGGGAAGGATGCTGACTCTGGCCCTGAACGGGCCGACCACCGAGACCGATACCTTCGCGGTCAGCAAGACCGTGGCGATCTCCACGACTACCGGCGGCAACCCGGTCCTCGTGAACCTCGGCGACATCCTCACCCTGACGGCCCCGGCGACGCAGGACGCCGCCCTAGCGGACCTGGTGGGCTACATCGCCCTGCAGTGAGGGCGGCCGCCGCCGGGTTTTCGAAAAATTCCGGCGGCATTGTTGTTCTGATAATCCGTTACTTAGTGCTGATGTGGCGTTACCGGGTGGTCAGGTAACGGGGCCCTACACAGGGCATACGAACGCTACTCCCGGGATGTGCTGTCGCCGGAAGAATTCGTACGCGTCCGGGGCTGACGCCATCCACAGGGGCCAGGGACTTCAGTAACCACGACCGGCGAAGGGGTCTGGACATCGATTCGGGGATCCCGATCTCCTGGGCGCACACCACCTGAGGAGGCCGCCCCGATGTCGTATCACAGCAACGCCGATACCGTCGTCCGGTCTTTCGAGGCCCCCCTGCAGGGCCTGGCCATGGGGCTGGCCTTGGGAGCCGCTCGTCGCGCCGGTGAGCGCCGGGAAGCCGCCGCCATCCGCCAGGCGACCGCGGCGATGGCGTACCGCCGCGTGATGGCCGAGCACCGCGCCGAGCAGGAGGCCAAGGCCATCGTCGACGCCCGCGCCGCCCGGTTCGCCCGGCAGCGGCAGCAGGCCTTCATCGAGGCTCGCCGGGCCGCCCTCGCAGGCTGATGCCGTCACATGCCGTGATGTGCGAAAAAGTGTGCAAAGGTGCGCGGCGCGCACGAGTCAACCCCCTACAAGCAAGAAAGACGACAACAATCGTCGTTTTGGACAAGAAAAAACCCGCCCCGGGGTGACCGAGGCGGGTTTCGTCGTTCGGGTGGGGGCGATCAGGCCGGGAAGGCGGGCGGCCCTTCGTCGAGGATGTCGTCGAAGATCGCCCTGATCAATGCGCCCTTCTCCATCTCGGCCCTGGCCGCCTGGGCGGCGGCAGCGGCCCTCTGGCCCTCCAGGGCGGCGAACTCAGACGGAGACAGGGGCTTGGGCAGGCCCTGCAGGACGCGCTCGCCGAGGAGATGCTCGCCGATGTAGCGGGGGCCGTTCATCAGCAGCTTGTTGCGATCCTGCGGCGACAGGCCGTCGAGATAGGCGGCGGCGGCCCGGTCGAGGATGCCCGGCGGGATCTCGCTGTCGACGCTGGGGTAGAGATGCTCCGCCGCGGCCAGCCCCCACTGCTCCGAGACCGACAGCGCGTCGAACGTCGGCGGCGCCGCCGGGGTGGGCTCGGCGGCCTCCGCCTCGAACGCGGCCTCGGCCTCGGCAATGGGGTCGTGCGGCGCGAGGACCGCGCGGACGGTGCGCCAGACGAGGCGGCCGCCCTCGATGACCGGCACCAGCGTGATGCGCCCCATGGCGGCGAGCATCCTGCCGAGCGCTGCGAGAAACCCCTTCATCGTCCCCTCCGTGTTGACCTCCCGATAGTGCCGCGCGGGCATGCATACGACACGCCCGCGCCCTCGGTACGTCACGCGATCCCGAGCGCCATGGCCTCGGCGTACGTAACGGCGCGGGCCCATACGTATGAGGGCCCGGCTCGGGTCACGAGGGCGACGTACGCCTGCCCGTGCCAGTCGTAGACCACGTCGGCCTCGTAGCCGTGCCCGGCGGTCATGTGGTGCCGCGTCGGCGTTGCCTTCAGACCGCTCGCCCGCACGCGCCGATGCCATGCGCGCCGATTCGCGCCGGCCGGGTCGATCCGGTCCCCCGCCTCAATGAACGAGACCTCGGTCACGCCGTCGTCCCGGCCGACATAGGCGCGGTGCGGGACCCGCCCGGACCCGGGAGCGACGACGACCACAGCCCCGGGCGCCACCGCGTAGTGGGCGCGGGGATAGGCGTCGACGTACCGGCCCCGCCGGACCCGCTCCTCGGTCCGATCCACAGGACAAATCCGCGCACCCAGGGCGAGGCAATCCTCGCTGAGTGTGGCCTCGTACGCCCGCTCCCAGGCCGGCAGGACAAGGATTGCGTCGCCAGTCCTTGAAGGATCGGGCGTTCCGTCCTTCGATCGCCACCAAGCATTCATCGTGTAATCCTTCGAAAGTCGAAGCTTTCACCTCGTGGCCCAGATTGCACCCAAAAGTCGCTACTGGGTGCAATCTAGGCCAGCCCTTGTAAGCGCGTTCGACGCATACTACGCTTCTACGCGTCAATAGCCAGGAGTGAGTCGTGACGGTCGAGGAAGTGCGGGAGCGCCTGAGGGCGCGCATAGATAAAGCGGGGGGCCACACCGCCTTCGCGCGCGAGAACAGAGTGTCGCCTGTCTACGTCCACGACGCCCTGGCGGGCCGTCGCGCCCCGGGCCCGGCGATCCTGCGGGCCCTGGGTCTGACGAAGACGACGTCGGTTGAGTACCGGGAGGCGGCCAATGGCTAAGCCGTCCCGCCCGGCCGCGTCCTACCGCGCCGCCCGCAAGGCCGCCGCTCGGGCCCTCGCCAAGATCAACAAGGTCTCCGGCGCCCCGTCGCGCCAGGTCGCTCGCGACGTCGAGCGATTCGAGGCGATGCGCCGTGTCTCCGTCGCCACCGCCCGCGGGGAGGCGTCCCATGGCTGACAAGTGGACGCACGACCTCAAGGCGCTCGACGCGATCCAGACGCGCAAGCGCCTCGCCGACCTGATTTTCGAGTGCCACTACGTCGCGGCCGGCTTGGAGATCCCGCAGGGCGAGGGCCTGCGGGACCACGTGACAATCACGAAGCTCAAGCTGGAGCGGGTGGCGAAGGAGGAGATCACGCGCCTCAGCGGCATGTTGGCCGAGTACCGCTCCGGTCCCCCGGTCGCGGAGCCGCCCAAGGCCGCCGATCCCGCCCCGGCGCCGAAGGTCGTCCCGCCCTACGACGCCTACGCCGCCGCCCGTGCCCGTGCCGAGGCCAAGGCCGCCGCGGAGGCAGAACCGACAACCGCCCGGGCGGTGCCGCCCCGGCCGCAGATGCCGGTGCGCGGGATGCGGCTCCCGCCCCGTACGCCCGGGAGGCCAGCGTGACGCTCACCGAACGGCAGGCCCGCGCCCGTCTCGCCAGGGCCGTCGAGGCTGCTGGCTCCCAGATCGCCGTCGCCCGCCATCTCCCCCTGACGGACCGGGCGGCTCAGACCGCCGTCAGCCGGGCCCTTCACGGCACCCGGGCGATCCACCCCGCGGTGTTGGCCTACCTCGGCCTGCGCCGCGACCCCCGCACGCTCGTCATCCATGACGACGCCGCCCCGCCCGCCACCTTCAAGTTCCTCGCCGTCCAGGCCTCCGGCGAGGCCGGCGTGGCCGCGGCGGTCGCCCTCGTTGCCGCCACCCTCGGGAGAGACGCATGACTGTCATCACGACCGTAGCCGACCTGCTCGCCCGCCTCGCCGCGGCCCGTGTGGCAGGGGACGGGGATCTCGCCCGCAGCCTCATCGACCTCGGCGCCCTTTGGGCGATGGAGGCCGACCTCGACATCGAGTTCGCGCACGACGGCATCTACTGGGACGCCCCCGACGAGCGCGAGGTCGCAGAGGCCGACGCGCTCGCGGCGAAGGGGAAGGCCGACCTCGCGGCGCTTCTCACCGACCCAGGCATCGACGCCGAGTTCCGCGCCGAGCTCCAGGGCCAGCACTACCAGGCCCTGCGCGCCGAGCGCCGTCGCCAGCCCTCGCTCGCCGACGACTGATCCACCCCTTCCCGCAACCCCGGTTTCATAGGAGCGCCCGATGCGGCGCCAGACCAGCACCACCCCCTACGTCCCCCATCGCTACATCGACGAGCTCCCCGACACGGCGTTCGCCAACTTCGGCGTCTGGCGCGACCGGCTCGAACGCGGAGACCGCGAGCCGCACGCCCTCGCCATCGAAGCCGGCGCCAACGTGTTCGTGCCCCACCCCGACACGGGCGCCAGCCTGCCCGAGATCCTGGCGCCGTCCGACCTGTTCGAGACGCTCGCCGCCGGCATCGAGAAGCTCGACTTCTATTCCCGCCGGGAGGCCATCGTCGCGATCTTCGGCTCCCTCGCGGAGCGTGACGTCGGCGACATCATCCGCGAGTGCGTCGAGGAGCCGGACATGCCCGAGCTCTTCCGCGACCTCCAGGGCCGCATCATCGACCGCATCGAGAGCGGGCACTGGAACGACGCCGACCTCGGTTGGATCAAGCTCCGCGCCGCCGAGCAGGTCACCGACGACGACTTCCTTCACATGTTGCCGTTCGACGGCGGCAAGGAAGGCGACGTGCGCGAGCTCGCCCGCAAGGTCGTCCGTGGCCGCAAGGACCACGTCTGCCACGGGACCGGCCTCGTCATCCCGGCCGGCGAGCCGCACCTGCTCCTGCGCGAGCTGATCGACGGCGAGTTTTACGCGACCCGCCATGGCCGCGTCTCCGCGTGGTTCGAGGTCTACGCCGAGGCCCCCGAGCTCGCCGAGATGCTGAAGCGCGACGAGCGCCCCCTCGCCGCCGCGGCTTGAGGGCCTCCGTCGACGCGCCAGGCGACGGTGGCGCACCCGCGAGCTTCCCGGCCCGCCCCGCCAAAGGGGGCAATCCCGCCACCCATCCAGACAGGTCACAGCCATGCTGAGCAGCCTTCTCTCGTCCCTCGGTTCCTCCCTCCCTCCGGCCCTCATGGAGGCGCGTGCCGCCGACAAGCCGGAGCCGATCAAGCTCGACGCCGACGGCATCCTCGCACGCTTCGCCAAGGCGGCGGAGGAGTACGGCTACTGCCCCTTCGCAGTCGGCGACATCGTCGTGCAGCGGCCCGACGCGCCCTTGAAGGGGCCCGGCGAGCCTTGCGTGGTCCTTGAGGTTCTCTACGAGCCGATCCGCATCCAGACGGCGACCAACCCCGAAGATGCCGGGTCAAGCGCTTTCGGCCGCGTCCTCGACATCCGTTACGGCGTCCACCGCAACGGCGTTCTGCAGGCGTGCATGGGGGAGAGCTTCAACTTCGAGGCTTGGACGCCCGAGCACGAGACGGCTTGGCGGGAGAAGCTGGCCAAGGAAGCGGCCAAGCCCGAGCCGGCGAAGGCGCTCACCCTGCAGGAAATGGTGGCGGAGCTCCGGGACCGGCACGCCGGCCGGGAACGCAAGCCCGAGTGGAAGAAGGGCGAGCTCGTCGAGATCCTGAGCGTCGGCGACAGCCAGCACCCGCCCATGGAGGCTGAGGGGGTCAAGATCGGCCTGGTGCAGGAGATCGACCCGTCCGACGGGACGACCAAGCTCCTCTACCACTCCGGCGAGACCGGGAAGATCGGCGGCGGCTGGTTCCGCAACGACAACCTGCGCCGGTACGGGCCGCGCCCGGCTGACGAGATCGCACTGCTCGGCCCTGTCGTGGAGCCGACCGCCTGAGGCATCGCTCTCCGTCGCGCGCCAGGCGGCAGTGGCGCACCACCGATTCCTCCCCCCCACCCCGGTTTCTCAGGAGCGCTTCGTGAAGCGCCAGACCAACGAGTTCAAGACCGAGTTCACCGTCGACGGCGCGGAGACGGTAGCCGTAGCCGCCATTCATCTCAGCATGCGCGGAGTGGATCTCGACCATCCCGCTTCGGCTGACGTGTTAGCCCACGACGTCATGCAGGCCCTCGACGCGGCCGGGTTCTCCGTCGTGCGGAAGCCGCAGCCCGGCTCGACCACGGCGGATCGCGTGGAGTTCGCCCGCCGAACCGGTTGCTGGGACGGCGTCAGTCACCGGGACTACCTCGATTGGGTGCAGTCGCTGGTATTGTCCGCGTCGGGGTCGGGCTTCATGCCTGGGGCGTTGGAGCCCGGGCGGTCTGTGGACGTCCCGCGCGGCAAGGGGATCACGACCGTCGAGGCGCCGGTGGTCACCAGGGACCTCGTCCTGTTCAACTGCGAGGACTACGAGGGCAACTCCGCCGCCGCCGAGGCCCTCGGTCTCGACAGCTACCCGCTCGAAGATGCGGTCACGCTGGGCTGGCTGGTCGACGAGCACGCGGCCTTCAAGCAGACCATCGAGACGCTCTTCTGGGACCTGACGAACGGGTGCGTGTCGAAGCCGAGCACGAGCCTAGACGTAGTCCACGAGCTCGCAGGTAAGGCGTTCATCGTGAACCTGCTGGAGGAGCACCCCGAGCTCGCCGAGGACCCGCTGTTCCGCCCCGCGATGGAGCAGCACCTCGACGTCCGCGAGATATCCGCCGCCGTCGAGATTGCCCAGCTTCGCCGCGACGGGAACCGGGTTGTGCGGGTCGGCACGCTGGGGACCTTCAACCTTGGGAAGGCGACCGCCTGATGCGCCCCTTCCTCGCCCTCATCGCCGGAGGCCCCGGGCGGGTCTCCATCAGCGCGGCCGCCATCGTGGCCATCGTCTTCGTCCTGGCCGGCGCCGGCTGGGACCTCGCCCGCGCGGCGTGGCACGCCAGCCTGTTCGCCTCCGGCTTCGTCTTCGTCTGGGCCGTCCTCGCCATCGTCGGGAACGCCGCCGGCGTCGCCGACGACACCACCCCTTCCGCAACCGCCGCCAAGGAGGCGTCCCGTGATTGACCTGCAGTCCATCGTCCGCCTCGCCATCCGCTCGTCCGAGCAGACCGCCCACCCGAAGATCGAGGCCATCAAGTGGCTCCGGCGCGCCCTCGGCGTCGGGCTGAAGGAGGCCAAGGACATGGTTGAGGACGCCTACATGTGCGGCCCCGTCCGGTTCGCCGAGAAGCACGCCCGCATTGTCGGGGTGCAGGACACCTGCCCGAACCGCCCGCTTGAAGATCTGGAGCGGGACGCTCTGACGGAGTTGAAGCGAGACATGAGCTTGGCGGTGTGGCCTTGACCCGCCGCGGCGAGGCCGCCTGAAACCCCAACGGACCTCTGACAATCCGTTACACTGTATTGATCGCGCGTTACACTCGATGAATGCGCGATTTCTTCTTGATAATGCTTGTGCTGCGCCATGACCGATGGCATATTCCGGTCATGGGCAGGTACAGCCTCCCATCAGAAGGGGCATCCTAATGAGCGCTTACACCGACATCAGCCCCGCCGCCGTCCTCGCCGCCTACGGGTGCGCCCGCGGCTCCTACCAGCGCGCCGTTCTCAACGGCTCCGAGGCCTGGTCCGGCTCGACGCTGACCGGCCGCGCCGCCCGCTACGGCAGCAAGTACCGGACCTCGCGCGAGGAACTCCTCGCCCGCCTCGAAGCCCATCCCGACCTCGCCGTCGAGGAGCGTCTCGCCCGCCGCCGGACCGTTGCCATCGTCACCCGCGAAGAGGCTGCGGCCGCCGGCGGCGCCTACGCCCACATCGAGGCCGAGGCGGAGCGCCAGCGCATCGAGCAGGAGCGCGCCGATGACGAGGCCCAGCGGCTCGCCTTCCTCCAACGCGTCGAGGAGTACCGCGTCGACATGGCGGCCCTCGCCGAGATCTGACGCCGCCGCCGGGGCACCAGCCCCGGCCTCTCGCGGGTCGCCTCACGGGGCGCCCCGCCGGGGGCCGGACAGTCCTTCCCCCAGGGCCGGCAGAGCCGCCCGCCACCACAGGAGCATCCTCGATGAACGCCCTCGTCACCGTCGCCGCCGCCATTCCGGTCGTCACCTGCCAGGCCCTGACCCGGGCCTACGACGCCCGCGACGCCGCCATCGTCCGTGCGCAGAACCTCGCCGCCGCCGTCAAGGCGCGCCGCGCGGAACTCGACGCCCTGGTGGCCGAGGCGCACGCCGCCGTCGTCGCCGTCCACGTCACGACCGGCGTTTGGGCCGAGGCGATGCGCGATCACGCGGCCGCTGTCGACGGCGCCGCCACGGACATGTGGCGGATGCTCGACGCAGGGCTGGGCGACATGTCCTGCGACGCGATCCTCGCCTTCGACCCGAACGCCGTCTGAACCAGCCAACCGCCGGGGCACCCGCCCCGGCCTCTCGCCGGCCGCCTCAGGGGGCGGCCAGCCGGGGGCCGGATTCCTTCCCCCCTCGGGCCGGCATGAGCCGCCCGCCACCGACAGGAGCATCCTCAATGCGCCCATTCCTCCGTCCCGCGCCTCCGCGGCGCCCCCTCCGCGAGGACGAAGCGGGTCCCGCCCGGACCCGGTCCGAGAACGTCGCCCAGATCCTCGCCCTGGTGCTTGGCGAGCCGGAGGCGCACATCTGTCGCCCCGTCGACCCTCGGACGCAGGAGCCGGTCCACGAAAGCCTGGCCATGGAGGTCTGGGCCCGGTCGCACGACGAGGCCCGCATCGTCTGGCAGCAGGCCTGCCTGGACGACCATTTCGACGCCATCCCCGACGGCGATGTCTACCTCACTGTCGAAACCGCCCCGATGACGACCGCCTCGGCCGGCCGGCGCAAACCGGAGCCGCCGCGCCGGTCCGGCTACTACGTCAACCTGCTCGGCCTCGCGTTCCTCGCCGAGCTTGAGCCCGAGGTCGTCCGCGCCCGCAGCCTGGGCATTTAAGGAGCCGCCCCCATGATCGTCTCCGCCATCCCCGCCCGCTACCGCAACTCGGTCTCCGAGACCGTCCTCAACGCCCTCTCCGACGTCATCGACGTCCAGGAGGCCCGCCGCCGCGTCGCCCACGTCCACGCCTCGACCGGCAAGCGCCGCCCGGCGTGGTACCGCGAGGACCGCCCCAGCGACGAGTTCGCGGCCACTCTCGTCAGCGGCGCCGTCCTGGCATGGGGCCAGGTTTTCGAGGGCGAGCCTTGGGAGCTGTTCTTCTGGCTCGACGCCGACCGCGGCACCGTGATCTGGAGGGAGAAGCTCTGATGACCCCGCGCGAGATGTTGGCCCGTGCCGGCGAGGCCCTGACGGGCGACGACAACTGGGCGAAGGCTGTCGCCCGGGCCCTGGGGGCCTATCACCCGGACGGGCCTCGCGAGACCATCGACCCGAGGTCGGTGTCACGGTGGAGGACCGGCGCGATGGAGATCCTGCCCTGGGCCATCGCGGCGCTGCCGCTGATCCTGCGGGATCACGCGGACGCCCTTGAGACCGAGGCCGGCCGCCTGCATGACGCCGCCGACGACGCGATGGTGGCGGCGTACGAGATCGAGCAGGAACTCAGGGGACCGCCGGGCCCGCGCCGATAGCCACAACGAGAAGGGCCCCCGGTTCGCCGCCGGGGGCCCTTCTCGTTTCAGGCCTCGTCGGCCTCGCGGGCGGCATCCTGGGCCTGCCCGAGGGCGACCTCCTCGGGCAGCGCCTCGGTCGCCTCCAGCCGCGCCAGGATCTCGGGGAACGACGCCGGCCGGTACTGCCATCGGTCCACGCCGACGTCGCAGGACTGCCGGGTGTCCGGCAAGAGGCCGTGCGTGTGGCCGTAGAAGTGGAGCGTGCCGCGGAAGGCCCCTGGCCAGGCCCGGAAGGCGTAATGGCAGAGGAACGCGCGGCGCCCCTCAATGACGGTGTCGACGAAGCCCTCGTGCTGCGACGCCCAGGGCAGCGTCTTGCCGCGCTTTTCGTGATTGCCGTGCACCAACCGCTTGACCCCGTTGAGGCGGGAAAACACGCGCGCGGCGTGCTCCTGGGTGCACTTGTAGGCGAAGTCGCCGAGGTGCCAGACCTCGTCCTTCGGGCCGACGGAGGCGTTCCAGGCCTCGACGAGGTACTCGTCGTGCTCGCCGATGGAGGCGAACGGGCGGCCGCTCATCCTGAGCACGGCCTCGTGGCCGAAATGGTGGTCCGCGGTCAGGAGCACGCGGGCGGTCGAAGTCGTGGTCTTGGTCATGAAGGCAGCCTCCTCGAAGGGGGGCTGCGCGCGCGGCGTCACGCCCCCGGGATGGTCGGTCTCGTCGGTTTGGGGGCTATTCGGCGTTTCACGGTCGCCTCTCGGTCGCGGTGTGGGACCAGGGATCGCAGCTCCAGATTCGACCCGTCAAGCGGGGTCGTGCGGCAGGGTTAACGGAAAGCCTGGGCGGAGGCGGCGTCCGTAAAAATGTCATCCAGCGCCGGGGATGGATGACATTGTTACGGAGCGGGCACGTCGCGGTCCGGAGGGCGCCGGCTCCCGAGGTCGGCGAACCTCGCCCGGCACCAGGGGACGTACTGCGACGGCCCGCGGACGTGCCACGCCTTCGGCCACCGGCATCCGACGACGAGGGCGGCCAGGACATCCTCCAGCGACGCCCGGGGACCGAGGCGCGCGATCAGCCTGTCGGTGTCGTAGGAGCCATGGCGCCGAGGGCACCAGGGGCAGACGATGACGACCCGCCGGTTGGGGAACGCCCCCAGCGTCCGCGGCACCTCCATCCCGTCCCCCCCTCCGTTGACCCGATCCGTCCGTTCCCTATCTGTTCTCAAGGCGGAGAGGGTCAATGCCAAGCTGGGACGACATCGCGGGCGCGGCCGCCGGGGACGAGCGGGACGCGTTGCGGAGGGCGATGGCGGAGGACCTGGAGACGGCGGCCGCACGCCGGGGCGGGCCGGGATTCGTGCGGGCCGAGCGCCCGGCCGACCTGGCGAGGGCGCTCGGCCGGGACCGGCGCGGACGCCGGCTGCGGCGGCTGGCCGGTTAGGCCGCGATCTTCCTGGGACGGCCCGGGTTGCGCTTGGCAGGCTTACGCTTCGGGCGCGGCCGCGGCGCCGGCAACGGCTGCAGGGCCAGCAGCGCCCGCTCCCGCTCGACCTCGGCCAGCAGGGCGTCGCACCAGAGCGCCATGCCCTCGGCCTTGAGCGCGATCCGCTGCGCGGTGTCGTAGTGCAGCCGCGTCACCGTGGCCGTCTGCTCCCGCAGGTCCTTCGCCCCCGCGATCTCGTGGTCGAGGATGGCCGAGGCGGCGCCGCCCAGCCTCCGGTCCACGAGGAACTCGGTGATCGACCGCCGCACGTCATGCAACGTCCATTTGCGGATGCCGTGCTCGGTCAGCAGGTCCGGGAGGGGCACCTCCGGGGAGACGCGCTGGGGATCGGCCTTCTTGTGGCGCTTGCCGGCGAGGCGGAACAGGACCTGGTTCATAGACCCGGCGCTCGCGTGCCCCGCCCCCCGCTTCGGCGGGAACAGCCAACGGTTCGACTTGGCGCGGGCGGGCGCGAGCAGGCCTTCGAGCTCCCGCCAGGCGGCAGGGGGCAGCGGCAGGACGTGCTGACGCCTCGACTTCATCTGCGGCCCCTGCCACGTCACCGCGACCCAATCGGCGCCCGGGACGCCGGCGTCCTGCGAGATGTGGCCGACCTGATCGAGTTCCGTCTTGGCGACCTGGCCCGTCCGCTGGCCCGTCAGCACCGTGAACCAAAGCAGGCCCAGCGTGCCGGCCGACGTCCCGTGCTCCGTCTGCCCGAGGGAGCGGTGGCGCTCGGCCAGGGCGAGCGTGCGGGCGAGCTCGGTGAGCGTCGGCGTGTGCTTGCGCTTCCCGGACTTGTACTCGACGTGCCATTGCTCGCGCCACATCGGCCACTTCTCATCGGCCCTGGCCAGGCCGCTCCGGCCGCTGTGCGTCCGCCAGGCCCAATCGAAGGCGTCCTTGGCCTGGTTCACGCACCGAGCGGCGGTCGAAAGGGAATAGTTGGCGATGATCTCGTCCCTGATCTCCTGCAACCTCTCGACGGTGATGGTACAGACCAGCATTCCCTCCAAGCATGCGTAGCCGGGGTGCCGCAGGTACTTGGCGTACTTGGGAAGATAGCTCGCCTCGACCTTGGTCGCCTTGTAGTCGAGGAACTCCTCGATCATGTCCTCCCAGAACCACGGCCCGTTCCGGCGCCGGATCATGCTCGGCACCGGCGGCGGCTCCGAGCGGTCCGGGAAGGCGACGTCCCCGACGACTTCGAGGTCGCCGCCGGTCCGCGCCATGATGTTATGGAAGACCGACATCTCGAACTTCATGTTGTCGCCCTGCCGCAGGCCGACCTTGGCCTTCTCGGCGGCGAACCGGGCCTGGGTGACGTCGAGAAGGTGGTAGGCGCCCAACTTCACCGTGTCGGTCCGGGTGCGCAGGTACCAGGTCAGGGCCTGGGGCGTGAGGCGCAGCGTCAGCCCGCGCTCCTCCGTGTCGCCCCATTCCATGCCCCGGCCAGGGACCTTGCCGTCGAGCAGCAGCCTCTCGGCCCGGGTCACGTGGGCCTTCGTAAGCTTCACCGTCTCGCGGGTGTAGCCCCGCTTCGCCTTCGTCGTCGCCCCCGCCGCCATTCCCGTCCCCCGCGATACAACACCGATACAACGCGGGTCCCGAGAGACCCCGCAAGCCCGGCGTAGGCCGAAAGGCGGGAAAACCTCAATGGATTCAATGGGTGGTTAACGACCGATGGCCGGCGCCCGGCGGGGGCGTTAGGTGGTCAACAAGCCTTCCAAGCTGAATACCCGGGTTCGATTCCCGGTACCCGCTCCATTCGCTCCGATGCCGTCTCCGACGGGCCGGGGCGTCCGAGGCGGACGGGGCCCAGTTGACGCCGCCCTTCGCCCGGTGGAGTACCGCGCCCGCGAAGGCCGCACGGCGGGGAGGGGCCGCCGTCTCGACGACATGCATTGACAAGGCACGGGCGCTCTCGGCATCCGTGCCGGCAAGACGATCTGCCAGGAGCTGACCAGTGTCCCGTCCCGAACTTGGTGTGAAACGGATCTGCCCGACCACGGGCCGGAAGTTCTACGACCTCAACCGCGATCCGGTCGTCTCGCCCTATTCCGGCGAGGTCGTGCCCACGAACGTGCTCACGCCCTTCTCGAAGGCGTCCGCGCCGATCGTGAGCCGCAGCAGCAGCAACAGCAGCCCGGCCGCCTCGGACGACGACGAGAACGAGAACGAGGGCGCCGAGCTCGTCTCCCTCGACGAGGTCGAGGCCGAGGAGGCCGAGAAGGACACGGACAGCGACAGCGACGGCGACGACGTGGCCGATGTCGGTGACGACGAGGATAGCAGCGACGACGACGACACCCTCGTGGTGGACGACGACGAGGACGACGCCTCCGACCTCATCGACGTCGAGGACGACGACGAGGACTGAAGCCCGGCCCGAGGGGTTCGGACCGGTCCGAAC
>NZ_BPQR01000036.1 GCF_022179345.1 Methylobacterium jeotgali | reverse complement strand
CGGCTGCACCCGTTCTCCGGCGCGACGGAGAACGGGTGCAGCCGGCCCTCCCCGTCGGCGGCGCTCTCGAGGAGCCGCAGCGCCGTGGTGCCCACCGCCACGATCCGCCCGCCCCTCGCGCGGGTCTCGTTGAGGGCCTCGGCGGTCTCCTCCGTGAGGATGCCGTTCTCGGCGTGCATCCGGTGGGCGTCGGTGTCCTCGGCCTTCACCGGCAGGAAGGTGCCCGCCCCGACATGCAGGGTGAGGCGGTGGCGCGCGATGCCCGCCGCGTCGAGCGCGGCGATCAGAGGCTCCGAGAGGTGCAGGCCGGCGGTGGGGGCGGCCACCGCTCCGGGCTCGTTCGCGTAGACGGTCTGGTAGTCGACCGCGTCCCGCGCGTCCGCCGGGCGCCTGCCGGCGATATAGGGGGGCAGCGGCAGGACGCCGATCGCCGCGATCGCCGCGTCGAGGGCGGGCCCGGAGAGGTCGAAGCGCAGGGCGATCTCGCCGCCCTCCCCCTTCTCCGTCACCGTCGCCGAGAGGTTGTCAGGGGCGCCCTCGGTCGCCGCGCCGAAGCGCAGCACGTCGCCCGGCGCGATGCGCTTGCCCGGCCGGGCGAAGGCGCGCCACAGGTCCGGCGCCTCCCGCCGGTGCAGCATCGCTTCGACGCGCACGCCCTCCCCGCCTGGCCGCGTGCGCAGGCCCGCGAGGCGGGCCGGGATCACGCGGGTGTCGTTGAGGACGAGGGCGTCGCCGGGGCGCAGCAGGCCCGGCAGATCGCGCACGCGGCGGTCCTCCAGGGGTTCGCCCGGCCGCACCACGAGGAGCCGGCCCGCGTCGCGCGGGCTCGGGGGGCGCAGCGCGATGCGCGCCTCCGGCAGCTCGAAATCGAACAGGTCCACCCGCATCAGACCGTCTCCCCGACCATGGCGCGGCGCTGCCGGTCGAGCTCCTCGCTGTAGCGCTTCAAGGTGTGGCTCTCCGTGAGAAGCCCAACGACGCGCCGCTGCCGGGCGTCATCCACCACGGCCAGCGCCTCGCTCTCGGTGCGGTCGAAGGCCTCGGCCGCCTGCTTGGCGTTGAGCTCCGGGGTCAGGAACGTGTCGCGCTGGCGCAGGATGTCGGCGAGGCGGGGCGCCTCGCCCTCCGTCTCGCGGGCGGCGGCATGCGCCTCGGGCACCGTGACGATGCCGGCGTAGCGCCCTTCCGCGTCCGCCACCACCACCCGCGAGGGCGAGCCCAGCGGATGCGCCCGCAGGAAGGCTTGGAGCGGCGTGTCGAGGGGCACGGGTTTGAGGTCCCGGCGCATCAGGCTGCCCACGGTGAGGCTGCGGATCCAGCCGATGTCGTGGGCGCCGCGGATGCTCTCGCCGCGCAGGTGGAAGCGCCAGGTGGCGAAGGAGTAGCCGAAGGTCTTGCGCACGGTGAGCGAGGCGACGATCACCGCCGCGAGCACCAAGCCGGTGACGGGCAGGCTTCCCGTGGCCTCCAGCGCCAGGAAGGTCATGGTGAGGGGCCCGCCGACCACCGCCACCGCGAGCGCGCTCATGCCGATCACGGCGCAATCCGTGGGGGAGAGGCCGAGGGTCCCCGGCAAGACAAGCGCTGCGAGCGCGAAGAAGATCTTGCCCGCCAGCGCGCCGAGGAACAGCGAGGCGAAGAACAGGCCGCCGCGGAACCCCGAGCCGATCGAGATCGCCGAGGCGGCGGCCTTGGCTGCGAACAGCACCGCCAGGGCGGCGAGGCCGAGGCCGGCGCCCTCCCCCGAGACGTGGAGGTGCAGCGCCCCGTGGCCGCCCGAGAGCACCTGCGGGCCGGCGAGCAGTGCGAGCCCGCCGACGCCGAGCCCGCCGAGGGCCGGCGCCGCCGTGGCCGGGATGCGCGCCGCCCGCACCAGAGCCTCGACCAGGGTGACGCCGCGCATCACAAGGATGCCGAGCCCCGCGCAGGCGAGGCCGATGGCGAGCGCCGGCAGCGTCTCGGTTCCCGTGAAGCCGCGCCCCAGGGCCTCGGCGGTGCCGGGGAGGTCGACGAGCGGCGGTCCGGAGGCGAAGGCGCGGGCGACGAGGCTGCCGCAGAGCGCGGCCGCGACGACCGGCGTCAGGGTGGCGATGGCGTAGGTGCCGATGATGAGCTCGAAGGCGTAGAAGGCGCCCGTCAGCGGCGCGCCGAAGGCCGCCGCGATCGCCGCGGCCGCCCCGCAGCCGACGAGGGTGCGCAGGTCGCCCCGGCGCATCTCGAAGGCGAGGCCGAGGCGCGAGGCGAGGCCCGAGGCGATCTGCGTGTAGCCGGCCTCGAGCCCGACCGAGGCGCCGCAGCCGTTCGAGAGCACGTTCTGCACCGCGACGTAGAGCGAGCCCCGCAGCGACATCCGTCCCCCGTGGAGGGCGTTGGCCTCGATCGGGTCGATCACCGGCCGGCGCCGGGCGCCGCGCAGGCGCGCCGCCGCGAGGACGAGGAGGCCGAGCGCCAGCCCGCCCAGCGCCGGCACCAGGGCGAGAAGAGGCGAGGCGAGCGCCGGGGCGGCGCTGAGCCGGGCCCCGTGGGCGAGCCCATAGAGCCCTTCCCGCAGCGCCTGCGCGGCGAGCCCCATGGCCGAGACGGCGACGCCGGCGAGGCACCCCGTCGCCATGGCGAGGACCACGAGGCCGAGCTCGCTGCCGCGCACCAGCCCGCGCAGCCGCCGGGGCGCGAACGGCACGCGCGTCGGCCTCTGCGGTTCTGTCGGCGCGGTCGCCTCGGAGGCCGGATGCTGCGGCATGCGCACGGCGTTAGAGCGCTGTCCGCCCGAGGGAAAGCCGGATGTGCCGGTCCCCGGCGAATCCGTCGGGCCCGGCTCGGAGGCCCTTGCCCATCCCGGCGCGGTGCGCCGGCCCTAGCGCCCGAGGCGCTTGTAAAACCGCCGACCCCGCGATACATCGCGCCTCGGGCCGCCGTAGCTCAGTTGGTTAGAGCACCAGATTGTGGATCTGGGGGTCCCCCGTTCGAGCCGGGGCGGTGGTACCATTTAAGTCAAGCACTTAGCTCTGGTTTGCTCCCCAGGCTCGAGGGAGCAGCGCTCCCAGGGGAGCACTGGGGGAGCAGCTAAGTGATGGTCACCTGAATGACCGAGATGCCGAGCGCCTCGGCATTCTCACGCCAGATCCTATCGAGGATCTCCATCGATACCGAGTCGTCGCCCGGTCTGATGTTGCCGAAATCGCGAGCCCAGGCTCGCTCGGCTTCGCTCCGCGAGAGTCTGATTGTCCCATGAAAAATGTCGTGACCGTTGGTCGCAGCATAGGCGGTCAACGGATCAGGTCTGCTCATTCACGACCTCCTTCACGAGCGCCTCTTCCGGGACATCGGCTTCATGATAATGACCAGCTGCATCGTGCCAGACGCAGCACCACCGAACGACACCGTCCATCCGAAAAGAAACGTACCCTGGAACGGTGGTCATCAGCGGACCACCGGACACCAGGCGAACGGTGTCGCCAGGCTTCAGGGATACGGTCTCGGGCTCAGGCATCGTCGTCGTCTCCTACCACTCGTAGATCGGTAGACCATCTACGACATCGGCGTCGCGGTCGAGCATGATCCACGTGCAGCCGTTGGCCTCGGCCAGGGCGCGGATGGCACGGAGATCCTCCGGGCAGGTATGCGGGAACGGCTCGTTGCCGACGATAGGGATCAGCCAGCCCAGCCCCTCACTCGGCGAACCCCAAGGGTGCTTGGGGAAGAACTGAGGCACGTCGTCGGTGTTGAAGTCGAACATATCGTTGGTCGACTCCGAGATGTGCGCCGTGCTCAGCACGAGCATCCGGGGCGTCTCGATGGCCGGGGTCTTACCGGCCAGGATCGCATCGGCCGCCGTGATGGCGTCGTGATCCTCTTGACGGTCGTCCTCGTCGTCCGCGATCTCCACCCAGGCAGCGAGCTGATGGCGAAGGTTCTCGATGACCTCCAGCATCCGGGGCCTCTCCAACTCCAGACCGGCGCGGAGGAAGGCCGCTGCCTTGGTGCAGCCGTCCGCGAGCGCGGGGAAGCCGCTCTTGTCGAGTCGTTGGGCGGCCAGTTCGATGGCGCCGGCGTGGTGGGCGATCTTGCTGGCGATGCTCACGACAGCTCCTCCAGATGCTTCGTCACGAGGTCGAGGGCGGCGCACTGGCGGTCGTGTTCCTCCCGCCCGTCGTCGCGGGCATCGGCGACGTTGCCCTCGGCCAGCTCGCACACGAGGCGCAGCGCCTCGACGAGCGGGTCGGGCGGCGCCGGCTCGAATGCGTCGGACGTGCGGGTGATCGGGTTCGTGTCATGAACCTGGATCGTGATGTACCCCCGGCCATGCTCTGAGACACGGCCAACGAGACTGTGGTCGTGCTTGACGCGCATCCGCTGCCCGACAAGGTCGGGGACCTCTCCAGTCTCCGGGTCCCGGCCGTTCCAGCGCCGGTAGTCCCGCTGCGCAGCGCAGGCCTCGGTCTCGGTGGCGAAGAAGTGCTGCTCGACGCCGGCCTCGTGGCACCAGGGCAAGCCCAGCGGGTAGCGCTCGTCGTGATCGGCTCGATTGTAGACGTGGCTGTGAAAGGCCATGGCGGCGCTCCCATATCGGATATGGCTGGCGGTGACGGACCTCGGGCAGGTCAGGCGGCAAGCAGTGCTTCTAACTCTGCGAGAAATACGCGGGCCTCGACGAGTTCAGGCTCGCACTCGGCGATGACGTCATCTACCGAGCCGGGCACGGCGCGCTTGAGCGACTGCACGAACTCTTCCGTCAACGTGATGTCCGTGCGTACCTCTCGAGCCATGTGGCTGATGGTCTGCTTGTCGAGGTGCTGCGCCCCGTAGTGCTTGAGGTGCTCGCGCTGACGCTGCGTGTGGATCATCCACGGAGAGTGGGACATGGTGTGGTCTCCGATCCTGGCATCCGGGCTAGCCGATGGTCTCGCGGATCCGACGCTTGGAGAGAAGCTCCTCCGCCGTGATCTCGGGGCCGGTGAGAAGGCGGTCGCAGAGGTCGTGGATTTCGTCGCTGGTCAGGCCCGTGTGCTGGCCTCCGCAGGTCAGCATGTCCCCGATGTCGCCGTCGTTCGGCTCGACGATCTTGTCCTCGAGGCCGCAGGCAAGCAGCCGCAGGCCAGCGATCACGGCGTCGTACTCGGGCTGGCTCAGGTCCTTGCCGAGGTGTGCGAGCCAGCTGATGCCGATCTGCTCGCGGACGCTCGAGACCCGCAGGTTGGGCGAGTGGTCCAGGAGGCCGTTGAGCTGGGTGTAGATGGCGTCCTCGCCCAGATCGAGGCTGGGCACGTTCCGGTGGTAGAGCGGATCGACCGGCTGCTCGGTGTCGAGTTCGACGGTGCAGATGAACGTGCGCTTGGTCATGGGGTGTTCTCCGATCCTGTCAGTCGTCGTGCAGGCACGAGGCGTTGGACTCGGTGAGGGGCTCGCCGCCGATCAGGAGCGGCGGGACTGGCCGGACGAGCGGCTCGAAGCCCCGCGCGAACTCCCGGAAGTCGGTGCCAGCGTTGGCCACCTTGACCAGATCCTCGATCAGGATCGCGGGGCGGCCGTCCTGCGTGCCGAACGCTTCCATCTCGGCCGCCATGCCAGGGAACCAGCAGAAGAACTCCCCGTCGTACTCGTACTTGGCGTCGGCCTGAGCCTCGTAGGCGAGGCCGCACTCGCGACAGAGCGCGCGCAGGTCGCTGGTGTCTCCGTAGCTGCAGCTGCCGCAGTCGGTGAGACGGTTGGTGCCGGGATCACGGTCGAGGTTGGGGTAGTCGTAGTCCCCGTTGCGGAACTTGACGTAGAAGCGCTTCCACTGCGCCTTCGTGATGCTGCCGCCGATCGTGATGCTGTAGCCGATTTCCTCGGACATCTTCGCCTCCAAGTAGAACTTCTGGCATCCGGGCCTGCCCAGGTCCCGCACCTGGGCAGAACGAGAGGTCAGAGGTCCGGGTTGACCCCGAGCGTGCGCAGCTCGGCCGAGACGCGCCCGATCCTGTCGGTGAGGATGCGCGAGGCCTCGCTGCGGAAGCCCTCGACCTCATCGGGCGTGAAGTCGGTGTGGCAGACGACCTTCTCCGGCCTTTCCGGCTTCGTGATCCCCTCCACGGGCACTTCGTAGCGGAAGGCGAGATGGACGCCGTTGGTGGCGAGCGGTACCTGGCTGAGCCCTTGCAAGCTCCGTCGATGACGGGCGAGCTGATCGAGCAGGTCGGCCACGCGGGTGATGTCGCTGGCTTTCATATCAAGATCTCCAAGTTGAACTTCTGGCATCCGGGCCTGCACCGCGGTCTGGGTGCGGTGCAGAACGAGAGGTCAGACCTCCTCGGCGCTCTCGAGTTCGACCGTGAACTCGATCGAGACGCCGTCGTCGTTGCAGGCGGCGGGATCTCGGGAGAGCTTGCCCTTGAGGATCACGTTGATCTCCTCGCCGGCCTGGAGCCGTGTCCGAAGCTCCTGGCGGCCCTCCTTCACGTCGAGGAAGGTGTAGTGGGCGTCGATAGGCTTGCTCATCTTGGTCTCCTGGTACGAAATGAACCACGGATCTCGCGCAGCCGGCGGCTGCGTGGGGCGAGGCGTCACTCGATGGGCATGACCCGGAACAGCTGCGTGTCGACGATGCCGTCCGGGTCGAGGGTGGCGATGTAGTCCCAGGCCGCACGCTCGGTGTTGAAGCGAGGGTCGCGGGTGAACCGCTTCCAGCGCTTGGTGTGATCTCGGTGCTCGATGCGGAACATCAGAAGGTTTCCTCTTCAAGATCTTCGCTATGGGTCGGTGTGTAGTCCCGGCCGCAAGACGGGCATTCGTCATCGCAGCAGCAGGACCAGTCGTCGGACCACTCGACGTCGCAGTCGTCGCAGCGGTAGTAGTTGCGGAAGCGGATGGGCTCGTCATCCATCATTGCGAATACTCCGCAGATCGGCCCAATAGGCCTTGAGGGCCTTGGTGAATGCTTCTGTGCGCGGGCTCAGGCCGCCTGCGGCTCGCAGGTAGCGCCAGCGTGCGGCGTCGAGCGCCTTCTCTTTCGGGGTGGGCACGACGTGGCCTCCACCTGCTATCGGTGTGGAATTCAGGTGATGCGACGGCGGATCGCGCCCCAGCGCGGGTCGCCGTCACGGAGGAAGTTGTCGATCGCCTCGACGGCGTAGGCCGGAGTGATGAAGTCCCACCACTCTTCGTCCTCGCGAGCCCCTGGCGGGTAGAAGAGGACCTTCAGGGAGGGGCTGGAAGGCAGGAGTTCGCCGTCGCCGTAGTCGGTGACGAAGTCGAAGACCTGGGTCTGGTTCTCGTAGGAGACAGGCTTCTCCCTCGCCAGACCCAGCATCGTGATGGCCATCCAGCCACCGATGCAGGCGATCGTGCCACAGTCACCGCTGAGGCAGGTGCTGCGCATGTTGAATGTCGGCCCGTCCGGCCCCTCGGTGATGCGGCTGTGCCGGAACTCGCCGGCGGCCAAGGCATCGCGGACGGTGACGAGCGCTTCATGCTCTCTGGGCGTGATCATGGGGTGATCTCCTTGGTGCAGGCGCCGACCAGCTCTCGGTGCGCGGGGCTAAGCTGGTCCAGGCGATCGAACAGGACGCCGCGCGCGGCCTCGTCGGCGGTGCGCGACTTGGTGAGGAGGATGGCCTCGACCCGCGGGCTCGGTGCGTCCCAGGATGCCTGCAGGTTCACCCACGCGATCTCGGTGAGCGCGCGGACGAGGGGCAGGCGGTCGCCGGCCTCGTGCTCAGTGATGGATCTGGCCATCGTCGCCCCGGTAGAGATCGAACTCGCCGAACCTCTTGGAGAGGTTGTCGAGACGGTTGGCATGAGGCTCGATCCAGTCGCCGTCCCAGAAGCCGACACCGTGCCCGTTGCGGGTCATCCAGAAGTCGTGACCGGCTTGCTCGTGGATGCCCGTGCGCCCGGCATGGGCATGCTCGGGAACGGCATCGAGGTTGGCCCAACGCTGGAACTGCGCGCAGTCGTCCACTATGGCCGCGAACGTGTGGTCCGACAGCAGCTCGGCGGTGGGCTGGTCGATGCCGAGCTGCTCCTCGTCGGTGAAGATCGCGGCCTCGATGTAGGCCTGCGTGAAGCTGTCGAGCGCCTGGAAGCGCGGGTCGTCGCGACCCTGGAGAACGAACTCAGGCATCGACGTTCTCCAGGATCTCAGCGACCTCGAGGGCTCGCAGCTCGGACCTGGTGAGCGGCTCGCAGCACTCGAAGTGCTCGTTCCCGATCCAGGCGAAGGCCTGGTAGGCGGCGCAGACGAAGTCGAAGTCGAGCCGCCGGCACCTGCGATGGCTCATCGGCTCGGAGACGAGGAACCGGCCGGAACCGGCGATGTCGATCGGCGGGAGGATGTCCCGCATCTCCTGATAGCGCTCGGCCGAGATGCGCTTCCAGCGCGGGAGCTTGGTGGGCGTGACCATCAGGGACGCTCCCGCTTCACATAGGGGTGGCTGGTCTCGCTTCCGTCGAGGAAGCGGTAGTGGACGCGCCCGCCGCGGATCGCGATTGCCTCGGCAGGCACGCTGAAGGCAGCGGCGCCAGCCACACGCTCGTTGTGGATCGTCGCCATGGTGCGGCCGACCTGATTTGCATCGCGCTGGAGCATCTCAGCGTGCCAGCCGCGGGCGAGACCGGCGCCGTTGATGCGCTGGATCTCGGTGAGGGACGATGACTTCGTCATGCCAGCCCCTCGACCGTGTGGCCCAGCAGCGCGAAGTGGCGCCGGAGCTGGATCTTGGTGTCGAAGTCGGCGGCGACGCCGCGCCAGTTCAGGCGCCAGCGGTTCTTCGTCTTCTTGAGCGTGCCTGCGTGAGACCGCTCGGCAGTGGCCTCGGTGATCGTGTAGGTCAGCGGCTCGTTGCTGTTCTTCCTACGTGGCTGCTGCGTAAAAACGAAGGTCGCCATGATCTGTCCTCCATATTCGATATGGTTAGGTGAGTGGTACGGAACGTACCTCGGGCTTTAGGCGTGCGAAAAAGCTTGGTCGATCGCTGTGCTCGACAAGTTATAGTCGTCGGCTACCTCACGAAGCAGGCTCGGCCAGTCGGGTATGTCGTAACTGTCGTGAACCTCCTGAAGCTTATGCAGCAGATCCCGGTGCGGGTTCAGGCGTTCGGGTAAGAGGCCCTCTCTGTAGAGTTCACGGACGCTGAGAGGATCGTAGGGCCGGTCGCAGCCGGCCGCCTCGCGATCGGTGAGCAGGCACCCGACGAAGCAGGCGTTCCCGTCCGGTGCCCTGTAGGCGCAGGCAGAGCTGCGGCTCTTAGGATCGAAGAGCGATTTGCTGGTCATGCCGGCCGCATGCGCGACGACGGCGTCGAAGACC
This sequence comes from Methylobacterium jeotgali, assembly GCF_022179345.1. Classification (GTDB taxonomy): domain Bacteria; phylum Pseudomonadota; class Alphaproteobacteria; order Rhizobiales; family Beijerinckiaceae; genus Methylobacterium; species Methylobacterium jeotgali. Next base: position 12,169 of record NZ_BPQR01000036.1, on the reverse strand, counting down.
TGCTGAGGTGCGATGGGAAGCGGGGCATCGATGAGAGGGGTCATGGTACGATCCGTACTAGGCGTTGCGGACACGACGAAAGGGGCGGGCCTCGCGGCGGCGCTCCTCACGGGCGGCTTGGTGCTCAGCAAGCAGCTGATTGGCGATTTCCTGCGCGGTCATAGGTATTTTGTCCTATAAAAGCTGTGGACAGAATGTCGCGGTCCGAACCGGACCGATGACGCGAAGTCGGGTGGCTGCGCTCGTTGAGGCCGCCATACACGAATATGTGGGCCAGTTTGCCTTCGATGCGCGCTTTCTTAGGGCCGAGGTTCTTGACATTCGTCGAGGGGTCGGTTGGACCTTCTTGGTACGAAATGAACATCGCGGTTCGCCGGTGCGATAGGACTTAAAACCTAAATGATCACGTCTCTGCCACCACGTTCCTGAACGCGTCACACCGGATACTGCCGCAGTTCTGGCTGTTGCAGTCGCGATCGGAACAACACCTGTGGGAATGATGTGTCATGGTCAAGCAACGTGAAACTCTCAAGGTCGGCGGCAAGTCGAACACTATCGTCGACCTACTGATGAAGCAGACCGTCCAGTGGGGTGACTTCTTCGAGCGTGCGTCCCTCAAGGCTGGTCAGGAGCTGTTCTCGGCTGGTCGGCGGACACAGTTCGTCTACGCTCCGATCGAAGCCGTCGTCTCGATCACCGCGAGCACGGGTGGGGTGCAATCGAACGGGAAGCCCCAGCCCAATGTCACCCTGAACATGCTCGGATCGGGAGATCTCGTCGGGGTGTCCCAGTTGCTCGGTGATGCCACCCTGCCCTACGGGGCCATATGCGATATGGGCGGGGCCGCCTTGCGGTGCTCCACCCAGGCGGCGCGCAGGTTCCTCGACGAGCACGAGTCCAGCCGACACGTCGTGCAGGCCTACGCGAACCTTCAGGCGGCCGAGAGCTGGCAGTGGCTGGTGGCCTCGGTGCAGCTCCCGGTTCCCAGCCGGATCGCGGCCTACCTGCTGCTCAGCGCCACGGCCGCGGGGACGGACGCGCTGCCGGTCACGCACCGAATGATGGCGAGCCGCACGGCGATCCGGCGGCCGTCGATCACGGAGATCCTGCAGACGTTCGTCAACGACGGCCTCATCAAGCAGCTGGACGGGCGCATTGACATCCTCGACGAACAGCGCCTGAAAGACATGGTTCACGAGGTGTGGCCGCTCTTCGGGACGCATCGTCAAGCCTTCCTCGCGGCTTGGTGAGCCCGCTGGACCAAGGCCACGATGTCGGTGTGCGTCGTGGCCGGGTCGTCGTTGATCGCCGAGGGTGAGGCGCCGCCTGAGGCTTGGTGCAGCAGCTCGTCGGTCTCTTCGTCCAGGCGCTCGAGCAGCGCGAGGTCCTCGATCTTGCTCAGCTCTCGCTGGCGGGCGCCCAACAGGCACCAGCAGACGGCGTGGTGTGAGGACGAAGGCACGGGCTGGCCCTCGGTGTCGCGGGCGCCTGCACGCTTCGTCCACCGCGTTGGCTCGGCGAGCGTCTCGAGCATCCCGGCGAAGATGTCCTCGGTACTCTGAGGCGCGGCCATATGAACCCCTCCACCATATCCGATATGTCTGCCGCCGACCCTGACACACTCCCGGCATCGGCGATAACGGCTCTGTTCCTGTTCTGTTCACGGTAGCGTGTTCCGCCTCGTCGGTCGAATAGTGAACTTCGACCCTGTGGAGAGAGCGTGGAGCGGTCCGTGATCTTGGTACGGTTCGTACCACATGATCGTTGAAGTTGTCCACCGAAATCCCGGGTGCGTGGTACGCTATGGTCGCGGATAGGCGTTTCCCGGGCCTGGGAGGGGCCTAGAACGGCCGCGGGCGTCTCAGCCGCTCTCGGCTGCGCACTCGATGCAGTAAGCCTGCCAGACCTGGTCCGTGAGTTGGTGCTCGGGGATCCCGGCCTCGAGCGCCGCGTCGGGCTTGCTGACGGACGGGCTCACGTCGTGGGCGCGAAGCAGCGCGAGACAACGTGCGGCCGGCGATCCCGGCCGCCAGGTATGGCCCATCGGCATGCAATGCCACGGGCTCACGCAGCGGTCGTTCTCGCAGCGCTTCAGCTTGGGGACGTCACGGATCGAGATGTTGAACGTCTCGCCGTAGATCACTCGGTGCGCCGCGGTCGGGTAGCCGAGGTCCGTGCTGTGGAGGTTCGGCACGCGCTTCTGGGTCACCACCGAGCCCTCCTTCAGGGTACGGCTCACGAAGTGCCGCTCCCGCGGGGCGACGAACGAGCCCGTCCAGACCCAGCAGGCCCGGCGTTCGTCGACGCTCTCCGGCTCCATACGGATTTTCTTCCTGATGCGGGGCGGTAGCTCGGTGAAGGTCTTCGGGGTCCAGGGCATGGTTCGGATCGTACCTCGCGGTCTTTTTTCGCGTGTCGCGGTCGTTTCCGCGCCTCGTCTCGAGGGGTGGTTCTAGACCCGGAAAAGAACTTGGTGTGGGCCTAGTGGTATAAAAGTCCCAACTGACCCCCTAGGGAGACATATACATTGCTGCAATGTAGACCTGAACATTGCAGCAATGTTCGAGACCGTGATGCTTTCAATAGCTCTTTTTCTCCCACTAGATTTCATTTCAGGGAAAAAGAAAAGAGAAAAGAAAGACTTAATAGAGGTCCACCAAGTCAGTTAGCACTAGCCGACCTAGTGCTAAGCACCCCACTTAGCACTAGATTTGGTCCGTAGCCGAAAAAGCGGCCCTCCGCACCGAAATATGGTGATAAATCGGGCCATTACTAGTGGTACGTTCCGCACCAAAACCGGGTCTCGACCGCGTGCGCTCAGCACCTATCCGGCCGAAATACGCGCGTCAGCCGACCCCCGGCAGGCCCGGCGCGATCCACTCGATCAGCGCGCACCAAGTCGCGAGGCAGGCGTCAAAAAACAGGAAGATTTTCATATCGGACCCTCATCGGTTCGAGATCTCGGTGGGCCTGTTGCGTCGTATGGGCGATCCTCCATCAGGACGCGGCCCATCGCTTGACGCGGCCGGTGCCGCGCACCGAGGGCGGGACGAAGACCTCGCCGCGGCGCGTGCCGGCGTGCATGCCGCCTACGGGCTCCGCGAGAGCATCTGCGAGCTGACGGGCACGGGCGGCGCAGGCGCGTTGCTGACGGACCGTGGCGCGCCATAGCCGATATGCCTCGCGCTCTTCGGGATCGACGGGATAGTCGATCGCGATCAGCTGGCCGATCTCGCGCATGCGTGCGCGCAGCGCGGCGAGCGACTCGGGGCCAGGAAGTCGGTGCGCGGTCGGGCCGTCGAGGTGAGCGCGGCGCGCAAGCGCGAACTCGGGATTGGCGTGAGCCATGGTGCCGTGCTCCTGGACATGGATGAGAAGAGGATCGCCATATTCGATATGGCTTGGTGCGCAGCGCCGAGCGCGCACGCACGAGCGCGCACCTAGCCGGTGGCCAGATGCGGGCACGCGGGCACGGAGAGGGGGCGCCAGCGGCCACGGAGGCCGCCGGCGGGGTTGGGGCCTAGGCGGCGCGCTTGACGCGCCCCAGGGCCGACAGGGCGGCGACGGTGGCGTCGTCGGCCAGCACCGGGGCCGTGGTTGGCGCCGGGGCATCGGCGACAAGCTTGTCGAGGGCGGCGATGTGGGCGTTGAGCGCGGCCATGGCTTCCAGCGCATCGGCATGGCCGAGGGCGCCGATGGCCGCGAGGATGCCGGAGAGGGCGCTTACCGGGGCCGCGGCGTCGGGCAGGGTCGCGCTGTCTGCCGCGTTGCTGGCGAAGAACAGGGTTGCCGCGGCGGCGCCCTTGGCCAGCGCCTTGGCCTTGCTAGCCTCGACCTTGGCCGCCTTGGCCGCCGCCTTATCGAGGGGCAGGAACTCGCCGGCCGTTGCCCACGCCCGGATGTCGGAGCCGGACAGAATGTTCAGCCCTTCGTAAAGCTGCCTCACGGCGTCGACCGCTTCGTCGGCGCCCATATCCGATATGGTCGCCACCTCGTCGGGCGCATGGGTGCGGAACATGCCGGCCGCCGTCTCCACGCCCTTGACGTAGCTTTCCCATGTGTTCTTGGCGATGACGCCAGTCTCGGCGGCCCGCACCGACAGGTGGCGCCGGATCAACTTCGTATCCGTGCCGGGGTTGATGATGAAGAGGAGAGTGAATGCACTATAGGCGTGCAGCTTCATGCTCTCCGCACCGACGAGGGACGCGAAACCAATGTCCGCGACAGCGGCGTTATTGAGTGCCATCTTGTGTTCTCCGCTTCGGGTTGGCGCCATATCCGATATGGCGGTTAGGGCCTGGGCCCTGCTCCCTCTATATGAGGGCACATTCAGGTTTTACCCTGTCCAAGCTCAGGGTGCAAGATGTTTTTATAGAATAATCTTCCAAAGATTGAGGTGTTGCAAAGTAATCACTGTCAAGTGTTACTTGCAATGGGTGGGTGCTTTTCTGTGAATTGGTGTGCCGCACCTATATCTCTATGTGCCCAACGCGTTTTCTAAACTTTCCAATATTTGAGTGCTAGCACTACTAGACTTGGAGCGCAACCGCACCAAGTCACCCCCTGGAGCCTGCATCGAGCCTGCGCACCAAGCCTCTGGATGGGCTCCCAAGAAGTCCCCTGCCCTGCTATGTGATCGACATGCGCAGCCTGATCGTCCTCCTCGCCCTCACCACGACCGTCGCGGCCGAGCCGGTGACGAAGGCCGAGAGGGCCTGGATCGTCGACTACATGACGCAGACGCTGCGGGACCCCTACTCGATCCGGTCCACCGGCATCAGCGAGGTGCGCCCGCTGACAGGCGACGCCGGCCGGACGATCCCCGCCGGCATCTGCGTGCGCTACAACGCCAAGAACGGCTACGGGGCCTACGGCGGCATCGACACGCTGGTCTTCGTCCGCACGCCCACCGGGCTCGTCTACGGGGACTGGCGCCACGCTGTATCGACCAAGACCTGCTGGGTCGACAATGTCGTCTACGGCCCGTTCCCGGAGCTGGCCAACCTCAAGTGACCTTCTTCCGCTCGAGACCCTCGCGGATGAAGCGATTGATGACGGTCGCCCTCGCTTCCCCGCACCGCTCGGCCTCGGCATCGACCTGATCAAGCAGTACCGGCGTGATCATGTGCGTGATCTGTCGCTTGTGGCCCATCGCGTAGCCCTTGCCGCGCTCGCGCTTCTTCGTGGTGCCGTCGATCGCACCACCCGCGATCCGCTCGAAGGCCTCGTCCGACATCTCCCGCTTGGGCTTGCGCGTGATGGCCATCTCAAGCCTCCTCGAAGACGCGGGCGACGAGACGATCCAGCTCGGCGATCGCCTTCGGGTCGACCGGCGATTGCTCGGCGACGCCCATGCCGGCGCCCGAGGACGACGAGAAGGCCTTCCGCTTCACCAGAGGCAGGTCGAGGTAGGTGAAGGTCGGGATCTCCTGCACGGCCTCTGCAGCATCCGCGTTGTCGACGCTGGCCGACCGGGCCTCGGCCTTGTTCAGGACCGCGTAGGTGACCAGGCCGTCGCGTTCTGCGCCGATCTCGTCCACGACGTCGGCCATGTTCTGCATCGCCCAGAGATCGAAGCTCTCCGGTGCGAACGGCACGAGCGCCACGTCGGCCAGCGACAGCCCTGCGCGGAGCGCCAGTGTGTCCCGGCCACCCACATCCAGAATGACGTCGTCGTAGTTGTCCTTCTGAAGGCGGACCTGTTGTCGGAGGATCTTCCCGTCCGGGTAGAGCGAGCACACGATCTCGGGCTCAAGCCCGGCCTCTGCGCGGATCTGGATCGCGGCCTGCGCCGTCGCCTGGCTGTCGCCGTCGACCAGCCAGACGCGTCGACCCGCACGAGCCCGAGCGATGGCCATCTGGACAGCAAGCGTGGTCTTCCCGACCCCACCCTTCGTGTTTCCCACGAGCACGATCATCTCAAGTCCTTTCCACCGGCTTTCCACGTGGAAAGCACATGAGACCGCGCCCAGCTTCACTCGATTTCCAAGTGAAGATCAAGGGGATTTTCCTCGAAATTTTCGACATGGAGCCTCTTGCGCTTGGTACATATCGTACCATCTTCACGGAGCCAATTGAGACGTCATCGAACGTCATGAGAGCCCAGGAGACACGATCATGGCCAATCCCAAGAAGACCCTCGCCGACTTCGAGAAGGAGTTCCCGGTGGGCAAGAAGGTGCGCTTCTCTCCCGGCCGGGGTGCCGCCGACGTCACCGCCGAGATCACGGGCGTTCGCCAGGCCGGCACGCCCGGAACGCGCGGCTACAGCGTCTTCATCGACACCGTCGAGCATCGCGAGGGCGGCCTGAAGCCCCTCAACCGCAGCGCCCGCCCCGGCACTTGCACCCTCGTCGACTGACGCCCATCTGAGGGTTACTGCGCACCCCTCGCAGTTCAGGCCCCAGAAGCCCCGCATGAGGTTAAGACCTTGTGCGGGGTTTTTGCTTGAAAAAGCTGATTTATCACCAAAACAGGCTCATTTTACATGAAAAAGGCCCCTTTCGGGGCCAATTTCACTCGATTTCGACCGGAAATCAGGCCGCAGAGGCCTTCACCGTGGCCGGCTTCTCACCCTCTGCGGCCAGCGGAGTCTTGTCGATGACCTTCTTGAAGGCCTCAAAACCGGGATCGCTTGCCTGCAGTGTACGCAGGCCGTTGTCGCCGGGCAGCGAGAAGCGGATCGTGTTGCCCTCGACGGTGTAGGCGGTTGCCTGGAACTCCTCGTCCGACGCGAGATCGGTTACGAGCAGCAGGTTGTCCTTGATGCGAGCCCGCCAGCGCGGCTCACCGGCGGCCTCGAGTTCGTGTGCGTGCTTGGCCATGGTCTTGTTCCTGTTCCGGGATTTGTGGTCCGTTTCGTACCATGCGCGTCAGCCGCGCAAAGCCGCCTCCAACATGGCGCGCACCACGCGCCTGTCCAAGAGCTGACCGCAGTCGGCACCCTCACGCTGAGCCCGCTCGACCATGGCGTCCGACACCGAGAGCTGACCGGCGGGTAAGATCCCGGCCTGGAGCCGGCTGACGTCGCCCACAGAGCCCGTGCTGAGGACCGCTCGTCCGACCGTGATCCTGCTGGGGTCGATCTTGCCTCCGTGCCCTTCGGCCCAGTCCTCGTGACAGAGCGCATGCTCACCGCGGGAGCGGCACTCGTCGGTGTACCGAAGGTAGGCGTCGCCACCCAGATCCCGGGCCTTGGCGGCGGCCAGCGCAGGATTGTCCGGCCCCGCCATCGTCACTCCGACTTCGTCTTTGATCTCGGTCTTCATCGTTCACTCCTCTGGTGGGGATCGTAGACGGCGACCACGGCGCCGTTCACTGTCAGGACAACGCGTTGCCCTGCTTCAAGAGCCATCCGGCACTTCGCCAGCAGGGCATCCTGCTTGGCCCGCCACTCGGCGCCGAGGACGTCGAGCAGCTCACCGGCTTTCGGCACTTGAATGGCGGCTGCGGCCTTCGCTCCGACCGCGTAGGCCTGTGCCTCGTCGAAAAGCTTGGTCTCCTTGTAGGGCGAGAGCGGTACCGCAGCTCCGTCTGGGAATACCGGCAGGGACGCGACGAACCGCGTCATCTCTGGGCTCAGCGCCGGGGGCTTCGGCTTCTTCGCCGCCATGCGCTTCTCGAACCCGGGCTCTTCCGCGAGGTGCGGTGTAATCGGTGTGGTGTCCATGTGGAAACCCCCTTCGATCTCAGGTGGCAGATCGCTTGTCGAGTGCTTGCCGCATTCGAGCGTTGCGGGAGAGCTGCTTCAGGACCAGCTCGATCAGTTCGTCCTTGGTCCGGCCCGCCACGCGGACCTCGTGAAGGCGTCGGAGGAGGTCCTCCTCCTCCCACCGCAACTGGTCGCACAGCTCCTGAAGACGGCGCCGGGAGCGGTTTCGCAGCGACCGACGGCTGATGCGGCTCGTGATCTCGAATACCGCCATCAGAGCACCCGACCATCAGGACCTCGGGTGCGCCCCTGGTTGTCCGTCCAGTAGATCTCGATCCCCAGCTCCGAGAGCTTCGGAGTCGGCGGCACCAGAAACAGGGTGTGGTCCGGGTCCTCCCACGGGAACGGCAGCGGCAGTGGGCCTATCTCGTCGAGAAGGCGTTCGAGGCTCTCGAGCGTCAGTTTCGGTTGGTCGAAGAGCAGCACGTTGCTCGTTTCCGCCAACACATCGAAGGGATCCCGTCGTCGATCCGGGAAGCAGAACGGCTCCTGCCGGCCTAGCTCCATGTGGTTGACAGGCGGAAGGTCGCCACCATGGTACGTATCGTACCTACTTCGTTGGTCGTGCATAAGTCAATCTTTCCTGTTCCGAAGCAACCTTGCAGCTTTGCTGGCAGCGTGGATCCGGCGCCAAACGTCCCGCCTGATTGTTACGCAACTGCCTTCTTTTGATGAACAAGTGTGAGGAAGCGATATACTGGGATCGGCAGGCCCGCAGCTCCAATAACCGTGTCCTTCCTGAAACCGAATTGACCCTGCAGGTGCGCCATACGCTTCTCGAGCGTTTTCGATCCAGCAGGGGAGACACTCTGACCGAGGCAATAGGTCTTGTATTCGGTCAAAAGGGTGCTCAATGGCGTGTAGTTGTGCAGGTCGGAAACGTTCTGATGAGCCTCGGCCCCCAGGATCATCCGACCCTGTTCCCGGAGACCGACTAGAAAATCCCGGACGTTGTTCAGCTCGTTTTCAAGCGCCTCCCGCTGTTCCATAGATGATGGTGGGTCCGTGATCTTAAAGTTTTCGTGTCGAAGTCGAACCATGTGCTGAACGGCCCAGGCGGCGATAGCCTCGCGTTCCTCCGAGATGACAACCTTGTGGTACTCGAGGATCTTTCGGGGGCCTTCGGGGAACGCCTTTGTGAAGCAGAGGAACAGCCACCGCCGGGTGAAGCCATCCGAGCTGTCCTTGGACTTGGGGGTGTGGTTGCTCGCGAACCAGTGCGCCGCCCGGGGGCGGAAATTGAACATCGGCCGGTTCTTCTCCTGGGCCTCGATGACCGCACCCTCGACGATCTGCTTGAACTTGGCGCTGTCGATGAGCTGGGTCTCCGACAGCTCGCCCGCGAAGTTGAGCAGCTTGCCGACGAGCTGCGCCGGCCCGAACTTGTCGCCCCACAGCGTCGGCGGGAGCGAGGTCTGGGCCTCGGCCGGCATCAATGCCTGGACGATTTCCATGATGCGGCTTTTGCCGCTGTGCCCGACGCCGTAGAGGCAGACGGCCAGCTGCACCTCGGTCATCTTGGCGAAGAGCGTCAGCGCCATCACCTCGCCGAGGGCCGTCACCTTCTCGGAGAAGTCTGGGTCGCTGCCCCAGTAGTCGACGAGCATCTGCTGCCAGCGGGTGGCCTTGCCGGCGGACTCGGGCAGATAGGGGTAGGGAAGCGTGTAGGTCATCCCGTAGGCGGGATCGTGTGGCTTCAGCTCCAGATCCTCGGTCAGGAAGCCGTTGACGAAGTTGATGCCGGAGACGGCCACCTCTTGCAGCTCGCCGACCGCCAGGCCCCGGATCGTACGGAGGATGCCCTGGTGGTCCGTTGCGCGGCCAGCCGCCTTGTGGGTCTTGCCGTAGTCCCGGATGATTGTCTGGAGGACCTTCGCCTCGTCCATCTTCTTCCAGGATGAGCCCTCGTACTGCCAGAGCGTGTCGTTGTGGAAGCGGATGGGACCGCCCAGCTCTTCGAGATCCTTGATGACCGCCTCGGCGATCTCGGCGTGGTTCGCGCCCGTGATCGGGCCGGCGCGTAGACTGGCGAGCTGCCGGCGCACCGAGGCAGCGCTGAACCTCTTGCCCGAGACCTGGGCGACGTAGTTGACGATATGGTCCTCTTCGATCGGATCGAGAGAGGTGCTGGCGGCGACGCGGTTGAGGACGAGCTTGACCACGCTGGTGAACTGTTCGGTGTTGTCCTTGACGCCGGCTTTCTCGATGTGAGCGTTGAAGTAGTCGAGGATCTGGCCGCAGTCCCAGGTCTCATTGTCCTTCGTGAAGGCGTCGAGACCCCAAGCCACACGCTCCGCGTCGGTCACACCCTCATCCCAACCCTTCGGCAGGACGTGGGCCTTCGGACCCGTCACGTCGCGGATCAGGAACTCGATCAGTTTCGTCGGCCCCTTCTTGGGGTCGATGTTGTCGCCGTAGGTGCGCTCGATGAAGGTCGCCGCGGCGACCTCGATTTCCGTCAGCGCCTCCTTCAGGGTCTTCTCGCCCTTCACGACGTTGCGCGCGAACAGGCCGGCGAGCCCGACGAGGTGGTTGTCGCGGTTGCCGGTCGACACGTAGTCGGTGACGGAGCCGAACGTCGACGTCCCGAGGCTCATCCCGGCTTGGCTGAGAGCGTCCCGCAGGATCTGCTCGATGTTGTGCGGGAGGGAGCGGACGTCGTCGAGGCAATCGACGAGGTCCTTGTTCGCCCAGTAGGGCCGCCCTGTCTTGGGGTGAACGGAGGGCGGTAGCACGATCTGGGAGCCGGCGCCGAGCATCTCGACGAGGGATTGCAGCTTGCCTGCCTCGTCCCGGTACTTGATGCGGATGATCGGCTGGCCGTCGTAGCGGTAGATCCGCACCATCCCCTTCTGACCGACGCGCTCCCACGGCGATGGTGGCAGCACCTTGTTCAGGATGCCGATGATCTTCGGGTCGTCGGTATCGATGTCGATCGCCACGAGACCGGACTGTGGCCCGAGCGGCAGGCCGATGTTGCCGTTGCGATGGAAGACGCGCCAGCTCGTCCGCTCGGCCTCGTTCGGCATTCGGGCCTGGAGCGACTGCCAGTTCAGGACGACGGGCTCTTTACCGGTCGGCTTCCCCTCAGGCCCGCCGTTTGAGGTGTAACGCTTGAGCGGCATGACTGGGAGACCGCGGTCCCAGTATCGATCACAGTTATCGGCGAAAATATTACTCGCCGGCCCAGTGCCTTCGGCTGACATAGACGCGGTACCCCTTAGATTTTGATAAAGAGCTTAAGTACATCCCAAATTATGGACGCACTCAGCATAGCCATCGAGCGCCAAATGAACTGACGGATCTGATGTCGCATGGTACGAAACGTACCTAAGTGAGAGGGCAAATCAAGATAGCGAAAGATTGGCCTCTTTTAATCGTTTCTTGAAGTCTAGGCGCCCGTCTTTGTCCAGTACCTGCTCCATTGTCTGGATGACTACGCGCTGGAACTCGAACATTTGCTTGATGCCCTGCGCCTTTTCTTTCAGAGACAAGAAGCGATCCATCAAGGATCCGAAGTTTTTCAGGAAGTTAAGGCGGTCTCCCACATCGTCGCTGTTGTCGACGTCTTGCTGCAGTCGCTTCATGGAGTTGATGGCGTTCTGGATCTCGCGGATCAGGCTATCCGCCTGCTCGTTGTCGTCCTGCCCCGGCGTGAACACGTCACCCGCGCTGTCCTCGCGCCCCGTGCGCGCCGGCGTGAAGAGGCGCCGGAGGTAGCCTTGCAGGTCGGTCGAGTAGGGGCATTCGTCGGACGTCAGGTAGTTCGGATCGAACTCCATCAGCTGTTCGATCGCCCGCAGCTTGAGGGCCAGGCCTTCTGGCAGGGCCGGATAGGTCCTATCTGTCATGATCGAAGTCCGCTCCGAGGGCTCGCTGACATAGTGGGTCGGTAGTCTTAATCCAAGGCGAGCGGAAGACGGACATTGCAGCAATGTACCTAAGAAGGTCGAATATCTAGTTCGATGATCTTGGGTGCCACCGGCGCTGCGGATGATCTGCTTGGGGGCGTAAATGGCTGATCGTTATGGAGAAATCGGCAGGTACGAAACGGACCGTGCGGGGTCAGCTTCGCTCTGGCGTATCCGGCACCCGGATCACGCCTACTACGTGGCCTTCATCGGGGATGGGGATGGGGACCGCGTCCAGCGTGAGCACCTGCGCCTCGTCTTTCGTCTCGACGGGTCGCCGCCGCCCGAGGCCCTTCAGTTCGGGCGTCGGCGTGACGCGGGGCAGTTCGCCCAGGCCTTCCTGATCCCTGAGATCCCCTGGATCTTCGAGCCCTCTGTGGCCCCCGCTCCGGCCTTGTGGAGCGAAAGCGCGCCGCCCGACCATCTGCTCGAGGCCTTCCAGCGAGAGCTGGCCGAGGAGAGCCTTCGGCCGTGAACCCGCACCTGACGACCTTCATCGCGGGGCTCGACGAGCGCTTTCCCGACGACAGCACGACCATGTCGATGTC
>NZ_BPQR01000035.1 GCF_022179345.1 Methylobacterium jeotgali | reverse complement strand
TCCCGGCCGCGTCCGGCGCGCGCCCGAGCAGCCCGAGATAGAGCTCGACGACCTGGCCCAGCGCCGTGCCGGCATCGTGCACGAGCGTGCCGAACAGGCTCTGGTAGGCGAGCGTATCGACGGTGACCGCGTTGCCCGTGACGCTCGCCGTGTTGCCGGCCGCGTCGGTGATGGACAGCGTGCTCGTGACGGAGCCGGCGAAGGCCGAGAGGTCGACGCTGAAGCGCCCGTCGGCCGCGACCGCGGCCGTGGTGCTGTGGGTGCCGTCGCTGAAGCTCGCCACCGCCTGCGCGTCCGCGTCGAGCCCCGCCCCACGGTGAAGGCGACCGCCCCCGCCTCGTTAGCGGTCGAGCAGCCCGTTCCCCGTCCCGTCCACGACGAGGGTCGCAGGAGCGCCGGCATCGGCCGTGGTGTCGAGGGTGAAGGTGAAGCTCGTCGGCGAGGAGAGCGAGGACGCCGCGCCTGATGAGTGCGGGCCTTCGCTCCAAAAAAGCCCGCCGCGGCGTGCCGGGCGGGCTGAGTGTCTTGGGAATGGGCGCGGTGTAGAGCGGCCGCGCGACGGTGGCGTGACGGGCTCGTTGCCACCGGGCCGGACTGAACCGTATCGGCGCCCGTTGCGCCGCGAGGGACGGTCGCCGCGTCCTCGCTGCGGCGCTCGCCGGGCTCAGACGCCGCGGGCGAGCTCCGTGGTGATGTGCTTCACGGACGGGGTGACGATCGCCACGAACTGCGCCTCGCGCAGCCGCCGGAACGCCTCCGCGCCCTCCAGATAGCCCCGCGCCCCGAGCTGGAGCATCCCGGCCTGGGCGGCCTCCAGCGCGAGCAGCGACACGTCGAGGCGCAGGCGCAGGATCTCCAGGAAGGCGCCGCGGCCGGTCTCGGCATGGACCTGCGCCGCCGCGGCGACGCGCTCCCGGAGGGCCTCGGCCCGCTCCTCGATCGCCTCCGGGCCGAGGGGCAGGAACCGCGCCTGCTCCCGGCCGCGGGCATCCTGCCGCATCATCGCGGCGACGCCTCTGGCGAGGCCGAGCCCCATGCCGGTCTGGAGCAGCACGAAGCCGTTACGGATGCGCGGCACGAAGGCGGCCGTATCCCCGGAGACGATGTCCTCGTCGGGGACGAAGGCGTCGCGGACCATCACCGTGTAGGTGCCGGTGCCTTCGAGCGCCACGAAGCGGGCGTTGGCGGAGATCGAGACCGCCTTGCCCCCGGCCTCGAACAGGCCCATCAGGCGGCGCCCGTCCGGAAGGGCGAAGATGCCGGCGAAGCGGTGGCCGGGGCCGAGGTTCGAGACCCAGGGCAGGCGCCCGCGCACCCGGTAGCCGTTGCCCTCCCGCCGGCCCTCCAGCGCCAGGGGCTCGATGCCTGCGAGCGCCTTCATCGGGTTCGAAAGGCCGGTGCCGCCGAGCGCCTCGCCGGACGCGACCGCCGCGAGGTGGCGGCGGGGGCCGGCCTCCTCGGAGCGGGCGAGGTACCAGGCGAGCGCGTCCTGGCACCAGACGCAGAAGGCCGTGGAGAGGCAGGCCTCGCCGACCAGGCCCATCGCGTCGACCGCGGCGAGGAGCCCCTCGCCAGCCTCCCCGAGATGATGGCCGAAGGCGCCCGATCCGCCGAGCGCCCGCAAGGCCGCCTCCGGGTAGGCGCCGGCATCGATCTCCGCGACGCGGGGGCGAAGCTCCTCGCGAACGACCTGATCGACCCCGCGAGGGGCGTCGGCGATGCGGGCGGTGGCGGCCATGGCCGGCCTCAGGCCCGCGACAGGGTGACGGCGACGGGGTTCTTCACGGTGTTGAGCACCGGGGACCACTGGCCGGCATGGGCTACGAGTTCGTCGAGCTCGGCTTCGGTCGCGCCCTCGACGTCGAGGCGGGCCTTGAGGCGGACAGTGGTGAGGCCGACCGCCTTCTCGCCGAGGTCGCCCGTGCCCCAGACCGAGGTGATGTTGATGTCGCCCTCGCTCTCGATCTCGATGCCCTTCACGGTCCAGCCGCGGGCGACCGCGTTGGCCTGGAGGCCCACCGCGACGCAGGTGCCGAGCGCGGCGAGCAGCGCCTCGGTCGGGTTCGGGGCGGTGTCGTCACCGAGCAGCCCCGGCGGCTCGTCGACGACGTGGGCGGGCAGGTCGCGGACGTAGTTGAGGTGGCGGAAGCGGCGGCCCTCCGCGATCGTCTTCGCCCGCACCGTGCGCACGGCGGTCGGGTCGGCCCGGCCCTTCTCGGAGAGGGCCCGGAGGCGGTCGCGGTCGATGGTCTCGAAGGTCTGGACGATCTCGCGGACTGGTGCGGTCATGGAAACATTCCTCAGGTGGCGGGGATCCAGCGGGCGCGGGCGGCGAGCCGCCCGAGCGCCGCGTCGAGGGCGTAGCCGATCAGGCCGATCAGCAGGACGAGGGCGGCGAGGCGGTCGTAGGAGAGGGTGTCGCGGGCGTCGTTGATGGCGTAGCCGAGCCCGCTCGTGACCCCGAGATACTCGGCCGGCACCAGCACGATCCAGGCGACGCCGAGCGCCAGCCGCAGGCCCGTCAGGATGTCCTGGAGGACCGCCGGCACCACCACGGTGCGCAGCGTCCCGAGCCAGCCGGCGCCGAGGTTGCGGGCGAGCGTCAGCCAGACCGGATCGACCCGCTTCACCCCGGCGGCGGTGGCGAACAGGATCGGCCAGATCGCGGCGGCCGCGATCAGGAAGACGATCGCCCCATCCCAGCTCGGGAAGGTCAGCACCGCGATCGGCATCCAGGCGAGCGGCGAGATCATGCGCAGGAGCTGGAAGGGCGGCTGCAGGGCCCGCTCCAGCAGCGGCAGCGAGCCGACGAGGAGACCCAGCGGCGCCCCGATCCCGAAGGCGAAGGCGAGGCCCTGGCCGATCCGCGACAGGCTCGGGGCCGCCGCCCGCCAGGCGTCGCCGCTGGCGACAAGCTCCCGGAAGGAGGCGAGCGCCGGCCCCGGCGCGAAGCCGGCGAAGGCCGCGTAGTTCGGCACGCTCTCGAGGATCAGCCCGCCGAGGAACCACAGGCCGAACAGGCCGCCGAGACCGAGGAGCGGCGCGACGGCCGCCGCGATCCGGCCGACGCCCAGCCGTCCGCGCGGGGCCGGCGCCGAGACCTCGGCCCGCGTCTCGATGTCGATCGCCGCCCGGACCGCGCCGCTCACAGGCTCAGCACCTCCTGGCGGGCGAGGCTCGCGGGCTCGGCGGCGCCGGGCCAGGCGGGATAGCGCTTCAGGGAGGCGGCGACGAAGCGGTCGTCCACGAGGTCGCGGGCGACGAAGTCGGGATCGAGCCCCTTCAGGAAGCCGGCATCGCCCTCGACCACCGTGCGCCCCATCGCCTCGACGATGAGCTTCGTCGCGGAGGGGTAGGGCCAGGGCTGGAAGTCGATGCGGCGCGCCGCCCAGTCCGGGTGGCGGATGGCGCCGCTCGCCTCGTAGCCCGGCCCGTAGTCGGTCATGGCCTTCACGACGACATCGGCCGGCATCGGCAGGTAGCCGCGGCCGTCCTTCGAGAGCAGCTTTGCGACCTCGTCGCGGTTCTCGATGCAGTAGGCCTGGGCGCGCACGATGGCGTCGACGGCCTTGCCGGTCCATTCCGGGTTGCCCGCGATCTGCCGCTCGTGGGCGACGACGACGCAGCAGGGATGGTTCTTCCAGATGTCGCCGGTGAAGCGCAGCATCCGCGCCCCGGCCTTGAGTTCCCCGAGCGCGTTGAAGGGCTCGGCGACGATGTAGCCGTCGATCTTGCCCGCGGCCAACGCCGCCGGCATCTCGGGGGGCGGCAGGATCTGGAGGGCGCACTCGCCCGCTCCCGCCTCGCCGCGGATCACCGGCGTCACCCCGGATTCACGCAGGGCATATTGCAGCACGACGTTGTGCATCGAGTACCAATAGGGCACCGCGACACGCTTGCCGGCCAAGCCCTTGAAGTCGGCGATGCCGCTCCTGCCGCCGACGACGATCCCCGAGCCGTTGGTGTGGGCCCAGGCCAGCACCTTGACCGGGAATTTGTTGTTGTAGCGCATCCAGACGGGGATGGGCTTGAGCAGGTGGGCGAGGTTGAACTTGCCCGCCGCGAAGCCCTCGACCAGCGCCGACCAGCTCCGCACCGGCGTCGGCTCCGCGACCTTGAGCCCGGCTTCCTCGAAGAACCCCTTGGCGTGGGCGACGAGGAGCGCGGTGGCGTCGGTGATCGGCAGGTAGCCGATGCGCACGGTCTCGTCCTCCGCCGCGTGCACCGCCCCTCCGGAGAGCCCCAGCGCGCCGCCGCCGAGCAGCGCCGCGAGGCCGCCGCGGGCGAGCGCGTCGAGGGTGTCCCGGCGCGTCCAGTCGGCGCGGGTCCACTCGTGCGTCCAGAGGGCGGAGAGATCGTCGGGAGCGGTCATCGGGGTCTCGGGTGAGGGAGAAAGATCAGGCCGCCGCGCGGGAGGCCGCGCCGAGGCGGCGGCGCAGCGTCTCCCCGGCCTCGGGCCCGAGGGGAAAGTCGTCGGCGATGCGGGCGGGCGACCCTTCGAGCACCACGGCGCGCTCGGCCAGGGCCGCCACGTCGGCAAGGTCGTGCGTGACGACGATCAGGGTCAGCCCACGCGCTTTCGCCAGGCGCAGCACGTCGGCGCGCAGCGAGGACCGCATCTCCGGATCGAGGGCGGAGAAGGGTTCGTCGAGGAGCAGGATGCGGGGCTCGCTCGCGAGCGCCCGGGCGAGCGCGACCCGCTGCTGCTGGCCGCCCGAGAGTTGGTGGGGCTTCGCCTCGACGCGCTCGGCGAGGCCGAGATCATCGAGGAGACGGCGCGCCTGCGCCGTGCAGCCGGCCCGGTCGCGGCCGAGGCGGCCGGAGAGGCGAGCGGGCAGGAGCACGTTGTCGAGCACGGATCCCCAGGGCAGCAGGGCGGGGCGCTGGAACATCACCGTGCAGCCGGGGACCGGGCCGCGCACGGGCGCGCCGTCGAGCAGCACCCGGCCGGCGCCGGGCGCGACCAGCCCCGCCAGGATCTGAAGGAGGGTCGACTTGCCGACCCCCGAGCGGCCGAGAATGCCGACCCGCTCTCCCGCCGCCACGGCGAGGTCGAGGCGCTCGAACACCGGGCTCGGACCGTACCGATAGGCGACGGCCTCCAGGGCCAGACGGGGGCTCAAGCTCGACATCGATCCACGGCTTCGGCCCGACGCGAACGCCGTCGGCCGCGGGGGGCGGCCGGCGTTCCGATCGGTACGCTCGAAGCTGCACGGGCGCAGAGCCGATGGCAATGGATGCAGAATCCAAACATCTCGCCCGGACAGGAAGGAACATCTCGAAAGAGGCGCAAGATCAGAACGGGAATTCCGCTCCGCGCCGAGATGCGCATCGAGCAAGATCTTCGGTGATCCTCTCGCGGAAGATCGTCGCGCGATCGCACCCGGCGGCTCGAGGCCGGGAGGTGGTCTCGCGAGAGCGGGACATGGGGCGGCGGTCAGCGGGCGGGAGGGCGGGCGGCTGCGCCCTCTGCCGCCACGTCCGGGCGCGGGTCGGCGGTGAAGCCGTCGCGGTTCGGCATGGCGACCTTCGGCAGGGCGACGGCGTCGAGGCGGGCATCCCCGGGCAGCAGGCCGTTGAGGTGCAGGACGTAGGCGCTTACGGCGTAGACCTCGTCGGGCGCGAGCGACTGGGGCGCGTCGAAGGGCATCGCCCGGCGCACGTAGTCGAACAGCGTCGTCGCGTAGGGCCAGTAGCTGCCGACCGTGCGCAGCGGCTTGGCGTCGGTCAGGCTGCCGGTCCCGCCCGCGAGCGCCTCGGCGGCGGCCCCCTGGCCGCGATCGCCGTGACAGCTCGCGCAGCGCGCCGCGAACAGGACCGCTCCCTCGCGGACGCTGCCGCTTCCCGGCGGCAGGCCCCGTCCGTCCGGCCGCGCCTCGATGTCCCAGGCGGCGATCGTCTCCGGTGCTGCCGGTCGGCCGACGCCGAAAGGCCCCTGGCTCTGGGCATGGGCGGGGCCGCCGAGGCCGATGGCGAGCGCCGTCAGCAGAAGCTCAGGCCGCATGGCGCACCGCTCCGTCCGCCGCGACGCTCCAGCCGAAGACCGCGTTGTTGTGGTAGTAGGACCGCGTGCCGCGCACCGCGACCAGGGCCTCGCGGCTCGGCTGGACGTAGCCGGTCTCGTCCCGCGCCCGGCTCAGCAGCTTCGCCGGGCCGCCCTCCCAGCGCCAGGGCAGGCGGAAGCGGGTGAGGCAGCGCGGCAGCACCGGCCCTTCGAGCCGCGCCGGCTCCCAGCGCGCGCCGCCATCCGTCGAGACATCGACGCCGACGATCCGTCCCCTTCCGGTCCAGGCGAGCCCGCGGATCTCGTGAAACCCCGGTCCGCGCAGGGCTTGCCCGCCCGAGGGCGACGTGATCACCGATTTCGCCTCCATCACGAACGTGAACTGCCGCGCGGTGCCGTCGGGCATCAGGTCGGTGTATTTCGAGGTCTCCTCGCGGGTCTGGAAAGGCCGGTCGCCGACCTTCAGCCGGCGCAGCCACTTGATGCTGAGGTTCCCCTCGAGCCCCGGCAGGAACAGGCGCAGGGGGTAGCCCTGCTCGGGCCGCAGCCGCTCGCCGTTCTGCGCGTAGGCGAGGATCGCGCCGTCGAGAGCCGCATCGAGGGGGATCGAGCGGCTCATGGCGCAGGCATCCGCCCCCTCGGCGAGGATCCAGGCGGCGCCGGGCTTCACGCCGACCTCGGCGAGCAGCGTCGCGAGCTCGACGCCGGTCCACTCGGCGCAGGAGATCAGGCCGTGGCTGTCCTGCACCGTCCAGCCCGCCTTGGCGCCGACCCAGGGGGTGTTGCCCGAACATTCGAGGAAGTGCAGCCGCGACACCGCCGGCAGGCGCAGCAGGTCGTCCATGGTGAGGACGAGCGGGCGCTCGACGAGGCCGTGCACGACGAGACGGTGCCGGTCCGGATCGACCGCCGGGATGCCGGCGTGATGGCGCTCGAAGTGCAGTCCGTTCGGCGTGAGGATGCCGTGCAGGCCTTGAAGCGGCGTCACGGTGGAGGTCGCGCCGGGAAAGGCCGGCGGCAGCCGGGGGTAGCGGGCGAGCGTCTCGCCCGGCGCCGGGCGCCCGTAGCCCGGCGCGTTGACGCCCTGCTCCCGCGTCCAGGCCGGCACGTCGAGGGGCGCGCCGTCCCTCGCGAGCGCGCCCGTGGCACCGGCGCCGGCCAGCGTGCCTCCGGCGAGCCGCAGGAAGGCGCGGCGGTTCTCCGATCGCATCGGCCGGCCCCTATCGCGCGGCCGGCACGGCCGCCGCCTCGGCCCGGACGGCCTCGAAGAAGCGCGGGTCGAACAAGCCTTCCGTCGAGGGCGCCGCGTCGCCAAGGCCGAGGGTGGCCTGGAAGGCGAGCATCGCCTGCGTGGATTGGACGATGCCGGCCGGGTCGGCGGCGAACTGCGTGGCCGGCGAGGCGAGCGCCCTGGCGAGCGTCTCCCGCGTGACGATGCCCTTGCCGAGCGCCACCTCGACCGCCGGCACGGCCCGCTCGGGCTCGCGCTTGAGGAGATCGACGGCGCGCGCGATCGCCCGGACGAGGCCGCGCACCGCCGCCGGGTTCTGCTCCAGGAAGGCGCCGCGCACGGCGACCACCGTGCCGGGCTGCCCTGGGAAGAGGTCGTTGCCGCCGGCGATCAGGCGGATGCCGGGGTTGCGCTCGCGGATGATGGTGAGGCCGGGCTCGCGCACCGTCGCCCCGTCGACCGCGCCCGACAGGATCGCCTGCTGCGCGGCGTCGATGCCGAGCGTCACGATCTGCACGTCCGCCGGGTCGACCTTGTGCAGCTCCCGCAGCCAGTAGGCGAGGTTGGTGTAGGGGATCGAGCCCGGCGGCTGCGTGGCGATCCTGGCCGGGCGGCCGGTCTGCTCGCGGAAGCGTCGGAAGGCCGTGGCCGGCGGGGTACCGTCGCCCGCGAGCGCCGCCAGCTTCGCGCCCGCCACGAGCACGTTCTCGCCGACCGCCGTCGCCGCTACCACCCGCAGGTCGACGCCCCGCCCGCGGCCGATCGCGGCCGGCGTGATGCCGGCGACGTAGACGTCGAGGGTGCCGCTCGCCGCCGCCTGGACGGCGTTCGGCCCGGAATCGAAGAGGGCGATCGTCGGCTTGAGGCCGGCTTCCGCGAGCCAGCCCTCCCGCTCGGCCACGAAGATCGGCGCCGCGCCGAGCACGGGGATCGCCCCGATCCGGATCGGGACGCTCGAGGCCGCGCCCTCCTGCGCCAGGGCGGCGGCCGGAAGCGCGAGCGCGGCCCAGAGAAGAAGCATCCACGATCCGAGCTTGGCGCGCATGAGAACTCTATTTTCCGGCGATATCGGGCAATATCTATTTGGATATACTTGCATTATGACTTGTTGAGCGCGAGCAGCAAGACATTTGATCGGAACGGGCCTATAGCCCGCCGGCAACGATCCGGACGGAGACGCGCGTGACGCAGCACGGGGACGAGCGCCGGGCGAGGCTCGGCGAGCACGTGGCGCCGGCCGGCCTCTACGAGGCGATCAAGGCGCGCCCCTTCCTCGGCACGGTCTCGTGCAGCCACGACGCGGCCGTCGCGGGAAGCTGGCAGGAGGTGGTGCTGACCTACGAGGTCGGCGCCTGCGGGATCGCGGACGGCGCCACCTTCAAGGCGACCTTCAAGTTCTACTCGGACTGGGCGCCCTTCCAGACCGCGGACCCGCTGGCGGCGAACTATGTCAGCGCCGAGTACGAGGCCGGCCCGCTCCTGCCCGGCCAGTCGCCGGCCACCGTGCAGTCGCTCAGCGTGCGCTTTGACCAGAAGGGGCACGAGCGGCCCTTCCAGAAGGCGGTGATCGTCGACGTGGTCGACGGCTACCTTAACGCCGGGGACCGCATCGTCATCCGCCTCGGCGACCGCCGGGCGGGCGGGCCCGGCACCCGGATCCAGACCTTCGTCGAGGACGGCTTCCGGTTCCGCTGCTACGTCGACCCGCTCGGGACCTCCCGCTACGTCGCCGTGCCCGGCGACCCCGTGCTGAAGATCGTCGCCGGGCCGCCGGAGCGCGTGCAGCTCGCCGCCCCGCGCTTCGTGACGGACGGCGGAACGGCGCCGCTCACCGTGGCGCTCCTCGACCGCTGGGGCAACGTCGCCCGCGACCGGGGCGGCGCCGTCGAGGTCCGTGCCTTTGCCGGTGAGATATCCGTCTACGAGCGCGCCCATCCCTTGCCGGAGGAGGGCTGGGCCCGCCTGCGGATCGAGGACCTGCCGCCGGTCTCCGGCGAGCACCGGATCGTCGTCACCGCCCCCGGCCTTCGCGGCGTGCCGGGGGGCGAGGCCTTCGTGACGGGACTGGCGGACTCACCCGTCCCCCGCGCCCTCTACGGCGACCTCCACGTCCACGCCCACGACACGGTCGGCACCAACAGCCCGGCCTACAATGCGGCCTACGCCCGCGACGTCGCCGGGGTCGACGTCTACGGCTACACCGCCAACGACTTCCAGATCACCGACGAGGCTTGGCGCCAGGGCGTCGAGGTGGTCCGGGATTTCGACGCGGCCGGCCGCTTCGTCGCCTACGCGGTGCAGGAATGGTGCGGCAGCTCGACGGCGGGCGGCGACCATCAGGTCATCTTCCTCGGCGACGCGACGCCGGGCTTCCCCTTCAACGACAAGGGCGAGCACAACCGCACCTTCCTCTGGAACGACAGCATGGGAAGCGCCGGCGTCGAGGTCGGCCGCTGGCCCGTCGAGGACCTCTGGGCGGCCTATGCCGACGACCCGGAGGGGCATCTCGTGATCCCCCATGTCGGCGGCCGCCGCTACATTCCCGACTGGCACCATCCGGAGCTGGAGCGCCTCGTCGAGATCGCCTCCGCCTGGGGGCATTTCGACTGGCTCTACCGGGACGTGATCGCCCGGGGCTACCGGCTCGGCGTCTGCGCCAACGGCGACGAGCATCGCGGGCGGCCGGGCGGCGGCGCGCCGGGCGTTCAGGTCTTCGGGGTGCGGGGCGGCCTCACCGGCATCCTCGCCGAGAGCCTCGACCGGCGCTCGGTCGGGCGGGCGCTGCGGGCGCGGCGCACCTTCGCGACGACGGGCGAGCGCAGCGCGCTCCTCGTGCGCTGCGGAGAGCACCTCCAGGGAGACGCCTTCGACCATGCCGGTCTCGCCCGGCTCGACTACCGCTTCCTCGGCGAGGCGGGCTGGGAGGAGTTCACTGCCCACGACCATACCGGGGAGATCTGGCGGCGCGATCTCCACGCGGAGCTCGGCCACTCGGAGCGCCTCGTGCGCCTGCGCTGGGGCGGCGCGCGCATCCGCGACCGCTACCGCTGGGCCGCCTGGGAGGGCCGCATCCGCATCCTCAACGGCACCATCCGCCGCATCGTCCCGCGGGGCTTCGAGCACACCGAGGAGACGGCCTGGCGGGCAGGCCCCACCGAGATCGCCTTCCGCTCCGATACCTACGGCGACAGCGACGCCATCGAGATCGACATCGGCGACCTCGCGCAGTGCCGCCTGCTGATCGAGGGCACGATCGGCGGCTTCGTGAAGGTCGGCGACCCGCGCCGCCCGGCTCCCTTCGTCCACGCGCCGGACTTCCACTGGGAGTGCACCGGCCGCGAGTTGTTGGAGCGGGGCGCGCTGCGGCTCGACCTCGGCGGCACGGAGCTGTTCCTGGCCCTCGAGCGGCTCACCGAACGGACGCTGCCCCGGGACGTCGCCGGAACGATCGAGATCGCCCCGGAGAACGCCGCCTTCGGCCACCGGCCCGTCTACCTCTCCGGCCGCCAGCGCGACGGCAGCCGCGTCTGGTCATCGGCGCATTTCATTCGTTTTGTGTGATCCATCCGGAGGGGCATTCGTCAAAGCCCCAGCACGCTCTGCCGTGCTTGGGCTCTCTCCCCCGGCCGACCCCGCCCTGGCGACCCGCCCGCGCAGGGCCGCGGACGAACGGCGGGGCAGGGGGCGGCGCGCCGCCGGACGTCGGCCTCAGGCCCCGATGACCCGCTCGTCGAGCTTCCGGTCCACGGTCCGGACCGTGCCGTCGATCTCGGCGTTCGGGGCGCCGAGCTGGTGCGAGATCAGCTTCACGAGCAGGTCGACGCGCTCGATGAAGGGCGCCCCGTTGGCCACGGCCCGCGCCGCGGAGGAGGGCTTCAGCAGGCTCTCGGCCGCCTTGGCGTACTTCTCGAACGGGACCTGATCCGCCGCGTCGGCCCCGAGCTGCCGGGCGATGGCGTCGACGTGGTCGTAGATCGCCCGCGAACGCCCGAGGTCGCCGTGGACGGCGTCGCGGATCGACTGCGGCTCACCGGGGGTGATGCAGCGGTAGTTGCCCGTGAGCAGCATCGACCACTTGGCCAGCGGCACGAACAGCGAGTCGAACACCTTGAGCTTGACCGGCACGTCCTGCCCGTCGAGGCGCACGGCGTCGATATCCGCCTCGAGCTCCCGCAGGATCCGGTTGTGGCCCTCGTCGGCGAAGGTCGCCGCCTTGAAGTTCGTCGGCAGCCCGACATGGAGGACGTTGGCGCCTTCCTCGGGCGGCCGGAAGGCCTGCGGATCGGGCGAGCAGAGCGACATCAGGCCGGGCTCGAAGCGGTCCCAGACGCCAGCGTTGGTGTAGGCGTCCTCGAGATCCATGGCCGCCAGCGCCGGGATGCGCTTCAGGTAGGGCAGGGGTGGCATGTTCATGATCGAGAGGCAGGGCAGCTTCGCCTCGGCGATCCTGATCATCAGCACGCGGATCGTGTGGTTGGTGTATTGCGGCTCCTGCATGGCGAGGCCGACGAGGTCGTAGCGGGACACGTCCACCTTCTCCGGCGGCACCGCGTCGAGCGTCCCGGGCAGGTCGCGCGAATGGATCGAGCGGTGCTCCGGCTCGTCGCGCAGCTTGATCCGGACCTGCGTCCCCTGCTGGTTGATGAGGTCCGCGGTCTTCCGGCGGCAGACCAGCGTCACGTTGTGGCCGGCCATCAGCAGCTTGGTCGCCAGGAGGGAGCCGTAGGAGGCTCCCAGGATCAGAACGTTTCTCGGCATCTGCGTCCTCCCCAACGTCAAATCGATGTTTTTCGTTGTTTACCAAGCCGATACGCAGAGCGTCCGGGCAGCGGTCTTGATGGCGGGCATTCGGCCGAAAAGCAACTCCGATCCAGTCCGCACGCGGCGATCCGGCCGAAGGCCGGCGAAGGGTCCGGCCCGCTCCGCGGGCCGCTACGAGGCGGCGAGGCGGCGCCGGGTGTCGGACACGGCCGAGCGGGCGGTCTCGATGACGATGGTCGCGGCCGACATGGTCTGCGCGTTCGGCTCCCGGTCCCGGGCGTAGCGGGCGACATCGGCCGCCAGCCCGTTGATCTCCTCGTTGAGCGCGAGAAGCTCGGACCTGTCCGTGCTCGCTCGGGCGGCCTGCACGATGTCGAGCAGCCGGTCCATGATCTCGTCGATCCGTTCGCGGCGCAGGCCCGCCAGCCGCTGGCGGATCCAGGCCAGCATCGAGACGAGGCCGCCGGCGATGGCGCCGAGCAGGTAGAGCGTATCGCCGTACCGGTCGACGAAGCCGTGCTGCTCGCGCTCGAAGTAGTCGAGGGCGCCCGGATGGATCGGAACGCGCGCGCTCGTCGCCGCGGCGGTCGTGTCGTAGGCGGGCGCCTGGACGTACTCGGCGGCCGCCGTCGCCTGGGCCGCCGCCGAGCGCTTCTCGAAGAGCTGCTGGGTCACGTCGGCGGCGAGCGCCCGGCCGAGCGAGGCGCGGGCCATCAGGCGATAGGAGGCGCCGACGGTCTTCACGTCGTCGCCGGGAAGCTTCGGGTCGCCCCCGAACAAGCCGCCGGGGATGGTGACCGACTGCAGGCGCGGGAAGCGCTCGATCATGGCGCCGTCGTCCTCCACGGCGACGAAGGCCACCTTGCCGGTGCGGGACACGGAGCGCACGGCGGCGACGATCGCGAGCGCCTTCGGCGCGGACGGGGCGATGATGCTGACGAAGGCGTCGATCCGGTGCTCCCGGAACGCGGCGGCGACCGCCTCCTGGTCGATGGTGACGAGGCCGACCGAGCGCTCCTTCACCGGGCCGCCGCCCGCCTCCTCCTCCAGGTTCAGGCCGTAGTAGCCGAGGACGCTCTTCAGGACGGAGAAGTCCGCGTCCCGGTGCGCCGCGATCCCGAGCCGTTTGCCGGAGAGCTTCGCGAAGGTCCTGATCCCCGCCGGCTCGGGCGAGACCAGCATCATCGCCTGATCGCGCAGGATGGCCAGCGTCAGTCCGCTGGTCGGGAGCAGCACGTCGGGCCGCACGACCGCCAGGTCGGCGCGCCCGTCCTGCAGGGCCGCGGCGCTCTCGCGCACGTCGTCGAAGGACAGGATCCTGAACCGGATGCCCTCGTCCGACCTCTCCAGGGCGTCGGCGTAGGCCTTGATGAGCTCCGGCTCGGTCCCGTCCCGGGGCGCGACGGCGATCGTCAGGACGGTGGCCTGGAGGAGGTACCAGGCGGCGAACCCGCCCGCGGCCAGCACGGCGACGGCCGCGACGATCAGCGCTTCCCGCCGGAGGAGCCAGGCCAGCGCGGATCGTGTTGCCATCGGGTCGAGACGCTACCGGCAGCCGAGGAGGGTCCGTGCCGATGTAGAGCCTGGCCGGCATCCTTCCACGGGCCAGAGGCGGGAAGCGCGGGCGCTCGGTCCGCGCGAATCTCCGACGGTCCGCGCGGCGCCGGCTCCGCTCGCCGCGGGGGACCCTCGGAGCCCTCGCCCCCGGGCGCGGGCCGGTGTCTGGCGACGGCCGGGTCAGGCCCGGCGCGCGCGCCGGCGTCGGCAGGCCTTCGGGGGGCGCAGCCCGAGGCGGTGCAGGGCCGCGTGCATGGCGGTGAGGCTGACTGTCAGCCCGTGCCGGCTGCGCAGGAGGCCGCACAGGGCCGCCAGCGTCATGTCCGGCCGATCCTGCAAGGCCGCCCGCAGGGTCGCCGCGTGGGTGTCGATCGCCGATCGCTTGTATCCGCCGATCTTTCCGGGCTCGAGGCTTCCCGTCTCCGTCACCCGCTTCAGGAGGCGCTGGGCGGTGGCGACGCTGACGCCGTGCCGCTCGGCGACGGCGCGGCGCGTCGCCCCCGCCTGGACCTCGTTGATGATGCTGACGCGCAGTTCGATGCAGACGGGAGAAGGCATCAACGCACCTCTATGGAAGCGGGGCTCGTGGACGGGCGGCGGCCTCGAGGGCGCCGGGCGTTCGACCGGCCCGATGCGCGGAGATCGAGCGCCCGGCGCATGCGGCTACTTGAACAGGTTCAGGAGGCCGCCCGGCTCGGCGTAGACGCCCGGCGTGGCGGTGGAGGCCTGCCAGGTGATCGTGCCGATGACCGCGGAGCCGCACCACCGGGAGGTGCCGCCGTTGAGGAAGCCGCGGTAGTCGCCGGTGAAGTTGAAGCACTCCGTCGGCTTCAGGCTGGTGTCGTGGTAGCGGACGTCCAGCACGAGGTTCTTGTAGGTGTAGGACAGGCCGACGTTGCCGTAGAGGTAGCTCGCCAGGTTGACGACGGGGAAGCGTCCCGTGGCCGGATTGAACGGGCCGGTGGCGGAGGTCTTGGCGGCGCCCAGGGTGAAGTAGCCGAGCTCGCTCGAGATGGCGAAGCCGCCCGCATAGGCCTCCGGCAGGAACGAGAACCAGGACGCCGGCAGCGTGTAGGCCATCGTGCCGGAGGCGTAGGTGCTGACCGCGTGCGTCCCGAAGAAGTTCGGCGAGTGGAAGACGTTGGCGCCGAGAACGAGCGCGTCGGTCGCCTGGTAGAGGACCTTGCCGGCCCCTTCGTAGAAGTCTGAGTTGGCCTGGGTGATCGGGAAGGGCGTGCCGATGGCGTCGAAGCCGAACCGGCGGGTCTCGTTCGGGTAGAAGTAGTACAGGATGCCGAGATCGAAGCTGAACTTGTCCCAGGTCGGCCGGATGCCGGCCATGAGATCGAACTCGAAGTCCGGCTGGGTCGGCAGGCGGGTCTGCAGGGTCGCGAGGCCCGCATAGGCGAAGTTGTTGAAGAACTGCGCCTCGAAGAACGTCTGGTAGCTGCCCTGCAGGTTCGACTGCGAGACGCCGCGGAAGTTGTAGTCCGTCGCGTAGCGGGTGAAGAACGAGAAGCCG
Organism: Methylobacterium jeotgali; assembly: GCF_022179345.1. Lineage (GTDB taxonomy): Bacteria > Pseudomonadota > Alphaproteobacteria > Rhizobiales > Beijerinckiaceae > Methylobacterium > Methylobacterium jeotgali. The sequence continues at coordinate 72,129 of NZ_BPQR01000035.1, read as the reverse complement.
ATCAGCGGGTCGGGCGCCTTGGCCTCGGCGGGCATCTCCTTCGGCGCCGGCATGTCGGCGGCCTCGGCCGGCGCACAGGCCAGCACGCCGAAGGCGAGCAACGGGCCGGCGATGAATGATCTCGTCATGAGGCGAACTCCGGTAGAAAGATCAACGCAGCCGTCGATTGATCCTCGTCGACCGTTCTCGCTGCATCTCTATGATCACTCGTCATTCCTATTCTTAACAAGAACAACTTTCTGGCACCTGCACAAATTCTAACCCGATCCTATTCTGTCATCTTATATGTAACAATTATGCAACTTCGATCCAAGGCAATAGTCTCCACTGCGGCGAGACGTTTCTTGCGTCTCGCCGGTCGTTCCTGCTGGAGCGCGACGGCCGGGCCTCGGGGTCGGGCCATGGCGGCAGGGAGGCGTATCCGGTGGCGATCACTCCGCATCGGGCATGGCTGCGGCTCCGAGGTCAGGCGGGAATGCCGGCGCTGGCGACGGTCTCGGTGGGCGAGACCGGCTCGGGCGGGGCGGGGGGCGGCGCACCGTCGTCCCGCACCCGGGTCTTCTTGGGGTCGTAGTGCGGGAACGGCACGACGGTGGCCGCGAGCCGCTTCTGGTGGCCGTCGAGCTTTCCGATCTCGACCGCGGCGCCGTCCGCGACGGTGACGTCGAGGCGGGCCAGCGCGATGATCCTGCCGAGCACCGGCGACTTGGTCGCGCTCGTGATCACGCCGACCTGCCCGCGCCCGACATGGACCGGGTCGCCATGGCCGACCGCCTCGTTGCCGGCGACGTCGAGACCGACGAGGCGGCGCTGCGGGGCCGCCCGGCGCCGGGCGATCGCCTCCTGCCCGACATAAGGGTCGGTCTTGGCCGCCGGCACCGCGAAGCCGATGCCCGCCTCGATCGGGTCGGTCTGGTCGCAGAACTCGTAATCCGCGAAGATCAGGCCCGCCTCGATGCGCAGCATGTCGAGGGCCGCGAGGCCCGCCGGGGTCAGGCCGTGCGGCGCACCCGCCTCGGTGATCGCGTCCCAGACAGTCCCCGCCTGCGAGGGATGACACCAGACCTCGTAGCCGAGCTCGCCCGTGTAGCCCGTGCGCGAGACGACCACGGGCACGCCGCTGATCCGGCCGACCGTGAAGCGGAACCACTTGAGCTCGGACAGGCTCGGCTGATGGGGCGGCGTCACCACGAGCGTGCCGAGGATGTCGCGGGCGCGGGGCCCCTGCACGGCCACGTTGTGGAGCTGGTCGGTCGAATCCTTGATCCAGACCTTGAGGCCGTTCTCCTCGGCGAGCCGGCGCAGCCAGAGGCCGCAGTAATCGTCGCCGCAGATCCAGCGGAAGTTGTTGGGGCCGAGACGGAACACCGTGCCGTCGTCGATCATGCCGCCGTGCTCGTAGCACATCGCCGCGTAGACGATCTGGCCGACCGCGAGCTTGCGCAGGTCGCGGGTGAGCGCGCGCTGCATCAGCGCCTCGGCGTCGGGGCCGATCACCTCGAACTTGCGCAGGGCCGAGAGGTCCATGATCACCGCGCGCTCGCGGCAGGCCCAGTACTCGGCGATCGGTCCGGCCGAGGAGAAGCAGCTCGGCAGCCAGAAGCCGCGATAGTCGTCGAACGTGCGTGTCAGGGCGGCGGTGCGGGCGTGGAAGCCCGTCTCGCGGGTCAGGCGCGGCTCGGAATCGGGCGTCATGCGGTGGCTCATCCCACGGGGAAAGTCACAGGCGGCGTCGTAGACGCGCACATGGATGTCGGTCGGGAACCAGCCATTGGCCGGGTCGATGTCGTCGGCGCAGGAGGAGGTGGCGCAGACGAGGTCGGTCAGCGCCCGCAGGAGCACGTAGTCGCCCGGCCGCGACCAGGGCTCGTCCATGTCGATGCGGTCGTCCGAGCCCGGAATCGTGTTGTAGAAGAAGTTGATCGCCGGCCAGCCCTTGCGCGAGGCGACACCGTGCGGCGCCAGCACCGCGTTGAAGTTGTCGGTGCAGTTCGAGTGGCCGGGATAGCCCATGTCCTCGTAATACTTCGCCGAGCAGGCGAGCATGAAGGTGTCGTGGCGGCCGACCGTGTCCTGCACGACCTCGACGAGGGGGATCATCCGCGCGTCGAAATACTTGGCGTGGAGGCCGGGCTTGGGCGAGGACGTGCCCATCAGCGTGTGGGTCGTGGTGGCGTCGAGGCCGAACTCCCGTCCTTCCGCCAGCTCGGCGGCGTCGAAGGCCAGGAAGTCGGCGCACTGGCGCCCGTCGACGTCGATGATCTGGATGTATTGGCCGGCCTTCACCGTGTAGGCGCGGGCGGTGGCAGCCTCAACGCGCAGGTCCTGCAGCGGCGGGGCGAGGGGCGGGGGCGCCTGCCCGACGATCGAGGTCCGGGGCCGGATCGCGAGGCGCAGCTCCGTCGGCGGGTTCTGGGCCTCCGGCGCCATCGCCGCGCCGGGGGCGGCGAGAAGACAGAGCGAGTCCCGCGCCGCGATGCCCTCCCAGGCGGTGTCGGCCGGGGTCTCCCCGCCGAGGATGGCGAGGCCGGCGAGGTCCGAGGGGCCGATCCCGCCCGCGTCCAGGCCGGCCCGCGCCGAAGCGGCCTCGCCGATCGCGTCGAGGAGGGCGGCGAGCGCCGGCGGCTCGCCTTCGGAGGATGCCTCGAAGGTGCCCGGCAGGGCGTAGAGCAGCCCGCCCTGCAGGCCCTCCGGGTCGACGACGCGCAGGGCGTCGCCGGCCGAGACCGTGAAGAGGGCGCACCGCCCCCCCGGCACCCGGAGCGTGCGCTCCCGCGGGGGAAGCGCGGCACCGCGTGCCGGCTGCCGGGCAGGCTGAAACCAGATCTGGTTCATGGCGTGCGTCCTTCCTCGGACCTTGCTCAGGAGCGAGCGGCTCGGAAGCGGCCTACTCGGCGGCCTGGGGCAGGCCCATGAAGGCGGGAAGCGAGTCGTCCAGGGCCTTCATCCACGTCGTGTGATGGACGGGCGACATCGTGCCGGTGATGGTCGAGGGGTAGGACCGGTCGCGATAGGTCAGGATGCCCTCCATCTTGTGGTGCTCCCACTCCTTGAAGAGGGCGGCCACCTTGTCGACGTCGAGACGCGGGTAGTCGGTCGCAGCGAGCAGCTCGCGCACGTACTCGGTCTGGAAGTCGATCGCCTCGAAGGGGTTGGTCAGGGTGTCCTGAAGGCTGAGCCACTTGGCGATGTCGGCGGCCTGCACCTCGCGGCTCGGCAGCTCCAGCTTGCCCATGATGTAATCGCGGGCGTACCAGGCCTGCGCATCGAACATATTGAAGGTGTAGTACTGATCCTGCATGCCGAGATAGATCAGCTTCGGATTGTCCTGCCAGAAGATGCCCTTGTAGAGCCCGGCCGGGTAGAGGCAGTTCTTGGTCTTGAGACGCAGGGAATCCGGCAGGAACGGGTAGCTGTGCTGGTAGCCGGTGCAGAAGATCACCGCATCGACCTCGGCCGAGGAGCCGTCCTTGAAATGGGCGACCTTGCCGGTGAACTTGGTCAGGAGCGGCCGCTCCTCGAAGCCCTCGGGCCAATCGAAGCCCATCGGCCGGGTGCGGTAGCTGAACACGATCCCCTTGGCACCGTACTTGATGCACTGCGTGCCGATGTCCTCGGCCGAGTAGCTCGACCCCACCATGAGGATCCGTTTGCCGGCGAACTCGTCGGCCACGCGGAAGTCGTGGGCGTGCATGACGCGGCCCGGAAACTGCTCGATGCCCTCGAAATGCGGGACGTTGGGCACCGAGAAGTGGCCGTTGGCGACGACGACGTGATCGAACTCCGCGGTCTCGTGCGCGTCCTTGACGAGGTCCTTGACCGTCACCGTGAACTTGCCGGTCTCCTCGGAGTAATCGACCCAGCGCACCGGCGTGCAGAAGCGGATATGCTTGCGCACGTCGCTGCGCTCGACGCGGCCGGCGATGTAGTCGTGCAGCACGGCGCGCGGCGGGTAGGAGGGGATCGGCCGGCCGAAATGCTCCTCGAAGGAGTAGTCGGCGAACTCCAGGCACTCCTTCGGCCCGTTCGACCAGAGGTAGCGGTACATGCTGCCGTGGACCGACTCGCCGTTCTCGTCGAGCCCGGTGCGCCACGTGTAGTTCCAGAGCCCGCCCCAGTTCGACTGCTTCTCGTAGCAGACGAGCTCGGGCACCTCGGCGCCGGCCCGGCGGGCGGCCTCGAAGGCCCGGAGCTGCGCCAGGCCGCTCGGGCCGGCGCCGATGATCGCGACACGCTTCGTCATGATAGGCGTCCTCGAAACGGGATGACGGAGGAGGTCAGGCGCGCTCGTCGAGCGGGTGCGTGCGCAGGCGCATCGGGTCGTAGAATGGGGTGCGGACCACGTTCGCGGCGAGGGTGCCCTTGTCGGAGCGGATCTCGACGGCGGTGCCGAGCGCCGCGAGCTCCGGCGGCAGATGCGCGAGGCCGAGCGACTTCATCAGGTGGCGGCTGTAGGTCGTGCTGTTGACCGTGCCGACCTCGCGGCCCTCGTGAAGGATCGTGGCGCCGGGGGGCACCGCCGCGTCGTCGAGGATCTCCAGGCCGACCTGACGGAAGCGGACTTCGTTGCGCCGCCGCTCCAGGGCGGCCTTGCCGCGGAAGTCGGGCTTGCCGAGATCGACCGTCCAGTCGGCCCCGACCTCCCAGGGGGTGGTGTCGGGCCTGGGCATGTCGAAGGGGAAGAACAGCAGCGCCCCCTCGACGCGCACGATGTCGAGACAGGCCCAGGAGGCGGCGCAGATGCCGAAGGGCTTTCCGGCCTCCAGGATCGCGTCCCAGATCGCGACCGCGTCCGCGGCCTTGCAGAAGACCTCGTAGCCGCGCTCGGCGGAGTAGCCGCCGCGGGCGAGCGACACGTCGAAGCCGAACAGCGTCGTGCGCGCGTGGCGGAAGTACTTGAGGCCGGCGAGGTCGAGGGGCGTGTGGGGCTTCAGGATGTCGAGGGCGAGCGGGCCCTGGAGCGAGAGGATGTGGACGTCGTCGTCCTTGGCGACGCTCACGTCGCGCCCCTGCGTGAAGAGCGGCAGGGCCCCCTCGAGATCGCCGCCGCCGTGGGAGATGCGATAGGCCTGCGGGCCGTCGCAGTAGACGAGAACGTCGTCGATCAGCGAGCCCTCGTCGTCGACGATGTTGCTGATCGCGGATTCGCCGGGCTTCAGCTTGGAGATGTCGCTCGTGAGCATGGCATCGAGCATCGCCAGGGCATCCGGACCCGACACGTCGACGATGCGCAGCCCCGTGACGTCGAACAGGCCGGCGCGGGAGCGCACGAGGGTCGTCTCCTCGTAGGGGTCCGTCGCGTAGGTCTGCGGGATCGGCATCCCGTTCCAGTCGGCGTCCAGCTTCGAGCCGAGCGCGAGATGGCGCTCGTTGAGGGCCGACTGACGGGGAAGGTCCTTGTAGCCCATGTCGCGAGACTCTCCATGCTGGGGATCGTGCGCCGGTCGCGGCAGGCTTCCGCGCCGGCTCATCAAGCGGCCGCCATAGTCTCCACGCACCACCTGAAGGCGCGAAGATTGGTCGACAGGCGAAGGACTTTTCGCTTTGTTCTTATCTCAGGGAAATTTTTAGCCAGCGCCAAGAGGACATCGCAATGGTGACTGTTGGCACCATCGAGATCTTGCAGATGCGAAGATCGCGGCGCGAAGATTTTGCGGCGCGCCCTTGGCAAGACCCGTGCCCGAGCCGCCTCGAGCGTCGTCCCCGGACCGTTTCACCCATGCCGTCCCCGGGTGCGTGATGCGCGAAAACCACGAATACAGCGCCCCGCGACGTGCGCGGGCCTCGGTGCGGGCCCTCGATTGACAGCGCCGGGAATCTTCGACCGTATCGAAGCATGAGCGACGGCGTACAGTTATCCGCTCCGGTTCGACTCACCGACGGCGCGTGGTTCGCTCAGCTCGGCGAAGTCGCCGTCTCGATCGGATCGGACGATTTCCACCGAAAGCTGCTTCACCTGGCGGGGCTCTGCATCCGGCACGATTCGAGCTGGATCATCCGCTACTCGCGGGTCGCGCCGCCCGACGTGCTCTACACTTCGCGGGTGCCGGCCGAGATCGTGGCCTTCTACAACGAGAAGGGGCAGTACATCGATCCGTTCTCGGCCCGGTGGCGGCGCACCGGCCGGCCCGGCGTCCTCACCCTCTCGGAGCTGGGGACGGAGAGCACCGAGGCCGTTCTCTACACGAAGATCTTCACGCCCGCCGCCAAGATCGCCGACGAGATCGGGATGTTCTTCTCGACCGTCGGGCATTGCTGCTTCGGCCTCTTCCTGGAGCGCGAACGCGGCTCCTTCTCCAAGGCCGACATCGAGCGGGCGAAGCTGATCTTTCCGGCCCTCGAAGGCTATCACCGCAGCCATCTCGGGCAGCTCTTCAACCACCTGCGCTACACGAGCGGATCCGAGGAGGAGGGTCTCGTCCAGCGCCCGACCCTGATCCGCGACCGGCACCTCGTCGAGGTGTTCTCCAACGCCTCCTGGCGCGAGGCCGTCGCGGCGGACGACACGATCTTCCCCCTGGTCGAGGCGCTCGGCGCGGCCGACGGGCTCGAGACCCTGCAGACCCGGGACTACACCCTGCGGACGGAGCCCTTCGACCGGAACTTCCCCCTGGCGCCGGGGGGCCGGATCTTCACCCTGGAGGCCGCGAGCGCGCCGCGGGAGGAGATCGACTACGGGGCCGCCGCCCAGATCCTGCGGACGCTGACCCCGCGCGAGCGCGACATCCTCATCCTGACCATGAAGGGGCAGGCCACCGGCCAGATCGCCCAGGCGCTGGGGATCAGCAAGGGCACGATCAAGAACTGCAAGCTGCGGATCTACCGCAAGGCCCTGGTCTCCTCGGAGCGCGACCTCGTGAAGAAGCTCACGCCCTTCTTCCCCTCGGCCTGAGGGCGCGGCCTCCGCCTCCCGGACGCAAGCACCCGGCGCGATCGGATCGCGCCGGGTGCTCCTTCGGGCGGAGGAGGCGAAGCCTTAGAGCTGGAAGATCCAGTTCGACACGAGCAGGACCACGACGCCGGCAACGAGCGTCAGGTAGGGCAGCATCCCGGCCCTCTTGGCGCTCCTGGCGCCCTCGGGGCCGACATGGAGGTCCTCGAAGGTCTCGTGCGGGAACTTGCCGCCGTCCTGCACATAGTGGCGGAACAGGAAGACCGGGATGATCAGGGCCGCCGTGACGAGGCCGGCCCAGAGCGCGATCGGGTTCCAGACCTTCGCGCCGGCGCCCATGAAGACCACGTTCACGAAGGCGAACACGCCGCCGAGCACCAGCACGATGGTCGGCGCCCGGTAGGGGCGCGGCACGTCGGCCGAGTCGATCCGGTGGATCCAGGCCGAGTTCAGGTTGAGGAAGTTGAAGATGATGTAGCCGCAGTTCGACACCGCGAGGATGAAGAAGAAGCTCGTCGCGTCGGCGCAGGCGATCGCCAGCACGACGAGGTTGACGCCGAGGTCGGTCCACATCGCGGCGGTCGGGGCGCCGTGCTCGTTGACGCGGCTGAGGTAGCGCGGGAGCCAGCCGTCGACGGAGCCCTGGTAGAGCGTGCGCGAGGAGCCGGCCATCGCCGTCATGATGCACAGGATGAGGGCGAGGATCATCAGCATCACCAGGATGCTCTCGACCAGCGGGCCGCCGCCGACCATGTGGGCGAGCGCCGCCGCGACGCCGGACCCGTCGACGATGGACGGCTCCAGCATGCCCTCGACCCCGAGCATGCTCTGGAAGGTGAACGGCACCAGCGTGAACAGCACGAGGCAGAGCAGGCCCGAGTAGAAGATCGCCTTGAAAGTGTCGCGGCTCGGGTCGCGGAACTCGCTCGTGTAGCAGATCGCCGTCTCGAAGCCGTAGGTGGACCAGGCGGCGATGAACATGGCGCCGAGGACCAGCGTCCAGCCGGTGAGGTTCCACGCGCCCGGCGCTGGTGCCGAGGGGGCGGCCAGCGGAACCAGCGGCGTGAAGTTGCTCCAGTTCACCCCGTGCAACAGCAGCGGCACCACGCCGACGATGAACATCGGGATGATGACGAGCAGGCCGATCCACTTCTGGACGTTGGCCGTGCCGAGGATGCCCCGGTGCTGGACCGCGAAGACCGCGAGCATCAGCACCGCGCCGATCACGAAGGCGGCGTTGAGCGAGAGCGAGACCGGCCCGAGCGTCGTCGAGAACAGCGTCCAGGTGCGGATGGCCGGCGAGACCGCGGCGACGGCGGCGGCGAGCTTCTCGGCCTCCGTGCCCTGCAGCGTCGAGGCGTTGGCCGCGAGCCACTGGACTACGGCCGGGGAGGTCGCGGTCGGCGCCGGGGCTAGGGCGTTGAGGATGTAGGAGGCGGCGATCGAGCAGCCGAGGGACAGCACCGGCGTCCAGGCGAACCAGTTGCACCAGACCGAGAGCGGGGCGATCAGCTTCGAGTAGCGCACCCAGGCCGCCGCACCGTAGATCGAGGCGCCGCCCGACTTGTTCGGGAACAGGCCGGCGATCTCGGCATAGGTGAAGGACTGGATGAAGCCCATCAGCATGGACAGCGTCCAGATCAGGAAGGCGAGCTTGCCGGTGTTGCCGGCGATGCCGCCGACCGAAAACAGCACCAGCGCCGGCACGCCGCTCGCGACCCAGAAGGCCCCGGTCCAGTTGATGCTGCGGTGGAGCTGCCCCTGATCCGCACGCGCGATGGGAATCGCCGGTGAAGCGGGCGACGCCTGGTTGATGCCGACACTCATCACGAACTCTCCCGAATCGATGGTTTGGGGAATGTCCGACTGACCGTGGGGGGAAGGCCGGTCAGGTCAGCTCGATGCGCGGCCGGCGCCCGAAAGGGCACCCGCACGACGGGAGACCGGCCTGCCGGGCAGGCGCGGCCTCGTTCGATGGGTTTCGTCCTTCGCGACGGACGAAGATCTCCGAAACGATCCGCGGAGCCGGGCCGAGTCACGGTCTCCAGCTTGTGAAAACAGTTCGGATGGCCCTCCCGGAGAGCGTCGTCCTCGAAGAAGGGACGCCGGCCGGGATCGAATTCTTTGTCTGCTCGTGGCGGACCCGGGCCAGCCGGACATTCGCCACAGGAATATTCATTTCCTTGCGGCGATACACTGTCAAGCACGATCGCATGAAATTTCGCGAACGTGAACGGACTTTGCCACAAAATACGTCATCATGAAGAAAAATAGCGCATCCTGCGCATCGTGTTCGCAGGATGCAGTCCAGTAATTCAGATATCTTTGCCATGCGATATACTCGCACGATCAACCTTTTCTTTAATTCGATCGAATCGATATGATCGACAATGCTTTATCCGTCTGTGCTCTGGCATGGTCGGTTCCTTGCGATGCAACATCGATCCTTGCGGCGAATGTTCTGCGCTCTTGCGTTCGATGCCTCAGCGCTTCTATTCTCGACAGGAAATGTCAGTTCTTTCAGAGAACTTTGCGGCGTCCTGCAGGTGTCTCGGCACCCTCGATGCGCGTCCTGAAACGCCTCCCCTCTGCCGGAGTCTGCGATGATCGATCAGGGCATCAAGAGCCGGCCGACCTACGAGGCGCTCCGCCGCGACCCGACCGGGCGCCGCCATCTCTACCTCTGCGCGGGGGAAGGGCCGGCGCCGGACGCCCTCTCCGACGGCCCCCTGGAGAGCTGGACCGTCGCGCCGGCCGCCGCCGAGGGGACGCTCCGGCGGCCGCAGGGCGAGGGCGAGCGCCGGTTCCGCTCGAGCCGGCAGCTCCTCGACACGCTCGGCCGGCGGCTCGCCGGCGAGCGCATGGGCCTGCGCCTCTACGCGGAGGGCCCGGAGGACTTCCTGTGGGACGTCTTCGGGATCGCCCAGGATCACGGGCTCGGCCGGTCCGAGGTGTTCCTGAAGCAGTCCGGCACGCTCGCCCGCAGGGTCCAGTGCGTCCACTGCAAGACCTTCAACGAGGGCGTCACGACCACGATCGTGCGCTGCGCCGGATGCGGCGCCAACCTGTTCGTGCGCGACCACTTCTCCCGCCGGCTCTCGGCCTTCCAGGGCGTCAAGATCGACGCCGAGCAGCCCGGCGACGTCCCGCAAGCCGAACGGGCCTATCCATGATCCTCGACCGCCTCATCCCGGCCCGCGTCGCCGGCATCGACTCCCTCGGCCCGACCCTGAAGCGGTTCCGCTTCGAGCCCGAGAGCGGGCGCTTCCCGACCGCGGCGCCGGGGGCGCATATCCTCGTCACCCTGCGCGGGCCCGAGCGGGTCTGGAAGAACGCCTACTCGCTCGTCACGCCGCCGGATCAGCGGGACGGCTACGCCATCATCGTGCGCCGGGTGCGGGACTCGCGCGGCGGCTCGCACTTCCTGCACGACCACCTGCGGCCGGGCGACCGGGTCGAGATCGGCCCGCCCGCGAGCCTGTTTCCGATCGCCAGCCTCGCCCGCCGCCACATCCTGATCGGCGGCGGCATCGGGCTGACCCCGTTCCTGTCCTACGTGCCGGTGCTGCGCGCCCGCGGCGCCGCCTTCGAGCTGCACCAGTACTGCACCGACGAGGAGACCGGGATCTTCCGTGAGCTCCTGGCCGAGGCGGGCGCCGGCGTCACCGTGCACGGCGAGACCTCCCGGCGCTCGTTCACGGAGGTTCTCACCGACCAGCCGCTCGGCACCCACGTCTACACCTGCGGCCCGGCGGGGATGATGGAGGCCGTCGAGGCGGCTGCCCGCGACCTCGGCTGGCCGGAGGCCGCCATCCACAAGGAGAGCTTCGGCGGGGCTGAGGGCGGCCGGCCCTTCCGGGTCACCCTCGCCCGCTCGGGGCGTACCCTCGACGTTCCGGAGACGCAGAGCCTGCTCGAGGCCCTGGAGACCGCGGGCATTGAGGCACCCTGCCTGTGCCGCGGCGGCGCCTGCGGCGTCTGCCTCACCGGCGTCGTCGACGGCGAGATCGAGCACCGCGACCACGTCCTCACCGAGGAGGAGCGCGCCGGCGGCCGGCTGATGGCCACCTGCGTGTCGCGGGCCCGCTCCGACGTTCTGGTCCTCGATCTGTAAGGAGAATCCGCGATGGGCATCGAGTTTCGCAGGGACGAGCGCTTCCGCGAGAGCTTCTCCTACCGCAACAGCGACGCGGGCGTGCTGCGCTTCCCCTTCCCGTTCGGGGAGGACCGGTACATGTACTCGGTCAACATCGAGCCCCATACGCGCGGCGGCCCGAGCCCGGCCTTCGCCCACGCCTTCGACGTCGACGAGCACTACGTCGCCGAATGCCGGGAGCGCGCCCTGGTGCTCGCCGACGATCCCGGCCGCTGCCAGGTGCTGCCGCATATGATGCCGGCGCAGTGGGACACGCTCGAACTGCTCATGGAGAGCCTTTCGGCGGACTACCCGGAGCATTTCAGCCTGACCAAGGACGGCGACGCCTGGCGCTGGATCAACCGGCCCCTCGGCCTCGACCAGAGCTTCGTCTTCGGCAGGCCCGAGACGCTGCCCTGCCCGCCGTTCGAGTACATCACCCGCCAGGCGCAGGGCGACTTCACCCTTCAGGACCAGCGCGACGACAACCTCTTCGTCGACGGCGGCATGGTGACGACCCAGGCCGACTGGTCCCTCGACTTCGACATCGGCATGAGCTTCCACGAGTGGCACGGGCCGGTGCCGCTGGCCCACGACATCGGCGTGTTCGACCGGGCGCTGCGCTTCCTGCTGCGCCTGCAATACGGCCAGCCGGTCCGGCGCCTGAACTGGACCATGACCATCAACCCGCGCCTCGACACCTCGCCGGAGAACTATCCGGACTGGGGGCCGGACCGGACAACGGTCACGCCGGAGAACGTCGCCGACAAGGTGCACCTGCGCGTCGAGCTGCAGACGCTGTTCCGGCTGCCGCGCTCCAACGCGATCCTGTTCGGCATCCGCTGCTATCTGCTGAGCGTCCGGGACATCGAGCGGGTCGAGAAATGGCGCAAGCGCCTGCACCGGGTGCTGACGACGCTGCCGCCGGAGCTCGCGGAGTACAAGGGCCTGACCCGGTACCGCGACACGCTCATCGCCCATCTCGCCGCGGGCGATGACGGCGCGGCGCTCTCGCCGGGCATCCAGCCCGACCAGACGGCGCTCGCCGCCCGCTCCTAGGGATCCGTTCCACCGCCCGGTCCCTCACCGCGCCGACAGCGCGCGGGCGAGATGCTCGATGAAGGCGGTGACCTTGGGGCTCGCCAGCCGGCGCGAGGTGTGGAGCGCCCAGACCTCGGTCGGCGGCCCGTCGAGGACGCCCCAGAGGACGAGCCGCCCGGCCTCGACGTCCCGCTCCGCGAGCGAGCGCGGCAGGACCGCCGCGCCGCTGCCCGCCAGAACCGCATCGCGCAGCATCGGCAGGGCGGACAGCCGGAGCACCGGCTCCGGCCGGAAGGCGAGGCGCCGCTCCCCGTCCGACACCGACCAGACCTCGCCGGGGAAGGGCCCGGACCGGACCAGGGCGGGGAGGGGGACGGGCTCCTCCGGGACGAGCCCCGGCGGGGGCATCGGCAGGCTCGGAGCGGCGACGAGCCAGCGCGGGTCGCGCATCACGCAGCGCCCGACCAGGCGCTCGTCCGGCCGCGGGTTGACCCGGATCACCACGTCGTAGCCGTCCTCCACGGGATCGGCGAGGCGATCCTCCGCCTCGATCTCGAGCCGCACCTCTGGATGGCGCGCGGCGAACGCCGCCGCGACCGGCCCGAGGGCCGTGTTCGAGAGCAGCATCGGCGCGCTCACCCGCAGCCGGCCCCGCGGCCGGTCGAGGCCGGAGGCGACGGCCTCCGCGGCCTCCGTGATCTCGGCGAGCAGCGGACCGGTGCGCGCGTGCAGGACCGCGCCGGCCTCCGTCAGGCGCAGGCTCCGGGCACCCCGCTCCAGCAGCCGGACCCCGAGCCCGGCCTCCAGTTCCGCCACCCGACGTGACAGCGTGGCCTTCGGCCGGCCGCTCGCCCGTGCCGCCCGGCCGAAGCCGCCCTGCGTGGCCACGAGGTTGAAGTCGGCGAGGGCGTGGAGATCCATGGGGCCGGCCATTCGTTCCATCGGTGAGACGGCGCGTTCCGTTTCAGCCGTCTATGACCCGCTGAGAAGACGCATATCCTTCCCGCCATCGCAAGGCGCACAGGGCGCCGCATCGATGGAGAGCGTCATGACCCTTCTTGTCACCGGAGCCACGGGCCGCATCGGCTCGGCCGTCGTCGATCTCGTTCACCGGGCCGGCATTCCCGTCCGCGCCCTGACCCGCGCCCCGGAGAAGGGCCGCCTTCCGGCCGGCGTCGAGGCGGTGCGCGGCGACCTCACCGACATCGACGCGCTCCGCGCCGCGATGCGGGGCGTGACCACGCTGTTCCTGCTGGTGCCGAACGTGCCCGACGAGCTGACCCAGGCGATCAGTGCGCTCAACCTCACCCGGGAGGCGGGCGTGCGCGGGATCGTCTACCTCTCGGTCTTCAAGGGCGAGGCCTATGTCGACGCCCCGCACTTCACCGGCAAGCACGCCGTCGAGCGGATGATCGCGGCCCTCGGCCTGCCCGCGACGGTGCTGCGACCCGCCTACTTCATGCAGAACGACCTGATGCAGCAGGAGCCGCTCCTCGGCGCCGGCCTCTATGGCGCGCCCATCGGGCACAGGGGCATCTCGATGGTCGACACCCGCGACATCGCCGAGGCCGCCGCCGCCGAGCTGCTGCGCCGGGCGCGCGCCGCCGGCCCGCTCCCGGCCGAGACCTACGACCTCGTCGGCTCCGAGCCCCTCACCGGGACCGCCATCGCCGACCTCTGGGGGGCGGCGCTCGGGCGCGCGGTGACCTATGGCGGCGACGACCTCGACGCCCTGGAGGCGGGTCTGCGCCGCTTCGCCCCGTCCTGGCTCGCCTACGACCTGCGGGTGATGATGCGCCGCTACCAGGAGGACGGCGCCGTCGCGACCGCGGCTGAGGTCGAGCGCTTCACCGCGCTCCTCGGCCACCCGCCTCGCCGCTACGCCGACTTCGCCGCGGAGACGGCACGGGCCTGGCGGACGGTCTGACCGGGCGGTCCGGCGCGATTCACGGCGGGGGCGGTGCCGCGACGGCCCGCCCCTGCGCCGCCGGCTAAAGGTCGAGCGTGAGGGCCACACGGGCCCGCGAGACGCAGGGCATCATGCGGTCCTGCCGCTTCGCCAGCGGCAGGGCGTGGTCCCGGTGGATCACGGTCCCGTTCCGGTAGCCGCACTCGCAGGTGCCGCAGGTGCCGATCTCGCAGGAGGAGGCGACCGGAAAGCCGTTCTCCCGCAGCACCTCGAGGAGGGAGCGGTCGGCGGGCACGTGCAGGACCTCGCCGGTCGAGGCGATGCGCGCGTCGAACGGCTCGGGCTTGTAGTTCTCGTCGAGCGTCGCGGCGAAGCGCTCGATATGGACGTGGTCGGGCGCCCAGCCATCCGCATCGGCCCGCGCCTGCACGGCGTCGACGAGGCGTTGCGGGCCGCAGGCGTAGAGATGCGTGCCCGGCGCCGGCGGGCCGATCAGGGCCGGATCGAGGCGGCGGCCCTCGCCGGAGAGCCAGAGATGCAGGCGGTCGCCGCAGACGGCGCGCAGCGCGTCGAGGAGCGGCGCCTCGGCGGCCGAGCGGGCGCAGAAGTGCAGGGCGAAGTCGGCCCCCGACGCGGCGAGGCTCCGGGCCATCGAGACGAACGGCGTGATGCCGATGCCGCCGGCGACCAGGATGTGGCGCGTGCCCTCCGCCAGGGGGAAGTTGTTGCGGGGCGCCGAGACGTGGGCGAGCCCGCCCTCCGCGAGGTTCGCGTGCGCCCAGAGCGAGCCGCCGCGCCCGCCTGCCTCCCGCTTGATCGCCACCGTGTAGCGGGCGCGGTCGGCCGGGTCGCCGCAGAGCGAGTACTGGCGCACCTTCCCGTCGGGCAGGCGCAGGTCGACATGGGCGCCGGGCGTCCATTCCGGCAGCTCGGGCCGCTGCGGGTGGCGGAAGACCACCCGCAGCACGTCCGGCGTCGTCGGCTCCGCAGCGACGACCTCGAGCTTCATGATGAGGCGCGCGGTCATGGCGTCTCGAGGAGCTCGATGACGTCGCCGGGGCGGATGATGCCGCCGACCTCGATCCCGCAGTTCAGCCCCGAGCGGTTGTAGAGCGGCAGGTAGACCGGCAGGCCCAGAAGCTCCTCCAGGTACTTGCACGGGAAGTTGAGCCGCCCGCCCCGCAGGATCACCGCGCCGACCCGGAAGCGGCGGCCGACGAGGTGGTTGAGGGGCACGCCCCGCACCGTGAGGTTGCGCCGGTGGTCGGCGGGGTCGAGCCGGATCGGGCCGCCCTGGAGCGGCGGGTCGTTGCGGGCGAGCGCGTCGAGCGCCTCCTGCTCGATCAGCGTCACCTCGCGGGTGTCGGGCTTCGGCGAGTAGGTCCCCGTCCCGTCGAAGTAGCGGTCGCCGACGATGCCGCGGCCGGCCACGCACTCGGCTTCCGCGAGCGCCTCCATCTCGTAGCTCGCCGCCGGGGCGACGTGGATATGGAGAAGCTCCCCCCGAAAGCCCGCGGCGCCTCCCGGCACCCCGCGGGCGACCGATCCGGCGGCGTGCTCGAAGGCCTCGATCATGCGAGGCGCCGGCATCTCGCTCATGACGCGGCGGGACCCGTGGCGATCGCGACGGCCTCGATCTCGACGAGCGCGTCCTTGGGCAGGCGGGCGACCTCGATGGTGGAGCGCGCCGGCGCCGCGCCGGGGAAGTGCTCGGCATAGACCGCGTTCATGGCGGCGAAGTCGTTCATGTCCTTGAGGAAGACCGTGGTCTTCACGACGCTGGCGAGGCTCGCGCCGCCGGCCTCGAGCACGGCGGAGAGGTTTGCCAGCGAGGCCCGCGTCTGCGCCTCGACGCCCTCGGGGAAGCCGCCGGTTCCGAGATCGATCGGCAGCTGGCCCGAGGCGAAGACGAGATCGCCCGCCCGGATGGCCTGGGCGTAGGGGCCGGCGGCGGGAGCCGCCGCAGCCGTCTTGATGGTGGTCCGATCCATGGTGTTGCCTCTTCCCTGTCCCGATCTGCTCAGTAGACGTTCATCCACGATAATGGAATTGGCACGGCGCCGCCAGCGCCGTGCCCTTCCGTCACTGCCGGGCGATGTCGAGGTCGCGGGTCTCGGTCGCGGCGAGAGTCGCGACGAGGGAGATCACGGCGAGGGCGATCATAAACAGCGAGATCGGCCAGGTAGCGCCGGTCCAGGCGAGCAGGGAGGAGGCGACGATCGGCGAGAACCCGCCCGAGATCGCCGCCGCGACCTGGCAGCCCAGGGAGGCGCCGCTGTAGCGGACCCGCGTGCCGAACAGCTCCGGCATGAACGCGCCCTGCGGGCCGAACATCGAGGCGTGGGTGAGGCTCATGATCACCGCGATCGTCAGCGTAATGACGAGCGGGTCGCGGGTGTCGAGGAGGCGGAAGACGACGAGGGCGCAGACCACGCTCACCAGCGCGCCGAAGATGTAGATCGGGCGCCGGCCGACCTTGTCGGAGAGCCAGCCGAAGAACGGCATCGTGGCGAACTCCAGCACCGCGGCGCAGAGGATCGCGTCGAGGATCAGGCGCTTGGGGAGCCCGAGGGTGCCGGTGGCGTAGACGATCGAGAACACGGTCAGCAGGTAGACCCAGGCCACCTCCGATACCTTGAGCCCGACCGCGATCAGGAAGGTGCGCGGCTGGCCGAGGATGACCTCGAGGAACGGCATCCGCGCCACCGTGCGCTCGGCCTTCACCTTCGCGAAGGCGGGTGTCTCGACGAGGCGCAGGCGGATGAACAGGGCCACGCCGACGAGGATCGCGCTGAGCAGGAACGGCACGCGCCAGCCCCAGCTCAGGAAGTCCGCCTCGGGCAGCGTCGAGAGGGCGAGGAAGGTCGCGGTGGAGGCGGCCACGCCCGCCGGGAAGCCGACCTGGACGAGGCTTCCGTAGAGGCCCCGGCGATGCGCGGGCGCGTGCTCGATGACCATGAGGACGGCCCCGCCCCACTCGCCGCCGACGCCGATGCCCTGGAAGATGCGCAGCAGCACGAGAAGCGCCGGCGCCCAGAGCCCGATGTGGGCGTAGGTCGGCAGGCAGCCGATCAGGAAGGTGCCGAGCCCCATGATCAGCATGGTCAGCGTCAGCATCGCCTTGCGGCCGATGCGGTCGCCGAAATGGCCGAACACCACCCCGCCCAGCGGCCGGGCGACGAAGCCGACCGCGTAGGAGCCGAAGGCGGCGAGCGTCCCGGCCATGGGGTCGAGGGTCGGGAAGAAGATCTTGTTGAAGACCAGCGCCGCGGCGGTGCCGTAGATCAGGAAGTCGTACCACTCGACAACCGTCCCGATGACGCTCGCCCAGAGGACGCGCCGCATCTCGGCGCCGGAGGTCGCGGTTCCGCCGGGCTCGTCCCGGACCGCGGCTGCTGACGGGGGCGCGACCAGCGCCTCTGCACCTTGTACGGCCATCGCGATGCCCTCTTCCTCAGTGGAGATTGATCCACTATGGAGGACGCAACGGCCATGCCACTTCACATTGACGCGATCCAGGGTTGCATCGGCGCGCCCTGCGCCGGACCGGTCCATGCGATGGAAGCCGGAGCACGGTCCCGGCGTCGGGCTCGCCAGGGTCCGATGCGCTCGAGGCCTCCATCCTGGCGTGTTCCTTGCCGAACCGGCACCACCGTTCGCAGGGAGCCCTCTATCGGGCGCGCGAGGCGTCGATGACGAGGAAGTACTGGCAGGGCTCCGGGCCGAGATTGGCGAAGGCGTGGCCGGCGTCGGCCTCGAAGTACAGGCTGTCGCCCTCCTCGACCACGATGCTGCGCTCGCCGACGGTGGCGCGCAGGCGGCCCTTGAGCACGAAGATGTACTCGCTGACCCCACGCCGGTGGGCGACGAACTCGCCGGTGCTGCCGTTCGGGGGCAGGGTGTTCAGCACCCAGTCAATGCCCCGGCCCGGCAGCACTGGGGAGATGCAGCGGCGCAGGAAGCCGGAGGCCTCGTCGCGCAGCACCGGCTGGCGGCTCGCCGGGATCAGCAGCACCTCCCGCTCCACCGCGGGCGTCATCAGCCGCGAGAAGGTCACGTCGAGGGCCTCGGCGAGGCGCGAGAGCACGGTGGTCGAGGGCACCGCCTCGGCCCGCTCGATCTTCGAGATCATCGAGCGGCTGACACCGGCGAGCGTCCCGAGCTGCTCCAGGGAGAGCCCGCGCTCCCGGCGGCGGCGGCGCACCTCCTCGGCGAGGACCTCGATCTGCGAGCGCGCCTCGGCCGCGACCTGCTCGCGGTCCACAATCGTCCTCACCGTCATCGCGCCGTGCCGAGCCCTTCAACGCCCGTGCCGGACGGCCGGGTGATCCTGATCCAGACGGAGACTACCACATGCCGGACCGCTCGACCGCCATCCGCTTCGGGATCGTGCTCTACGAGGGCGTCGAGCCGATCGACCTCGGCGGCACGGTCGGCGTCCTCTCGATGGCCCGGCGCCTGCTGCCGAACCTCGCCGACGCGGTGATCGCGCGGGAGGCGGGTCCCGTACGGATGGCCGGCGGTCTCGCGGTGGAGGTGCCCTACGGCTTCGCCGACGCGCCGCCCTGCGACGTCTACGTCGTTTGCGGCGGGCCGGGCTGGCCGGAGGCGGCGGCCGACCCGGCGATGATGCGCTTCCTGCGGGAGCGGGCGCCGGAGCGCCTCGCCTCGGTCTGCACGGGCGCGATGATCCTCGCGCGGGCGGGCTGCCTCGACGGGCGGGCGGCGACGACCCGGCGCGGCCGGGCCGGGGCCGAGCCCGTCGCGCCCCTCGACGCCCTGCGCTCCGGGGGCGTCGACGCCCGGACCGCGGTCGTCGTGGACGACAGGGTGGTGACGGGCGGCGGCGTCTCGCTCGCCATCGACGCCACGCTCTACCTCGTCGGCCGCTTCTACGGCCCCGAGGCGCGGGACGACGTGGCGGCCCTGATCGAGTACGACCGCGCCCTGCGGGCGAACGAGGCGGCGCTGGGCATCCATCGCGCCTGAGCCCGTCCGGCGGCCTCCCGCCGACAGGTCGTGGTCAGGTTGGGATGACAATCCTTCGCGGTTTCTGCCGCAGGAGAGAGCCGTGACGGGCCTGGCCGGACTGCACGCAGGGCGCGGGACGCGTCACGAGATCGGCGCGGAACCCCGCCGGGACGAGCCCTTCGACGCCCGCCGCGGACGGCCGGACGGGCACGAGCCCGGCCGCGACGACCCCGGCGGCCACCGCGACCCAGGCAGGCCCGAGCCGGGGGCGACCCCGGGACCGCCCGGGGTGGGCGCGAATGCCGGCGCCGAGATCGGCGGGAACGGGCTCGGCCTGGGCGTGCAGGCCGGCCTGCAGCTCGGCCCGGGCCTCGACGCCGGGCTCCGCCTCGACGTCGACCTGCGCCTGAACCTGCTCGGCGGGGGAGGCCGGGCCGGCGCTCCACCGGCGGGACCGCACCGGGCCGACGCCGCGCCCCGCGACCGGCCGGGAGAGGGGGCCGGCCGGGACGCGGCGGCGGGCAAGGTCTCGGTCCCCGAGTTCGCCGCGCCGAAGGCCGGCCCGCCGGCGGGAAGGCATCCCGGAAACGAACATCCGCACGAGAACAGGGGGCCGGAGGATCGGGGCCGGGGCCCGCCGAACGGGCCGCGGCCGGGTCGGGAGGGCCCGGAGCGGGAGGGGGGACGCGACCGTCCCGATCGCGAGGCGCACGCCCGGCCGCGCCCCGACCAGCCGCCCGCCGGCCCGAGAGCCGATCGGCCGACTCCGGAGCGGGGCGGCGCCGATCCGCGACCGCCCGCGCCGGCGACGGACCGACCGGCCGCCGGAGACCGCGCCGCCTTCGGGAACGGAGCGCGTTTCGGAGACGCAGCGCCCTGGGCGCGGGAGGTGCAGGGACCGGCGGGCCAGGCCGGGCCGGGCGCGCAACGGGCCCTCGACGGGCCTCCGCAGGGGAACGGGCCGGGCGCGGCCGGAGGGCCCCCGGCGGAGATCCGCCACGACCTTCGCCAGCCCGGCATCGGCCAGGCGGCACCGCAAGCGGCACCGAACGTCTTCGCGGGCGCCGCGATCGGCCTCGACGCCGGAGCGGGGCCACTGGCGGCCCGCCTCGCGGAGACCGTCGCCGCCCCCCGGATGGGAGCGCAGGCGGTCGAGGTCGCGGTCGAGGTCGCGGCGGCAACCGTCACGGCGGCGGTCGCGGGCGCCGCGACGACCCTCGCCACGGCCGCCGAGATCGCCGCCGGCGCCGTCCGGGACACCGTTCGGGAGCTTCCGCCGGGAGGCGCAGCGCGGGACCGGCTCGCGCCGCCCGAAGCGCCGCCGCAGGATCGTCCGGAGCCCCGGACGGGCGAGGGGCCGGCGGCCGCCGCGGCTCCGGCGGCCCGCGCCGACCCGGAGGCGGCCGGCGGCCGGCCTCCCGCGGAGGCCCCGAGGGCCGATCCCGCCTCGGCCAGGGCCGACCCCCCCTCCATCCGGACGGACGGGACGGCGGCAGCTCGTGGGACCTCCGCCGAGACGGCGCCCGTCAGGCAGGGCGAGCCCGTCGCCGGCTCCGGCACCCTGGCCGCCCCGCCGCCCGCCGTCGAGGAGCGGCCGCCGTCGCAGCCGCCGACCCGGAGCGGGCCGGGCGGGGCCGCCGAGCGAGGCGCGGCGAGCGAGGTGCTGCCGGTGCAGCCCCGGAGCGATCCGGCGCCGGTGCGGGCGCAGCCGGCGGAGGCGGGCCGCCCGGCTCCGCCCGAGGCTGCCGCGCCGGCCATGCGCTCGATCGGCCTGCCCGAGAGCCCGACGCCGACGGTTGCGGGCACGGGTGTCGAGGCCGCTGCCGTCGCCGCCGGGTTGACGGTCGGCGCCCGTGAGCCGGCCCCCGGTCGCGCCGCACCGGGAATCGGGGGCGCGCCGCTGCCCCTGTTCAACCCGTTCCTGGCGCGGCGGATGCCGCCGCGCCGGACGCGTCGGCGCGGGCAAGAGGGCAACGGCCTCTGGGCGATCCTGCGGGTGCTCGGCTGGGACCGCCGCGAGGACGAGGCCTCGGAGGAGCCGGCGCCGGACGAGGAGACTCGACGTCGGGACGGGGAGGGACATCCGAGCCCCGGCCGCGCCGGTTCGAGGCTTCGGTAGGGCGAGAACGGGAGGGCGCGGCCCGCCCGGGGATCGTGAGGCGGAAGCGGGCAGGGCGCCCGATCCTTGCGGAGCGCCGGCCTCCGCTTCTGCCGGGCCGACGCTACCGGCCCACCGGGCCGCCGGAGCCGAGGATGCTGCCGCCAGGCGGCCCATAGCCGTAGCCGCCTTCGATCGGCGCCTGCCCGACGCCATCCCCCCGATAGCCCGCCCCGGCCGCGGCCGGCGTCCGGTAGCGCTCGATCACCGCCCCGGCACGGGCGCCGTCGGCGGGCGCGACCGCCCGGCTGCCGAGGAGGTCGGCGGGGTCGTTGACCATGGCCGCGAGGTTGCCGCGGTTCGAGCAGCCGAGGGTCGGCTCGAAGTCGTTGTCGTTGACCGAGGGGCCGACGATGGCGAGCGACGGGCAGGCTGGTGCCGTCGCCACGTATCGGGTGGCGATCACCTCGACGGCGCCGCCGGGGGCGGCCGCGTCGACGGCGCGGATCTTGGCCGGGTCGACCCCGGCCCGGCGCGCCGTGGCGATCATCGCGGCCACCGCGCCGCGGTTGCGGCCGCGCATCTCGAGGTGAAGCGCGTCGAAGCGGCCCTCGCCGGCCGTCCGCAGGAACGCGACGAGGCGGCGCTGCTCGCCGCGGCCGAGGACGATCCGCGTCGGCACCGCCTCGACCAGGGTCTCCTGGCGCGCCTCGCGGGGGATCGGCGGCGGCAGGACGAGGGGTGTGCCGGGGGGCGAGACCCGTTCGGGCTGCTCGAAGAGGACCACGGGGCGGGGCTCGCCGCCGCGCACCACGGCCACCGGGCGGCCGGGCTCGACGGGCGGGTCGACGATCGTCAGGGGCGCCGGCCCGGCGGTGAAGGCCGCGGGCGGCGGCGCGATGGGCGCGACGGCCTGGGGCGGCGGGGGCGCGGCCGTCGTGCAGGCGGCGAGCGCCAGGAGGCAGGGGCTGGCGAGCATTCCGGCGAGCCGGCCGGCCGGAGCCGCGCGGCGCGGGTTCGAGCGTCCCGGCATCATCCTCTCCCGCCCGCTCATTCGACGCCGAGCCCCGCATCCCCGGTGAGCCCGACCGAACCCTTGCGGGGGGCGAGCCGGTTCGAGGGCGCCTTGGACTGGGTGTTGAGGAGGATGCGTCCGGCGTCGGTCGGCGGCGCCACCCGGTCGGCGGGCGTTTCGAGGGCCTGGGGGGAGCTCGCCGGGCGCACGATGTAGGGGGTCACGATGATGACGAGCTCGCTCTCGTCCTTCTGGAAGGCGCTCGACCGGAACAGGGCCCCGAGGATCGGGATGTCGCCGAGCCCCGGCGTGATGCCGATGTTCGTGGAGAAATTCTTGCGGATGAGGCCGCCGATAGCGAAGCTCTGGCCGCTGGCCAGCTCCACCACGGTGTCGGCGGAGCGGGTGCTGAGGCCGGGGATGCTGGTGCCGTTGATGTCGACGGCGCCGATCTGGCTCAGCTCGCTCACCTCCGGCCGCACCCGGATGTTGATGAGGTTGCCCGAGAGCACCGTCGGCGTGAACTCGAGGCTCGCGCCGAAGCGGCGGAACTGCACCGAGGTCTGGCCGAGCGCCTGCGTGATCGGGATCGGGAACTCGCCGCCGGCCAGGAAGCTCGCCTTCTCGCCGGAGACGGCCGTCAGGTTCGGCTCGGCGAGGATCGAGGCGAGGCCGTCCTCGGCCAGCGCGTCGAGGGTCGCGGTGATGCTGTTGACGCCGTCCGAGTAGCTGACGCCGAAGGTGCTGCTGCGGCCCGTGATCGGCACGGTGCCGGGCGTGACGGCGGAGCCGCCGGAGACGAGGCTGAAGCCCGTGCCGCCCGCCCGGCCGGAGAAGTTGAGGTTGATCCCGAACTGCTTGAGCGTGCGCCGGTTCACCTCGGCGACGCGCACCTGGAGGTTGACCTGGAGCGCGCCGGAGATGCGCAGGCGGTTCGTCACCGTCGCGCCCTGGCCGAGGAACTGGGCGGTGACGGCCTTGGCGGTCTCGACGAGGGCGGCGTTCGGCAGAGAGCCGCTGAGGACGGCGCCGTTCGGCGTGTAGGTCACGCCGATGCGGTAGTCGCCGACCTCGTTGCGCAGGATGTTGCGCAGGTCCTCGATCGGCTGCGTGACCGCGACGCCGTACTCCGCCACCGGATCGCCGGCCTCGTCGAGGGCGAAGAGGCTGGTGCGGCCGGGCTTCTTGCCGAAGACGAAGACCACCTGGTTCGACGGGGTCTGGATGTCGGCGATGCTCGGGTCGGCGACGAAGATCGAGGCGGCCGGGCGCGACAGCCGCAGGGTCTGTCCGCGGGAGACGTTCAGCGAGATGGTGCCGCGGGCGGCCGAGACCCGGTCGGCGCTCGGCGCGTTCGGCTGGAAGCTGTGCCCGGCGGTCCAGGCGGTCGGCCGGCGGAAACGGGCGGCCTGATCGACGGCCGTCTCGTTGCCGGGCCAGGCCGGCACCATGACGCGCCGGGGCGCGGGCGCGGGCGCGGGGGCCTGAGCGGCCGTGGCGGGAGGCGGCGCGAAGCCGCCGGTGGCCGCCACCGGCTCGGCCGCCGCGCCGGTGACGGCGGCGAGCATCGTCAGGCCGAGGGCGAGCGCAGCGCGGACGGGGGGGAGACGGTTCGGGCGGCCGGCCCGGGCATCAGGCATCGCGAGCATCCGGGGTCAGACGCCGGAGCGGCAGCGCTGCCTGGTCTGCGGCAGCCGGGGCGGAATCCGAACGGGGCGATGCCGAACGCAGGCCGGTCCCATTCGATGCTGCTCCCCGTCGTTCATCCCGATGTCCTGTCGAGCTTGCGTGACAGAACGATTACACGCGTTCGTGACCGGGAACTCGGAGGGAGTCTGTCGCAAACGGGAGACAGCGACTGTCGAAAACCGGACCGTTCCCACGCCGGTCTCGGCGGGCCGCCGCTCTATCGGCCGAGAGCCTGCCGCACGATCTCGGGCCCGCCGGCGAGCGCGATGCCGAGGCCGCCGAGGACGTGGACGCCGACGGCGATGCCGCCGAGCGCCCAGTAGCCGGTGGCGATGCCCCCGAGCCCGAGCCCGAGGGCGAGCGCCAGCCCCGCGAAGCAGACGAGCCCCAGCGCCAGCCCGCCGAAGGCCACGACGCCCACCGCGACGCCCCCGAGGGCGACGACGCCGACGGCGACGTTGCCGATCGCGACGATGCCCCGGGCGGGCCTCAGCCCGCCGAGCGCCGCCGGCCCGTAGACGACGTGGACGAGGGGCAGTCCGAACAGGGTCCGGGGGGAGCGGTACTCGAAGGCCGCGAACGGGTCGTAGGCCGCGGTGCCGATCGCGGCGCGCAGGGGGCGCCCGCAGGCGGGGCAGGCCCGGGCGGCGTCGCTCACGTCGCGGCCGCAATCCGGGCATCGGATCAGGGTCATCCGGGATTCCTTCTCATGCCGGTCTCCCGTCGGCGCGCCTTGTCCCCGACTTCCACCGGCTCCGGTGTCCGCTGCGTGCCGGCGGCGGGCCCGCGGGCGGCGTCAGTTCCACATGTGGAGCAGGATGCGGGCGGAGGGCGTGCCGTCGAGGAGCATCAGCCAGTTGCCGTCGTAGCGGTGGCGCTCCCCGTCCGGGCCGGGGCCGGAGAGGGTCCAGCGCCCGGTCGCGGCCGGCTCGCCCTCCCGGCCGAAGACGTCGTCGATGACGACGCGGTAGTCCCGGAAGCCCTGGGCGCGGATGTCGGCGAAGAAGCCCGACAGGGCCGGCGCCCCCGTCAGCACTGGGCGGCCCGGCGGCACCAGGCGCGCCGCCGGCGCGTAGAAGGCGATGAGGTCGCCGGTGCGCCCGGCGTTGAAGGTGCCGGTCCAGGCATCGACGAGGGCCTGCACCCGCGGCTGAAGTCCCGCCATCCCTAAGCCACTCCCCGATCCGTCGCGCCGGCCGTCAGCACCGGCCAGAACACCCAGTCCTCGATCGGGCAGCGGGCCGGGCGTGCCGCGTCGTGGGGGGCGATGCGCACCCGGCCGGGGCCGGGATAGTCGAGGGCGAGATGGCTCGCCCCGAGGCGCCGGGCGAAGGCGGCCGAGCCCGAGACCGTCTCGACGCTCCGCAGCGTCCCGCCTCCGGCGTCGAGCTCCAGGCGGGACATCCCTCCGCGGCGGACGCGGGCGGCCGGCGCCAGGGTCTCGCGGGGCATGTCGGTGAGGTAGAAGACGGCGCTGCCCGGCCCGAGGAGCCGCGCCAGCGCCGGGAACCAGCCGGGCCGCAGCTTCAGGCGCACCAGCTCGATCCCGTGGACGCGGGCGAGCAGGTTCGCGCAGAGGTCGAGGCGCGGCTCCGGCCGGACGCCCTGGTGGAGGAGCACGATTCGGTCGCAGCCCCGGCGGCGGCGCAGGTGCGCGGCGAGCTGGAACAGCACCGAGAACACGCAGGCATGGTGGAGCGTGTCGATCCAGAGCGGGCCCGGCGCGTCGAGACCCTCGGCCTCGACCTGCGACAGGCTCGTCTCGACCGCGCGCAGGTAGGCCGTGGCCTGGGCGACGGAGAGACCCGGCAGCACCAGGGGCTCGAAGGCGAAGTCGATGCTGTTCACCGCCGCTCGCCGCTCCACCGCGACCGGCAGCTCGGGCAGGTTCGCGCCGCTCCGCAGGAGCATCCGGTCGAAGCCGCCAGCATGGACGCGCTCGATCAACCGGTCGCGGACGTGACGGGTCGCGCCGGCGCCCGCGAAGGCGGCGGCGACGGCCTCGTCGAAGCGTCCGAGGCCTTGGGCCAGGGCGAGGGGGGAGGTCGGCGCGTTCACGGGACGGCCGGCTCCGGGGTCGCCTCGGTGGCCGGCACGGTCTCCAGGGCGGCCTCTCCGGCGAACAGCATGTCCCGGTCGAGGGTCCGTCCGCGCAGCGCGCCGACCTTCTCCAGGACCCGCGCCTGGGAGGCCTGGAGCGAGGCCGGCGACTGGCGCTCGCCCGACTGCTTGGCCTCCACCGTCGCCTCCTCCGGCAGCCATTGGTCGGCGCCGACGACGCCGAGGCTGCGGGCGCGGCTGAACACGTACTCGGCGGTGTTCCACTTCCAGCTCGGGCAGGGCAGGGCGGTCTCGCCGGGGCTCGCGTAGATGAAGCGGTGGGCGCAGAAGCCGCCGCACATGGGCAGGATCTTGCACGAGGAGCAGGTCGCGTTGTCGAAGGGCGTCCACTGCTCCCAGAGAGAGGCGTTGACGCTCTCGTGGAGGCGCTCCGGCTCGAAGATGCTGCCGGTGCGCTTGGAAGCGTCGTGGGCGGTCTCCCAGCACTTGTGGACGTCGCCGTTGCCGTTGACGACGTAGCCGCCCTTCGAGGCCGCCACGCACAGCCCCGAGAAGCCGCCGGGCGCCGTCTGGATGCCGGCGAAGCCGAGCTCGCGGGCGCGGCCCTCCAGCGCCAGGACCTTGCGGTTGAAGTCGGCCCGCGAGAGCTTCTCCTCGAAGGCGCTGCCGCTCTCGGGCGTCGAGGCCTCGATCGGTGCGAAGTAGACGTGGAAGTTGCCCCGCTGGGCGAGACGCCGGGCGTGGAATCCGTCGAGCATGGCGCCGGCCCCGTCGACGTTCGACTGGCCGACATTGACCCGCGCCTGGATCGAGATCGGTGTCGCGTCGAGCGACTGCTCGATGTTGTCGAGGATGCGGTCGAAGGTGCGCCCGCCCGAGGTGAGGGGGCGCATGCGGTCGTGGGTGTCGCGGTCGCCGTCGATCGTCACCTGCACCCACTTCACCCGGCGGGCGTAGAGCTGGGCGGCCATCTCGCCGTCGAGGAACCAGGCGTTCGAGACGATGCCGGCGCTGTAGCCGATCTTGTGCTTGTCGCAGTGGGCGATGAGCAGGTCCGAGAGGCGGAAGATCGAGTCCTTCCCCATCAGCGGCTCGCCGCCGTACCAGACGACGCTGAGCGACTTCAGGTCCTTCTTCGCCTTCACGAAGGCGATGATCGCGTCCTGCACCTCGCGGGTCATCTTCTTGGTGGGCTTGGCCAGCCCCTGGAAGCAGTAGCCGCAGGCGAAGTTACAGGCCATGGTCGGGGCGATGGTCAGCGTCAGGCTGTTCGGCGCCGCACGGGCCGCCTCGTAGCTCTGCCGGACCAGGGCGAGCTCGTCGACGCCGGCGCCGACCGCGTGGCCGCCCCCGAGCAGCGCCTGGAGGAGCAGGCGGTCGGCGACCGCGCCGGGCTCGAAGCCGTCGCCCGCGCCGTCCCGGAGCGCGTGATAGGCCTCGGCCTCCTCCGGCGAGAGCAGGATGAGGGAACGGGTGCGGGCATTGAAGAGCAGCGCGCTGCCGTCGGCCAGCCGCACCGGGATGTCGTAGGCCGAGAGCCGGTAGCGGCCGGTCGACGGACCGCCCCGGCGCTGGACGCGCGAGAGGGTCTCGCGGGCGGCGGTCTCCAGCGCCTTGGCGCCGGCGGCGTCGAGGCCGGCGAGGTCGTCCTCGGTGCCGCGCAGGCCGTGATGGTCGAAATCAAGCATGGCGTCCTCTCCAGGGTTCAGGCGGCCGAGGGCATGACGGGCTGCCGGGCGCCGAGGCGCTCCAGCGTCGCCTGCGCCAGCTCGGCGGTGAGGTCGTTCCAGAGGGCCAGGAACACGTCGGCGCGGATCTCGGCGTCGATCACCGCGGCCCCGCTCGCCGGGTCGAGGGGGAGGCCCGAGAGCGTCAGCACCCGCCGGTTCAGGACCGTGACGGTGTAGTCGGAGGCGCGACCGGCCCCGGCGAGGCGCAGGGCGAAGCGCCCGCCGAGCCCGTCGAGATGACGCGCGTCGTAGAACCGGGGCACCGCGACGTGCATCAGGGTGCGGAAGAAGGCGAAGCCCCCGGCCGCGCTCGCCGGCCGGCGCCAGTCCGGCTCCTTGAGCAGGGCCGGCGACAGCCGCAGGCCCGCCATGAAGGCCGCGAACGCCGCCGGGTTCGAGACGTGGCGGCGGCCGCCCGCGAGGATCTCGTCGAGGGAGATGCGCGCGGTGCTGTTGCGCAGGTCGAGCATCAGCATGAGGGCAGCAGCGGGATCACGTTGATGGCGCAGAAGGAGACGGGATCCCCGAGCGGCGCGTCGACGCCGCAGATCCCGCCGGCGTTGACCGCGCAGAGCCCGGTATCGACGGCGCAGACATCGGCGCCGCCCTTAACGGCGCAGGCGTCGGCGTCCGCCGCGCAGGCCTCGACGGTGGCGTTCGCCGCGCAGGCTCCGGCATCCGCGACGCAGGCGTCGGCCGAGGCGTTGGCCCCGCAGGCATTGGCATCGGCCGCGCAGGCTTCCGCCACGGCGTTGGCGGCGCAGGCATTGGCGTCGGCGCCGCAGGCCTCGGCATTGGCGTCCGCCCCGCAGGCGTTGGCGTCCGCCGCGCAGGCCTCGACGCTCGCATCCGCGCCGCAGGCCGCGCCGTCGGCGCCGCAGACCTCGACGGTGGCGTCGGCTCCGCAGGCGTTGGCGTCCGCCGCGCAGGCGTCGACCCCGAGATCGGCGCCGCAGGCCCCGGCATCGGCGGCGCAGACGTCGACCGTCGCATCCGCCCCGCAGGCGCCCGCATCCGCTGCGCAGGCGTCGAGCCCGGTATCGGCGCCGCAGGCGTTGGCGTCGGCGGCGCAGGCCTCGACCGTGGCGTCGGCGGCGCAGGCGTTGGCATCCGCCGCGCAGGCATCGGCGCCCACGTTCGCGCCGCAGGCATCGGCGTCCGTGCCGCAGACCTGGACCCCGGCATCGGCCCCGCAGGCGCCGACCGCGCCGCCGGCCGCGCCCGCGCCCGCCTTGGCGCCGCAAGCGAGGTTGCCGTCGACGCCGCAGACGGTCGGGCCGCTGTAGCGCGAGCCGCAGACGCTGCCGTCGACGCCGCAGGCCTTGCCCTCGGTCGCCTTGGTGCCGCAGGCGCCGAAATTGGTGGCGCAGGCGACGCCGCCGCTGGCATTGGCCCCGCAGGCGCTCTCCTTGGCGCCGCAGGCGGTGCCCGCCCCGAGATTGGCCCCGCAGGCGCCGGCATCGGCCGCGCAGACCGAGCCGAGGCCGCCGTCGGCGGCGCAGGCGCTCGCCTTGCCGCCGCAGGCGGTGCCCTCGCTGGCCTTGGCCGCGCAGGGACCCGAGACGTTGCCGCCGCAGGCCCGGCCGACGCTCACGTTCGCGGCGCAGGGCGCGGAGGCGTTGCCGCCGCAGGCGGTGCCGACCCCGACATCGACGCCGCAGGGCACGTTGGTGTTGGCGGCGCAGGCCGAGCCGAGACTGCCGTCGATCCCGCAGGGCGGCCCGGAGGCCTCGCCCGAGGGCGGCGCGCCCGTGGGGGGCGTCGGTCCCGGCGGCGTCTCGGGCGCCGGTCCCGGCGCGGCCGGCGGAACGTCCGGCGACGCGAGCGGAGGGGCGGAGGGCGGCGCCGGCCGGCCCGGCGTGTCCGAGCCCCGGGGCGGCTCCTGCGGAGGGGCCGGGGGCGGGGCGGGGGGAACGGCGGCCGGTGGGGCCGGGGGCGCCTGGCGCGGGGCGCCCATCGGCACGTTGACGGTCTCGCCCGGATGGATGAGGTCCGGATCGCGGAACTGCGGGTTGGCCTTCAGCACCTCGGGAAAGGGCCGGTCGTACTGGCGGGAGATGCTCCAGAGCGAGTCTCCCTCCTGCACCGTGTGGCGCACGACGTTGTCGTTGGCCGGATCGGCCCCGGCCGCGGGGCTGGCGCCGGCGGAGGAGGTGGAGGACACCGCGGCGGCCGAGACCGGCCCGGCACCGCCCGCGCTCTGCTGCTTGACAGGCTCCGGGGGCGGAGCGGCCCGCTCCAGGCTCGCCGGCCAGTGGGTGCCGGCCTCCTCTTCGGGGGCGGGCTCGGCGGCGCGGGCGGCCTGCGGCTTGTCGATGACCTTCGGCATGCGGGCCCCCCGGCCTCTCGCGTTCCGGCGAACGCTTCCGAGGATCAGGGCTAACGGCTCGACCTGACGCCGACCTGACGAATCAAGCAGATCTCCGACGATGTCTCGAACACCGCAGACGATCCCCGGTCGAGACACGTCGATCTTCTTGCCGGCAACGGGTCTCTTCGCGCGGTCGACGGCGAAAAAATCGGGCCTGCGGTCGATCCGCTCCTCGCGCGCGGGGATCAACTCAACGACGCCCTCCGGCCCCGCGGGCATGCGCGGGAATGCGATCGGGGCCGCGCCCCGTCAGGTTGCCGAAAGCTGGTCTTCCTAACCCTGTCTCCGCAGGCAGGTCGGGGGCGCCGTTCGAGGCGCCGGCCGGCCGGCTCGGATCAGCGGTCCCGGACGCGGCGGCAGGCCCGGCGCGCGAGGGACCTTAAGGCCCATCCATCCTGAGCGGAGCTCAACCATGACCCTCGGTGTCTCGAACCTGCCCGGCGCCAACGGCGCGCTCGGCGCCTCCCACCTCTCCGAGAACGGCGCCACGGCGGCGCGCAACTTCCTCGACGCCCTGCTCGGCCAGGAGCGCGCGCCGCGCTCCGGCGGCCAGGCCTTCCTCGCCGACGTCAAGGAGACCCGGAACCCCGACGAGAAGCGCGCCCTCATCGACGGCTTCGCCGAGGGCTTCGCCGCAGCCTCCCAGGGTGCCGCCTCCGAGGGCGCCTCGTCGGAGGACACCTCCCCGGCGCGGAACGCCGGACGCGGCGAGCGCTCGGGCTCGGCGGGCGGCGCCCGCGAGGCCGCGGCCACCGGCGGCGCCGAGGGCGACGCGCCTGCGAGCCCGCAGGATCTGATGAGCGGCTTCCAGGAGATCGCCGACCGGGTCGCCGATTCCGCCCTGCCCAAGGGCGCCAAGAACGCCCTGCTCGACGGCATCGCGGAGCTGATGTCGAAGCTCAAGGCCGAGGCGCCCGCGGGCGGGTCGGCCGGCGGCTCCAAGGGCAGCTGCGCCAACGGCGCGCCGGGCGGCTCGGGCTCGGCCGGCGGCTCCGCGCCCACGGCCCAGAACGCGCCGCGTCCGGACGAGAGCTCGGCTCAGGCGACCGGCAACAGCGGCGTCTGGAGCCACGAGGTCAAGGACGGCGAGGCGACGATCCAGCTCGGCGACAAGTACACCGTCAAGGCGAACGAGAAGGACGCCAGCTGGACGGTGACCAACAACGAGACCGGCAAGACCACCAAGGTCTGGGGCGACCCCCATGTCGACAAGGATGGTGACGGCAAGACCGACTTCGACTTCAAGAAGGACACCACCTTCCAGCTCGACGACGGCACCAAGATCACCGTCGGAACCGTGCCCGGCGGCGAGAACGGCACCACCTTCTCCTCGAAGCTGACCATCACCAACGGCGACAACGCCATCCAGGTCACCGGCCTCGGCGACACGCATGACGGCGCGAACAACCTCGAGGTGAAGCAGTCGAACGCCGGCCGGACGCTCGACGACCTCGAGCATGACGGCGCCCTCACGATCTACGAGGACGGCGGCGCCTGGCAGACCCGCGACGGCAAGCCGGTCGACCAGAGCGTCGTCGACGCGGCCGAGGCGGCGGCCTGACGTCGTCGGCCGCGCCGAGGAGCACGGCCCGACCCCCAAGGAAGGGAGGGCGGCGGATCATCGGATCCGCCGCCCTTCACCATTCTGGCATAATGTTTAGCGAGCTAACTTTAGCAGAGAATCAGTCAAGCACGATTGGACAGGCCATACAAGGCTTGTTTGTGACTGATTAATGCGATCAAACCTGATGACCGCAGGCTATCCGCGATAGACGGACAGCCTATAGAACCCGCGAAGCGGGGATCCAGACGGAAGCGTTCTCTCCTGCGCTGACGGGCAGACCCTCGACTTGCCGGAATCACGACCCGGACTTCATAGGCGTGAGGACGAAGATCGATGCGGATACTGATGGTCGAGGACAACCGGGACTGCGCCCGCGCGATCGGCGGCGTGCTGCGCGACGAGGGCTTCGTCGTCGATCACGCTCCCTGCCTCGCCGATGCCGGCGATTCGGTCTCGGTCGCGCCCTACGACGCGATCCTCGTCGACCGCATGCTGCCCGACGGCGACGGCCTCGACTGGGTGCGCGCCCAGCGCCGGGCCGGCAACGCCGCGCCGATCCTGATCGTCACCGCCGAGCACGATGCCGTCGACCAGCGGGTCGAGGGGCTGAACGCGGGCGCCGACGACTACATGCTCAAGCCGATGCCGCTGGACGAGCTCGTGGCGCGGGTCCGGGCCGTGCTGCGCCGCCCGGTGGCGGCCCTCGACCCGGTGCTCAAGGCCGGCAACGTCACCTTCGATCCGGCGAGCCGCGAGGCGCGGGTCGACGGCAAGCTCCTGCGGATGCCGCGGCGGGAGACCTGCATCCTCGAGATGCTGATCCGCCGCTCCGGCAAGACGGTCGCCAAGGGCGTCCTCGAGGAGGGGCTCTACAGCTTCGAGGACGAGGTCTCCTCGAACGCCATCGAGGTCGGCATCTACCGGCTGCGCGGACACCTGATGGGCTCGGGGGCGACGCCGAAGGTGCGGACCGTCCGCGGCACCGGCTACGTGCTGGAGACCGAGGAGGACCAGCCGATCGACCTGCCCGAGGTGCCGCAGGCCGCGATCATGGCCGCCCGCGTCGCCGTGGCGCTGGCGAGCGAGGAGGGGATTGCGGCTCCGACGCTCCCGGCGATCGCCGCGAGCCTCGCCGCCGATCCGCAGCCTCCGGAGACGCAGATCGCCGTGGTCGCGGCGGCGATCGCCGTCAGCCTCAGCCAGGGCGGCGAGCGCGAAGGCAGCGCCTGAGGGGCACCACCGACAGGTCGAGGACCGCCGTGGGGACGGTCCTTTCCGGGTGACGGAACCGGGTCGTTCGCGCGGCCGGCGTGGCGACCTCCCCGGCTATTTCGGCCGCAGCTCCTCGCGCATCGTCTGGTAGTTGAGGGGCGTCACCTTCCAGCGCGCCGCGTCGTCGTACTCGAAGAAGAAGCTCACCTTCGCGCTCGAGCGCCAGATCTGCACGAGGGCCGCCTTCCAGGGCCGGGGGTCGCGCTCGCGCGCGGCGTGGTGCAGCTCGACGAAGCGCTGCGCCACCGTCGAGGCACGCGGCGTCACCGCCTCCGTCTTGCCGTCCTCGAGATAGGCGTAGCCGTGGAGCTGCACGGTGGTCTCGTCGCGCATCGTCGCCACGAGGGCGAGGCTCGTCCAGGGCAGCTCCAGGAAGGCCTCGTCGTGGACGATGAGCCGGCCGATCTCGTGATGCAGCGCCTCGATGGTGCCTTGCTCGCTCAAGCCCGTCTCCCTCCGTTCCAGCCGCCGCGGCCGCTACTCCAGGCCGAGGGCCTCGCGCATCCGGGCGGCAACGTCGATCTTGGCGTTCGGGTTGCCCCCCGCCTCGATCAGGCCGTCCTTGTAGCCGTCGAACTCCTGGCCGGCCTCGTTCTCGAACCGGGCCACGTCGGTCCTGTAGATCACTTCGCCGGTCTTGGGGTCGGTGACCTCGTACTGGACGGTGACGTGGCTCGGGCGCTTGCCGCCCCAGGTCCGGGTCTCGGGCGTGTCGCCGTCGCCGATCGTGAAGCGGGTGTGGACATGCGCGCCCTGCTCGACCCACTGGCGGACCTCGCCGTCGATCTCGTTGAAGACGCGCTGGTTGAAATCCTCGTTCTGCGGGAACTGGTTGATCAGACCCTGCTCGTGGAGGAACTGGAAGCCGGCGATGTGGCCGCCATTGTCGCGCTCCTCGCGGGTGTCGCGCCCGCGGCCGCCGGAGCGGCCGACCTCGGCGGTCATCCGGTTCTCCTCGGAGGAGCGCTTCTTGCTCGGCGGAATCTCGGTCAGGTAGAGGTCGACCTGGGTCGGGTTGTGCTCGGCGTTGACGGTGTAGGTCACGCGGTTGCCGCCGACCTCCCGCGTGGTCTCGCCGACCGGGAGCTTGGCGCGCTCCGCCTCGATGTCGTAGCCGCCGCTCCGCTTCGGGGCCGGGCCGGCACCGTCCTCCACGCGCTTGCGCTTGCTGTTGCGGGCGTCGATCGTCGCCGCGTCGGGATCGCGGGCGAAGGAGGAGACCTCGCCGGAGAGCGCGTCGAGATGGGCGCGGTCGACCCCGTTGGCGTGCTCGATCTCGGCGCGCCGCTCGGGCGTCAGACCGGGGGCATCGAGCTCACGCAGGCGCGTGTCGAGGCGCTCGCGGACCTTGGCGATGTCCTGGCGCGCCGCCCAGCCGACGCTGCCGGGCGGCGGATCGTTCCGCCCCGAGAACAGGCGGGCGACCTGCCCCTCCAGGGTGAGGCTGCGCTGGATGCCCTCCGCGGTGCGGGCGTGGAGATCGATGTCGGCCGGCGTCGCCTCAGGCCCGTGGCGGATGCCGCGGACGACGCCGGACGCCGGGTCGAAGTCGATCTTGACGGCGTCACCCGCGAGCGCCGGATCGGCCGAGACCGGGGGCCGGTTCGCCGCCAGGATGTTGTCGCGGACCGTGATCGGGTTGAACATGTCGCCGGGGTTGCGAGTGCCGGACGCCCGCATGCCGACGCCGGCCCCGACGCCCCAGAAGCCCATCTGGAGGATCGAGGTGGCCCGCTCCTCCCCGCTCATCCGGTCCCAGTTGCGGGCGGTGCTCACCCCCTGGTCGGCGACCGCCGCGGTGTCGAGGGCGAAGGAGCCCGCCTGGACGTAGCCGTGAAGCGAGGCCTCAAGCGGCGCCACGGCGCGGCCCGCCTGGCCGAGCTGGGCGAGGCGCGCGGCGCTGCCGAAGGCGCCGACCGAGGCGACGCTCGCCCCGAGGTTCAGCCAGAGGCCGCGGGCGTCCGCGTCGGTGATCGGATTCAGCGACTGGCCGTGCTGCCCGCGATCCACGAGCTCGCTGCCGCTGCGATAGGCGCCCCAGGCGCCCGCGCCCACCGCGACGGCGGCGGCTCCCGCCACGACCGGCGTCGCGAGACCGCCGGTGCCGACGATGAGCACGCCGCCGGCGACGATGCCGCCGACGAGGGCCACCTTGTCCACGACCGAGGTGAGATGCTCGCCGAACGTGTCGACGGTCTTCGGCGTGTTCTCCTGGCCGAGCGCCACGCGCCCGTCCGGCCCGGCCGCGAGGTGCCCGTTCTCCGGATAGACCTGCGTGCCCGGCGGCAGCACGTTGTTGGTGCGCCAGTCCTCGAAGCTGTCGTAGCGCCGGCCGGTGTTGTCGACGAAGCGCTCGGCTCCCGACGGATCGGAGACCCGGAACAGAGGCAGCTGCACCGGCCCGGTCTTGCCGTCGGAATAGGTGACGGGCAGGACCGTCACGTTCGCCGGGCCGTCGCCGGCCACCGCGCGGATCTGGTCGGCGACGGCCTTGACCGGCTCGGCCGAGTCGCCCGTGGCGAAGTAGCTGAACTGCCCCCGCGCCGCCGCCGCCTCGGCCTGCGCCGGGTCGGTGCCCGGCGGCAGAGCGGGGGGCAGCCCCATCGCCGTGCCGACGGTGTTGTCGAGGTCGCTCCCCGACAGCGCGACGGGGGCGTCGCCCCGGTTGTCGAGATACTGCCGGGCGCTCGCCTGGGCGCTCGGCGCGATCACCGCCGGATTCGTCCAGGGATCGTCGGTGCGCTTGAGGACGTCGCCGGTGATCGACGGGTCGGCGCGCACCGTCGCCAGCGCGTTGACGCGGGTCTCCAGCGACGGTCCGTCCTCGCCCCCGGCCCCGAGCAGGCGCCGGCCCTGGTCGGTGGCGAGGATGCCGGAGAGCCGCTCCGCGTCGCGACCGGCCGCCGCCGGGTCGTCCGGATTCCATTCCCGCGCGAGCGCCCCGGCCATGGCCCTCTGGAGATCGGGCTCGGCGTAGCGGCTCGCGTCGGTGCGGGCGAAGGCGTTCTGCACGAAGGCCGCCCGGGCATCGGGCGCGGCGGTGGCCGACGCGTCGAGGGTCCGGGCGAGGTCGCTGCCGCCGGGCGCGTAGAGGCCGATCCCGTCGGCGGCGAGGGCGTTGGCGAAGCCGCCGGCCGCCTCGGGTCCGAGGGCCGTCACGGTGGCCGCGAGACGCCCCTTCGCGGCCGGGTCGTCGGCGGGGCCCGCCGCCGCGACCGCCTGGCGGGCGTAGCTGCCCGCGCGCAGGCGCTCGCCCCAGTTCTCGTCGGGCTTGGCGGGGTCGAAGGGGGTGTCGCGGTCGATCGCCGCCGCCCGCGAGGCCAGGCGCTCGCCGAGGAGGGCGCGGCTCTCGGGCGCGTCGCTCAGAGCCTCCACGAGCCGGGCGGGGCCCGAGG
Organism: Methylobacterium jeotgali; assembly: GCF_022179345.1. GTDB lineage: Bacteria > Pseudomonadota > Alphaproteobacteria > Rhizobiales > Beijerinckiaceae > Methylobacterium > Methylobacterium jeotgali. The sequence goes on along the minus strand of NZ_BPQR01000035.1, from coordinate 35,986 downwards.
CGCCATCGCCCTTGCCCGCCTCCCAGCGCTCGATCATCCGGTCGGCGAGGACGCGCTGCTCGCCGGCGCTCATCGGGCCGAGCTCGGAGCGGCCGGTCAGCGCGTCGCGGGTCTTCTCGCTCGAATCCGTGCCGCCGAAGCCGAGGAAGCCGCCACTGTGGTCGGACCGGTTCGCCGCCCAGTCGGCGATCTGCCGCGCCCGCTCCGGCGCCACCGGCTCCGGGGCGGGGGAGGCCGGAGCCTCGGGCGCGGCGGCCTGAGGCGCGTTCTCGTTGGCGGGCCGGGCCTGGGGCGCCGCGGCGGCCGCGGTCTCGACCGGACCGGCCTTGGCCGGATCCGCCTTGGCCTGCTCAGCCGTGGTCTGCTCGGCCGGCGGGCCGGGGAAGCGCTGCGCCTCGGGCGCCGGCTTCTGGGGCTGCGGCGGCGGAGCGGGGGGCTTCTGCGGGGCGACGGAGGCGGTGGAGGCCATCGCGTGTCTCCTCGTCGGTTCGGGGCCTCGCCCCGTGCGGCGTCAGGAAAGGCGGAGTTCAGCCGGCGGCGAGCGCGGCGTCGCGGACGGTCTCGCGGGGTGGCGAGACGGGGGTGCGCGCCGGGGATGCGGCCTTGGCCTGGCCCCGCTGCAGGCTGATCGAGCCGACCGGCTGCACCGTGAACTCGTCGGCGAGATCCTGGTAGGACAGCACCGGGATGTCGACGCCGTTGCGGGCGAGGAAGCCACGCACGAAGCGGCGGATGTCCATGGACGCGAGCAGCACCGGCCGCCCGGCCTCGCCCGCCGCCCCGCGGGGGCCGGCATTCTCCTGGATACGCCGCATCTGCGAGAGCAGCGCCTCGGAGGGGCGCTCGTCGAGGACGAGGTAGGGGCCGACGGCGGTGTCGCGCACCGCCGCGCGGACGGCCTCCTCCGCCTCCCGCTCCAGCACGTAGGCGGCCACGACCTTGTGGGCGTTGGCATGCCGGTGGCAGATCTGGCGCTTGAGGCCCGAGCGCACGTACTCGGTGAGCAGCATCGGGTTCTGCTCGCGCTCGCCCCATTCGGCCAGCGCCTCGAGCAGGATGCGCGTGTTGCGCATCGGGATGCCCTCCTCGAGCAGGCGGCGCAGCACCTCGGCGATCCGCGGCACGGGGACCGAGCGCAGCACCTCCTTGACGAGGTCGGCGTAGCCCGTCTCCATCCGCGCCAGCAGGGCGCGGGTCTCCTGGATGCCGACGAAGCGGCCGGTGTAGCGCATCAGCACGGCCCGCAGGCGCGCGGCGACCAGCTCGCCCGCGTCGAGATGGCCGATGCCGGCCTCGCGGAGCGCCGGGCGGTGCTCGGCCTCGATCCAGACCGGCGCGCCGGCGCCGTCCTCGGTCGTGTAGGGGATGCCGGCGAGCTCGAGGTTCGCCACGTCGTCGTCGAGGACGAGCAGCGTGGGGCGGATATGGCCGGCATCGACCGGCACGCCCTCGACGTCGAGGCGGAACTCGCCCTCGCCGAGCTGCGGGTCGACCCCGGTGCCGACCTCGGGGATGAGCACGCCGAGATCCGTCGAGACGCCGGAGCGGATGCGGGCGATGCCCTTGGCGAGCGCGCCCGCGTCGAGCCGCTCCAGCAGGCCGGGCGCGAGCACGAGCATGACCGGCACCGCCTCGGCGGGAAGGGCCGGCTTGCGGGCGCGGGCGGATTCCTGCTCCTCGGCCGTGGCCTCGCCGGCCACTTCCGCAGCCGGCTCCGGCTTGCGCCGGAAGCTCGCCGCCGCGAAGGCCGCGGCCAGCACCAGGAAGATCGGGGCGGGAAAGCCCGGGATCGCGGCCATGCCGAGCAGCACGGCGGCGGCGAGGCGGAGCGCCCGGGGGTCTGAGACGAGCTGCTCGGCGATGTCGCGGCCGAGGCCGATGTCGCGCCCGCCGGTGACGCGGGTGACGATGGTGCCGGCGGTCAGCGAGAGCAGCAGCGCCGGGATCTGCGAGATCAGCGCATCGCCGATCGAGAGCAGGGTGTACTCGTGGAGCGCCTGCCCGATCGGCATCCCCCGCACGAGGGTGCCGATGGCCAGCCCGCCGATCATGTTGACGGCGATGACGACGAGCCCGGCGATGGCGTCGCCCTTTACGAACTTCATGGCGCCGTCCATGGCGCCGTAGAGCTGGCTCTCCCGCTCCAGGGTGTTCCGGCGGGCCTTGGCCTGGGCCTGGTCGATGTCGCCGTTCCGCAGCTCGGCGTCGATCGCCATCTGCTTGCCGGGCAGCGCGTCGAGGGTGAAGCGGGCGCCGACCTCGGCGACCCGCTCGGCGCCCTTGGCGATGACGATGAACTGCACGAGCGTGATGATGAGGAACACCACGAGGCCGACGATCAGGTTCCCCGAGATCACGAACTCGCCGAAGGTGCGGATGATGTCGCCGGCATCGCCCTCGGCGAGGATCAGGCGGGCGGTGGTGATGGTCAGCGCCAGCCGGAACACCGTCGAGATCAGGATGATCCCCGGCAGGGTCGAGAAGGAGAGCGGGCTCACCACGTAGAGCGCCACCATCAGCAGCAGCACCGCGAAGCCGAGGTTGAAGGCGATCAGCGCGTCGACGAGGACGTGCGGCATCGGCAGCACCATCATCGCCACGGCGAGCACGACGACGAGGGCCACCGCGATGTCGGGGCTCGCGGGCAGGCGGCGCAGGAAGGTCCGGGCGGTGCCGAGGGCGTCGGTCATCGGCGGGTCTCCTCGGCGGGCGCGGTCTGGCGGGTCTCGACGAAGCGGCGGAACACGGCGCGGCCCTCGTCGAGCCGGCCGGCGAGGCGCAGGGCCTGGCTGCGCAGCAGCAGCATCGGCGGGGCCTGCGCCGGCTCGATCCGCTCCAGACGGTCGAGCGCCGCGAGCGCCTGGGCGCCGCTGCCGGCCTCGACCAGGGCGTAGGCGAGAAGGCGGAGCACGCCGGCATCATCGGGAGCCTCGCGAAGGACGAGGCCGAGCAGCGTCACGGCCTGGGCGGAATCGCCGACGCCGAGGGCGACGTAGGCGAGCGCGCAGAGAAGGTCGCGCTGCTCGCGGGCGATCAGCGGCCGGTGGCGGCCGGCGAGCGCGGGCATCGCGACGGTCGCGAGGGCCGGCACGGGCAGGGCGACCGCCGCGTCTCCGGAAAGATCGTCCGCCGGATCGAGCGGGGGATCGGATTTCGGGTCGAGCATGGCCGTCATCCCTCGATCAGCGCGTTTCGGCTGGCGCGCAGCATCGCGAGGCGGCGCAGCTCGCGGTGGACCACGAGGGCGCCCTCGCGCACGATGCCGTCGTCGCTCTCGGCGGCGAGCCCCTCGGCGAGGCCCTCCAACAGCGCCCGGTGGCGGTCGCCGCGCAGCACCTCCGGGTGGTGCAGGCGGGGCATCACGAAGCGGAACAGGGAGCGCGACAGGCTCGCGCCCTCGAAGACCTCCGCCTCGCCGGCGCCGGCCTCCGCGATGGCCCGGCGGGCCTCGCTGAGGCGCACCCGCGTCACCGCATCGACGCCGCCGGCGGCGAGCATGGCGTCGATCGCCGCGTCGAGCTCGACACCCTCCTCGCCCGGCCCCTGGCCAACGGCCTCGCTGCCGCGGCCGCCGCGCTCGCCGAGGGGTGCCGCCCCGTCGAGCCGGGCCCGCGGATCGAGACCGTCGGCGCGCGGATCGCGGCCGAGCCCGTCTGCCCCGGCCGGGGGCGGAGCGGCGGGCGGGGTGGTCCCGGTGGAGACGGGCGAGCGGCGCAGGCGGGCCATGATGCGTCCTTCCAGTCGGCGCGCGGGTCAGCGGGCCGGTCGGTTTCGGGAGGCGGCGGGGTTCAGAAGCGCATGGCGACGAGGCGGCCCTCGCGCTCCAGCATCACCCGGTCGGCCTCGATGCCCCGGATCGCCCAGCCGCCGTCGACGACGGCGCCGACGAGGTAGCGCTGCCCGCGCACCACGATGTAGGGCTGCGGCCCCCGCCACACGCCCTCGATGCCGAGGGAGGCGGGCAGCTTCTCGGCCTTGACGGCGACGCTGTTGACGAGGGTGACCTCGCCGACGAAGCGTTCGTCGAACTCCTTCTGGAGCGCCTCCCACCGCCGGGCCTGGGCCGGCTCGACGGTCCCGCTGGCGCTGACGGCGCCGCCGCTGGAGGAGAGGTGGACGTTGAGGAGCCCGGCGCCCTCGACGGCCGCCCGAAGCGAGGCGGTGGCGGTCTCCAGGCTGCGCTGGGACGGCGCCGGAGCCGTTCGGCCGATATCCTTGGCCTCCTTGGGGGCGCCCTTGACCGGACCCTCGTTCGGACCCGGAACCGCCTCCCTCGCCGGTGACGGCGCGGAGAGCGTGGCGGGCGTCGCGGCCTCGGGCACCGCCGAGACGGCCCCGCGGGCGCCCTCCGCGAGGGAGGCCGCGTCGGCGATGGGCTTGGCGACGGTGAGGAAGAGGGTGGCGGCCAGGAACCCGGCCGCGGCGATGCCGGGCATCGCCGGCCGCTGCAGGAACCGGCGCCAGGCGGGCAGCGCGGCCTGCGGCGCGGGCGCCTCCTCGGCGGCCCCGGACCCGCGCCAGGCGGTCTCGACCGGCCCGATCCGGACCACGGCCGGCAGCCGCACGGTGCGGGCGGCGCCCGGCGGCACGAGCCCGGCGCCCTCGACGGCGACGCCCTCGGCCAGGCCCTCGACGCGGATGGTGTCGCCCTCAAGGACGATCGCGGCGTGGGTGGTGGCGAGACCCGGCTCCAGGAGCACGAGGTCGCAATCCTCGCCGCTGCCGAACAGGTGCCGGCCCTCGGCGACCGCGTGGGTCAGCCCGAGATAGAGCCCCGAGCGGATCTCGAAGGCATAGGCCTCGTCGACGCGCGGGGCGCCGGCATGAAAATCGGTCTCGATGGTGTCGTTCGCGCTCGCCACGGCTTCACCCCTCATGGTGGGCGCCCCGCACGCGAGCGGCGCGGGGCGCATTTGGCTGGAAGCGCGGGGCCGGACGGGCCGGCCCCGGTGCGCAGCCTTACTGCTGCGGCTTCTCCTTGGCGGCGTTCTGGTCCGTGCCGAGCTTCGCGGAGACCATGCGAAGCTCCATCTGCTTCTGCTGCTGCTCCTCGCTCACCTGCTTGAGCTGGGAGAGGTTGTTGGCGAAGCTGTCGCCCCCCGCGCCGCCGGCACCGCCCGCGCCGCCGCCACCGCCGCCCACCAGGCCGCCGATCGCGTTGGTGATGCCTCCGAGAATTCCACCGGCCATCATCGTCTCCTGTCTGATCTGGATTGGTCTGCGTTCACGGGGCCGGGCCGCGGGGCCCGGATCCCTGAATCCCGCCCGGTCAGGCGAAATCCTCTTCGGTGTCGGCCATCGCCTGGTTCATCTCGTCCATGGCGTCGCCGGCGACCTGCGTGGCGAACTGGCCGAGCGCCTGCTCGAAGGCCTTGGCCTCTCCGCCGCCGCTGCCGCCGTCGAGGGCGCTTCCGATCGCCCCGCCGGCCAGGCTGCCGAGGGGGCCGCCCAGAAGGCCGCCCGCGATGTTCCCGATCGTTCCGAGCATCGGCTGCTCCCTTGTGGCCGGTCCGGCGCGCCCCGCGTCGCGGGAGACGCCGGGCACGGCCTCTCGCTTCCTCGAAAGGCCGCGGACGCGCGAACGCGCCCCGGCCGCTCGTCGGCGCCGCGTCGGAGGGGTGTTTTCCCGCCGCCGCGGAGCGCCACGGCCGGGACGCTAGGAAGGCGAGCTTTCGGGAACCTGACGGTGATGCGGTTGAGCCGGCTCACCGAATCCGGTCGCCGGATCGCCTCCCGGCGGCGCGGAGACGCCCGCGCGCGTGCCTAGTGTCAGGCAGGGCGCGCGAAGACGGCCCGGCGCCGTGCCGGGACGGGCGCGCCTTCCGGAAGAGTTGCCTGCGCAGGCCCGCGATCAGCGGGAGAGAAGCGGCAGGCCGGCGGGCTGCGGGATCGCCGGAACCGGAGCCGGGAGGACGGGGCCGGGGAGGGCGGTGCCGGCGGGAAGCGGCGCGCGGACCTGATTCGCGGCCGGCTGCGGACCCGACTGGGTCGGCGCCTCGGCCTCGGTGAGTCGCTCGGGGCGCCCGTCGCGCAGGACCGTGGTCTGGCCGCCGCGGAACACGGTGAGCACCGTCTCCTTCTGCGCCTGGGGGGCCTTGCGGGCGGCGGGGCCGGTCTTCGGCCTTGCCTGCTCCTCGGCGACGAGGCCGGCCAGCGTCTGCTCGACGAGCGCCACGTAGCGGGGCGGCCCGGAGACCATCACCACCGCCTTGCCCGGCGAAGGGCGCAGGGGGAAGCGCGCGTCGCTGATCTGGAGCGCGTCGAGGGCGCCCGTGAGGTCCTCGTAGCCGATGGGGCTCAGCACGAGGAGCTGGGTGCGGCTTTCCTTGGCGGAGGTGACGAACAGAACGCTGCCGTCGAAGTACCATTCGAGATTGTAGCTCGTCGCCAGACGGTCGAGGAACGCCTGCGCCGTCCCCTCCGGCATGCGGCCCTGGATGCGGCCCTTCACCTCCGGGCTGATGTTGACCTTGATCCCGACGTTCGAGCCGAACTCCTGGAGGGCGGCCGAGAGGTCCTGGTCGATGACCGTGTAGCTGTAGGGCTTGTCAGAGAGCTTCAGCACCGCCGCCCCGGCGGGAAGGGGCGCGGCCACCGCGAGCGCGAGGAGCGCGGCCAAGGGCGCGGCGAGCAAGGGCGCAGCGAGGACGAGGCCGCGCGGCCGGTGGGAGCTTCCGACCGACGATCCGCCAGCGATTCGATTCATGACCCTGCGCCGCCTCACGATTCCGGCCCTCGTCTACGACAGGTCGACGACACCGGGCTGACAGTCCGCGCCAATCTCGAGCCTGGCCGCGGTTTGGCAAGCCGGCGCCTCGCCCGGCCCGCGAGAATCCGTCTCCCGTCCCCGCGCTTCGCGGGTTCGGACGGGACTCGTCAGCTAGCCGTCAGGTCAGGCCCGTAGCCTCCGGCCATCGATTTTCTCGAAGGGGGCTCCGGGACATGGCAGTCGAGACGGTCGCCGCCGGGGCGGCATCCCTCGGGGCGGGAGCAGCGGGCGGCGTCGGCGGCCCGGGACCCGTCGCGGCGCCGGGCCAGGCCGGCGGCTTCGACGGCGCGCTGGCCGGCCAGCAGGCTCAGGCGCCCGCTCAGGCCGTGCGCGAGGCGGGCCTTCCGCCGCAGGCGACGCCCCGTTCGGCGCCGGTCTCCGAGGTTCCCGCCGGTCCGCACCAGATGGGCCGCTCCATGGGCGACAGCGTGCTCGACGGCGTCGGGCGCCTCCAGCAGGGCGACGCCGCCTGGCGCCGGCCCGGCGCGGGATCGCCGCCGGCCGTCGAGGGCCCGACCCTCAAGGTCGCCATGCGCCCGCCCGGCCCCGCCGCGGCGCCCCTGCGGGCGGAGGCCGCGCCCGCAGGCCCCGAGATCGCCGGCCAGCCGACGACCCAGCCCGGCCAGAGTCGCAACCCCGGCTTCGACGCGATGCTCCAGCAGCTCGAGCAGGTGAGCGGGCAGGTGATCCAGGTCTCCGTGGTCTCGAAGACCACCGGCAGCTTCACCGGCTCCCTAAACAAGCTCCTCTCCTCGGGCTGACGCGATGCGCCCCGCCTCCCTTCCCGATCCGGAGACCGTCATGGACGCCTCGAACCCCAGCCCGTCCCGGCCCGCGAAGCGCGGCCGCGCCCGGCGGATCGCGGCGCTGGCCCTCGTCGCCCTCGTGCTCGGCGGCTGCAAGACCGACCTCTACACCAAGCTCTCCGAGCGCGAGGCCAACGAGATGGTGGCCCTCCTCCTCGACAAGGGCATCGAGGCGAGCCGGGCGAGCAGCAAGGACGGGTCGAGCACCGTGCAGGTCGACCAGGGCCGCTTCGCCCAGGCCGTCGAGGTGCTCAAGGCAGGCGGCTACCCGCGCCAGAGCTTCACCAACATGGGCGAGGTCTTCAAGGGCGGCGGCCTCATCGCCTCGCCCACGGAGGAGCGGGCCCGCTACGTCTACGCGCTGAGCGAGGAGCTCTCGAAGACGATCTCCGGCATCGACGGCGTGCTCTCGGCCCGCATCCACGTGGTGCTGCCGAAGAACGACCTCCTCAAGCAGGACGCGACGCCCTCCTCGGCCTCCGTCTTCATCCGCCACGACAAGGACGCGCCCCTGAAGGCCCTGCTGCCGCAGATCAAGATGCTCGTCGCCAACAGCATCGAGGGCCTGAACTACGAGAAGGTCTCGGTGGTGTTCGTGCCGGTCGACCGCAGCCAGGTGCTCGCCACCGGCTCGCTCGCCGCGGCCCCCGCGAAGGCGGGCGGGCTCGACGGCGGCACCGTGGCGATGGGGGCCGGGGCCGCCGGGCTTGGCCTCGCGGGGGCGGCTTGGTGGTGGCTGCGCCGCCGCCGCGCGAGCGGGGACACCGGCGCACCGCTCGGCGCGCTCGAGAGCCTAGACCCCTCCCTGCCGCCGCCGCAGGAGCGTCCGCCCGTCGCGCTGAAGCGCGTCGCCTGACGGAGGGCCGATGCCAGCGTCTGCCGATCTCGCCGTCCATCCAGACCGCCTGCGGGCGGCCCTCGACCCGCGCCTGTCCGAGGCGACGCTCGCGCGCCTGACCGCCTGCGAGCGCACCCGCACGCGCATCGCAACGCGCCTCGGGATCGAGGACGAGGGGGAGGGCGCCGGGGTGCCGGACTGGCTCCTCGCCCACCCGGAGGAGGCGGTGCTGCGGGCCGGCGCCGTGCTGCACGGCTCCGCCCTGCGCGGCGTCGTCGCCGGGCCGGAGGTCGCGGCCCTGGTGCATGCGATCGGCCGCGGCGCGCTGGCGCTGGGCCTGCGCCACGCGACGCTGGCGCCGCCGCTGCCCTCGGAGGCGGACCTTCCGGAAGCGATCCGCCGGGACGGCCATGCCTGCCTCGGCGTCTGGCTGGCGACCCAGCCCGGCGCGATCCGGCATCGGACATGGCTCGTCCTGCCCCCCGGCACGGCGGCCGAGGCGGCCCCCGTCGATCCGGCGATCGCCGCGCATGCGGAGACGATCATGGCGCTCGTCGCCGCCGACCTCGCCGCCGAAGCGGACACGCACGAGACCGGCGGGGAGGCCGAGCGCGATGCCTGAGGCGCACACCCCGCCCGCGCCGCCGCGCCTGCGGCCCCTCGGGCCGATCGTTCGCGCCGCCGATCTCGGCATCTGGGGCGAAGCCGGCGCCGCGCTCTCCGCCGCCCGCCGCCACGCCGACGAGACCCGCGCCTGGGCAGAGGACCTCGTGGATCGCGAGCGGGAGCGGGGCTTCGCCGAGGGCCGCGCCGCCGGCGCCGAGGCCACCGCGCGGCTCCTCGCCGAGACCTCGGCCCGGGCCGCGGCCCATCTCGCCAGGCTGGAGCGGGAGCTGCCCGCCCTCGTCGGCGGCCTCGTCGCCGACATCCTCGGACAGTTCGAGCCGGGCGACGCGCTCGCCCGCTCCGTCGCCCACGCGGTCGGGCGGCTCGCCCCCGACGCCGGAGCGAGCCTGCGGGTCGCTCCCGGCGACCTCGAGAGCGTCCGCGCGGCGCTCGGCGAGGCGAGCCCGGTGCAGGTCGAGGCCGACCCGGCGATGCGCCCCGGCGAGTGCTGCCTGCGCAGCCCCGTCGGCAGCGTCGAGCTCGGGATCGAGGCGCAGCTGCGGGCGCTCCGCACCGGCCTCGCCGCGGCGGCGGAAGGGGCCGGCTCGTGAGCGAGGCGGCCCTGTCGAACCTGCTCTCCGAGGCCCTGCCGCGGCTGCGCGAGGCCGCCCGCGCCGTCGACACCCGGCCCGTGCGCGGGCGGGTGACGCGGGCGGTCGGCACCCTGATCCACGCCGTGGTGCCGGGGGTGCGCGTCGGCGAGCTCTGCCGGATCGAGGACGAACGCGGCAGCTTCTGCCTGGAGGCGGAGGTGGTGGGCCTCGCCGAGGACACCGCGCTCCTCACCCCGATCGGGGCGATCGAGAACCTCTCCGCCCGCGCCGAGGTGGTGCCGACCGGGCGCATGGTCGAGGTGCCGGTGGGCGAGGGGCTGCTCGGGCGCATCCTCGACGGCCGCGGCCGGCCCCTCGACGGCGGTCCGACCCTCGACGCGTCCCCGACCCGCTCGCTCCGGGGGCAGGCGCCCAACCCCCTGGAGCGCCAGCTCGTCGCCCGGCCGATGCCGCTCGGCGTGCGGGTCATCGACGGCCTCCTCACCGTGGGCGAGGGCCAGCGCCTCGGCATCTACGGCGAGCCCGGCGGCGGCAAGTCCTCGCTGCTCGCCCAGATCGTCAAGGGCACGCAGGCCGATGTCTGCGTGATCGCGCTGATCGGCGAGCGCGGCCGCGAGGTGCGCGAGTTCGTGGAGCGCCATCTCGGGCCCGAGGGCATGGCCCGTTCGGTCCTCGTGGTGGCGACCTCCGACCGCTCCGCGGTGGAGCGGGTGCAGGCGGCCTATGCCGCCACCGCCATCGCCGAGCATTTCCGCGACGCCGGCCGGCGCGTGGTGCTGATGATGGATTCGGTGACCCGCTTCGCCCGGGCGCTCCGCGAGATCGGGCTCGCCGCCGGCGAGCCGCCGACCCGGCGGGGCTTCCCGCCCTCCGTCTTCGCGAGCCTGCCCGGCCTGATGGAGCGGGCCGGCCCCGGCGCGACGGGCTCGATCACCGCCTTCTACACCGTTCTCGTCGAGGGCGACGGCGGCGGCGACCCGATCGCCGAGGAGACCCGCGGCATCCTCGACGGGCACATCGTGCTCTCGCCGGCGCTCGCTTCCGCCAACCACTACCCGGCGGTCGACGTGCTCGCGAGCCGCTCGCGGGTGATGGGCGCGGTGGCCTCGGGTGAGCACCTCTCGGCGGCAGCCCGCTGGCGCCAGCTCCTCGCCCGCTACGGCGAGGTCGAGTTCCTGCTTCAGGTCGGCGAGTACAAGGCGGGCGCCGACCCGCTCGCCGACACCGCCATCGCCCGGATCGAGGATTTGCGCGGCTTCCTGCGCCAGCCCGAGGCCGAGACCACGACATTCGAGGAGACGGTCGCATGGATGCAGCGGCTCGCCGCGTGAGGGAGGCCGACCTCGCCCGCCTCCAGGCGCTTCGCGCCCGCAGGGAGGCTGAGGCCGCCCGCGCGCTGGCGGCCCGGGCGCAGGCGCGTGCCGCCGCCGAGGCCGCCGAGCGGCGGGCGGGCGCGGAGGCCGAGGCCCGCGCCGAGGAGCGCCTTCGCGGCGAGCGCGCGATCTACGACGGGCTCTCGGGCGGCGGCGCCGTCGGCCTCGCCGCTCTGGTGGCCGTCCAGGACCGGCTCGAAACCCTCGGCGCGCGGGTCGCCGACGCGCAGGCCGCGCTCCGCGAGCGGGCGGCCGAGACCGGCCGGGCGGCCGAGGCCGTCGAGGCGGCCCGGGGCGTCCACGCCCTGCGGGCGCGCGAGGGCCGCCAGTGGGACCGGGCCTCGCAGCGCATCCTCGCCGCCCGCCGCCGTCTGGCGGAGCGCGCCGAGGAGCTGGAGACCGAGGACGAGACGCTGATGCGCGGCGCCCGCGCGCAGGGGGACCGGGCATGAGCGTCACGCCCCTGCCGCGCCCCGACGCCGCGATCCGCCGCCACCGCCCCCGGGCGCGCTTGAGCGGGCCTGCCGCCGATCTCGTCAACCGCCTCGGCCGGCCGCGGCTGCCCTTCGAGGCGGCAGTCGAGGGCCTGTCCCTGCGCCTGTCCGTCCGGGACGTGACCCTCGACGAGGCGCCCGACGGGGGCGGGACCGTCGCGGTGCTGTTCGACGTCGCGCCCGGCGGGCACCTCGCCCTGCACCTGCCGGCCTCGGTCGCGGACCGTCTCGCCGCCGCGATCCAGCCGGACCTCGACGTCCTGCCGCCGGAGCCCGCCGGGGCGCTCCTCCTCGAACTGGCGCTGGCGCCGCTCCTCGACCGGGCGGAGGCGCTCACCGGCCATCGCTGGACGGTGGAGGCGGTCGGCGCGCCGGCCGCGCTCCCCGTCGCCTTCCAGCCCGAGACCCTGCGGCTCGGCGTCATGACCCTCGTCCTCGACGGGTCGCTCGCGGACGCGCCGTTCACAGCCCGGCTCGTGCTCGGGCCCCCGCCCGTGGTGCCCGGCCTGTCGCCGCGCCTCGCCGCCGTCCTCGGCCTCGTCGAGGCCCTGCCGCCGCGGCTCGCCGAGATCGCGACGCTGGGCAAGGGTCTCGGGGAGGGGATCACGGCGCGCCTCGGTTTCGAGGCGGGGACCGTGCGCCTCAGCCTCGCCCAGCTCGCCGGGCTGCGGCCGGGGGATGCACTCCTGCCCGATCTATGGCACCCCGCCCGCGGCGAGGTCCGGATCGCCCTCGGCGGGACGCACGAGGCGCGGGCGACGACGGACCGTCACACGAGCACGCTAAAGGCACCGTTCCGGCCGCTCCCGCCCGCGGCCGCGGGCGGCCACGGGGACTTCGGAATGGCGCAGGAGACGGCCGCCGGCAGGGCGGCGAAGACGGCGGCGGACGACCCGGCGGACGACCCGGCGAACGGACCTCGGGAGGCGGACCTCGATTCGCTCGGCGTGAGCCTGAGCTTCGAGCTCGGCCGCCGCAGCCTCCCCTTGAGCGAGATCCGGGCGCTCGGCGCCGGCCACGTCTTCGACCTCGGCCTCGACCCCGACCAGCCCGTCGACCTCGTCGCCAACGGCACCCGGATCGGACGCGGCGAGATCGTGGAGATCGGCGAGCGGGTCGGGGTGCGCGTCACCCGCCTGTTCGGGCAGGACGGGTCCGACCGAGCCTCCGGGCAGGACTAGGCGCGCAGGCATGGCCGAGGTCCAGCCGGGCATCCTCGCCCTTCTCGCGGTCACGCTCGGGCTCGGGCTGACGGCCTTCGTCGTGGTGACGACGACGGCCTTCATGAAGATCTCGATCGTGCTGTTCCTGGTGCGCAACGCGCTCGGCGCCCAGCAGGTGCCGCCGAACATCGTCCTCTACGGGGCGGCCCTGATCCTGACCGTCTACATCTCGGCGCCGGTGGCCGAGCAGGTCTTCCAGCGCGCCGCCGACCCGCAGCTGAGCTACCGCACCGTCGACGACTACATGGCGGCGGGCAAGCGCATCCAGGAGCCGATCCGCGAGCACCTCTCCCGCTTCACGTCGCCCGAGCAGCGCCAGTTCTTCCTGGAGGCGACCCAGCGGGTCTGGCCGGAGGGCTCACGGGCCAGCGCCGGGCCGGACGACCTCCAGATCCTGGTGCCGGCCTTCCTGATCTCGGAGCTGAAACGGGCCTTCGAGATCGGCTTCCTGCTCTATCTGCCCTTCATCGTCATCGACCTCGTGGTCACCACGATCCTGATGGCGATGGGCATGTCCATGGTCTCGCCGACGGTGATCTCGATCCCGTTCAAGCTGTTCCTGTTCATCGCCATCGACGGCTGGTCGCGGCTGATGCACGGGCTCGTGCTCAGCTACGCGATCCCGAGCTAGAGGGCGGCCGGATGGATCAGGCCAGCGTCCAGATGCATGTCGGCGGCGCGCTCGCGCAGTTCATGACGCTCGCCCTGCCGCCGCTCATCGCGGCGCTGGTGGTCGGGCTCGTGGTCGGCATCCTGCAGGCGGCGACGCAGATCCAGGACCAGACCATGCCGCAGACGGTGAAGCTCCTCGTCGTCGTCGCGGTGCTCGCCCTGTTCGTGCCGCTCCTGTCGGCGCCGCTCGTCGAGGGGGCCAAGCAGGTCTTCACGGACTTCCCGGCCCTGACCCGGCCGGGCTAGGGCGCCGCCCGTGCCGTCCGGCGATCTCGCCACCTACGCGGGGCTGGCCGCGCTCAGCACCGAGGCGATGTCCTGGGTCACCGCCGCGGCGCTCGGCATGGCCCGGCCCGTGGGCGTGTTCCTGATCCTGCCGGTCTTCACCCGGGCCGAGATGGGCACGCTGATCCGCCTCGGCCTCGCCTTCGGGCTGACCGTGCCGCTCCTCGGCTTCATGCACCAGAGCGTCGGCGCGATGCAGGCGGACCTGCACGTGGTGCGCCTCGCCCTCGTCGCCCTCAAGGAGCTGTTCGTGGGCCTCGTGATCGGCTTCGTCCTCGGCATCCCGTTCTGGGCGATCCAGGCGGTGGGCGAGCTGATCGACACCCAGCGCGGCATCACCAGCGAGGTCGCCCCCGTCGACCCGACGACGAAGTCCCAATCCTCGGTGCTCGGCCTCTTCCTCGGCATCCTGGCGATCACCGTGTTCGTGGCCGCCGACGGGCTGAAGACCCTCGTCGACACGCTCTACGGCAGCTACGGGCTCTGGCCGCTGGCGAGCTTCCTGCCCGCCCACGACATGGGCGCGATGATGGAGCTCGCCCGCCTCGTCGACCGGGTGCTGCGCACGGCGATGCTCGTCGGCGGCCCGGTGATCGTGCTGATGCTGCTCCTCGACCTCTCGGTGATGCTGATCGGCCGCTTCGCCCCGCAGCTCAACGCCAACGACCTCGCGCCGACCCTCAAGAACGTCGCCGTGATCGTCTTCCTGTCGGCCTATGCCGGCTACCTGTTCGACTATCTCGGCGCCGAGATCGGCAGCCTTTCCGGCATGGTCGAGGGGCTCGGGCGGTTCCTGCGATGAGCGGGGATTCCAGCGAGGAGAAGACCCTCCCCCCGAGCCAGAAGAAGCTCCGGGACGCCCGCAAGAAGGGTCAGATCGCCAAGAGCCGCGACCTCGTGGGCGCGCTCTCGCTGCTCGCCGTCGTCGCCTACCTCTGGCTGCGGGGCGGGGCGCTCGCCGACGAGTGGCGGGAGGTGCTCGTCAACGCCAACCGGCTCCAGGGCGAGCCCGTGGCGGTGGCTGCCGCCCAGATCGGCGCGAGCCTGACGGAGCTCGCGGTCCGCACCGTGCTGCCGCTTCTGGGGCTCGCTCTGGCGGCCGGCGTCGCCGGCAGCGTACTCGCCAATGGCGGCTTCGTGTTCTCGCTGGAGCCGATCAAGCCGAAGCTCGAGCACCTCAACCCCATCGAGGGGTTGAAGCGCATGTTCGGGGTCAAGGCCTGGGTCGAGCTCGCCAAAACCGTGGTCAAGGCCGCGCTCCTCGGGGCGGCCCTGCTCCTCGTGTTCCTGGGCACCTGGAACACGCTGGTGCTGATGCCGACCTGCGGCCTCGGCTGCCTCGGCTTCGTGGTGAGCACCCAGTCGAAGCTGCTGCTCAGCATCGCGCTCGCCGCCTTCCTCGCCGGCGGCGTCCTCGACGTGTTGATCCAGCGCTGGCTGTTCCTGCGCGACATGAAGATGAGCGCCACCGAGCTGAAGCGCGAGTTCAAGGAGCAGGAGGGCGACCCGCACGTGAAGGGCGCCCATCGCCGCCAGCGCCAGGAGAGCGCCGGGCTCCCCCGCACCGGCCTCAAGCAGGCGACCATCCTGATCCGCGGGCAGGGGGTCGCCGTGGGCCTGCGCTACGTCGCCGGGCAGGGCGGACCGCCGGTCATCGTCTGCCGGGCGAAGGGCGCCCAGGCCGACGTGATGGTGGAGGCGGCCGCGGAACTGGGCATCCCCCGCGCGCCGGACCACGGCCTCGCCGCGGCGCTCGCCAAGCGGGTGCCGCCGGGCTCGCCCCTGCCGAACCGCTTCTTCGACCGCGCCGCCCGCGCCATCTACGCGGCGGGCCAGGCGTAGCGCGCCGCAGGGACGCGGGGGCGTCCCTGCGGCGCGATGCCGGATCAGAGCGGCGGGCGCTCGCGGACGCGGCCGTCGAACCCGACATGAAGCTCGCGCTCCTGCCCGTCCCGCTTGGCCGCCACCTCGAGATGCTTCGGGCCGCGGCCGGTGACGCGCACGTCGGTGTAGCCCGCCTGCTCCACCGCCCGGGTCAGCGCCGGCACGTCGAAGCGCTCGCCGAGGCCGACCCGGTCGCGGGCCCAGTCGAGGGAGGCCATCGGCGGCCCGTCGGCCGGGCCCATCCGCACGATGGTGCCGTCGCCGCGGGTCAGGACCCGGGCATGCAGGAAGCCTTTCTCGAAGCGGCCCTGCACGGTGACGGACTCGCCCTTGGTGACGAGCATGCCGCCCTCGCCCTCGCGGCCGGTCTCGACCAGGGCGCGGCCGCTCGAATCCTGCACGACGAACTTGTTGCCGAAGATCTCGGCGACCTCGCCCTTCACGGCGGTCGCGCCGGAAGGCGCCAGCGCCGAGATCGCGATCGGCGGGACCGTCGTCGGGATCACGGTCTGCGCGGAGGACAAGCCCGCCGCGCCCGCCACCAGGGCCGCGCCGACGGCGCCGATGGCGAGGGTGCGGCGAAGCCTGCGCCGGCCCTCCGGCCCGCGGGTGGGCTCCGTGGCGGAGGAGGTCTCGGTGGGGGTGACGTCGATGCTCATGGGTTTCGTCCTCAATCGGTGACCCTCTCGGGGTGCGCCGGTTCTAGGACGGGGCTGCCAATCCACCCTGAACCGCGCCGTTCAGGTTCGGTTAAACGGGCGCGCCTAGAGCCGCCTCGGGCCCGGCCGCCTCGGGCCGGCGTCCCTAGGTCCTTGTTCCGCCGTGCATTCCGTCCGCGAACCGGTATCCACTTCGCCGGACTGCGCCCCGGTCGCCGGGACGGGGCCGGTCGCGAGGACGAACGCATGAGAGTTCTGCTGGTCGAGGACGACGAGGCCCTTGCCGCCGAGGTCGTCCGCGCCTTGAGGGCCGAGAACTTCGTCCTCGACCGGGCGGCCAACGGCGAGGACGCGCAGCATCTCGGCGAGACCGAGCGCTACGACGCGGTCGTGCTCGATCTCGGCCTGCCCAAGCGCGACGGCGTCTCGGTGCTCGCCGCCTGGCGCACGGGAGGCCGCACGATGCCGGTGCTGGTGCTCACTGCCCGGGACGGCTGGTCGGACAAGGTCGCGGCCTTCAAGGCCGGCGCCGACGACTACCTCGGCAAGCCGTTCCGGATCGAGGAGCTGGTGATGCGCCTGCGGGCGCTCGTGCGCCGGGCGCAGGCGGGGGGCGCCGGGCGCATCGCCTGCGGACCGCTCGCCTTCGATCCGGGGCTCGGCACCTTCGAGCGCGACGGCCTGCCCCTGCGGCTGACCGGGCTCGAATGGCGCGTGCTCTCCGCCCTCATCCTGCACCCCGGCACCATGCCCCGCGCCCAGCTCATCGAGCGGGTCTACGACGGGGACGCGGAGGTCGATTCGAACTCGATCGAGGTCATCGTCACGCGGCTGCGCCGCAAGATCGCGCCGGCGGGCATCGAGACCGTGCGCGGCCTCGGCTACCGGCTCGTCGCCGAGGCGCCGTGAGCGGCGGGCGCGCCTCCGGCTCCCTGCGGCGGCGGCTGCTGCTGGCGGCCCTCGCGCTGACCCTCGTCGCCCTCGTGGCGGCGGGCGTCGCGATCGGGCTCATCCTGCACCGCTTCGTGCGGGGCCAGGTCGACGGCCGGCTCGACGAGCGCGTCCTCGCCCTGGCCTCGGACATCCGGCCCGGCCCCCGTCTCGCCCTGCGCCGGGACCTCGACGTGCCGCCCTTCGACCGCCCCCGCTCCGGCTGGTACTGGCAGGTCACGCGGGGCGACGAGACCCTGCGCTCCGCCTCGCTCCAGGGGCGCGATCTCGCGCCGCCGGAGCGCCGGCCCCGGCCGCGCGACCCCGGGAGCATCCGGCCCGCCGACATGGAGGGTCCCTGGGGCGAGCCGCTGGTCGCGCGGGTGCTGGCGATCCCCGGCGAGCCGGCGACGACGATCCTCGCCTCGGCTCCGGTCGCGGCGCTGCGCGGGCCGGTCACGGAGGCTCTCGGGACCCTGGCGCTGTGCCTCGGCCTGCTGGGCGCGTTCCTGGCCGCGGGGGCGTGGCTCCAGGTCGGGCTCGGCCTGCGACCGCTGGCGCGCCTGCGCGACGACCTCGCCGCGGTGCGGGCCGGCCGCGCGGCGCGGCTCTCGGGCGGCCATCCGGACGAGGTCCGCCCGCTCGTGGAGGAGATGAACGCGCTCATCGACCAGAACGCGGCGAGCCTGGAGGCCGCCCGCGCGCATGTCGCCAACCTCGCCCACGGCCTCAAGACGCCGCTGGCCACGCTCTCGCTGGCGCTCGCCAACCGGGGCGAGGCGGGGGGCGAGCTCGCCAGCCTGGTCTCGGGCATGGACCGCCGGGTGCAGCATCACCTGCGCCGGGCCCGCAGCGCCGCGGGCGCCGGCCCCGCGCGGGCGCGCGCGCCGCTCGCCGCCCACGTCGCGGATCTGCGCGCGGCGATGCTGCGCCTCCACGCCGACAAGACGATCGCGATGGACGTCGGGATCCCCGCCGGTCTCGGCGTCGCCTGCGACCCGCAGGACCTCGACGAGATGCTGGGCAACCTCATCGAGAACGCCTGTCGCTGGTGCGCGGGCGAGGTGCGCGTAGCGGCCGCCGCGGAGGGACCGGAGGTTCGGATCGTGGTGGAGGACGACGGACCCGGCCTCGATCCGGCGCAGATCGCCAAAGTCCTGCAGCGGGGCCGGCGGCTCGACGAGAGCACGCCGGGTCACGGCTTCGGGCTGCCGATCGCGACCGAGCTTGCCGGCCTCTACGGCGGCCGCCTCGATCTCGCCCGCGCCGGGCTCGGCGGCCTCCGGGTCACCCTGGTGCTGCCGGGCTGAGACGGGGCGGGGCGCCGACCGCGGGCGCGATCCCGGGTCCGCGACGCCCTTCTCTCACGCCGACGGGGGCCGCGGATCTCGCCGCCGCCCCCGCACGCTCGCCGTTGCCGGACGGATGGCCCGTCCGATCGCCCGTTAGCCGACGAGGCCGGCGCCGAAGGTGCCGTCCGCGTAGGAGGGGCGGCCCTCGACGAGGCCGAACTGCAGGAAGTGCTGCATCGGGTCGATCCCGGCCCGCGCCACGTCCGTCTGGGCGGCGAGATAGGCGGAGGTGTCGAACTCCACCGAGGGGTCGCGGCCCTCGCGCCAGCCGTTCGTGTCGTAGTGGGTCAGCGGGTTGACGCCCGCCGCCCGCACGTCCGCGTAGGCCGCGAGGTAGCCCTTGGTGTCGAACACCGAGTTCGGGTCGCGGCCCTCCCGCCAGCCGAAGGTCTCGAAGTGGCGGGCGGCGAAGGCGAAGCTGTCGGGGCTCGCCGCCGCGGCACGGGCCACGTCCGGGTTCGAGAGCAGGTAGAACTCCGCGTCGAAGCCGCCGCGGATGGTCTCGGGCCGGCCCACCGCCTCGTGGATCGCCCGGCCCTCGGCCTGGCCGTACTCGATGTAGTGGCGCAGCGGGTCGATGCCGGCCGCGCGCACGTCGGGGTTGGCCGCGAGGTAGGCCTCGTTGTCGAAGAGCGCGCCGGGGTCGCGGCCCTCCCGCCAGCCGTGGGCGTCGTAGTGGGTGAGCGGGTTGACGCCCGCCGCCCGCACGTCCGGGTTCGCCGCGAGGTAGCCCGCCGTCGAGAAGAAGGCGTTCGGGTCGCGGCCTTCCCGCCAGCCGTGCTCAGCGTAGTGGGTGTCGGCGTCGACGCCCGCCCGGAACACGTCCGGGTTGCGGGAGAGGTAGAAGAGGTCGTCGACGAGGGGGCCGCCGTCGTCGGTGACGATGGTCGCGTCCGAGAACAGGTAGCGCTCGAAGCCGCCGACCCGGTCGTTGCCCTCGGGGCCGCGGATTAGGGTGAGGCCGCCATCCTCGCTGACGGTGATCGAGGCGAAGGAGGAGTTGAACACCAGCGTGTCGGTGCCGCGGCCGGGGTTGTCCTGGCCGCCGAGCAGGATGTCGTTGCCGGGGCTGTTGAAGATGGTGTCGTTGCCCGCGCCGCCGATCAGGCGATCGGCGAAGTCGGTGCCCTGGAGGACGTCGGCACCGCTCGTGCCGGTCCGGCTGATGCCGTGGGCGAGCACGGTGTCGGCGCGGGCGGCGATGTTCTGGATGCGGGTGTCGCCGGCCGGGGTGGTGTCGGCCTGCCCGTAGGGCGTCACGGCGTGGAACGCCTTGAGGTACTCGGCGAGCGCATCCTGCTCGGTGCCCTGGGCCGCGAAGGTCGCGGCGTTCGGCAGCGAGGTCGGCGTGGCGTCGCGCAGGGTGACGCGGTTCTCTCCGTAGGCCGGGAAGGGGTAGTTGTCGCCGCCGAGCCCCGGCGCGGTGGCGGTTCCCGTGGTGAGGAAGTCGAGCGTCACGGTGCGGATGCCGCGGTTCGGGTCGCCCACGAGCTGCCCGTCGCGCACCAGGGTGTCGAGCAGGTAGCCGTCCTGGTCGACGATCGCCGCCGAGATGATGCGCTGGCCCTCGCGGGTGACGTTGCCGTTGATGTCGAGCGTCTGGGCCTGGCGGGTGGCGTCGTAGGAGAAGGTGATGCCGCCGATCTGCGGGAAGGCGCCGGGGGTGGCGCCGGGCGCGACCGAGGACACGGCGTGCTCCAGGATCCGCTCCAGCTCCGCCGCGCTCACCGTGGTGATGGCCAGCGCGTTGTTGAAGCGCAGGGAGTTGGTGACGTCGAGCTGCGAGATGTCGCCGGCCGCCTTGCCGGCGGCGGGGTTGGCCGCAGGCGGCAGCTCGGCGGTGCCGCCGCCCGCCGTCGAGAAGGAGCCGATCGAGTCGCGGATGCCGCCGCCGTTCTTGATCGAGACCGTGACCGTGCTGTCGAACTGGCGCGCGTACCAGAGGTTGGCGTCGGCGGTGAGGTCGCCGAGATTGGTCTCCTCGGTGCGGACCTCGCCGCGGCGCCCCTCGAGGTAGACGCTGGTGCGGCCGAGGATGTTGCCGTCCTGCTGGCGGATGATGTCGGCGACGCCCAGCGTCTCCTGGATGCCGTCGTTGTTGGCGTCGAGGCCCTCGATCATCTCGCGGACGAGGTAGCCCTTGCTGCCCGGCGTGAAGGCGGCCGCCGTCGAGCCCCAGAGCTGCGCCACGGAGGCGTCGTCGACGGCGACGGCGCCGGAGTTCTGCGGGGTGATCGAGTCGCGGATGACGTTGCCCTGGTCGTCGAAGGTGACGTTGAGGCGCCCGACATAGGAGTACTCGGAGCCGGTGTTCACCAGGGCGAGGGTCTGGCCGCTCGCGTTGGTGAAGAACTGCGGGTAGCTGCCGCCCGCGGTGTCGCCCGGCAGGAGCCGGTCGTTCGAGTCCGCGAGCACGGTGTGCGAGCCGCCGCCGATCAGCACGTCGACGTTGCGCAGGAGCGGCGCCAGCGCCTGCTCGTTGGCGAGCTGCTGGAGGTGGGTGCCGACGATGACCTTGTTGAGACCGGGATTGGCCGCGAGCACCCGGTCGACCTCGGCGTTGATCTGGTCGGCGAGCAGCCGGATCTCGTCGCGGCCGGTGAAGCCGTCGACGGTGACGTTGCCGAGCGTCGTGAGCAGCGGCTCGAGCTGCGTGGTGGCGCCGATGAAGGCGATGCGCTCGCCGTTCTCGACGATGATCGTGGACCGGGCGATCTTGTCGGCACCGGTGCCGGTCTGGGTCGAGGTCGGCCCGGTCTGGGCGAAGGTGGCGAGGTCGCCGTCCCGGTGGACGAGCCCCGAGAGCGCGGCCTCGCGGGAGAAGTTGAGGTTCACCGAGAGATAGGGGAACTGCGCGCCGACCCAGGTGTCGTCCGCCGCGCCCGCCGCGCTTCCGAGATTGGCGCCGATGATGTTGGCGACCTCGGTCGGTCCGCCGTCGAACTCGTGGTTGCCGAACACCGCCGCCTGGACGCCGATGATGTTCTGGATGGTGATGTCGGCGCGGCCCGCCGAGGCCGCGAGCCGGCCGTAGGCGGCGGCGCCCGAGAGCCCGTAGAGCTGGTTGTAGATGCCGTTGTAGGTCGCGGCGAGCTGCGGGTCGGCGCCGGCGATGTAGAACGGGCTCGGGATCCAGCCGTCGCCGGTCGAGAGCGTGATCGAGTTCGTCGCGGTGCGCTCGAGCCCCTCGACGATGGCGGCGAAGTTCGCGGCGCGCTGCGTGGCGAGCAGGCCGCCCTCCCAGTCTGAGGCGTGCAGGATCTGGAGCGTGTAGGTCATCGGGGCCGCCTGCTGCGTGGTGAAGTCGAGCTGGTTCTGGGCGATGCCGGCGAAGGCGTTGCCGGTCGCGTCGGTGAAGGCGCCCGCAGGCACGATCACCTCGTAGCGGGTGCCGGGCTTGAGATCGGCCGACGGGTTGATCGTCACCGTGTTGCCGCGGACCGTGACCTGCGAGGTGTCCCCCACCGCGATGGCGCGGGTGTCGCCGGCCCCGTCGCGGATGGTGATCGTGCCGCTGCCGGCCCGCACCGCCTCGCTGAAGGTCAGGGTGATGTCGGATCCGACCGGCACGGCCGGGTTGTTGTTCACGTCCGGGTCCGTGCCCGAGCCCGCGTTGTCCCTCGGCGTCGCCGAGACCAGGGTCGGCGCCTTCTGGTCGAGCCGCAGGCCGACGAGGACGGGGTCGTGGTCGGACTCGCGGGCGGCGACGCGCCCGTCGAAGATCGCCGGATCGCGGCCGAAATCGAGGTTGTAGTCGAGGGCGTCGGCCTCGTCGGCGTTGATGTGCCACTCGGTGACGCCGGTGACCTGGCGGTTCAGGCTGGCGCTGGCCAGCGCGTGGTCGAGGGCGCCGTAGGCCCCGTCGAAGACGTAGGAGTAGGCCTTGGCGAGACGGTCCTCGGCGAGGTTGGTGAAGCCGCCGGCCTTGAGGATGTCGAGGGCATCCTCCTTGAGGTAGGCGTTGAAGTCGCCGAGCAGGATCGTGTCGCTGTCCTGCGTGCCGGTCGGCCGCGTCGCGATCCACTCGGAGAGCGCCGTCGCGGCGAGCTCGCGCTGATGCTGCCAGTTGCCCTGGCCGTCGCCCTGGTCGGCGTCGGCGCCGGTGCCCGTGCCGCTCTTCGACTTGAGGTGGTTGATGACCGCCGTGAACTCTTCGCCGGTGGCGATCTCGTTGAAGGTCACGGCGAGCGCGACGCGGCTGGTGTTGGCGCCGTTGAAGATGCCCCCGACGGTGCTCTGCTGGAGCAAGGCCGGGTCGAAGCGGGCGACGTCGGAATCGTCGAGCCGCTCGATCGTGGTGTTCATCGCCACGCTGACCTTGCTCGGCTTGTAGATGAAGCCGACCGCGATGGCGTCGCCGCCGAGGAACTGGCCCCCGTCGAGCTGCGAGCCCGGGTTCACGTAGGCGTAGGTGCCGGCACCCGCCCGCAGGTTGAGCTGGCCGACGAGGTACTCCAGCGCGTTGCCGGGATCGCCGGGACGGAACTGGTTCTCGAGCTCCGTCAGGCCGAGCACGTCGGCGCCGGTGCCGATCAGCGTCGTGACGAGCTTGTCCGTCTGGCGGGCGAGCTCCTCGGCGGTGTTGGCGCCCCGCGGCGCCGCCCCGATGGCGGTGCGCGCGTTCGAGGAGCTGTTCAGGGTCGTGAAGTAGTTGAGGACGTTGAGGCTGCCGACGGTCAGCGTGCCGCCGACCGCGTCCGGCGCCGCCGGGCGCGGGTTGGCGTGGACGAAACTGTTGTCGCCGTCGTCGATGGAGCGCACCCGGTAGGCGCCGCTCGGGCCGAAGCCGAGGGTGCCGATGAGCCCCGTCACCGTGTCGCCCATGCGCGGCGCGGTGGCGGTGTTGTAGACCGGCCCGAGCCCGTCGAGGTTGGTGATCGGCTGGTTCTGGCTGTTGAGCCCGTCGTCGTAGGTGATCGAGCGGGCCGCCGTCTCGGCGAGGTAGGCGGCGTAGGCGGCCGCGTTCGGCTCGTTGGCGTTGGTGAAGGTCTCCGGGCGCCCGCCCGCCGCGAGGCGGATCTCGTTGAAGCGGTCGAGGTTGAACTGCTCGGTGATCGTCAGCGTCTGGGGCAGCCGCACCAGCATGCCCTCGTAGCGCTCGAGGTCGGGCTGGGCCGTCACCCCGGTGCCGACGACCCCGGCCGCGGGCAGCTCGACAGTGACGGCGGAGGCCTTCACCTGCGCCGCGCTCAGCGCGCCCGCCTGCACGACCTGGATCGCGGAGGCGCCCGTGACGGTGATCTGCGTCTCGCCGTTGAACTCGGTGACGACGCCGGTGACCCGCACCCGGTCGCCCTCGGCGACGTCGACGAGGCGGTTGCCGGTGCCCTCGTAGACGAACACGCCCTCGGAGGTGAGCGGGTTGCCGTCCTGGTCGGCGGCCTCCTCCTGGAGGTAGAAGCCGCCGAGGTTGCGCTTGGCGTCGCCGTCGCCGTTCTGGAAGTCGCCGACGACGATCGCCTCGACAGTGACGGTCTGCCCGACGAGGGGGCTCGCCGAGCCCGTGCCCTGCACCGCGGAGATCAGGGTCACGTCGTCGTTGAGGATGATGCCCGTGGCGGTCGCGGCCGACGCCTTCACCGCGGCGGCGATGCCGGCCTGGCTCGACGTTGCGCTGCGCAGGCTCAGCGCGAAGCTCTCGTTGGCCTCAGGGGTCAGGTCGCCCTGCACGGTGACGCTGACCTGCGCCGACGCGGCCCCGGCGGGGATGGTGCCGGAGATCGTCAGCGGCAGGGTCGGGGCGCCGGCGAAGTCGGCGCCGTTCGCGGCATTCGCGCCGCTGCCGGTCAGCTCGGCGGTGAAGGAGACGGCGCCCAGCGTGCCGTTGCTGCGCTCCACCGTGAAGGTGAACACGGTGCCGCCGGCGTTGCCCTCGGCCTGGGCGACGGTGAGCGAGCCCGCCGCGAAGCCGACCTCCTGCGTGAAGCCCTGGGGAAGCGCCGCGTAGATCACGGCGCCGCCGTTGGCGACCTCGTTGGCGCTGACGACGAGCGCCGTGCCGGTGGGGTTCTTGTCGCCGGCGATGAAGGTCAGCACCTCCGGCCCGAGGTCCGTCGTCGCGCCGGCCAGCGGGGGCACGTAGGAGACGTAGGCGGCGTTGGCCGGATCGGTGACGTCGTAGACGATGACGCCGCTCTGCCGCTCCAGCCCGACGAAGGCGTAGATGCGGCCGTTCACGGTGCCGATGGTGACGCCCTCGGGCTCCGGACCCTTGTTGTCGGAGCGGTCGTCGGGCGTGTTGCCGACGACCTGATCGTTGTTGAACCGCTCGGGGGAAAGCGCCGCGAAGATCTTCTCGAACTCGCCGCCGGTCTCGCGGACCTTGGTGATGGTGCCGTCCGCGTTCTGGCGGAAGATCGAGATGCCGCGGCCGCCCATGGTGTGGAGCTGGTCGATGACCCCATCGCCGTCCGTGTCGCCATAGCGCAGCAGCACGTTGAGGCGGGCGTAGGCCGGATCGGCCTTCAGCGCCTGGAGCTCCGGCGTCAGGCGGCTGTTCGCCACCGTGCTGAGCCGGGCGACGTCGCCGGTGTCGTCGGCCCCGCCGATGACCCGCTGGTCGCCCTCGTTGGCGGTCACGAAGTAGGTGACGCCCCCCGTCGAGAAGCTCGCCAAGGCGTCCGGCTGGAGGAGGCCGTAGATCGGGGTGCCGGCCGGCGTCGCGCCGATGCGGATCGAGGCGGTGCCGCCCGGCCCGTCGCGGTCGGAGGCGTCGAACTCGTTGCCGGCGAGCGAATGGTTGACCGAGCCCAGCGGCTGGATCGCGATCGGGGCGGTGCCCGGGTTGGCGAGATCGATAATCGCGACGCCGTTCACCTCCTGCAGGGTGACGTAGGCGAAGCGGTTGTCCGGCGAGATCGCGATGTACTCGGGCTCGATGTCGGCGGCGGCCGACTTGCCGGGCGTGATCGCCAGGCCCTTGGCGCGCAGCGCGTCCTCGCTGCCGTTCAGGCCCTCGAAGCCGACCGTCGCGACGACGCTCGCCGCGGCCGCGCCGCCCGACACGTCGATGATCGAGACGCCGCCGACCGGGTTGCTCGCCACGCTCGCCTGCTCGCCCTCGTTCGCCACGAGGAGGCGGGTGCCGTCGCGGTTGAACACGATCTGGTCGGGGCCGACCCCGACCGTGAGGGTGCGCTGGAGATTGCCCGCGGCATCGAACAGGGCGACGCGCCCGGGCTGGTCGCCGACCGGGTTCGCGTAGGCCACGGCCACGAGCCCGTTGAAGACGGCGACCGAGTTCACCGCGCCGTAGCCTTCGAGACCCGAGAGCAGGATCTCGCCGGTCTTCTCGATCGCGCCCGCGGCGGTGATCGCGGCGATCTCGATGCGGTTCTCGTTGGTGTTCTGGATGTAGAGGCGGTTCGTGGTCGAATCGTAGGCGACGACCTCGGCGTTGGGGGCGGCGGCCGTCGCCGGGTCGTCGGTCGCCGCGAAGGCGCCGAGCCGCACGAGCGTCAGCGCGTTCGTGGCCGCCGGAGGCGTCGTCGCGGTCGCGCCCGACTGGCCCTGGAGCGAGGGCGCCGCGTCGTAGACGGCGATGCCGTTGATGGTCGAGGGCGCGTCGTCGTTGAGGATGGTGCCGGTGGCCTGCCCGTCGGCCAGCGTCGCGCCGGTGAGGTTGGTGACCGTGACGGTGAAGGTCTCGGCCGCCTCGAACACGGTGTCGCCGATCACGTCGACGCTGAAGGTCGCGCTCGTCTGGCCGGCGGCGATGGTCTGGCCCGTCAGCGTCCGCGCCACGTAGTCGGAGCCCGCGGTCGCGGTGCCGTCGCTGGTCGCGATGTCGAAGGTGACGCCGCCGGCCGGCGCCGGGTCGGAGAGGGTGATCGTGAAGGTCAGCGCCTTGGTGCCGGTGTTGCCCTCGGTGATCGACGCGTCGGCGATCGAGAGGCTCGGCGTGACGGCGGCCGGACTCACCGTGAAGGCGCCGTAGCTGCCCGCCCCGACGCGGACCGCGTCGTCCTGCGTCCAGTTGGACGCCGAGCCGATCGCGGCGAGGATCTGATCGCGGGTGCCCGTGGTCGGCCCGGCGTAGCGGCCGTTGTCGGCGGGCAGCGCCACCGCCGTCGTGCCGAGGGTGAGGCCCGTCGGCAGGGCGGAGGTGCTGGCGTTGGTGGCGTCGCCCGCGAAGGCGCCGACGCCGTCGGCGAAGTTGATCGCGTAGAGGAAGGTCGGGCTCGCCGCCGCGCCCTGGTAGACGAGGATCTGGTCGCCCGAGGCGTTCAGCGCGAAGTTCGACGCCGTGAAGACGGGGGTGTTCGCCCCCCCGGCGGTGGCATCGGTGGTCGGATGGATCACCGTGCCCGCCGCGAGCGCCGCGGCCGCCGTGAAGGTGTAGATGCCCTCGCCGCCGCGGAAGGCGCCGGCCGCCGTCCAGCCGTTGTCGGTGAAGTGGATCTCGGTGCCCGCCTCGATGTCGCGCAGGAGCACGAAGGCGAAATCGTCCGGGTTGTCCGCGTCGTATCCGACGAGCGCGAGATCACCGGCAGCGAGAGTCGTCGCCATGGTACGGAACTCCGGGCACAGGCCTGCGATCGCCGGGCACGCTCGTCGAGCATGCGCAGCGTACAGCGGATGGATTCGTCTCCGGGAACTTCAGACGCGACCGCGCACGACTTCACGCCGGCCGAGTCTCCTCTTGAGACGACCTGCGGGATGAGGGGCGTTGCTACGATCTGTTTCCGGTCGGATCCGACCTGTATGGATCGTTTGCGACACTCACGTGAAAGTTACCAAACCCTTTCACAGGGATCGCCGCATCGCCCGCGTCGAACTACGTATCTGCGCGATCCGGGACGCGGGCCCGTCAGGATGCGGGGCTCGACGCCCCGTTCGGCAGGCCGAGCGGCGTCAGGCGCGGCAGCGGATGCGTGCCCGTCCGCGGGCGGAGCAGGTCGAGGCAGCGGCGCTTCAGCGCGGCGAACTCCGGCTCCGCCACGAGGTCGCGCCGCCGGGGCCGGGCGAAGGGCACCGCGATGTCGTCGAGGATGCGCCCGGGGCGCGGGGTCATCACCAGCACACGGTCGCCGAGGAACAGCGCCTCGTCGATGTCGTGGGTCACGAAGACCACGGTGGTGCGCCGGCGCGTCCAGACGTCGAGGAGCAGCTCCTGCATGACGAGGCGGGTCTGCGCGTCGAGCGCGCCGAAGGGCTCGTCCATGAGGAGCACGCGGGGGCCGTTGACGAGCACGCGGGCGATCTCGACCCGCTGCTGCATCCCGCCCGACAGCTCCGCCGGGTAGCGCTCCGCGAAGCCGTCGAGCCCGACGAGGGCGAGGTACTCCCGCGCCCGCGCCAGCCGCTCGGCCCTGCCGACGCCCTGCATCTTGAGGCCGAAGGCGACGTTCTCGATCACGCTCTTCCAGGGGAAGAGGGTGTGGTGCTGGAAGACGATGCCCCGCTCCGGATGCGGCTCGCGGATCGCCTGCCCGTCGAGGAGCGCCCGGCCCCGGCTCAGGCCGAGGTGGCCGGCGAGCGCCCCGAGGAGCGTCGACTTCCCGCAGCCCGAGGGGCCGAGCAGGCACACGAACTGGCGGTCGGGAATCGCGAGGTCGATGTCCTCGACGACGTCGAAGGCGTTGGCGCCCTCGCCGAGGCGGATCGCGGCGGCGTCGACGGCGATCCCGCCGGACGCGGGGGAACGCGCTTCGGGGGCGTGCGGCGCGCTCATCGCGTCTCTCCCGCGCCGATCCAGGGGGTCGCGAGCGCGCCGAGCCGGCGCACGGCGAGGCTCGAGCCCATGCCGAGAAGCCCGATGAGCAGCATGCCGACGACGATGTCGTCGTAGTTCTGGAGCGTGTAGGATTCCCAGGTGAAGTAGCCGATCCCGTACTGGCCGGAGATCATCTCGGCGGTCACCAGGCAGAACCAGGCCGTGCCCATGCCGATCGCCGCGCCGGTGATGATGCTGGGCGCGGCGCCGGGCACGATCACCTCCCGCAGGATCGCGCCCCGTCCCGCCCCGAGGCTGCGGGCGGCGGCCACCAGCCTGGGATTGACCCCTTCGACGCCGTGGATCGTGCTGAGCAGGATCGGGAACAGCGCGCCCGTGAAGGTGATGAAGGCCATCGACAGCTCGGAGGAGGGGAACATCAGGATCGCCAGCGGGATCCAGGCCACCGCCGGGATCGGCCGCAGCACCTCGAGGGGCGGCAGAAGCAGGTCGGCGGCGGTTCGCGAGCGGCCGATGACGAGGCCGAGCGCCACCCCGGCGGCGAGCGCGGCCAGGAAGCCGGAGAGCACCCGCGCCAGGCTCGCCCCGAGATGCGCGGCGAGCTTCGGCGACTGGATCAGCGCCCAGGCGGCGCGGGCCGCCTCGACGGGGGTGGGCACGTTGCGGAAGGTGACGACCCCGAGATCGAGCCGGGCGCTCGCCAGGAGGTGCCAGGCGAGGAGCGCCAGCGCCAGCGCCGCGCCCCGCAGGGCGAGGCGGCGCAGGGGCAGGCCCCCGCGCGCCATGGCGTTGCGCGTCCGGGAGCGCCCGGCGGCGGCCCCGTCGAGGATCGCCGCCGGGGCTTCGATCGCGGCCCCGCTCATCGCGCGGTCAGCTGGGTGGTGCCGGCCCGCGCCGCGGCGTAGTCGACGACCTCGCCGCCCTGCGCCTTGGCGTAGGCCTCCGCGTCGCCCTTGAGCAAGAAGGCGCTGAGCCGCCGCTCGCCGTCGCGGACGAACCAGGCCTGGTTCGCGAAGAGCTTGATGCCGCTCTCGCGGTCCTGCGCGTAGACGACGCGGGCCTGCCCGCCGCCCTTCTCGATCTCGGCGAGCGCGGAGAACGCGCCCTCCGGCGAGGCGTAGTGGCGGACCTTGGGCTCGCCCTTGACCCAGATCTGCGCGACCCGGTTCGGGTCGGCGATCGGCTTGCCCGTGACGGCGTCGCTGGCGGCAAGCGGCCGTTGCCCGTAGTCCCTCAGCCGGGCCTCGTAGTCGATCCCGGCCTTCGCCGCCGCCGCGCGGATGAAGCGGTCGTTCACGAAGCGGTCGAGGTCGATGTCCGAATCGGCCTTCTTCAGGAGCTTCAGGGTCTCGAAGGAGGTCTTCACCGCCTGACGGTACTCGGGCTTCCAGGTCACGTCCCGGGTCTGAAGCCCGAGGGGGCCGTGGAACAGGTAGGCGACCTCCGCCTCGATGCCGGTGACCTTCTCGATCAGCTCGGAATACGTCTCGGGCTCGGCCGCGAAGAGGGCGTCCGCCTCGATCGCGGCCTCGAGATAGGCGGTGACGACCTCCGGGTACTTCTCGGCATAGGCCGCATCGACCAGGGAGCCGTGGAAGGTCGGGGCGTTCGCCTGCGCGCCGTCGTAGATCTTGCGGGCGATGCCCCGCCAGGGGAACAGCTCGGCGAAGGGCACGAAGTCGGCATGCGCCTCGATCTTGTTGGCCTTGAGCGCCGAGCCCGCCACCTCCGGGGCCTGGGTGATGATGGTCACGTCCCGCTCCGGGTCCCAGCCCTGTGCCTTCACCGCCCGCAGGAGCAGGCCGTGGGCGGTCGAGGCGAAGGGCACCGAGATGGTCTTGCCCTTCAGCGCCGCGAGGGACTGCACCGGCGACTCGACCGGCACCACGATGCCGTTGCCGCTGCCCTTGATGCTGCCCGAGAGCACCGAGATGAACAGGCTCTGCCGGCCCGCCTTGTTGAAGGCGTAGCCGTTCAGCGAGCCCGGGAAGTCGGCCATGGCGCCAAGGTCGAGCTTGCCCGCCACCATCTCGTTGGTGAGCGGCGCGCCGCTGGTGAAGTTGCGCCACTGGATGTCGTAGGTCGCGTCCTTGTACTTACCGTCCCGCGGCAGGTGCTTCTCCAGGAGCTTCAGCTCGCGGATCAGGAGGCCGCCCGTGGCGCAGTTGATGGTGGTGTCCTGCGTGCCCACCGCGACGCGGATGGTCTCGGCCCGCGCCGCGCCGAGGCTCGTGACGAGGGTCGCGGTGGCGGAGAGCAGCAGGGCGGCGAGGCTGCGGGAGAGCGGCACGGTCGGGCTCCATCGGGGAGGCGGGCGGGGTGCCGGGAACGGGCGTTCCGCGGCAGGGCGACGCTGCATTCAAGCCCTGGTCTGCTGCATTGCGGCGAGCAATTAATTTCATCCGCAAGATGTTCGCCGTTCTTCGCGCGTGCCTTCATCGCGACAGAGAAAGAACATCTCCCGGAACGACTTGTCCGGAGAGCATCTTTTGCGGTGCGATCCGATCTTTGGAATTGCTCCAGGGGCGAACCGCCCGATAATCGGCCGCTCCGCCCCGCGGCCTCCGATCGGGGCTGGCTCCAGCCCCGGTTGCATCGATGTCGTCGGCGCCGCTCCCCCTTCCCGAACGCCGCAGGCCGGCGCCGCTGATCGCCAGCGCGCTCTTCCTCAGCGAGACCATCGAGGGGCTCGACGACGGCGCCGGCTTCCTCGACCGGCTGACGCCGGCGGAGGCCGAAAGGCTGCGCCAGGCCGGACGCGCCGTCGGCCTCGCCCCCGGCGAGAGCGTGTTCACGCAGGGCGAGCCGCACGAGGGCATCTTCCTGATCGAGTCCGGCCGGGTGCGGGTGTTCTATTCCGGCCCCTCCGGCCGGCAGGTGACGCTGGCCTACTGGACGCCGGGGCACTTCATCGGCGGCCCGAGCATCTCCGGAGGCGGCGTCCACCAGTGGTCGGGGGTGGCGATCGAGCCGGTGCGGGTGACGATCCTGTCGAGCGCGACCCTGCGCGGGCTCGTCCGCCAGATGCCGAACTTCGCCCTCTGCCTGATCGAGGCGCTGGAGGCCAAGGGCCGCTGCTACACGGCGATGGCGCAGATGCTCGGCACCCGCTCGGTGATCGAGCGGCTGGCCCAGCTCCTCATCAACCTCGGCGCGCTCTACGGCACGCCGGAGGACGGCACGGTGGTCATCCGCCGCCGCATCACCCACGACGAGATCGCCGCCCTGGTCGGCTCGACCCGGCAATGGGTGACGATGATGCTCAAGCGCTTCCAGCGGGAGGGCGTCATCGCCATCGACAGGGCCCATATCCGCCTGGTCCGGCCGGGCCGGCTCCAGGAGATCGTGCTCACCGAGGGCTGAGCCCCAGCGCGCGGGCCGACGCCGCCCCGCCCGGCGCATCGCCGGGCGGGGCGGCGCGCCGGTCAGCCGCGCACGAAGGCCAGCAGATCGGCGTTGAGGAGGTCGGCGTTCACGGTGAGCATGCCGTGGGAGAGGCCGGGATAGGTCTTGAGCGTGCCGTTGCGCAGCAGCTCGATCGCCTTCAGGGCCGCGTCGTGGATCGGCACGATCTGGTCGTCCTCGCCGTGGAGCACGAGGGTCGGCACCGAGATCGCCTTCAGGTCCTCGGTCTGGTCGGTCTCGGAGAAGGCCTTGATGCCCGCGTAATGCGCCAGCGCCGAGCCCATCATGCCCTGCCGCCACCAGTTGCGGATGACGCCCTGATGGACCTCGGCGCCCTCCCGGTTGAAGCCGTAGAAGGGGCCGGTCGGGACGTCGAGGAAGAACTGGGCGCGGTTGTCGGCGAGCGCCTTGCGGAAGCCGTCGAAGACCTCGATCGGCAGGCCCTCCGGGTTGGCCTCGGTCTTCAGCATCAGCGGCGGCACGGCGCTCACCAGCACCGCCTTGGCGACGCGCCCCTGCGGCTCGCCGTGCTTCGCGACGTAGCGGGCGACCTCGCCGCCGCCGGTCGAGTGGCCGATATGCACGGCGTTCCTCAGGTTGAGATGCTCGGCGACCGCCGAGGCGTCGGCGGCGTAGTGGTCCATGTCGTGCCCGTCCGGGACCTGCGCGGAGCGGCCGTGGCCGCGGCGGTCATGGGCGACGACCCGGTAGCCGTGGCCCGCGAAGAACAGCATCTGCGCGTCCCAGTCGTCGGACGAGAGCGGCCAGCCGTGGTGGAACACGATCGGCTGGGCGTCCTTCGGTCCCCAGTCCTTGAAGAAGATCTCGGTGCCGTCGGCGGTGGTGACGAAGGGCATGGGGGTCTCCTGCGCGTGAAGCGTGGTGGTGATCGCGGGCCTCGAGGCCCTCGGGATCGCCGGGCGCTTCCCATCCGGCGTATCTACTGTCGCGTGATTCTCGCTTCCGCAAAACAGAAACCTTCGAAAGGCATCGTTTCTGTTTCGACGACTATCGAAGCACGTCTCCTCAGGCAGCGTTCGCGCCCTGCATGGCGGTCGATGCGAACCACGCCGACAGGGCCGCGACGTCGGCCTGGCCGAGCCCGTGCCCGGCGGGCAGGATGCGACGATCGAGCCATGCGCCGGCCTCGGTGAGCTGTCCGGCGAGCCGGTCGGCGTTCGCCAGCGGCACGATCGGGTCCATCGCCCCCGACAGCATCAGCACCGGCCGTCCGTCGAGCCGCGCCTGCGGGGGCGAGGCGAGGGGGGTCATCGCCCGCACGAGGGCCGCTCCCGCGAGCACGTCGGGTCGCAGCAGCAGCATCGCGGCGGCGATGTTGGCGCCGTTCGAGAAGCCGAGGGCCACCGGGGCCGGCAGCCCGTAGGCGGCCCGGGCCTCGGCGACGAAGCCGGCGAGGTCCTCGACGCGCCGGCGCAGGTCCGCCTCGTCGAACACTCCCTCGGCGAGGCGCCGGAAGAAGCGGGGCTGGCCGTGCTCCAGCACCTGTCCGCGCGGGGAGAGCAGGGCGGCGCCCGGCGCGGCCATCCGGCCCAGCGGCAGGAGGTCGCCCTCGTCGCCGCCGGTCCCGTGAAGGAGCAGCAGCGGCGGCCGCGCGGAGCCGTCGCCCGGCTCGAAGCGGTGGAGGAAGGAGAGGTCGCTGGGACGCATGGAGGTTCTCCTGGCAGGCCCCTCCGACCCTCGCGCGGGAGGATCGGAGGTCGTGTGTGAAGGGACGGGTCAGGCGACGGCGGGCAGCGCCTGCTCGATCGTGGCCCGGTGCGGTTCGAGGAAGGCGGGCAGCTTCAGGACGCGGCCGAGCTCGGCCACGGGCTCATCCACGCCGAAGCCGGGACTGTCGGTGGCGATCTCGAACAGGACGCCGCCGGGCTCGCGGAAGTAGACCGAGCGGAAGTATTGCCGGTCCCGCTGCTCGGTGACGACGAGCCCGTGCTCGCTCGCGAGCCGCTCGGCCATGGCCGCCTGCGCCGCGTCGTCTGCGGCACGGAAGGCGATGTGGTGGACCGAGCCGGCGCCCGGCCGGCCGCGCAGGAAGCCGCCGACCTCCCGCAGGGTGACGAAGGCGCCCCGCCCGGCGCTGCCGGCGTAGCGGGTCGAGGACCCCTCCCGGCCGGTCTCGCGAAACCCGAGCGCGTCCGTGAGGATCCGCCCCGTCGCCGCCGCCCTGTCGAGGAGCAGGGTGACGCCGTGCAGCCCGCGGACCGCGTGCTCGACCGGCACGCCCCCCGCCGACCAGGCCGGCGCCGCTCCGTCCTCCGCGACGCCGACGAGCGCCAGCATCGTGCCGTCGGGGTCGCGCAGGCGCAGCACCGGCTCCCCGAAGGCGGTCGCGGGCGTCTCGTGGGCGACGCCCTTCTCGATCAGGCGCTGCACCCACCAGCCGATCGAGGCGAGCGGCACCCGGAAGGCCGTCTCCCCCGTCTCCCCGACGCCGACGCGGCCGGGGGCGGCGTGGGCGATGGGGAAGAAGGTCAGGATCGTGCCGGGCTGCCCGGTCTCGTCGCCGTAGTAGAGGTGGTAGGTGCCCGGATCGTCGAAGTTGACGGTCTTCTTCACGAGCCGCAGGCCGAGCACGCCGGTGTAGAAGCCGACATTGCGCTCCGCGGGCCCGGAGAAGGCGGTGAAGTGGTGAAGGCCGGTCTCGGTCATGGCGGGAACTCCCCTGGGAGAGCGGCGCGGACGGCGCCGTCTCGATGACCGCAATCTGGCCCTTGCCCGATCCGGAGAAAATGGAAACGATGGAAAACCATCGTTTCTGGATCGAACCATGAGACTTCCGGATTTCGAGGCCTGGGCCGTGTTCGCGAAGGTGGCGGAGACTGGCTCCTTCAGCGCGGCGGCGGTGGATCTCGGCCTGTCGAAGGGCACCGTCTCGAAGGCGGTCGGGCGGCTCGAGACCCGGATCGGGGCGCGCCTGTTCCACCGCAGCTCCCGCAAGCTGGCGCTCACCGAGGCGGGGCTCGCCGCACGCGAGGGCGCGGCACGCATCCTCGCGGAAGGGGAGGCGGCCGAGGCGCGGGCGAGCGCGGACGCCGCCGAGCCCCGCGGGCTCGTCCGCCTCGCCGCCCCCATGAGCTTCGGGGTGATGCACGTGGCCCCGCTCCTGCCGGAGTTCCTGGCGCGGCACCCGAACGTCGCGGTCGACCTGCACCTGTCCGACGCGACCGTCGACCTCGTCGGGCTCGGCTTCGACATCGGCCTGCGCATCGCGGCCCTGCCCGATTCCGCGCTGAAGGCGCGCCGCCTCTGCGAGGTGCGCCGCTCCGTGGTCGGGGCCCCGAGCTACCTCGCGGAGCGGGGACGGCCCGCGCACCCGGACGAACTCCTCGACCACGCCTGCCTCGGCTACGCCTATCTCCCGAGCGCCGACCGCTGGCGCTTCACCCATCCGGACGGGCGCGCGGCGGTCGTGGCGCCGCGGGCGTGCCTGCGGGCGAACAACGCCGAGGCGCTGGTGCCGGCGCTGCGGGCCGGGCTCGGCCTCGCCCTGCAGCCGGACTTCATGATCTGGGACGATCTGGAGGCCGGCCGGCTCGAGCGGGTGCTCGCCGACTGGCAGGCGCCGCCCATCGCCCTGCACCTCGTGATGCCGCCCGGCGAGCCCCGCCCGGCGCGGGTCACGGCCCTGATCGACTTCCTGGCGCGGCGGCTGTCGAGCGCTCCCTGGGCGCATGATCGCGCCGCGGGACGCGGTGCCGGCGGGTAGGAGGCCCGGAGCCTAATCCCGCCCGGAAGGCCGGGTGGCGAGCCAGAGGACGTGCCGGCGGCCGGAGCGGCCGTTGGCGTGGACGCGCTGCTCGTCGACCGCGAAGCCGCAGCGCTGCAGCCGGCTCTTGAAGCGGCGGTCGGGAGAGCCCGACCAGACCGCCAGAATGCCGCCCGGCCGCAGGGCGTAGCGGGCCCGCCCCAGCCCCCAGACGTCGTAGAGCCGGTCGTTGGAGCGGCGCGTCAGCCCCTCCGGGCCGTTGTCCACGTCGAGGAGGATGGCGTCGAAGGCCTCGGGGCCGGACTGGATCGTGCGGTTGACGTCCTCCACCCGCACCTCCACCCGCGGGTCGTCGAGGCTGCCGGCGAAGAGCGGCGCGAGCGGCCCCCGCGCCCAGTCCACGACGGCGGGCATCAGCTCGGCCACCGTCACCTGCGCCGAGGGCGGGAGGGCGTCCAGCGCCGCGCGCAGGGTGAAGCCCATGCCGAGGCCGCCGATCAG
Organism: Methylobacterium jeotgali; assembly: GCF_022179345.1. Taxonomy (GTDB): domain Bacteria; phylum Pseudomonadota; class Alphaproteobacteria; order Rhizobiales; family Beijerinckiaceae; genus Methylobacterium; species Methylobacterium jeotgali. The sequence goes on along the minus strand of NZ_BPQR01000035.1, from coordinate 175 downwards.
GATGCGGGGCCGCGCCCGGTCCCGCAGCCGCTGGCAGGTGAGGGTGCCGAGCGCCTGCTCGGAGCCGCGCAGGCGGTTGTTCATGAGCTCGATCGTGGTCGGCACGATCGAGAACTCGTCGCCGCGGCGCATCAGCCGCATGGGATCCGGCTCGCCGGGGATCGCGGCCGTGTCG
>NZ_BPQR01000034.1 GCF_022179345.1 Methylobacterium jeotgali | reverse complement strand
GACGGAGATCAGAGGGAACGCGGATACGATCGAGAAGGGCAGTGTTTTCCGTGGACACGGGACTCATCCTCGGCGGCCGGCGGCATCGGCGCCGCGGGCGGAAACGGGAACGCGCACGGGGCCCGAACGGCCCCATGCTGCGGATCGGAACGATGCGGCACGCATGGCGGCGCCGCTAATCGACGTCGAGGGGACCGCCATCGGCGGCCTTGCCGTCGGGGCCGGCGGCGATGCGGCGGATGCGCTTCTCGGCGGCGTCGAGGAGGCCGTCGCAGCGGCGCTTCAGCGCCTCGCCGCGCTCGTAGATGGCGATCGAATCCTCGAGCGGCACGTCGCCCTGCTCGAGCTTGCGCACGATGTCCTCGAGCTCGGCGAGCGCCGCCTCGAAGGGCATCTCGGCGGCGTTGCGGACGGGCTCCTCGCCCGCCGCCTGCGGGCGGTCCTGCATCATCCCTGGCATCCCTGTTGAGGACGGTTCTAGTTCGGGCCGTGCCCGCGGGACAACCCTCGGGCGCCTCCGCCGGGGATGCGCCGCCCACGGCCGGGTCTCTCGGCCACAGGAATCCCTGCGCGTTAGGTCACCGAAAGATGGAAGTGCTCGCCCTCGAAGGCCTCGGCGCCGCGCCCGATCGCAGCGATGGCGGCGCTCATCCGTCCTTCCCGCCCGAGCATCCCGTCGGCGATCGCGACGAGCAGCGCGTTCGGCGTGGCGGAGGGCGAGGCGGCGCGGAGCGCCTGCGCGAGTTCGTCCTCGTCCCGCTCCGGCATCAGTGCGCAGGCGGCGATGTACGCGGCCGCCGTCGAGCGGCTAATGCCGGCGTAGCAGTGCATCAAGAGCGGCCGCTCCCGGTCCCAGCCGCGGGCGAAGGCGAGGATCGCGGCGACGTGCTCTTCCGCCGGCAGGACGTGCCCGTCGAGGGCAGCGGTCAGGTCGTTGACCCGCACGATCCGGTGGCGCTCCGGCGCGATGCCCTCCGGCCGCTCCAGTTCGACCCCGGCCCCGATGAGGCTGAGGAGGTCCCCGGCGCCGCTCGCGGCGAGCGCCTCGGGCAGGCGCGACAGAGGGCAGACATGGATGCGCGGCATCGGCGGCTCGATCAGAGCGGGCAGAGCGCCCGGAAGCGGTCGAGGAAGCGCGCCTCGGCCTCGGCCGTCGGCCAGGGCTCGGCGAGCGCCGTCACCTCCTCCGGCAGCCAGAGCGGCGGCCCGAAGTAGCGCGCCGCCTCCCTCTCCGAAAAGCCCGCGAGCCGCGTCGCCTCGACATGGGCGGCGATGCGGTCGGCCCGCTTCACGAGCTTCGCCAGCGGCGCGCCGGGGGCGGGCACGCCGAAGCGGCGGCGGATGCTGGCGAGCAGCCGCCGCTCGACGCCCCGGTAGGAGTCGCCGATCGCGGCCTTGAGCGGCGAGATGATGTCGCCGATCACGTACTCGGGCGCGTCGTGGAGCAGGAGCTCCAGGCGCTGTGCGGGTCCGAGGTCGGGCTCCAGCCGCCCGCCCACCGCCTCCACGAGGAGCGAGTGCTGCGCCACCGAGAACACGTGCGGCCCCGCCGTCTGCCCGTTCCAGCGGGCGACGCGGGCGAGCCCGTGGGCGATGTCGGCGATCTCGATGTCGAGGGGGGAGGGGTCGAGAAGGTCGAGCCGGCGCCCCGAGAGCATCCGTTGCCAGGCGCGGCCGCTCATGGCAGGCGCCTCATGGGGCTGGCTTCGCCAGCGCGGCGCAGGGCGCGTGCCGGTGGCAGCCGGCGAGGTGGTCGTTGACCATGCCGACCGCCTGCATGAAGGCGTAGACGATGGTCGGCCCGCAGAAGCTGAAACCCTCGGCCTTCAGCGCCCGGCCCATCGCCCGCGAGACCTCGGTCTCGGTCGGGATGTCGGCGCGGGATTGCGGCCGGGGCTGCGCGGGCGCGCCGCCGGCCAGATCCCAGAGGAAGCGCGAGAAGCCGGGGCCGCTCTCCTCGATGCGCAGAAAGGCGCGGGCGCCGTTGACGGCGCCGACGATCTTGGCGCGGTTACGGATGATGCCGGTGTCGGCCATCAGCCGCTCGATATCGGCCTCGGTGAAGCGCGCGATCCGCTCCGGATCGAACCCGGCGAAGGCGCTCCGAAACCCCTCCCGGCGACGCAGGATGGTGATCCACGAGAGCCCCGCCTGGAAGCCGTCGAGGATCAGCTTCTCGTAGAGGGCGCGGGAATCGTATTCCGGCACGCCCCACTCGGTGTCGTGATAGGCGACGTAGAGCGGGTCGAGCCCGGCCCACCAGCAGCGGGCGCAGCCGTCCGGGTGGTGGACGAGGCCGGTCGTTTGGGGTTCCGGGGCCATCGATCCGTCATCTAGTGCAGTTCGCACCGTTGCACCCTCAGCCGGCGGCGGTGGCCGCCTCGGGGAATGCGAAGGTCGCGAAGGCGGGCCGCTCGACGCCGAGCGCGCTGCCGCCCGCGCGCAGGGGCTCGCCGACCGCCAGCGCGTCGGCGAGCCGGTCGAGGCGCAGCGTCGCGAGGCCCCGGTTCCCGGCGGCGCTCCCGGTGGCGCCGAGGCTCTTCTGACCGGCGGTGACCTCGGTGCCGGGCTCCGGGGCCGGACCGTCCGTGTAGAGGACGGGCACGATGCGGGTGCGGGCGGTGCCCCGGTGCTGCATCCGCGAGACCACCTCCTGGCCGACATAGCAGCCCTTGCGGAAGTCGACGCCGCCGAGCTGGTCCATCAGCGCCTCATGGGGAAAGGCATCCGCGAAGGCGAAGTCGCGCCCGCCCTCCGGCACGCCGAGGCCGATGCGGTGGGCGTGGTAGTCCGCCTCGGTGGCATCCGCGGAGAAGGCGCCCTCGCTCGCGTAGAAGCGCTCCCCGAGTTCGCCCAAGCGACCGTCGCGGGCGCGGGCGGTCTCGGCGGTCGTCTGCGCGCCGTCCCAGGCGGCGGCGACCGCGACGGTGGGGTCGGCGGCGATCGCGACCTTGGCCCGCAGCCGGTAGAGGGAGAGGCGCTTGGCGAGGTCGGCGGCGCGCTCGGCGAGGGTGTCGAGGCGAAAGCCACCCTCGATCCGCGAGACGAGGAAGTCGAACTGGATCTTGCCCTGGGGCGTCAGCAGCGCGCCGAGCCGGGCCTCGCCCTCCGGCAGGGTCGCGACGTTGCAGGTGACCACGCCTTGCAGGAAGTTCTCCGCCTCCTCCCCGGTCACGGTGACGATCGCGCGGTCGGGTAGCAGGGCGACGGGCATCGCGGCACTCCGGGTGGATGCGCGGGCGGCGTTGCGCCCGGCGAGAGGCTGACATAAGCCCGCCGGCAACCAGCCTCAACCGCGCCGGAGCCCCCGATGGCAGAGCCCTTCGACCTCGTCCTCTCCGGCGGCACCATCGTGAACCATGACGGCGCGCATGCGGCCGACCTCGGCATCCGGGCGGGCCGCGTCGCGGAGATCGGCGATCTTTCGAACGCGGATACCACCGAGCGGCAGGACTGCCGCGGCCTTCATCTCCTGCCCGGCGTCATCGATACGCAGGTGCATTTCCGCGAGCCCGGCCTCGACCACAAGGAGGACCTCGAATCGGGCTCGCGCGCGGCGGTGATGGGCGGCGTGACCGCCGTCTTCGAGATGCCGAACACCGATCCGCAGACCGTCACCGAGGCCGCGCTCGCCGACAAGATCGCCCGCGCCCGCCATCGCATGCACTGCGACTTCGCCTTCTGGGTCGGCGGCACCCACGAGAACGCGGGCGAACTCGCGCGGCTCGAGCGGCTGCCGGGGGCGGCGGGCATCAAGGTCTTCGTCGGCTCCTCGACGGGCTCGCTGCTGGTGGAGGACGACGCGGGCGTGCGCGCGATCCTCAAGAACATCCGCCGCCGGGCGGCCTTCCACGCCGAGGACGAGCCGATGCTGCGCGAGCGCCGGGGCCTGCGGGTGCCGGGTGATCCGTCCTCGCACTCGGTCTGGCGCTCGCCGGAGGCGGCGCTGAAGGCGACGCAGCGCCTCGTGGCGCTGGCGCGGGAGACGGGCGCGCGCATCCACATCCTGCACATCTCCACCGCCGAGGAGATGGTGTATCTCGCCGATCACAAGGACGTGGCGAGCGTCGAGGTGACGCCACACCACCTGACGCTGGACGGCGACGAGGCCTATGCGCGCCTCGGCACCCTCGTGCAGATGAACCCGCCCGTGCGCGGGGGCGGCCATCGCGCGGGCATCTGGCGGGGGCTGACCCAGGGCGTCGCCGACATCCTCGGCTCGGACCACGCGCCCCACACGCTCGCGGAGAAGGCCAAGCCCTATCCCGACTCGCCCTCGGGCATGACCGGCGTGCAGACGCTGGTGCCGATGATGCTCGACCACGTGAACGCGGGCCGGCTCTCGCTCGCGCGCTTCGTCGATCTCACCAGCGCCGGCCCGAAGCGCCTGTTCGGCATCGCCCGCAAGGGTCGGCTCTCGGCGGGCTACGACGCCGACGTCACCGTGGTCGATCTGAAGCGCCGCGTGACCATCCGCAACGAATGGATCGCCTCGAAATGCGGCTGGACGCCCTATGACGGCGTCACCGTCACCGGCTGGCCGGTCGGCACGCTGGTCCGGGGACGGCGGGTGATGTGGGAGGGCGCGCTCAGCGACCCGTCGCAGGGCGAGCCGGTCGTGTTCGAGGAGACGCTTTCTGCTTCAGATAAAAGATAATGAACCAAGCAAATGATATGCTTTTGCCCATGTCTGGAATGCAGCAAAAATATGCATGCCTTAGTAGCTTCTGGTAATTGGAGGCTCTATAAACTATCATATAACGAGGAATTGATATATGAATTTACTTGTGATCATGGTCATGAGAATCTCATAGTAGTTCAGAAAGAGAAATTTGAGGTTTTGTTTCAGATTGCATCATTAGCCTATTTAGACGGCTATTTCAGAGAGGCCGTCGTAACTTTTACCTCTGCCTTAGAAAGATTCTATGAATTTTTTATACAAGTAATGTATGTCGAAAGCGGCCGTGACGAGGCACAATTTTTGGAAGCATGGAAGTCGGTTAAGTCGTCATCTGAACGACAGATAGGCGCGTATGCACTTATTCATGCCTTAACACTGGGAAGTCCAGCTCAAATTTTATCAAGCGCCCAAGTGTCGTTTAGGAATAAAGTTGTGCATCAAGGGCACATACCTTCTGATCAAGAGGCTTATAGTTATGGAAACTCCATTTTAATTTTAATGAGAGACAAATTAACTTTCCTAAGAGAAAAATATAATATCAGCTTTGATAAGGTAGTATCCAAAAAGGCCGACCTAACACGCGTGGTCCAAAAATATCAGCGCATCCCGGCGTCATTGAGCGATGACACAATCATAGGCTGTGGGTCATATCCAATCGCTCCCGAGAGCCTTCGAGCTGGATTAGACATGCTCCAATCGTATAGGGCCTTTGCACAGCGTGCACCCTTAAAAGGCGTGCGCCACACATAGCTCCAAACTAGTGCTGCAGCCCCGTCGTGAACCCGCCGCCGCGGATGCGCTCGGGCAGGCCCTCGGCGTAGCGGGCGGTGGCCTCCTCGCCGTAGCTCGCGACGAGTTCCTGGAAGGCCGCGAACAGGGCGGCCTGGGCCATGCAGTCGCCGTCGAGCCCGTCGAGACAGCCTTCGGCGAACGCCTCCGAGACGTAGCTCAGCGCGGCGCGCTTCTCGTCGACGTCGGACTCGAAGGGGACGGTGTCGGCAGCGTGGTGCATGGGTCCGCGATCCTGTGCGCCGGGGCGAAGGCCACGGCGGGACGGGCGGATGATAGGCGGCCACGGATCGTCGGGCCAGCCAGGAATTGAGCGGAGGTTAACGCGGGGGCTCGAATACCGCGGAATTCCGACATGCCCGCGTCCCGTTGCCGGAATGCATCAGCCGCCGAACCGGCCCGCCAGCGCCTTCGAGAGGCGCTCGCCTTCCGCCGCGTAGAGACCCGCCGCCTCGCCGGCCGCGGGCGTGCAGATCCGGTAGGTGAGGGCGAAGCCGCGATAGCCGCGATTGTAGGCGCCCGCCAGCCGGTCGCGGCGGCCCGGCGAGACGCCCTCGGCATCGACGAGGGCCTTCATCTTGGCCGACCACTGGGGCGCATCCGGCGCGTTGCAGAGGCCGCGCAGGAACGCCATCGCCCCGATCACCTCGGCCAGGCGGAACAGGTCGCGGTCGTAGGGCGCGGCCACCTCGGCGGCCGGCGCCTCCGGCTTGGCCTCGGTCTTCTCCGGGGCCTTCGCGGGCGTGCGGGCACCGTTCCGCTGCTGCGCGGCGGCCGGCGCGGCAGCGAGCGCGAGGAGCGTCAGGGCCAGGACGAGGGGCCTCACGCGGTCGGCTCCGGCGCCCTCGATCGCGCGTCGACGGCGGCGAAGGCCTCGGCCAGGGTGCCGGCGAGACCGGGCGTGGTCGGCAGCGCGGCGGCCTCCGCGAGGCTCGCCCAGCGGACGGCGAGCGCTTCCGGCCCTGGGGCCGCCTCGCCGCCCCGCCACAGGGCTGCGTGCGGGAGCACGACGTAGTGGTGGCGCACGCGCGCCTCCCCGTCGCGGTCGATGATCTCGGTGGGCGAGAGGCAGGCGACGACCTCCGCCGTCAGCCCGACCTCCTCCATCAGCTCCCGCAGGGCGGCCTCGGCGAGGCGCTCGCCCGCCTCCACGACGCCGCCGGGAAGCGTCCAGACGCCGCGCATGGGCTCGTTCGCCCGTTGCGCCAGCAGCACCCGCCCGTCGCGGATCACGGCGATGGAGGCGCCGACCATCGGCCGGGCGGGGAAGCGGCGCTCGTCGGACCCGCTCACGGCGCCCTGCCTCCGGCGAGGAGGGCCGCGGGCACCAGCGCGACGCGCCCGTCCGCGAGGCCAACGAGGACCCTGGCCTCCCGCCCGGTGCCGAGCACCGCGAGCCCGAACCCCGCGGGGGAGGGCAAGGCCGCGCGGCCGCGCTCGCGCGCGGTGCCGTCGGCGAAGGAGACGAGGGCCACGGCGCTCCGGTCGGCCACGGGCAGGACGAGCTCGGCCACCCCGTCGCCGTCGATGTCGAGCGGGGCCGCGGCGTCGCCGGGATCGGCCGCACCCTCACTCGCGAAGCCCGGTGCCTGAGTCGGGGAGAAGGGCACGCCGGAGAGGCGCCAGAGCCGGAGCAGGCCGCCGCTGAGGGTCGCGGCCGCCGGGCGGCCGCCGGACTCGAAGGGGGCCACCGCGACGACCTGGAGCGGATCGCCCTTGATGGCCCCGCCGGTCGCCGTCACGTTCCAGGCCTCGGAGCCCTTGCGGGAGACCACGGCCAGCGCCGAGCCGTCCCCGCGCAGGACGGTCGCGAGGAAGGCCGGCGCCCCGTCGAGGCGCAGCGCCCGCGGCCGGAACGGCGCGAAGACCGCGCCTTCGCCGGCCGGCACCGTGGCGCTCGCCACCGGCACAGGCTTCGGCTCGGTGGTGACGGCCATGGCCTGGCGCTCGCGCACGGTGAGGGCGGCGGCGTTGGTGACGCCGTCCGGCGCGAGAGCGCGGGTCGGCCCGCTCAGATAAGCGCTCAAGCCCCCCGAGATCGCCCGCCGCGATCCGGAGAGCGCGCCGCGCGGCGTCTCCGAGGCGACGAGCTCCCGCACCGCCTCTGGCGAGATCGCCTTGCTGCGGACCAGGCCGTCCACGAGCCCGAGCGCCGCGGCGCCGTCCTCGCCCCAGATCACCGCGACGGGCGTCTCCTCCGCCGGCTCCTCGCCGGGCGCGGTCGCCGGGCGCGGCTTCATGGAGGGAATCAGGCCGGAGGTGGCGGTGGCCACCGCGACCTCGCTGCCGGGCCCGCGCAGTGCGGTGGCGCGGAAGGGCAGGTCGAGGAGCGTGACGCCGTCGGCCGCGGCGGCCGGCGTCACCGTCGAGAGAAGGGCGAGCGCACCGGCGAGGCGCCGGATGCGGTCAGACATGCTGGCCGCCGTTGATGTGCAGCTCGGCGCCGTTCACGTAGGAGGAAGCCTCCGTGCAGAGGAAGTAGATCGCCTTGGCGACCTCGTCCGGGGTGCCGAGGCGCCGCTGCGGGATCTGCTCCACGAGCTTCTCCGTGCCGGGCGAGAGGATCGAGGTGTCGATCTCGCCGGGGGAGATGGCGTTCACGCGCACGCCGAGCGGCCCGAAATCGGCGGCCATCTCGCGGGTCAGGCCGGCGAGCGCCGATTTCGAGGTGCCGTAGGCCGCTCCCGCGAAGGGATGGACCCGCGAGCCCGCGATCGAGGTGACGTTGACGACCGAGCCCTTGGCGCGGGTCAACTCGTCCCGCAGCCCCTGTGCGAGCAGGATCGGCGCGAAGAAGTTGACCTGGAACACCCGCTGCCAGTCGCCGAACGGGGTCGAGATCGCGCCCATCCGCGCGCCCGCCTCGCCCTTCGGCGAGATGCCGGCGTTGTTGACCAGCGCGTGCAGGAGACCGCCCTCGGCGGCGAGCCGCCCGGCGACCTCGACGATCGCCCGCTGCGTGTCCTCGGCGCTGGCGAGATCGACCTGCAGGTGATCCTCGGGTCCCATCTCCCAGGGGCAGTTCTCGGGGAAGGCGTGGCGCGAGCAGGTGATGACCCGCCACCCCGCGGCCGAGAACCGCTTCACCGTCGCGTGGCCGATGCCCCGGCTCGCGCCGGTCAGCAGCATGATGCGTCGGCGGTCGTTGGCGTTCGTGGGCAAGGCCGACCTCTCGGGAGCGCCGCGGGGGCCGTCGCTGCGGCGCGATACGCTACGCGGACGCCCTCGCGAAATCCAGCGCGGCCGGCGCCCGGCCGTCCCGCGTCATGGGTAGAGGCGAGCGCGCGCCCAGCCCTCGCCGTCGCGGGTGAAGCGCACCCGGTCGTGGAGCCGGAAGTCGCCGTTGCGCCAGAACTCGATGGTGGAGGGCACGATCCGGTAGCCCGTCCAGTTCGCCGGCCGCGGGATCGGCCCGTCGCCGACGCGGGCGGCGACCTCGGCGACCTCGGCCATCAGCGTCGCCCGGTCGGCCAGCGGCCGCGACTGGCGGCTGGCGATGGCCCCGAGCCGGCTCTCCGGGTGGCGGCTGGCGAAGTAGGCGTCGGCCTCGGCCTCCGAGACCGGCGTCACGGCGCCGCGGGCGCGCACCTGCCGGCCGAGGCTCTTCCAGTGGAGGACGATCGCCGCCTGGGGGTTCTCGGCGAGCTCGCGGCCCTTGGCCGAGTCCACGTTCGTGTAGAAGACGAAACCCCGCGAATCGACGCCCTTCAGGAGCACGACGCGCACGTCGGGCAGGCCGTCGGCGCCGGCCGTGGCGAGCGACATGGCGTTCGGGTCGTTCGGCTCGCTGCGCTCGGCCTCGGCCATCCAGGCGGCGAACAGGGCCCAAGGGTCGGGATTCAGGGTGAAATCCGGGCCGGCATCGGCGCCCGCCTCATCGATCGTTAACCGGTCCACGCTTGAATCCTCGCCTGTGACAACCGGGTCGGGGGGCACCGACGTCGGGGGCACGTCCGTGCAGCGTCCTCAAGGCCCGTGAGTTCAGGTGTAATGCGTCTCAGCCCCTGTAAAGTCCAAGGCGCCCGGGCCGGCATGCACCAGGCGAAGGGCCGCACCGCGGGAACGACGCTCGGAAGCCTCGTCCTGGCGCTGCCGGTGATGCTGGCCTGCTCCGGATGCAGCCAGATTCTCCTGACCTTCCAGAGCGAGCCCGAGGCCGCGCCCAAGCTCGCCCCGGAGCCCGTGGTCACCGGCAGCATCGGCAAGCGCCCGGCGAGCTTCGGCTCGGACCTCGGCGACGAGGACTGGCGGCGCGCCCACGCGGCGCTCGCCGTCGCCCTCGACCCGCAGGGCAACGGCCGCCCGGTGAAGTGGGACAACCCGGATTCGAACCTGCGCGGCTCCGTGAACCCCACCGGCCTGCCCTACGTCGCCGAGGACGAGATCTGCCGCGACTTCCTCGCCACCGTGATCGCGCCGGAAGGCAGCCGCTTCGTGCGCGGCACCGGCTGCAAGCCCTCGGGCGGTGCCTGGACCCTGAAGAAGCTGCGCCGCTCGAAGACGGGTTGAGCCCGCGCGGACGTCGACGGCCCATCGGGAGGCGAGGGGATTTGGACGCACCGCTTGACGCGGGCGCTCAAGAGGCGAAACTTTCGCGCCGAGCACCGTTGCAAAATCGCAACAGAGGCTCCACATCCAGGCCCTGTCCGCCGCCCCGGCGCGGCCCAACCCCATTTCACGACGAGCGATGCGCAACCCCTACGACGTTCTGGGCGTGGCCAAAGGCGCGAGCGAGGCCGACATCAAGAAGGCCTATCGCCGCCTCGCCAAGACGCACCATCCCGACCGCAATAAGGACGACGCGGCGGCCAAGGACCGTTTCGCGGAGGCGAACGCCGCCTACGAGATCCTCGGCGACGCCGACAAGCGCGGCCAGTTCGACCGCGGCGAGATCGACAACGACGGCAAGCCCCGCGCCACCGGCTTCGAGGGATTCTCGGGCTTCGGCGGCGGCCGCGGCAACGCCTTCGACTTCGAGAACATGGCCCGCGGCCGCGGGCCCCATCCCGCCGGCGGCGGCGGCATCGGCGACGACATCTTCTCGACCCTGTTCGGCGAGGCCTTTCGCGCAGGCGGCGCCGGAGGCGGAGGGGCCGGCGGCTTCCAGCGCGGGCCCGCGCGGGGCGAGGACATCGCCGCCGAACTGTCCGTCACCCTCGAGCAGGTCGCTGGCGAGGAGAAGCTGCGCCTGACGCTTCCCGGCGGCCGGGACGTCGACGTGGTGGTGCCCCGGGGCGTCGTCGACGGCCAGACGATCCGCCTGCGCGGCCTCGGCCACCCGGCCCCGGCGCGGGGCGAGCCCGGCGACGCGCTCTTGACCATCCGCATCCTTCCCCACCCCCGCTTCACCGTCGAGGGCGCGGACCTGCGCGCCGAGGTCGAGCTGCCGCTTGCCGACGCCGTTCTCGGCGGCCCGCTGCGGGTCGGCACGCTGACCGGCACCGTCGAGATGCGCGTGCCGCCGATGACAGGCTCCGGCCGCACTTTCCGCCTGCGCGGCAAGGGCCTGCCCAGGAAGGACGGCAGCCGCGGCGACCTCCTCGCGAAGACGGCGGTCTCCCTGCCGGCGGGCGAGGACGCCGCGCTGACGGCCTGGGCGAAGGGGGTGCGGGGCGAGGGCGCCTGAGCGCGCGTCCGGGGCGGGCCGCCCTTCCGTCGCCCGCGGCGGTCCGCTAAGGATGCCGCTGGCGGGCGGGGTTCTCTCTTCCGAGACCTCCGAGATCCCGCGCAGACGCGCCACCGAGGCGCCCTCCCAGGTGATACGCATGGCGGAACCAGGTCCGGCTCACGACAAAGGCGGCGCGGGATCCTCCGGCCTGCTCGCCGGGAAACGGGGCCTGGTGCTCGGCGTCGCCAACAACCGCTCGATCGCCTGGGGCATCGCCCGCAGCGCCCGCGCCCACGGGGCCGAGCTCGCCTTCACCTACCAGGGCGACGCCCTCAAGAAGCGCGTCGAGCCGCTCGCCCGCGAGCTCGAGGCCCACATCGTCGGCCATTGCGACGTCACCGACCCGGCCTCGATCGATGCGGCCTTCGCGCGGACGGCCGAGGTCTTTCCCGAGGGGCTCGACTTCGTCGTCCACTGCATCGCCTTCTCCGACAAGGACGAGTTGACCGGCCGCTACGTCGAGACGAGCGAGGCGAACTTCACCAAGTCGCTGCTGATCTCCTGCTACTCGTTCACAGCGATCGCGCAGCGGGCCGAGAAGCTGATGACGAACGGCGGCTCGCTGCTGACGCTGACCTATTACGGCGCCGAGAAGTGGATGCCGCACTACAACGTCATGGGCGTGGCCAAGGCCGCGCTCGAGGCCTCCGTGCGCTACCTCGCCGCCGATCTCGGCCCCTCGAAGATCCGCGTCAACGCGATCTCGGCGGGCCCCATCAAGACGCTCGCCGCCTCCGGCATCGGCGACTTCCGCTACATCCTCAAGTGGAACGAGTACAACGCGCCGCTCCGCCGGACCGTGACCATCGAGGAGGTCGGCGAGACCGCCGCCTACCTCGTCTCGGACATGTCCCGCGGCATGACCGGCGAGATCCTCCACGTCGACGCCGGCTACCACGTCGTCGGCATGAAGAACCCCGAGGCGCCGGACCTGTCCCTCGACCGGGACTGACGGCGCGCACGTCTCCACAACGGGGCCGAGGACCGGACCATGTCGAGATCCCCGAGAAGCGCCCGCGACGCCGCGGAGGCCGCCTTCAAGTCCGCCACCACGAAGCCGGTCGAGGCCGCGCCGGCCCCGAAGGCTCCCGCCATCCCGAACGCACGGGAGGCGGTCAGCCTCCGCATCGACCGCGACGTGCTGGAGCGCTTCCAGGAGGACGGACCGGGCTGGCAGGACCGCATCAACGCAGCGCTGCGCAAGGCCGCCGGGCTCGCCTGAGCGGGCCGGACCGCCGGCCTACTCCGCGTCGTCCTCGTCCTCTTCGCCGAACGACCCGGCGAGGCGCAGGCCCTCGATCCAGGTCTCGCCCTCGCGCTTGATCACGATGCGGGGACGCGCGCCGCCATGCTCCGCGATCATCGCAGCGAGGCGCTCGGAATGGGTGACGAGCCAGACCTGCGTGCGCTCGGCCGCCCGCGCGATCATCCGCGCCAGGGGCTCCATCAGGTCGGGATGCAGGCTCGTCTCGGGCTCGTTGAGCGCGACGAAGGGTGGCAGCCGGTAGGCGAGGAGCGCGCCGGCAAGCGCCAGGTAGCGCAGGGTCCCGTCCGACAGCTCCGGGGCCTCGAAGACACGCTGCGGGTAGTCCCGGAAGATCACGCCGAACCGCGCCTCCCGGTCCGGCTGCGGGATCACGAGCCGGGCGCCGGGGAAGGCGTGGCCGAGCGCCGCGTCGAGCTCCGCGGTATCGCCACGGACATGGGCGAGCGTGGCGAAGACTGCCGCGAGGTCGGAGCCGTCCGAGGCCAGCGTCGGCGTGGTGACGGCGAGGCAAGGGCGCCGCAGGGGCGAGCCGGCATCCGTGCGGAAGTCGTGGTGGAAGCGCCAGCCGGCCATCGCCCGCCGGACGATCTCGATCTCGGGGAAGCGCGCGGCGTCCTGGAGGGAGGCGAGGGCGGTCTCCGTCGCGAGGAGGTCGGTGCCGAAGGGGCGCTTGCGGCCCTCCTCGTCGCGCACGAAGCCGGACGGGCCGTCCCGGCTCAAGGCCACGACCGGACGGCGCCCGGCCTGAACGGTCAGCCGCTCGGCCTTCACCTGAGGCTCCCGTTGGAAGGCGGCGCCGTAGGTCACGCCGCCGGCCTGCTGCACGAGGCCCGCCTCGACCTCGTAGGCGAAGCCCTGGCCCGTCGCATCGTCCTGGAACGCCACCGAGAGCCGGACGCGGGCGGTCTCGCCCTGGCGGCGGCGCCCGGCCCAGAGCACCGAATCCATGCCGCCCTCGGCGGCGAGCTCCCGGGTGAGCGTCCCGCGGGCGGCGGCCTGGATTAGCTCCAGGGCCCGGTAGAGGTTGGTCTTGCCGACGCCGTTGCCGCCGACGAAGACCGAGAGCCGGCCGACCGGCAGGGCGATCCGCCGCAGCGAGCGGTAGCCCGCCGCGCCGATCTCGTGGACGGCGAGCGTCACGGCGGCCGCCTCAGTCCGGCACCTTCAGCCCGGCGATCCCCGGCCGGCCCTCTGGAAACTTCGGGTCCATCGCCTCCAGCGTGTCGGCGACGGTGCGGGCGACGACGAGGTTGCGAAACCACTTGCGGTTGCCCGGCACCACGTGCCACGGGGCGCAGGGGGTGGAGCAGCGGCTGAGCGCGTCCTGGAAGGCCTCCTGGTAGGCGTCCCAGGACTTGCGCTCCACGAGATCGGCCGGGTCGAACTTCCAGTGCTTCTCCGGGTCGGCGATGCGCGCCTCCAGCCGCTTCTTCTGCTCGTCCTTCGAGATGTGCAGGAACAGCTTGAGGATGACGGTGCCGTTCTCGGCGAGCAGGCGCTCGAAGTCGTTGATGAGCCCGTACCGGCCCCGCCAGACCGCCTCGGGCACGAGCTCCTTCACCCGCACCACCAGCACGTCCTCGTAATGGCTGCGGTTGAACACGCCGATCATGCCGCGCCCCGGCGTCGCCCTGTGGTAGCGCCAGAGGAAGTCGTGATCGAGCTCCTCGGTGCTCGGCACCTTGAAGGACGTGACGCGGCAGCCCTGCGGGTTCACGCCTTCGAGCGTCGCGCGGATGGTGCCGTCCTTGCCGCCGGTGTCGATCGCCTGGAGCACCACGAGCAGGCTCTGCCGGCGCTCCGCGTAGAGCCGCTCCTGAAGAGCGACGATGCGGGCCTTCTCGGCGGCGAGCGCCTCCTTGGCGGCGGCCTTGTCCAGGCCGCCGTCGGCATCGGGATCGATGCGCGAGAGATCGCAGGCCGAGCCCGGCTCCACCGTCACGATGCCCGCGGCGGCGCGTCCCGGGAACACCGGCACGCGCGCGCCGATCAGTTCCGCGCCGCTCTCCGCGGTCTCGCCGAGCGCGGCCGCCCACAGGGAGGAGGAGGGCGGCATGTCCCGCGCCCGCTGCCGGTGACGGCCGGACGAGTCTGTTGCGTCGCTTCGCCCGGCGCCGTGGTCCTTCTCGCGCTTGCCGTGTTTCTTCGACATCGACACTCTTTCCCCTCGCTGCCGCGGACCCGCGGCCGGCGTCTCCGGAGCTTAGCGTGAGTGCCAAACAGCCGGCCAGACCGAGCCGTTCCTGTCCGCGCATGACGACCGACCCGGAATGAGCGAGCCCCCGACGATCTGGTTCGTGCGCCACGGGCAGACCGACTGGAACGCGCAGGGACGCCTTCAGGGCCGCCGCGACGTGCCGCTGAACGCCCGCGGCGGCGAGCAGGCCGTGGCCGTGGCCGCGCGCCTGCGGGAGACGGCCGGCGAAGGACTGGCCGGGGCGGCCTTCCTCTCGAGCCCGCTGCAAAGGGCGCGCGGGACGATGGAGCGGATGCGCGCCGCCCTCGGGCTGGCGCCGGAGGACTACGCCGTCGACCCGCGCTTCGCGGAGCTCGGCTTCGGCTCCTGGGAGGGCTCGACCTGGGCCGAGATCCGCCGCTGGGACCCGTCCGGCGCCTTCGCCCGCGACCGGGACCGCTGGGGCTATCGGCCGCGCGGGCCCGGAGCCGAGAGCTACGCCATGCTCGCCGAGCGGGTCGGCGCGGCGGTCCGCGAGCTTTCGGGCCCGACCGTCATCGTCGCCCATGGCGGCACCGCCCGCGGTCTCCTCGTGGCGCGGGGCCTCGTCCATCCCTCCGCGGCGCCGCGCATCGGAGTGCGCCAGGGCGAAGTTCTGGTGATCGAGACGGACGGGTGGCGCTGGGCCTGAGCCCATGGAAGCGCGGTTCAGGACCGGCGGAATAGGCGCCCTCTGCGCATTCCCGGCATGAACGAGGGCTGGTGCCGGGACGGCCCGCCCTGATAACGGCATGATCGCGGGTCAGGACCCGCGCGAGGAACGGCCCGGGGTTCGCCGCCGGATGGGCGCGCGGCGCGGGAGCGGAGCAGCCGATGAGCGACGTCGCCGAGTCCACGCGGCCCGAGGCCGCGCGGGAGCAGGATGCGGGCATGGCCGGGAAGGGCCGCGCGGTGCTGCGCGGGGCCGCCCGGCCGGAGCTGGTGCGCGACGAGGTCCTCGGCGAGATCTTCTCCGCGAGCGCCGCCGCGAGGCCGGAGCACCCCGCCCTGGTCGACGGTGCCGCCCGCGGGGCGGACGGGCGCCATGCGCGTCTGAGCTACGGCGCGATGGCCGTGCGCGCCCGTGCCATCGCCCGGGCGCTCGTCCATCGCGGGATCGGCCCCGGTGACGTGGTCGGCCTTTGGATGGCGCGCGGAATCGACCTTCTGGTTGCACAGGTCGGCATCACTCTGTCCGGCGCCGCCTGGCTGCCCTTCGACGCCGAGGCCCCGTCGGACCGCGTCGGCGTCTGCCTGGGCGATGCCGAGGCCAAGGCGCTCCTCGTGTCGGAGGCCCTGCGGCCCGAGGCGCCGGACGCCGCCCCCGCCTTCACGCTGAAAGCCCTTCTCGACGGGGTGCCGGCGGACGCGCCGGAGGCCGACGCCCGCGCCGCCGGCCTGACGCCGGGGCATCCGGCCTACCTGATCTACACCTCGGGCTCGACGGGCGTGCCGAAGGGCATCGTCATCAGCCACGCCAACATCTGCCACTTCCTGCGCTCGGGAAACGCCCTCTACGGCATGACCGGCGACGACGTGGTCTTCCAGGGCGCCTCCGTCGCCTTCGATCTCTCCATGGAGGAGATCTGGGTCCCCTACCTCGTCGGCGCGACGCTGTTCGTGGCGAGCCCCGCCATGATGGGCGACGTCGAGTCGCTGCCGGCGATCCTCGCCGAGGGCGGCTGCACCGTCATCGACACGGTGCCGACGCTGCTCGCCATGATCACCGGCGACCTGCCGGGCGTGCGCCTCGTGCTGCTCGGCGGCGAGGCCCTGCCCGAGCCGCTCGTGGCTCGTTGGGCCACGGGCGCGCGGCGGCTCTTCAACACCTACGGCCCCACCGAGGCGACGGTCGTCGCCACCGCCGCCGAGATGCGGCCGGGCGAGCCCGTCACTATCGGCGGACCGATCCCGAACTACACGGTCTACGTCGCCGACGAGGCCCTGAACCTCCTCGGACCCGGCGAGCAGGGCGAGCTGCTGATCGGCGGCCCCGGCGTCGCCGCGGGCTACCTGAAGCGGCCGGAGCTGACCGCGGAGAAGTTCGTCGCCAACCCATTCGCGTCGGATGGCATCGACCCGATCCTCTACCGCTCGGGCGACGCCGTCTCCCTCGACGGGGACGGGCGCATCCTGTTCCACGGCCGCATCGACGATCAGGTCAAGATCCGCGGCTTCCGGGTGGAGCTCGGCGAGATCGAGGCGCGCATCCGCGCCAGGCCCGGCGTCAACCAGGCGGCGGTGGTGCTGCGCAAGGACGACGGCGTCGACCGGCTCGTCGCCTTCCTCGTGCCCGAGCGCGGCGCCGATCTCGACCGCACCGCCCTGCGCAAGGCGCTCGCCGACGAGATGCCCCCCTACATGGTGCCGGGCCATTTCGAGACCGCCGAGCACCTGCCGCGGCTCACCTCCGGCAAGGTCGACCGCAAGGCGCTCCGCGCCGCCACCCTGACGCTGCCGGCGAGCGAGGGCGAGCAGGAGCCGCCCGCCAACGAGACCGAGGCGGCGCTGCTCGCCGCCGGCAAGCAGGTGTTCGGCAACCAGCCCCTCGGGCTGACGGCGGATTTCTTCACCGATCTCGGCGGCCACTCGCTGATCGCCGCCCGCTTCGTCTCGGCGGTGCGCGAGACCCCGGCGCTCACGGCGATCACCCTCCAGGACGTCTACGGCCTGCGCAACTTCCGCGCGATCGCCGACGCCCTGATCCTGCGCACCGGCGGCGCGGGCAGCCAGCAGGCCGCGCGCGACCTCTCCTTCGCGCCGCCCCCCCTCCTGCGCCGCTTCCTCTGCGGGCTGGCCCAGGCCGTGGCGCTGCCCTTCGTGATCGCGCTCGCCACCTCGCAGTGGCTTGGCATCTTCGTGACCTACCTGCTGCTCACCGGCGGCTCGCTCGGCTTCTTCGCCGAGATGGCGGTGCTGCTGCTCGTCTATATCGGCATCAACATCGTCACCGCCTGCGTGGCCATCGCGGGCAAGTGGATCGTCCTCGGCCGGGCGAGGCCCGGACGCTACCCGCTCTGGGGCGTCTACTATTTCCGCTGGTGGCTGGCGCAGCGCCTGGCGCCGCTCGTGCACATCAAGTGGCTGCAGGGCTCGCCGGTCATCGTCGCGTATCTGCGCCTCGTCGGCGCGCGGATCGGCCGCGACGTGCTCATCTCCGACATCGAGGTCGGCGCGCCGGACCTCCTCACCATCGGCGACGGCGCCTCGCTCGGCGGCCGGCTCGTCATCGCCAACGCCGAGGTGGTCGGCAACGAGCTCGTCATCGCCCCCGTGAGCATCGGCGCGGACGCGGCGGTCGGCACCTCCTGCGTGATCGGCGCCGGCGCGGTCGTCGGCGACCACGCCGAGATCGGCGACCTCACCACGGTCCCGGCCGGCAGCCGCGTCGGCGCGGCCGAGCGCTGGGACGGCTCGCCGGGACGTAGGGTCGGCACTGTCGACGTCGCGGCGCTACCGGAGCCCGCCACCGCCTCGCCCCGGCGCCGGGCCGCCTTCATGGCCGTCTACCTGCTGCTGCTCGCCGCGATCCCCGCCATCGGCCTGCTGCCGATCTTTCCGGCCTTCTACATCTTCGACCAGATCAGCGACTCGCTCGGCGACGTCACCGACATCGATTACCACTGGTATCTGCCGCTGCTGACCTGGCCGACCGCCATGCTGATGACGGCGGGCACGGTGCTGCTCATCGCCGCGATCCGCTGGGCGGCGCTGCCGCGGGTCCGCTCGGGCACTTGGTCGATCTGGTCGGGCTTCTACCTGCGCAAATGGCTCGTGGCACTCGCCGCCGAGGTGACGCTGGAGACCCTCTCCTCGCTCTTCGCCACGGTCTACATGCGGGCCTGGTACCGGCTGATGGGCGCCCGGATGGGGCAGGGGGCCGAGATCTCCACGAATCTCGGCGGCCGCTACGACCTCGCCGACATCGGCGCCCGCAACTTCATCGCCGACGAGGTCGTCTACGGCGAGGAGGAGATCCGCCGGGGCTGGATGCATCTGCACCCGGTGAGCACGGGCGCCCGCGTCTTCGTCGGCAACGACGCCGTGGTGCCGCCGGGCGCGACGATCCCCGACGACGTGCTCATCGGCATCAAGTCGAAGCCCCCGGCGAACGAGATGATGGCGCCGGGCGAGACCTGGTTCGGCTCGCCGCCGATCAAGCTGCCAGCCCGCCAGATGGTCGATCTCGGATCGAGCGCCCAGACCTACGAGCCCGGTCTCGGGCCGAAGCTGCGCCGCGGCGTGTTCGAGGCCTTCTCGACCTCGTTCTCGCCGATGCTCTTCATCACGCTCGCGATCACCGCGATCGACTTCGTCTTCTATCCTCTGATCCTGGCCCAGGACTGGCTCGGGCTCGCCGCGAGCTTCGTGGCGGTGAGCGTCTGCATCGCGATCATCCAGACCTCGGCGGTGATCATCCTGAAATGGCTGCTCATGGGCGCCTACAGGCCCGGCATGCGCCCGATGTGGTCCTGGTGGGCGATGCGGACCGAGGCCATCGCCGTCGCCTACTGGGGGCTCGCGGGCAAGGTGCTCCTGGAGCATCTCACCGGCACGCCGTTCCTGCCCTGGGTGCTGCGCCTCCTCGGCACGCAGGTCGGCAAGGGCGTATGCATGCTCACCACCGACATCACCGAGTTCGACTGCGTCGAGATCGGCGACTACGCCACCGTCAACCGCACCTCGGCGCTTCAGACCCACCTCTACGAGGACCGCATCATGAAGGTCGGCCGGGTCGTCGTCGGGAAGGGCGTCTCGGTCGGCGCCTTCGCGACCGTGCTCTACGACACGCGGGTCGGCGACTACGCGCGGCTGCGCCCGCTCACCATCGTCATGAAGGGCGAGTCGATCCCCGCCCATGGCGAGTGGGAGGGCGCGCCGGCCGTGCCCGTGATCCACGCCCCGCCCTCCGCGGAGACGGCCCGCGCCGCCTGATCCGATGCCCGCGTGCCGCGGAGCACCGATTTCCGGCACCGCTTCCCTCAGAAGGGAATAAGCCGAGGGCGCGCCGGGAATTCGGAAGGCGCCTGCTGCGGCGGCAAGCAGACAACCGATCGCGGGGACCGGACAGCCGGCGCCTCGCTCTCCGGCGCGGCTCCTCCGCGCCGCGAGGGCGCGCGCCCGCCTGGAACGGGGTCCGGGGCGGAGGAGGGGACGATGCGCGAGGGAAAGAGGCAGCCGGGATGGATGCGCCGGCGCCTGAGGGTCAGGCGCCCGATCGGGGGCAGCGAGCGGGTCCGGCGCTGGCTGCGTTTCGCCGGCCCGCGCCGGGGGACGATGCCCGACGCGCCGCCCGCGCCGGCCTATGCCGGCAACGTGGTGCCGCTGCGGCCGGCGGCCTGAGTCGAGACGGGAGGGGAGGCGCGGCCCTCAGGCCGCGTCCTCGACCTTGCCGAGGCGCTTGTCGAGATAGGTGTCGACGGTCTGGGTCAGCTCCTCGACCTTGCCGTCGAAGAAGTGGTTCGCGCCCTCGACCATCTGGTGCTCGATGATGACGCCCTTCTGGGTCTTCACCTTCTCGATCACCGGCATGACCTCGCGGGCCGGCGCCACCCGGTCCTCGGAGCCGTGCACGAACAGGCCGGAGGAGGGGCAGGGCGCCAGGAAGGTGAAGTCGTAGCGGTTGGCCATCGCCGCGATCGAGATGAAGCCTTCGATCTCCGGGCGGCGCATCAGCAGCTGCATCCCGATCCAGGAACCGAAGGACACGCCGGCGATCCAGCAGGCCCGCGCCTCCGGGTTGACCGACTGCACCCAGTCGAGGGCCGCGGCCGCGTCCGAGAGCTCGCCCGAGCCGTGGTCGAAGGAGCCCTGGCTGCGCCCGACCCCGCGAAAGTTGAAGCGCAGGGCTGCGAAACCGCGATTGGCGAAGGTGTAGAAAAGGTTGTACACGATCTGATTGTTCATCGTACCCCCGAACTGGGGGTGCGGATGCAGCACGATCGCGATCGGCGCGCCCTTCTTCTTGGGCGCCTGGTAGCGGCCCTCGAGCCGGCCTGCCGGCCCATTGAAGATGACTTCTGGCATCGCGCTCGCTCTCCTGCCGCCGTCCGGACGGAACCCTCGTGGTCCTCTCTCCGGCAGGCGCTCCACACGCCTTGACTCGGGGAGAGGCAGAACTACAAGCGCGCTTAGAATGGTTCTAGGCGTTTATAATAGTTCTAAACTGCTGACGGCAGCCGCCGCGACGCTGCCGGATGCGGGGGTTCGCGTTCCGCATCCGTCATGCGGCGGCCTTAGCATGACGGCGGGGGGCGATTGCAACCCTTTGCCGTTCCGGGAGAACGACCGATGCGCGGCCGGGCCCGGAGCCGCGACGACGCGAGGAGGGTGCCGATGAGCGAGCCGCGCCTCTATCTCGACCACAACGCCACCTCGCCGGCTCGTCCCGAGGTCGCGGCGGCCGTCGCCCGCGCGCTGGCGCTGCCGGGCAACCCGTCCTCCGTCCATGCCGAGGGCCGCGCCGCCCGCGCCGCGCTGGAAGAGGCGCGCAGTCGCATCGCCGGGCTCGTCGGCGCCGCCCCGGAACGGGTCGTCTTCACCAGCGGCGGCACCGAGGCGGCCAACGCCGCGCTCTCCGGGGCCCTGGTCAGGACCGGCCTGCCGCGTCCGACGCGGCTTCTGACCGGCGCGACCGAGCACCCCTGCGTGCTGGCAGGCCACCGCTTCGAGGCGGCGGAGACGCTGTCCGTCGGTGCGGAGGGCCTGATCGATCTCGCCGCCCTGGACGCCCGCCTCGAAGCGCTCGGCGGCGAGACGGCGCTGATCTCCGTCCAGGCCGCCAACAACGAGACCGGCGTCGTGCAGCCGCTCGACGCGATCGTCGCGCTGGCCCGCAAGCACGGCGCTCTCGTGCACAGCGACGCGGTGCAGGTAGTCGGCCGCCTGCCCATCGCCTTCGACGGTCTCGGCCTCGATGCGCTCAGCCTCTCCGCCCACAAGTTCGCCGGGCCGAAGGGCGTCGGCGCATTGGTGCTCGGGGAGGGCGTCTCCCTCGACGGAGCGCTGGTGCGCGGCGGCGGCCAGGAGCGGCGCCTGCGGGCCGGCACCGAGAACCTGCCCGGCCTCGTCGGGATGGGCGAGGCGGCCCGCATCGCCGGCGAGGGGCTCGACGCCGAGGTGCGGCGGCTGGAAGAGCTGCGCAACCGCCTGGAGGCCGGCCTGCTGGCGCTCGCGCCGGACGCGGCGATCTTCGGGTACGGCGCCCCGCGCCTGCCGAACACCTGCCTGTTCGCGGTGCCCGAGACCGACGCCACGACCCTTCTGATGAGCCTCGACCTCGCCGGGGTGGCGGTGTCGCGGGGCGCGGCCTGCTCGTCGGGAAAGGTCGCGGGCTCGCCCGTGCTCGCGGCGATGGGCGTCAGCCCTGCGCTCGGCGCGGGGGCGCTGCGCGTCAGCCTGGGGTGGAATTCGGTGCTCGAGGACGTGTCCCGCTTCCTCGGCGCCTTCGAACGGGCGCTCGCGCCCCTATATAAGCGGCGAGGGCAGGCGGCCTGAGAGCCGCGACCCCGCGCCAATCCTTCATCATCCCGGCCCTTGAAGCCGGCGACGGCCAGGAGAAGCCCATGCCTGCAGTGCAGGAGACCATCGACCGGGTGCGCTCGATCGATCTCGATCAGTACAAGTACGGGTTCGAGACCACGATCGAGATGGAGAAGTCCGAGAAGGGCCTCTCCGAGGATGTGATCCGCTTCATCTCGGCCAAGAAGAACGAGCCGGCCTGGCTGCTCGAATGGCGCCTCGACGCCTACAAGCGCTGGCTCACCATGAAGGAACCGGAGTGGGCGCGCGTCGAGTACGACCGCGTCGACTACAACGACATCTACTACTACGCCGCCCCGAAGCGGCAGGCGGCGCAGTCGCTCGACGAGATCGACCCCGAGATCCTCAAGACCTACGAGAAGCTCGGCATCCCTCTCCGCGAGGTCGAGGTGCTGGAGGGCATCGCCCCCGAGCGCCGGGTGGCGGTCGACGCGGTGTTCGACTCCGTGTCCGTGGCGACGACCTTCAAGAAGGAGCTCGCCAAGGCCGGCGTGATCTTCATGCCGATCTCGGAGGCCGTCCACGAGCACCCGGAGCTGGTCAAGAAGTACCTCGGTTCCGTGGTGCCGGTGACGGACAACTTCTTCGCGACGCTCAACTCGGCCGTGTTCTCGGACGGGTCGTTCGTCTACATCCCGCCGGGCGTGCGCTGCCCGATGGAGCTGTCGACCTATTTCCGCATCAACGAGCGCGACACCGGCCAGTTCGAGCGCACGCTCATCATCGCCGACAAGGGCTCGTACGTTTCCTACCTTGAGGGCTGCACGGCCCCGAAGCGCGACGACAACCAGCTCCACGCCGCGGTGGTCGAGCTCGTCGCGCTCGATGACGCCGAGATCAAGTACTCGACCGTCCAGAACTGGTACCCCGGCGACAACGAGGGCCGGGGCGGCATCTACAACTTCGTGACGAAGCGCGGCGACTGCCGCGGCGCCCGCTCGAAGATTTCGTGGACCCAGGTCGAGACCGGCTCGGCGATCACCTGGAAGTACCCGTCCTGCATCCTGCGCGGCGACGACAGCCGCGGCGAGTTCTACTCGATCGCGGTGTCGAACGGCATGCAGCAGGTCGATTCCGGCACCAAGATGATCCATCTGGGCAAGAACACCACCAGCCGGATCATCTCGAAGGGGATTTCCGCCGGCCGCTCGCAGAACACCTACCGGGGCCTCGTCTCGGCCCACAAGAAGGCCAAGGGCGCGCGGAACTTCACCAACTGCGACTCGCTGCTGATCGGCGACCAGTGCGGGGCGCACACCGTGCCCTACATCGAGTCGAAGAACGCCTCGGCCGTCTTCGAGCACGAGGCCACCACCTCGAAGATCTCCGAGGACCAGAAGTTCTACTGC
This sequence comes from Methylobacterium jeotgali, assembly GCF_022179345.1. Lineage (GTDB taxonomy): Bacteria > Pseudomonadota > Alphaproteobacteria > Rhizobiales > Beijerinckiaceae > Methylobacterium > Methylobacterium jeotgali. The sequence continues at coordinate 9,062 of NZ_BPQR01000034.1, read as the reverse complement.
CAGCAGCGCGGCCTCTCCGAGGAGGAGGCGACCGCGCTCATCGTCAACGGCTTCGTCCGCGACGTGCTGCAGCAGCTGCCGATGGAGTTCGCCGTCGAAGCCCAGAAGCTGATCTCGATCAGCCTCGAAGGCTCGGTGGGCTGACGACGATCTATGACGTGAACGTGCTGAAGGCGGCCCACAGGCACAGCTTTCGGCACGGCGACGAGGTGAGGAGCAGCCCGCTTTGCGGCTGCTTCTACTGCCTCGAAACGTTCGCACCGGATGAGGTCGTGGAGTGGATCGACGACGACTCGACCGCCCTGTGCCCCCGGTGCGGCGTCGACGCGGTGATCGGCGAGATGTCCGGATATCCGGTCGGAAACGCCGTCTTCCTGCGGGCGATGCATCAGCTTTGGTTTTGAAGGACTTGGACTAAGATGCTCGAGATCAAGAACCTCGTCGTGCAGATCGAGGACAACCGCATCCTCAACGGCCTCGACCTCACCGTGAAGGACGGCGAGGTCGCCGCGATCATGGGGCCGAACGGCTCCGGCAAGTCGACGCTCTCCTACGTCATCGCCGGCAAGGAGGACTACGAGGTCCTCGACGGCGAGATCCTGCTCGACGGCGAGAACCTGCTGGAGATGGACCCCGACGCCCGGGCCGCCGCCGGCGTCTTCCTCGCTTTCCAGTACCCGCTGGAGATCCCCGGCGTCGGCACCATGACCTTCCTGAAGGCCTGCCTGAACGCGCAGCGCCGGGCGCGCGGCGAGGACGAGCTCTCGACGCCGGACTTCATGCGCGCCGTGAACGGGGCCGCAGACAAGCTCGAGATCAACAAGGAGATGCTCAAGCGGGCGCTGAACGTCGGCTTCTCGGGCGGCGAGAAGAAGCGCATGGAGATCCTCCAGATGGCGCTGCTCCAGCCGAAGTTCTGCGTCCTCGACGAGACCGATTCCGGCCTCGACATCGACGCGCTGCGCATCGTCTCCGAGGGCGTGAACGCGCTCAGGGCGCAGGGGCGCTCCTTCCTCGTCATCACCCACTACCAGCGGCTCCTCAACCACATCGTGCCCGACACCGTGCACGTCATGTCGAAGGGCCGCATCGTGAAGACCGGCGGCAAAGAGCTGGCGCTCGAGCTCGAGGCCTCCGGCTACGCCGAGTACCGCACCAGCGAGGCGGCCTGAGCCATGGCCGACATCGCCAACCTCCGCACCAACGCCGAGACCGGCCTCTCGAAGCTGTTCGAGACCGCTCGGGCGAGCTTTGCCACCGAGGAGAAGATCGCCCGCGAGGAGGCGTTCAAGTTCTTCGAGGCCACCGGCCTGCCGAGCCGGCGGGTCGAGGCCTTCAAGTACACGGACCTGCGCGCCGCCATCACCGACGCCGCCCCGCCGGCGGAGACACCCTCCGCCGAGATCGCGCGGAGCGCATCCGAGGCGGCGAAGGGCTTTTCCGGCATCGAGGCCGTGCGACTCACCTTCGTCAACGGCCACCTGATCGAGGCCCTGTCGGACCTCGCGCGCGTGCCGGCAGGCGTCAGCGTGAGGACGCTCTCGGCCGCGCTCTCCGCGGGCGATCCGCTCTTGAAGAGCCTCGCGCCCGTGGCGCAGGCGCGGGAGAACCCGGTCTACCAGCTCAACGCCGCCTTCATGGCCGACGGCGCGCTGATCTCCGTCGAGGCCGGCGCCAAGGTCGAGACGCCGCTGCACCTGCGCTTCGTCGGCACCGGCGGCAACGCCTTCTCGACGGCGACCCGCGTCCTCGTCGCGCTCGCCGAGGGCGCCGAGCTGACGGTGCTGGAGAGCCACGAGGGGCCGGACGGCGTCGCCTACCAGCCGAACGACGCCCTCGACGTGACGATCGCCGACGGCGCCGCCTTCCGCCACACCCGGCTGAACGCCGAGGGCGATGCGGCCATCGCGCTCTCGACCCTGTCGGCCCGGCTCGGCGCCGCCTCGCATATCGAGACCGTGAACCTCGTGACCGGCGCGGTGCTCTCCCGCCACCAGCTCTACCTGCACTTCGCAGGGGAGGAGGCGACGGCGGTCGTCAACGGCGCGGCGATGCTCGGCCACGGCCGCCTCGCCGACTCGACGCTGCTCGCCGATCACGCCGCGGTCGGCGGCGTCAGCCGGGAGATGTTCAAGACGGTCATCGACGGCGACTCGACCGGCGTGTTCCAGGGCAAGATCATCGTCCGCCAGGTCGCCCAGCAGACCGACGGCAAGATGAAGTCCGACTGTCTGCTCCTCTCCGACGAGGGGCAGATGATGAACAAGCCCGAGCTCGAGATCTTCGCCGACGACGTCGCCTGCGGCCACGGCGCCACCTGCGGCGCGCCGGACGAGGAGCTGCTCTTCTATCTCCGCGCCCGCGGCCTGCCGAAGGCCGAGGCCGAGAGCCTGCTCGTGCAGGCCTTCGTCGGCGAGGCGATCGAGGCCGTGACGCACGAAGACGCCCGCGCGGCGCTGATCGGTACGATCGAGGCGTGGCTGAAGGCGCGACACTGAACGCCCGACCCTCCCCCCTCTGCGGGGGGAGGGTGCCGAACGAAGCGAGGCGGGAGAGGGGACACCGCTTCAGAACCGAGCGGAGCGGATGTGCAGGGCATTGCCCCTGTCTGCACTGCCGCTCCCCTCTCCCGACCCCTGCCGAGGCAAGGGCCACCCTTCCCCGCAGAGGGGGAGGGAGATCCGCGAGCGTAACCCGATGAACGCACCCGTCCTCCCCCCCGGCTACGACGTCGAGGCGATCCGCCGGGAATTCCCGATCCTGTCGAAGACGGTCTACGGTAAGCCGCTAGTCTATCTCGACAACGCCGCCTCGGCGCAGAAGCCGAAGGCGGTGATCGACGCCATGGTCGGCTGCATGGAGGGCGCCTACGCCAACGTGCACCGGGGCCTGCACTTCATGGCCAACGCCGCCACGGAGGGCTTCGAGGGCGCCCGCGAGACGACGCGCCAGTTCCTCAACGCGGAATCCACCGACGAGATCATCTTCACCCGCAACGCGACGGAGGCCTACAACCTCGTCGCCTCCTCGATGGGCTGGGCCGGGCTGATCGGGGAGGGCGACGAGATCATCCTCTCGATCATGGAGCACCACTCCAACATCGTGCCCTGGCACTTTTTGCGCGAGCGGCGCGGTGCGGTGATCAAGTGGGCGCCGGTGGACGACGAGGGCAACTTCCTCGTCGAGGAGTACGAAAAGCTCTTCTCTGCGCGGACGAGGATGGTGGCGATCACGCACATGTCGAACGTGCTCGGCACGGTGACGCCGGCCGAGGAGATCGTGCGCATCGCCCACGCCCACGGCGTGCCCGTTCTCCTCGACGGCGCGCAGAGCGCCGTGCACCGCCCCGTCGACGTGAAGGCGCTCGACTGCGACTTCTTCGTCTTCACCGGCCACAAGGTCTACGGGCCGACCGGCATCGGCGTGCTCTACGGGAAGCGCGAGTGGCTGGAGCGGCTGCCCCCCTACCAGGGCGGCGGCGAGATGATCCGCACCGTCTCCGAGGACGCGATCACCTACAACGACCCGCCCCACCGCTTCGAGGCCGGCACCCCGGCCATCGTCGAGGCGGTGGGCTTGGGCGCGGCGCTGGAGTTCATGATGGGCCTCGGCCGCGAGGCGATCGCCGCCCACGAGGCGGACCTCACCGCCTACGCCCTGGAGCGGCTCCGCGCCATGAACTCCGTGCGCCTCATCGGCACAGCCAAGCACAAGGGCGGCGTCATCGCCTTCGAGATGAAGGGCGCGCATGCCCACGACATCGCGACCGTGATCGACCGGCACGGCGTCGCCGTCCGCGCGGGCACCCACTGCGCGATGCCGCTGCTCTCGCGCTTCGGCGTGACCTCCACCTGCCGGGCCTCGTTCGGGCTCTACAACACCCATGCCGAGATCGACGCCCTGGCCGAGGCGCTGGCCAAGGCCGAGATGATGTTCTCCTGAGGTAGCACCATGTCCGACGCCAGCATCACCGGCGGCTCCAACGCCCCCACCGTCGCGGGCACCTCGGCGATCCCGCCCGAGGAGCTCGACCGGCTCACCGACGCCATCGTGGTGGCGCTGAAATCCGTCTACGATCCGGAGATCCCGGCCGACATCTACGAGCTCGGCCTGATCTACAAGGTCGACATCGACGACGACCGCAAGGTCGCCATCGACATGACGCTGACCGCCCCGGGCTGTCCCGTCGCCGGCGAGATGCCGGGCTGGGTGGAGAACGCGGTCGCCGCGGTGCCGGGCGTCCAGTCCTGCGCCGTGACGATGGTGTTCGACCCGCCGTGGGACCAGAGCCGCATGTCCGACGAGGCCCGCGTCGCCCTCGACATGTGGTGAGGGCGATGCGGTCAGGCCGGCGCGCGCCCGGCCTCGAACGCCACGTCGTCGTAGATGTCGGCGAGCGCGAGGCGCGCGCCGATCTCGGGCAGGTCGACGGCGTCGGTCATCGCCTCGTAGGTCTCGGCCTCCCAGATTTCTCCCACACGCCGGTAGAGGAGGACGCTCGGGAAGCGGGTCTCGACCAGCATGATGCAGCGCAGGCTGGGGTGACGGCGATACTCGTCGAGCTTGCGGAACCGGTCCACGCTGCTCGTGGACGGCGACAGCACCTCGACGACGAGGCGGGGCGAGCGGTTCTCGTAGGTGTCGCGCACCAGTTCGCCGCACTCCACCGTGATGTCCGGACGTCGCAGCGTCGCGATGCTGGTGCGCAACGCGATGTCATCGGTGGTCGGGCGGCAGCCGCTGCCCCTGAGCTGCGGATGCAGCGCCGCGATGATGTTGACAGTGGCCCGGTCGTGCTGCGCGCTCGCACCGGTCATCATCTTCACGTGCGGCACGGGCACGCCGTCGACCAGCTCGTAGAGCCCGTCCTGACCGAGCTGCCACTGGAAGAACTCTTCCGGCGTCATGTGCCGCGCTGCGGGTTCGGCCACGGCGACCTCCTGATCGCGCGAGCCTATCACGAAGGACGGCCCTGCGCCTCTCTCGCGGTAGACCCCGAAGCGGCGGATGCTTATCTTTAAGGCGTACAGGAACCCTCACCCGCCCGGGCCTTGAACCCGGAGGCAGGAGAGAACGATGTCAGGCTTCAAGGTGATGTCGCTGACCGATGCGGCGGCGGCGCGGATCAAGTCCATCATGGCGGATGCCGACCGGCCGATCGCCGGCCTTCGGGTCGGCGTGAAGAACGGCGGCTGCGCCGGCATGTCCTACACGATGGAGTATGCAGAGGCGCGCAACCCCGGCGAGGATGCCGTGGAGGACAAGGGCGTGACCGTCTTCATCGACCCGAAGGCGGTGCTGTTCCTCATCGGCACGCAGATGGACTTCCAGACGACGAAGCTCGCCTCACAGTTCGTGTTCAACAACCCGAACCAGACCTCGGCCTGCGGCTGCGGCGAATCCGTCGCGATCACGCCGGCGAACCCCGAAGCGCTGCACGCCTCGGCCTGAGCCCCGGCGCTTCGCCTCAGGCGACCCGCGCGATACCGGCGCTGGCGTCGTCGAAGCAGCGGTTGCGGCCCTGGCGCTTGGCGGCCAGCATCAGCATGTCGGCGCGCTCCAGGAGCGAGGCCGGCGTGTCGCCCGCCCGCAGGGTGGCGACGCCGAGCGAGACCGTGATCTTGCCGAGCGACTCGCCGGTCGAGCGTTTCACGAGGTCGCGGCCCATCACGCCCACGCGCACTCGCTCGGCGATCTTCACCGCCTCGGCGATTCCCGTGCCGGGCAGGATGATCCCGAACTCCTCGCCGCCGAACCGGGCGGGAAAGGCCGGTGCGCGTACGTGCTCGCGCAGGACGATCGCCACGAGCCGCAGCACCTGATCGCCGGTGAGATGGCCGTACAGGTCGTTGAAGCGCTTGAAGAAGTCGATGTCGAGGACGACGAGGCTGAACGGGCTGGCGGCCGTGGCCGCCGCGATCCCACGCGTGAGCGCATCCTCGAAATGCTTGCGGTTCGCGAGCCCCGTGAGGGTATCCGTGAGGCTCTCGACCCGCGTCGCCTCAAGGGTCTCGCGCAGGCCCTCGATCTCCTTGCGGCTGTCGCGCATCCGCCCTTCGAGGATCCGGTTGTCCGCGGTGACCTGGCGGGTGGTCGCCACGAGGGCGTTGACGAGTTCGCGCAGCCGGGCGCGGTTCAGGGCGGCCTCGGCGAGGTTGTCGGTGAACGCCTTGAGCGACTCGCCGTACTGCGTGGCGCTGCCCAGCGAGAGGTCGAGCGTCTCGGTGATGCCCTCGATCTCGCCGAGCAGGCCGGCGGTCATGTGCTCGGCGGCGGTGGCCAGACGGCGGCTGTCGATATGCGTCTCGTAGAGGGCGTCCACGTCGGCATCGGTCAGGCCGCCGCCTTCGGCCGTCAGGCGCTTGACGGCATCGTTGAGGTGGGGCGTGTCGCCGACGACGTAGGAGTACCACACGGCATAGGCGCGCGGCCGGGCCGAGGGTCCGTAGTCGCGCATCAGCTCGTTGGCCCGGTGCGCGAGCGCGAAGCTCCGCTCCCGATCCTCTACCCCCGGTCCTCTCATAGAACCCCCAACCGTCGCTCGGGGGGAAAGCGTCTGATGCGCTCTCTAATCCCGCCCGCGCGCATCATGAGGCCGCCTTAGTGGACGGAGTCTTAAGCGAGGCCTTTCAAGACGCCTTCGGAACGCGGGCCGGCCGCAGCAGGAAGGCGGGCACGTGGTCGCCGAGACCGGCGGGCGTCTCGCCCTCCTCCTCGTCGCGCCGGCGCGGACGCCCCTGGCGAGGCTCGTGCCGCGGCTCCGGCCGTGACTCGGGACGCGGGCGGGCCTCCTCGCGCTCGGGACGCGCCTCGCGCCGCCGGCTCCCCTGATCGCGCTCCTCCGGCGCTTCGCGGCGCGCCTCGATGGGCTCGGGCGCGCTCGCGGCCTCGGCGCCGCGATCGCCCCGCTGCCGGGAACGGGAGGAGCGGGCCTCGCCGCCTCCCCGTCGGCCCTCGCCGCGGCCGGAACGGCCGCCGCGGTGGCGGGTCGCCGTCTCCGCCTCGCCCCCGTCCTGCGCGACGCTCGACAGGTCGCCGTCGAGCCAGGCGATCGGCTGGCCGATCAGGGTCTCGATGGCCTGGAGGGAGCGGTCGTCGCCGGGGCTGACCAGCGTGAAGGCGGCCCCCGCCCGGCCGGCGCGGCCGGTGCGGCCGATGCGGTGGACGTAGTCCTCCGGGTGACGGGGGATGTCGAAGTTGAAGACGTGGCTCACCGCCGGGATGTCGAGGCCCCGCGCCGCCACATCGCTCGCCACGAGGAGCGGCGTCTCGCCACTGCGGAAGGCGTCGAGGGCGGCCATGCGGGCCCGCTGGTCCATGTCGCCGTGGAGCGCGGCGGCGTTGAAGCCGTGGCTGACCAGCGACTTCTGGAGCATCGCCACGTCCCGCTTGCGGTTGCAGAAGATGATGCCGTTCTTGAGCTCCGTCTCCTCGCCGCGGATCAGGCGGCGCAGGCGGTCGCGCTTGTCGCGGCCCTCGGAGCCGGTGGCGACGAGGCGCTGCACGATGGTCGCGGCGGTCGAAGCGGGCCGCGCCACCTCGACCCGCTGCGGGTTCGAGAGGAACATGTCCGCCAGCCGCTCGATCTCGGGGGGCATGGTGGCGGAGAAGAACAGCGTCTGGCGCGTGAAGGGCACCATCTTCACGATACGCTCGATGTCGGGGATGAAGCCCATGTCGAGCATGCGGTCGGCCTCGTCGATGACGAGCAGCTCGACGCCGGTGAGCAGCAGCTTGCCGCGCTCGAAATGGTCGAGCAGACGGCCGGGCGTGGCGATGAGCACGTCGGTGCCGCGGGTGAGCTTGGCGTCCTGGTCGGCGAAGGAGACGCCGCCGATGATCAGCGCCACGTTGAGCTTGTGGTTGGTGCCGTAGCGCTCGAAGTTCTCCTCGACCTGCGCGGCGAGCTCGCGGGTCGGCTCGAGGATCAGCGTGCGCGGCATCCGCGCGCGGGCGCGCCCGGTCTCGAGGAGCGTGAGCATCGGCAGGGTGAAGGCGGCGGTCTTGCCGGTTCCGGTCTGGGCGATGCCGAGCACGTCGCGGCGCGCGAGCACGTGCGGGATGGCCTGGGCCTGGATGGGCGTCGGCTCGGTGTAGCCGGCGGCGGCGACGGCGCCGAGCACCTTTTCGCTCAGTCCGAGGTCGGCGAAGGACATGTCCAATCAGTCAATTCGATGCGCGCGTGAGGGCCGGGGCCGGCGCGGAGGAGAGCATCGCGGCAGCGGCGACAACGGCTGTCTCGTCCAAGGAGCCCGCCGCGCATGCGGGCGCGGGCACACTTAGAGCCTTGGATCGTCATGTCAATCGCGGCCTGGACAACCCTTAGGGCTGGCGCGGGCGCAGCAGCTCGCAGGGGTCGAGCCGGGTCGCGCCGGCGGCTCCGCCGATCGAGCCGGTGGTGAGGGGATCCGCCAGCGCCGCGACGGCGGCCTGCGGCCTCGCGGACGGGCGCGACAGGACATGGACGGCGGCGGTGCCGGCAAGAAGAGTGAGCGTGCCGATCAGAAGGGAACGGCGCACGCCCCGCGTCCGCAGGAGCGGCGTCGCCTCGTCCACGTCCCGACCGACTTGCGTGTCCGCCATGGCGTTCGTCCCGTCCGACCCCTTACCCGGACGGATCATGGATCGGTAGGGTTAAGGAGGGCTTGCGCACGCAACGCAGGCTTGTCCCCAGCCATCGCGAGATAAATTTCCGGACGTGGAAGCCTTTGGCAGGATCCGTGCGAGGTGCGGCCCCGCGACCCCAGAATTCGTCGGGATTGTGTCATCCCGGCTCACGATCGCGGCAGCATGATCCCCGGGCGCAACGCGATGTGCGCGACGGCACATGGCTGGCTCGCGAAAGTTCATCTGGAACTGATCTTCACGCTTCGTTGACGAGATCGGTCTTATCTGACGCCACTTGTTGCAGCGATGCGACAGACCCTTTCACTCCCGGAGCCTACAAGCGCGCCGGCTCTCAGCCAGTGACACACCCAGGGTAGACATGAAAAAGCTCCTCCTCGCCTCCGCCGCTCTCATCGGCACCGCCGCTGTCGCCTCGGCCGCGGATCTTCCGCGTC
>NZ_BPQR01000033.1 GCF_022179345.1 Methylobacterium jeotgali | reverse complement strand
GCCGTCCGGCGCGCCGGACCGGCGAGAGATCGGCACGGCAGCGGTCAACCTAGTTCGCCTGCGCCCGGGCGGCGGCGCCCTCTCCGGGCTTCTCGGCGGGCTTGGTGTCCTTCTTGGCCGCGGTCGGCGGCGGCGGGCAGCCCTTGCCGGCACCGGGCTTGTCGCCCTTCTCGCCGGGCACGAACAGGGCCGAGACGCGCCCGCCCGCCACCGGATCCATGTTCGCCCGGCCGGTGGTCATGTCGTAGACGAGGCGCGAGCCGCGGGTGACGTTCTGGCACTGGCTGAGCACGACGTTGCCGGTGAGCACGATGCGCTTGGCCGCCTGGTCGAACACGGCGTTGTCGCCGGTGGCGACCTGGTCCTTCTGCACGACGGTCACGGGGCCGGCGCACTCGACCTTCTGGATACCGTTCTCGCCCATGGCGGCGGCGCCGCCTGCGGTGTCGGTCTCGGGCTTGGGGTCCTTGGCCGCCTCCTTGCCCTCCTTGCCGCGCTTGTAGTGCACGGTCATGGTCGAGCAGCGGATGGTGCTGTCGCCCTGCACGGCGACGACGTTGCCGGCGAACACCGCCTTGTTCTCGCGGTCGAACACGTCGAGGCGGTCGGCGTCGATCTTGATCGGCTCCTTGCCGCCGCCGCCGAACGCGCCGAGGCCGGCGTCCTTCTTGGCCGCCGGCGCGGCCGGCTTCTCGGCGAGCGCCGGGGCGGCGCAGAGGAGCGCGGCGGCGAGGGCGAGGGGCAGGCGCAGGCTCACGGGCGACCGTCCGACGGCTCGGCGGAGGAGGTGAGGACGCGGGGCGTCTCCGCGACCTTCTCGGGCGCCGCCTTCTGCGTGCCCTTGGGCTCGCCGTGGAACACCGCGTGGACGTTTCCGACGAAGGAGATCACCCGGCCGTTGTCGACCACGTCGAGGGTGTCGCCGACGACCGAGCCGCTCGGCACCGTGACGGTGACGCTCTCCTGCGAGCGGATGGTGCCGGCCTTGAAGTCGACCGAGGCCGATTTCAGCCGCGCCTCCTCGCCCTTGTCGGTCCAGAGGCGGATGTCCTTGTGCAGGTCGAGGGCTTCGCGGCTCGTGTCGAACAGGCCGCCGGCCGCCTCCAGGCGGGCGATGCCGCCCTTCTCGTCGGTGGCGATGTGGCCGCGCATGGTCTCGAGCTCGACGAGGCTCGGCTTGCGCATGTCCTGAAGGGCGGCGTTCGCCGTCACCTCGTAGCCGCGCTCGCCCTTCTTGAAGCCGGAGAGGCGCGGGTTCTCCATGCGCACCTTGGTGCCGGAGAGGGTGACCGGCCCGAGCTCGACGTTCGGAAGGCTGGCGCGGAAGGGATTGAACAGGGCGCCCGCAAGCGCCAGCACGGCGCCGCCGGCGAGCACCGGCAGGATCAGGCGCAGGCGCCGGACACGGCTGCTGTGGCCGCGCGCGCGGGCGTGGGCCTTCCGGCGGCGGGCGTCGGCCACGCCCGTCGGCATCCCTGTCTCGACGGCCTCGAGCACCTGCATGACATTCCCGAGAAGCCGGTCCGCGCCCCCCGCCGCACGACCGGAACCGATGGCCGGCCCCTGACGGGCCGATGCCGGAGCGCGGGAATGCCCGGCTCCGGTGGCGAAGTTATGGCCTGAGCGTTTCGGATTCTTCAACCACCGGCCGCATCGATGCGGCCGTGGCGCAGTGCGCAGGTCGGCTCCCTGAGCGCGCCCTCAGGAGTGCGCGAAAATGTCGGTCTCGGCCCAGCCGCCGAGGTCGAGCCGGGCGCGGGTCGGCAGGAACGCGAAGCAGCTCTGCGCGATCTCGCTCCGGCCTTCGCGCGCCAGCATGGCGTCGAGCCGGTCGCGGGCGGCGTGGAGATGGAGCACGTCGGAGGCCGCGTAGTCGAGCTGCGCCTGGGTCAGGGTCTCGGCGCCCCAGTCCGAGGATTGCTGCTGCTTCGAGAGATCGGCGCCGACGAGCTCGCGGACCACGTCCTTGAGCCCGTGCCGGTCGGTGTAGGTGCGGGCGAGCTTCGAGGCGATCTTGGTGCAGTAGACCGGGGCCGTCATCACCCCGAAGCGGTGGAACAGCACCGCCACGTCGAAGCGGGCGAAGTGGAAGATTTTCTGGACATCCGGGTCGGCAAGGACGCGGACCAGGTTCGGCGCCTCGGTGCCGGGCAGGATCTGCACGAGGTCGGCCTCGCCGTCTCCTCGCGAGATCTGCACGACGCAGAGACGGTCGCGCAGGGGGTTGAGGCCGAGCGTCTCGGTGTCGACGGCGATCGCGGGGCCCGGCGCGTAGTCGGCGGGCAGGTCGCCCCTGTGGAGGCGGATGGCGGGTGCGGGCATGTCGGGGGAACTCGTGAGGGCTCCCCGCGCCTAGCACCCGCGCCAGCGCAGCGGCAAGCGGCGGAGACGGCCGGTGACCGGCCGCCTCCGCATCATCGGATCACTTCTGCTTGGCGATGATCTTGTCCTTGATGCCGTCATAGACGTTCTGCGGGATGACCTTCTTGTGCAGGAGGTCGTCCTTGCCCTTGTAGGGGCGGCCCTTGATGATCGCCTCGGAGCGGGCGGCGCCGATGCCGGGGAGCGCGTCGAGCTCCTCCTTGCTGGCGCTGTTGATGTCGAGGAGCGTCCCCTTGGCGGCGTTCGGGGAGCCGGCGACGGGCGCGCTCGGGCTCGCGGGGGCGGTCGGCGGGGGCGCCGCGGGCTTGGTCGGGGCGGAGGGGCTCGGCGTCTGCGCCAGGGCCGGCGCGGCGGCGAGGCAGGCGAGAACCGCGAGGGTGCGGAGCCAGGGCTTGCGAGTCGTCATGGGCTGTCGTCTCCCGAGGACCCCGCGAATGCAGCGGGGCCGACGGAGGCAGACTGGGTCTCGCCACTTGAACCGCGGCTTAATGCTTCGCTCAGGCGGATGAAAGCTTGGGTCGCGGACGTGCTTTCATCGGGTGCCCCTCGTCGAGCCGTCGGAGAAGGGCACGGGCGCCGGGCGCATTTCGGATGAAGTTCGGCTCAGCTTCTGGTATACCAGATTCCAAATTGAAGGATCGGCACTCTCGATGGTGCCGGAGGGTCGGACAGATGGGTCGCGCCGCGCCGCACGAAGTGATCACCAGCGCCGTCGAGCGAACCTTCCACGCGGACGGGCGCCCGCGCGCACGGGTGTGCCTGACGGTTCGCGACAACGAGACGGATCGCACCGGCTGGTCGATCTGGATCGCCGTCGAGGGGGACGGGGACCGGGTGGAGTCCTTGGCGCGGCAGGAGCTTCGCCGCATGGGCGACATGGACATCGCGACAGGCCCGGCGAAGCCGCCACGTTCCAAGCGGGCCCCGAAATACTGGCAGGTCTACTGAGACGGCCCGAACCACCGAGACCCGAGACGTCCCCGCTTTCCCGACGCTCTAGCCAGACGCCCCCGCCGCCGCTATAAGCGCCGCCTCGAATCCGGTCCGCAAGCGGTGCCGAGGCGTCCCCTCCGAGGAGGCGGGGTCCGCCCGGCGCCCTTTTGCCGTCCCGCACCTACAGGATCCCGCCATGGCCGTTCCGAAGCGAAAGACCTCTCCCTCCCGCCGCGGCATGCGCCGATCGGCCGACGCCCTCAAGGCGCCGACCTACGTGGAGGACAAGGACTCCGGCGAGCTGCGCCGCCCCCACCACATCGACCTCAAGACCGGCATGTACCGGGGCCGTCAGGTCCTCAAGGTGAAGTCCGCCGAGGCGTAAGCCTTTCGGGCAGCGCTCCGATCGTCCGATTCGGGCGGGGCGCGTCCCCTTCGGCCGGATCGGCGGGTTCGCGCCCGATGATGGCGCGGCAGCCCGGACCCCTTTACCTTCGGATCAGGCGAGAAGCTTGGCGGCCTGCGCGTAGAGCGCAGCGGCCGAGCGCGTGCGCGCGGGCCGCGAGGTCTGGAGCGTCGGGTCCCGCCCCACCATCAGCTGCGTGACGAAGCCGGCCATCGGCCGCGCCCGCGGGGCCGGCGCGGGGGCTTCCTGCCGTGCGCCGCCGGCGACGAGGGTCAGCGCGCGGGTCCCGTTCGAGGACGCCCGCCCGCTCTCTTCCACCGATTCCGTGCCGGATCGCTCCATCGGCCCCATGCCCGACCGCCTCATGCGGTGCGAGGCGCAAACGTGGGGCCGGCGTTAAGGGTTCGTCAACCTTTGTGTGACGTGCGCGGCGGGCGGCGCGGATTCCCGCGGCCTACTTGCGCGCCAGCGCCTCCAGGCGCTGCTGCATCTCGGCCATCTGGCGCTTGAGATCGTCGAGGTCGCTGCCCGGGGCCGGGGCCGCGGCGGGCTGGGACGCGCCGGGCGCGACGCCGCCGGGGAAGGCCGTGAACATCTTCATGGCGTCGCCGAAGAAGCTCATGTTGGCCCGCACCTGCTGCTCGATGGCGTGCTGGAACGCCTGCGGCCCGAAGCTCTGCGAGAGCTTCTCGCGCAGGCCGTCCTGATCGCGGGCGAAGTTCGCCACCGAGAACTCGAGGAAGCTCGGCACCATGGTGCGCATCGAGTCGCCGTAGAAGCGGATGAGCTGGCGCAGGAAGGCGACGGGCAGGAGGTTGTCCTCACCGGCCTTGTTCTCCTGCTCGAAGATGATCTGCGCGAGCACCGAGCGGGTGATGTCGTCGCCCGAGCGCGCATCGTAGACGACGAAGTCCTCGCCGCCCTGGACCATGGTCGCGAGGTCCTCCAGCGTCACGTAGGTCGAGGTGCCGGTGTGATAGAGGCGCCGGTTGGCGTACTTCTTGATGACCGTCTGCTGGGCCTTGTTGTCCGCCATCTTCGGGGCCTCTCGCAGTGCGGTCATGTCGGGCGTCGTCCCTCGGGAACCGTCTCGCGCGGAAAGCCCCGGACCGGAATGTTAGAGCTTTCGCAGCGCCGCGAAAACACTGCGGCACCGCCCATCCACGCAGAATAGTGCCAATCCGTTGCGTCGCAAAACGCTTTCCGTCACCGGCGGGGCGGCGACACTCCTTGACTTGGGCCCAGGCAGCGCTTTCATCGCCCGGACGGCAGTAGAGTGCGCGGAAGAAACTGCGCCCGCCGCGAGAGGAGAACGTCTCATGTCAGCTCAGGTGTCGGGTCAGGAGGACATCGTGATCGTCGGCGCGGCGCGCACGGCCGTCGGCTCGTTCGGAGGTGCCTTCGCCAGCACGCCCGCCCACGAGCTCGGCAAGGTGGCGATCAAGGCGGCGCTGGAGCGCGCCGGCGTCTCTCCAGACGATGTGGACGAGGTGATCTTCGGTCAGGTGCTCACCGCGGGCGCCGGCCAGAACCCGGCCCGCCAGGCCGCCATCGGCGCCGGCATCCCCGAGAAGGCCACCGCCTGGGGCCTCAACCAGGTCTGCGGCTCGGGGCTGCGCACCGTCGCGGTCGGCATGCAGCAGATCCAGAACGGCGACGCCAAGGTGATCGTGGCCGGCGGCCAGGAGTCGATGTCGCTCTCTCCCCACGCCCAGTACCTGCGCGGCGGCCAGAAGATGGGCGACGTGAAGCTCGTCGACACCATGATCAAGGACGGTCTCTGGGACGCCTTCAACGGCTACCACATGGGCACCACCGCCGAGAACGTGGCCCAGGCCTTCCAGCTCACCCGCGAGCAGCAGGACGCCTTCGCCGCCCGCTCCCAGAACAAGGCCGAGGCCGCCCGTAAGGAGGGCCGCTTCAAGGAGGAGATCGTGCCCGTCACCGTGCCGGGCCGGAAGGGCGACACCATCGTCGACACCGACGAGTACATCCGCGACGGCGCCACGGCGGAGGCGATGGCCAAGCTGAAGCCCGCCTTCTCGAAGGACGGCACCGTGACCGCGGGCAACGCGTCGGGCCTCAACGACGGCGCCGCGGCGATCGTGCTGATGTCGGCCTCCGAGGCCGAGCGCCGGGGCATCAAGCCGCTCGCGAAGATCGTCTCCTGGGCCACCGCCGGCGTCGACCCGAAGGTGATGGGCACCGGCCCGATCCCGGCCTCCCGCAAGGCTCTCGACAAGGCCGGCTGGAAGCCCTCCGACCTCGACCTGATCGAGGCCAACGAGGCCTTCGCCGCCCAGGCGCTCGCCGTGAACAAGGACATGGGCTGGGACGACGACAAGGTGAACGTCAACGGCGGCGCCATCGCCATCGGCCACCCGATCGGGGCGTCGGGCGCCCGCGTCCTCGTCACGCTGCTCCACGAGCTGAAGCGCCGCGACGGCAAGAAGGGTCTCGCGACCCTCTGCATCGGCGGCGGCATGGGCGTCGCCATGTGCGTCGAGCGCGTCTGAGCGCGGACCTCCCCGCCCCTCGGCCAAATTCGACTTGAGTCGGGGGCCAAGCGATTTCGCGTGCGGACGCCATCCGTGCGCGGCAATGAGGGGACGAGGCCGGAGCCCGACGGGCATCCGGCTCGCCCCCCGAGAACCGTTCTCGAAGAACACCGGAGGAAACCCATGTCTCAGCAACGCGTCGCCCTGGTCACGGGCGGGACGCGCGGCATCGGCGCCGCGATCTCCAAGGGCCTCAAGGCCAAGGGCTACAAGGTGGCCGCCAACTACGGCGGCAACGACGAGGCGGCCAACGCCTTCAAGACCGAGACCGGCATCCCGGTCTTCAAGTTCGACGTCGGCGACTACGCGAGCTGCGAGGCCGGCATCAAGGCGATCGAGGCCGAGCTCGGCCCCGTCGACATCCTCGTGAACAACGCCGGCATCACCCGCGACGGCGCCTTCCACAAGATGAGCTTCGAGAAGTGGCAGGCGGTGATCCGCACCAACCTCGACTCGGCCTTCACGGTGACGCGCCCGGTCATCGAGGGCATGCGCGAGCGCGGCTTCGGCCGCATCATCCTGATCTCGTCGATCAACGGCCAGAAGGGCCAGGCGGGGCAGACCAACTACTCCGCGGCCAAGGCCGGCGTCGTCGGCTTCGCCAAGGCGCTGGCGCAGGAGAGCGCCTCGAAGGGCATCACCGTCAACGTGGTGGCGCCGGGCTACATCGCCACCGAGATGGTGATGGCGGTGCCCGAGGACATCCGCAACAAGATCATCTCGACGATCCCCACCGGCCGCCTCGGCGAGGCCGAGGAGATCGCCCGCGCCGTCGAGTACCTCGCGGCGGAGGATTCGGGCTTCGTCACCGGCTCGACCCTGACCATCAACGGCGGCCAGTACTTCACCTGAGCGCCCTCAGCTGCGGGCCTTCACGAAGTCGATGAAGGCCCGCAGCGGCGCCGGGGTGTGGCGCCGGCTCGGATAGTACAGGAACGGCCCTGAGAAGCTCTGGGCCCACGCCTCCAGGACCGGCACGAGGCCGCCGGCCGCGAGCGCCTCCCTCAGATACTCCTCGAAGCTGCGCACCAGGCCGAGCCCGGCGACCGCCGCCGCCACCTGGAGATCGGGCGAGCCCGCGACCAGCGGCCCCGTCGGCGCCAGCCGGATCGTCTCGCCGTCCCGCTCGAACTCCCACTGCGCCGTGACGCCGCTGGCGAAGCGGTGGCGGATGCAGGCGTGGCCGAGGAGGTCGCGGGGATGGCCCGGCACCCCGCGCCCGGCGAGGTAGGCGGGGCTCGCGGCGAGCACGAAGCGCTGCACCCGCGGCCCGATCGGCACCGCTACCATGTCGCGGGCGAGATGCTCCTCGTAGCGGATGCCCGCATCGAAGCCCGCCGCGATCACGTCGATGAAGGTGTCGTTGGCCTCGACCTCGAGGACGATGCCGGGATGCGCGGCGAGGAAGGGGATCGCGATCCCCGGCAGGATGTGGCGCGTCACCACGGTCGGCGCGCTGATCCGCAGGGTCCCGCGCGGGCTGTCGCGAAACCCGTTCACCGCGTCGACCGCCTGCGCGATCTCGCTGACCAGTGGCCCGAGCCGGTCGAGGAGGTGGCGGCCGGCCTCCGTGGGCGTCAGGCTGCGGGTGGTGCGGTTGAGGAGGCGCACCCCGAGCCGGGTCTCGAGCCGGCGCAGGGCCTCGCTGAGGCTCGAGGGCGAGACGCCCCTCAGGCGCGCCGCCCCCCGGACGCTTCCGGCCCGGGCCACCGCCACGAAGGCGTCGAGGTCGCCGAGATCGGGATCGGGCATCGTGCGGAAATCCGAACGCCTCGTGCGTGAAAGACCAGCTTATCGCACGCCGCGTCCGGCGGCATATGCCTGCCCATCGAAAGGCACAGGAGAATCGCGATGGAGCACAGGCAACTCGGCCGCACCGGCCCCCAGGTCTCGGCCTTCGGCCTCGGATGCATGGGGATGTCGGGCATGTACGGCCCCTCCGACCGCGCGGAGAGCCTCGCGACCCTCGACGCGGCGATCGAGGCCGGCATCACGCTCCTCGACACCGGCGACTTCTACGGCATGGGCCACAACGAGCTGCTGATCGCCGAGGGCCTGAAGGGGCGCCGCGACCGGGTGCGGCTCAGCGTCAAGTTCGGGGCGCAGCGGGCCCCGGACGGCGCCTGGATCGGCTTCGACGGCCGGCCTTCGGCGGTGAAGACCTCGGCCGCCTACTCGCTCCAGCGGCTCGGTACCGACCATATCGATATCTACCGGCCAGCCCGCCTCGACCCGAACGTGCCGATCGAGGAGACGATCGGCGCCTGCGCCGACCTCGTGGCCGCCGGCTACGTGCGCCATATCGGCCTCTCCG
Organism: Methylobacterium jeotgali; assembly: GCF_022179345.1. GTDB lineage: Bacteria > Pseudomonadota > Alphaproteobacteria > Rhizobiales > Beijerinckiaceae > Methylobacterium > Methylobacterium jeotgali. The sequence goes on along the minus strand of NZ_BPQR01000033.1, from coordinate 28,590 downwards.
AGGTCGGCGCCGAGACGATCCGCCGGGCCGCCGCCGTCCACCCGATCGCCGACCTCCAGATCGAGTACTCGCTGATCTCCCGCGGTCTTGAGGGGCCGATCCTCGAGACCTGCCGCGAACTCGGCATCGCGGTGACCGCCTACGGGGTCCTCTCCCGCGGGCTCATCAGCGGGCACTGGTCGAAGGCGCGCGGGACGGAGGGCGGCGACTTTCGCGCGGCGAGCCCGCGCTTCCAGGAGGGGAACATCGACGCCAACCTCGCCCTCGTCGAGACGCTGCGCGGGGTGGCGCAGGCCAGGGGCGTGAGCGTCGTCCAGCTCGCCATCGCCTGGGTGGCCGCGCAGGGGCGGGACATCGTGCCCGTGATCGGCGCCCGCACCCGGGAGCGCCTGTCCGAGGCGCTCGGCGCCCTCGACGTGTCGCTGACGCCCGACGACCTCGCGACGATCGAGGCGGCGGTGCCGAAGGGCGCAGCCTCCGGCGAGCGCTACGCGGCGGCTCAGATGAGCCACCTCGACAGCGAGCGCTGAGCGGCCTCCGGGCGCGCCTCTAGCGCGGGGTCGGGCGCCAGTCCGGCGGGGCCATCTCGAAGCCCTCGAAGCGGAAGGCCGGCGAGACGGTGCAGCCGACGAGGGTCCAGGCCCCGAGGCTCGTCGCCGTCTGCCAGTGTCCGGCGGGCACCACGAGCTGGGGCCGCTGGCCGCGGGCGAGATCGGGCCCGAGATGGTGCGCGGAGGCGTCGTGCCCGTTCGGGCTCACCGTGAGCACCAGCGGCGCCCCGGCGTGCCAATGCCAGATCTCGGCCGCGTCGACCCGGTGCCAATGGGAGGTCTCGCCGACGTCGAGCAGGTAGTAGATCGCGCTGCCGACCGAGCGGCCCTCGACCTCGCGCGGATCGCGGAAGGTCTCGCGGTAGTGCCCACCCTCCGGATGGGGCTGCAGGCCGAGCCGCGCGATCACCTCGGCCGCGCTCGGGCCGCCACCGGTTCCCGACATCGCCATGGGGTCCTCTCGCATGGGGTCCTCCTCTCGGCTGCTGGCCCGGCTACTCGGCGACGGCCCCTTGCGGAAGCCTGAAGCCCGGCGGCACCTTCGGGGCGGCGGCCTTGCGGGGCTCGCTCCGCGATCCCTCGGCCTTCGGCACATCCCCCTTCGATGCGTCTCCCCTCGACGCGTCTCCCTTGCCGGCGGACCGGGCGGCAGGCTTGCGGGCCGCCTCGGGCGGGGGCGCCTTCACGGCGGGCGCCTCGGTGCAGGCGCGGAAGCTCAGGCGGGCGAGCGTCTCGCCGGCCTCCGAGACAATGGTTAGTGTCGGGGGCAGCAGAGGCAGCGCGGCCTCCCAGCGCACGGAGCCGCCGAGCTGCGCCTCGAGGGCGGACGGCGCCGGTCCCCGGCGCAGGGCGTCGAACTCCGGCCCGAAGGCGGTGGCGGACTTGCCGCCGATCGTGACCTGGAGGACGCGGGTCACGTCCGGGGTGAGGGGACGCAGCGGGTTCTCGACCTCGATCCTGCCCAGCCGGGTAACGTGGGCGGAGAAATTCTTGGCGCCCTCGTAGAGCGCCGCCTGCGCGCCGCAGGCCGAGGGGGGCTCGGCGGGCGGGGGCGCCGAGACGGCGGCCGGCGTCGGCGCGGGCGGTGCGGAGGCCGGCTCCGAGGGCCCGGGAGAGGGCGCCGGTGCGGGCGCGGCCTTCGCGGCCGGCTTCGGGGCAGGCTTCGGCTTGCGGGCCGGCGGCTTCGCCTCGCCGGGCTCGGCCGGTGCGGTCTCCGCCGCCGCCGGGGTCTCCTGGGAGGATGGGCCCTGCGCGGCCGGCGCCTGCTTCCGGGCAGGGGGCTTCGGGCGCGGCGCGGGCCGCGTGTTCAGGCGCAGCTCCGGCACCTCCTCCGCGGGCGCGCCCGTTCCGGCATCCTGCGCCATCGCGCTCCCCGTCGCCGCGAGGAACGCCGTCAGAGCGAGGACGGGCAGGGGGGCGCGATGGCCTCGCAGGGGCAGGCTCATGCGCCCCGCGGCCTCCCGGCATCGGGAGCAGGCTGCGCCTCCAGGTCGATGGTCATGCCGGCCTGCCCGCCGCGAAACCCGTGATCCGCCTCGTCCCGCAGCGACGGCGCGGTCTCCGCGGAGCGGTCGATGGGGCTCGGGGGCCGCCCGACATCGCCGAGCAGCAGCGCCTCGTCGCCCTCGTCGAGGTCGTTGGCGAGCCGCATCGGCGGCCGGCGGCCGCGCGCGGCCATGGCCGCGACCGTCGCCCCCGCCACGACGATCGCCGCGAACGCGGCCAGGATCAGCACGATCTCCATCGCGCCGACCGATACAGGATGCGGCGCCCGCTTGCACCCGTCGCAAGCGGCACCGGCCGGGAGAAGCCCGGAACGGACCTTGCGTCCGAGAGCCAGGAACGCGACACCGTCGCGCGACGCCCGTTTTGGTCGGCTGTCGACCAACGCCTCTCGAACCCGGACCCCGCCCATGGACGAGACCAGCGCGCCCCGCGAGGGCCTCCTGCCGGCTTCCCGCCCGGCCGAGCCGCGCCGCCCGGAGGCCGCGGCACTCGACGGCACGGATGCCGTCGCCTCGCTGGAGCGCAGCCTCATCGGCCTCGTCGAGAGCTCGCGGGAGCAGTCGAGCGAGGACCCGTTCCGCAACCCCGTCCTCGCCGTCACCCTGGCGATCACCAAGCAGCTCGATCGCGGCGGCATCGGCGCCGACGACCTCGACGCCCTTTTCGTGCGCCTGCGGGCGCGGGCGCTCGCCGAGCGGGCGGAGCGGCTGCGGGCCTATGTCGGCCTCGACGAGGGCGAGGACGTGCGCGCCCTCCCCGGTCGCCTCGTCGACGGCGTGCCGCGCAAGTCCGGCGACTTCGAATCGCTTGCCGACCTCGTCTCCCGCACCGCCTTCGCGGTGGTGTTCACGGCCCATCCGACCTTCGGCATGCCCCGCGCCGTGGCGAGCCGCCTGGCGCAGGCGGCCTCCGGCGGCAGCGAGGCCGAGCGCGCGCCCGCCATCCGCGAGGCCGCCCGGCTCTCGACGCGCCCCGACGCGAACATCCGCCTCGACGACGAGTTCGACCAGGCCTGCATCGCCGCCAACAACGGCCGCGAGGCCCTCGACGCCTTCAACGGCGCCCTCCTCGACGCCGCCCGTGCCCGCTGGCCGGACCGCTGGGGCGAGCTCGTGCCCCGCCCCTTCGCCATCGCCTCATGGGTCGGCTGCGACACGGACGGGCGCACCGACATCGGCTGGTGGGACACCCTGCGCTACCGGCTCGAATCGAAGCGGATGCAGTTCGACCGGGTGCTGCGCCAGCTCCCCGACATCCCCGCCACGGGCGTCGTGCGAGGGCTCGCCGGGAACGCGCTGGCCGCGGTCAACCGCCAGCTCGCCGTGGCCCCGCGCCTCGGCGACAAGCCGTCTCTGGAAGCGGTACACCGCTTCGCGCTCGCCCTCATCATCGAGCGCGAGCGCGCCCAGACCGATGCCGGGGCGCTGCTCGCGGGCCTCGCCGCAGCGCTGACCGCTGCTGAGAGCGAGGCGGACAAGCGCGCCATCGCCGTGCTGCGGGCGGGAGTGGCCACCCACGGCCTCTCGAACGCCCTGCCGCATTTCCGGCTCAACGCCACGCAGATCCACAACGCCGTGCGCCGGGTCATCGACGTCGAGGGCGAGCCGACCGACGCCGGCCAGCGCCGCTCGCACCTCGCCACCATCCACGCGCTCCTCAACGACGTCGAGGAGGTCGCCGTCGATTTCGGGTCGCTGGCCGCCGAGCGCGCCTCGGCCGCCCGGCTGATGATGACGATCACCCAGATCCTCAAGCACGTCGACGGCACCCACCCGGTGCGCTTCCTCATCGCCGAGACCGAGACCGGCTACACCCTGCTCGCCGCCCTCTGGCTCGCCCGCCACTACGGCATCGCCGACCGCATCGAGATCACGCCGCTCTTCGAGACCGCCTCCGCCCTGGAGCAGGGCATCCGCGTCCTCGACGACGCGCTCCGCAACCCTCACTGGCGGGCCTACCTGAAGCGGATCGGCCGGCTCACCGTGCAGTTCGGCTACTCGGATTCCGGCCGCTACGTCGGCCAGCTCGCCGCGACCTTCTGGATCGAGCGGCTGCGGCTGCGCCTCACCGAGCTTCTCGTGCAGAACGGCCTCTCCGAGGTCGAGCTGGCGATCTTCGACACCCACGGCGAATCGATCGGCCGGGGCGCGCACCCGACCTCGCTCCATGACCGCCTGGCCTACCTCGCCCCAGAGGACGCGCGGGGGCGGGCGCGGGCGGCCGGCATCCGCGTGCGCCTCGAATCGAGCTTCCAGGGCACCGACGGCTATCTCCTGTTCGGCACGCAGGCGCTCGCCGAGGCGGCGGTCGCCCGCATTGCCGAGCACGTCTACGCCTTCGAGCTGGCCGAGGAGGACGCCTTCCCCGACTACGCCCTCTCGAACGAGGCCGGAACCGACGAGGCCCACGACCCGATCTACCGGGAGGCGGACTTCGCCACCGAGTTCTTCACGATCGTGCGCCAGGACATGCAGGCGCTCGTCGACGATCCCGGCTACGCGGCGCTGCTCGGCACCTTCGGCCCGAGCCTGATCGACCGCACCGGCTCGCGCCCCGTCGCCCGCCAGACCGATGCCGGCGGCCCGGCGATGATCACCCACCCGCGCCAGATGCGGGCGATCCCCAACAACGCCATCCTCCACCAGCTCGGCTACCTCGCGAACTCGCTCCACGGGCTCGGGCGGGCCGCCGGCCGGGCGCCGGACCTGTTCCGCGAGATGCGCCGGGACTCGGCCCGTTTCTCCCGCGCCTTCCGCCTCGTGCAGCACGCGGCGAGCGTCGCCGATCTCGACGTGCTGCGCGCCTATATCGACAGCCTCGATCCGGCGATGTGGCTCGACCGGGCGCGGCGCACCCAGCGGGACGCGCGGCGCGACGAGCTCGTGGTGATCGCCGCCGCCCTCGACCGGCTGAACCTCGCGCCTTCGCTCCGGCGCCTGTTCAGCCGGCTCACCATGGACTGGCTCAGCCTGCACACCGCCGCCCCCGACCTCGGCAAGATGTCGGCGCGGCTGACGCTGCTCCACGCCATCCGCCTCGCCCTGATCCACCGGATCTGGTTCCTGGCCGTCCACATCCCCGGCTTCCGGCCGCAATCGGGCATCACCCGCGAGGCGCTGATCGAGCGCTTCCTGCGCCTCGACATCGAGGGCTGCCTGCAGCTCCTCGAGGACATCTTCCCGGTGACGCCCGACCCGACGCTGGGGCTCAACTTCGGCGAGCCGGCGGGCCCGCGGGACGTCGGCACCTACGAGGCCGAGCACACGGGACTGTTCGAGCCGATCCGGCGGATGTTCGCGCAGGTGCGGGAGATCTCGGGGATGATCCAGCACGAGGTCGGCGCCTTCGGCTGATGCCGGAGGCTGCGGCTCAGCGCTTCCAGACGCCGAGGCGCTCGCTGCGGGCGTGGTCCTCGGCGGCCACCAGCTCCGGGCTCGCCTCGGAGGAGGCGCGGCCGCCGCCGTTGAACAGCACCACCTCGGAGAGGTCGCGGCCCTCGACCTCGCAGAGATAGGTCTCGCTGCCCGGTGCCCGACGGCAGCTCACGGAACGGCCTGCGAGGTAGCGGGTGAGGTCGGCCGCCTGGCCGCCGCGCACCCACTCGACGCCGAACAGGCGCACGAGCTTGCCGCCGATGCGCAGCGTCGCGGTGTCGACCACCTCCGGCCTGCCGACGATGTCGCCGGGGACGGGCGGCGGCGGATCGACGTCCTCGGGGGGCGGCGTCACCGGAACCGGCGCGGGAGCGGGGGGAGCCGGCGGCTTCTCCTCTATCGGCGCGGGAGGTGGGCTCGGCACGATCGCCGTCGACGGTGGCGCAGGCTCGGCGCCGGCCGGAGGCGGGTTGCGGGTCGCCTCGGCGACCGGCTTCGGCGTTTCCGGGACGGGAGCGGGCGCCTGCGTCGCGGGCCGCTGCGGGAGGGCGAGGACGAGCACGCCGACCAGGGCGAGGGCTCCGACGCCGCAGGCCGCGAGAAGCGTGCGAGGGCTCGCGCCCGATCCCAGGCCGCGAAGCGCGGCGGCGCCCTCGCCGGCCTGCCGCGCGGTCTTGCGGGCGGCCCGCTGGGCACCTTCGGCCAGGCGGAGGCTCAACGGGGCGGTGACGGCCCGGCCCGCGGCCTGCCGCTCCGGCACGGCGCGCTCCGCAGCCCGCTCGGGGATCGGGGGCGCGGCCGGGGCCGTCTCAGCCAGTGCGGGTTCGGGGCGCGGCGGAGGGCTCGCGGCGGGAGCGGCCGCCGGACCCGATGGCGCATCGCCGGGCTTGGCCGGGGAGGCCGCCGCGTCCTGTGCCGGCCTTCTCCCGAAGAACCGGGCGGCGACCCGGCGCAGTTCGGCGCCCCGCGGCGGCGCCTCCGGCGCGGCCGGCGCCGTGTTCTCGGCGGGCGCTTCCACCCGCGGCAGGAACAGGGCCGGATGACGCGCCGCCAGCTCGGCGACGAGGTCGTCGAGGGTCATCGGCCGCTCGGGCCCGCCCTCCGCCTCGGGCAGGGTGCGCACGGCTCCATCCCGGTCGACGATCCGGTAGCCGGGCTCGGCCTCGCTCCGGGCCACGCCCGAGCGGACGAGAAGCTCGAGCGTCCGCCGTGCCACGGGCTGAGGACCGCGCGCCGCGACGGCCGCGCCGATCAGTCCCCGCAACCGCTCGCGGCGGGGCTCGATCTCGGTCTCCGGCACCGCGGGGACGGACCTCTGCGCCTCGCTCAGCTGACGTCTCCCGCACGGGCGACGACCCGACCCGTCTCGGATACGATAACCGGGCGCCCGCCCGGGAAGCCGACCTCGAACACGGCCGTCATCACGCCCTGCGAGACGAGGCCCCGGCCCGGATTGGCGGCGCGGTAATCGATCACGGTCTCGACGCGGCAGAGGCCGAGGGCGGCGCTGCAGGCGGTGCGGGTCGCCCCCGGCCGCGGCTGGTAGCGGCGCTCCGGCCAGCGCTGCACGAAGCGGCGCTTCTCGGCGAGGAGGGCCGGGAGGCCGGTCACGCGCCCGTAGAAGCGCACCTGGGGCGCGTAGTAGCGCGGCGCCGTGCCGAGCATGACCGCGCCGGGCGCCGAGACGCTCTCCAGATAGTCGAGCACCAGGGCCTGCGCGGCGGCGCCGCTCTCGGCCAGGCGCCCCTCGGGAAGGGCCGTCGAAGCCATCGGCTGCGCCGCGGCCTCAGGGGCGGGACGGGACGGACGGCTCGCCGTCCTGGCGCGGCGGGTCGGGCGCGAGCGCACCTGCGGCTCGGCGGCCTCCTCCTCCGGCGCCGGAGCGGCGGCCTGGGGAGCGGGCTCCGGCGCGGCCTTCGTCTCGGGCTTGAGATCGGGCCTGGCGGATTTCGCCGGCGGGTCGACCCAGCCCGGCGCCGGCTGGGCGAAGGCGGCGGACGACATCATGAGGACGATTGCGAGGGGAAGCGAGGCGCGCAACGGGACCACCGGATCGCTGCCCAGGATGTCCGCCGCGCCGAAAGCCGCTCGGCATCCGACGGGGCGAAGGGCGGGCCGGCCGGGGCATCTCGGCCGGTCCGCGAGACGGCTGACAACGCCCCCGCCCGGCCCGAGGGTTCCCCTCGGGCACAAACGGACTGACGACGCCTCACGCCGGAATCCGGCATGCCACGGCGGGCCTCGGGCGGGCAAGGCCGGCACGGCCGCGGTCCGGCGGCGAGACCGATCCGTCCCCCATGCCCTCATTATTGCCCTCGCTATCCTCAGGGCGGCGCCTCGATCCGTTTTCGCCCGAGGTCGGGCTTGAGATCGGCGGCATGCCCCCCACTTGTCCCACGGCCAGGGTTCGACTCCGGACCCGGCCTGTCCGGGCCCCTCTGGCGGTCGAGGCGTCGACCGCGATGTCGGACGTTTTCCGTTCCCGGCGCTGACGCGGCGCGCGCACCGGAAGGCCCGTCCGGCGTGGATGACACCGTGCTCGATCTCGCTTGCGTGACCCGATGAGCGCCGGCAGCGCGCGCCGACGGGCGCTCCTCATCGTCAACCCGAAGGCGCGCAACGGCGGGACGCCCCCTGACGCCCTCCGCGCGGCCCTGACGGAGGGCGGCCTCGACCTCGTCGAGCCGGCCCCGGACACGCCCTGCGCCGAGGCGATCGCCGCGGAGGCGGGGCGCGCCGAGCTCGTGATCCTCGGCGGCGGCGACGGCACCATGAACGCCGCCGCCCCGGCGCTCGTCGCGACGGGGCTGCCGCTGGCCATCCTGCCGCTCGGCACCGCAAACGACCTCGCCCGCTCCCTCGGCATCCCCCTCGACCCCGTGGCCGCCGCCCGGCTGGCGGCTTCCGAGGAGGCGCGGCCCGTCGATCTGGGCTGGGTGAACGGACATTACTACTTCAACGTCGCCAGCGTCGGCTTCTCCGCCGAGCTCGCCGGAGACCTCACCGCGGAATCCAAGAAGAAGTGGGGGACGCTGGGCTACGGCATCGCCGCGATCCGTGTGCTGCGCCGCGTCCGCCCCTTCACCGTCACCATCGAGCATGACGGCACGGTGGAGAAGGTGACGACGATCCAGGTCTCGGTCGGCAACGGCCGCCACTACGGCGGCGGCATGACCGTGGAGGCCGACGCCACGGTCGACGACGGCAAGCTCGATTTCTACAGCCTCGAGGTCGCCCACTGGTGGCGCCTCATCGCGCTGCTCCCGGCGCTCCGGCGCGGCACGCACGGCCGCTCCGAGGACGTGCGCGCCTTCTCCACCACCGAGATCGTGCTGCGCACCAAGCGCCCGCGCCCGGTCAACACCGACGGCGAGCTGACCACCTCGACGCCCGCCCATTTCAAGGTGATGCCGAAGGCGGTGCGCATCGTCGCTCCGCCACGCTCGCAGCGTCCGGGCGTGCCCTCGCCTCACCCCCTCTAGGGCGCGGAGATGTTTCACGGGAAACACCCGCCCCATCATCCGATCGGCGACGCGCGGTCGCGTACCGAGGCCGGCACCGTCTCCGTTTCCTCCTAGCGACGAGGTCGCAACCCGTGGACTACCTTCTCGAACTCGCCGTCAATCCGAGCGTCTGGGTGGCGCTCGCCACCCTCGTGGTGATGGAGGTGGTGCTCGGCATCGACAACCTGATCTTCATCTCGATCATCACCAACAAGCTGCCGCCCGAGCATCAGACCCGGGCGCGCCGCATCGGCATCGGCCTCGCGCTCATCATGCGCCTGGCGCTGCTGGGAACCGTCGCGATCATCGTGCGGCTGACGGAGCCGGTCTTCGAGGTGCTCGGCAAGGGCTTCTCCTGGCGGGACATGATCCTCATCGCCGGCGGCCTGTTCCTGCTCTGGAAGGCGACGAAGGAGATTCACGAGAGCGTCGACCCTACCCCCGAGGAGAAGGGAGCGGGCCGGGCCACCCTCGGCTTCGCCGCGGCGATCGGGCAGATCCTCGTCCTCGACCTCGTGTTCTCCATCGACAGCATCATCACCGCCGTCGGCATGACCGAGCACATCCCCGTCATGGTCATCGCGGTCGTGACCGCCGTCACCGTGATGCTGCTCGCCGCCGAGCCGCTCTCGCGCTTCATCGCGGCGAACCCGACCGTGGTGATGCTGGCGCTCGGCTTCCTGATCATGATCGGCATGACGCTGATCGCCGAGGGCTTCGGCGCCCACGTGCCCAAGGGCTACATCTACACGGCGATGGCCTTCTCGGCCGGCGTCGAGGTGCTCAACATGCTGGTCCGCCGCCGCAAGCGGAAGGCGGCGGGGACCGCGGGGCCGGCGCCCCGCGCCGTGCCCATCCAGCGGGAGGCAGCCAAGCGCTGAGGCGCCATCGGAGGCGATGCAGGAGGGGCCGTCTGCGAGAGCGGCCCCTCCGATGCCCCCTACCAGCGGTAGGTCAGGCTGCCGATCACCGTGGCCGGCGCGCCGCGGTAGCAGAAGCCCGCCTGGCAGTTGGTGTAGTCCCGGTCGAAAATGTTGAAGGCGTTGATCTGCGCGCGGAAACCCTTGTAGCGCGGATCGAGGACGGCGAGGTCGTAGGCGATCATCGCGTCGAACAGGGTCACGGTCGGGTTGCGCACCGTGTTCTCGTCGTCGGCGAAGCTGTTGGCCGCGAAGCGGATGCCGCCGCCCACCGTCAGGCCGCTCAGCCAGGACGAGGTCGGGAACAGGTAGGTCGCGAAGGCCTTGAAGCTGTCGCCGGGCAGGCCGGAGAGCGCATTGCCGTCGATCGGCCCGCCGGTCACCAGCGAGGTCTGCCGCACGAAGCGGAAGTCGAGATGGGTGTAGGCGAGGGTCAGGTTGGTGCCCGGCCCGAAATTGGCGATCATCTCCGCCTCGAAGCCCCGAGAGCTGACCGAGCCCGTCGCGACTTGGTTCGCGGGGCTCGCCGGATCCTGCCGCAGCAGGCTCGACTGGCGGATGTCGAAGCCCGCGAAGCCGGCGGTGATGTTGGTGCCCGGCACCGCAACTTTCACGCCGGCTTCGATCTGGTCGCCGGTCGCCGACTTGAAGGGGCGCCCGGTCACGTCGGCGCCGACCTGCGGCGTGAAGGTCGTGGCGTAGCTCGCGTAGGGCACGAGGCCCGGCGCCAGGATGTAGTTGAGGCCGACGCGGCCGGTGAACGCGCTGTCGTTCTGCGTGCTCGGGGTGCCGAGCGCGCCGGGCGTGCCGCTCGCCGAGGTCTGCGAGACCCAGTCGTGCCGCCCGGTCAGCGTCAGGATGAAGCGGTCCCACTTCGCCTGCTCCTGCAGGTAGACGCCGACCTGATCCTGCACCTGATGGACCGCGAGGCTGAAGGCGGGCCGAGCGATGAACTGGCGCCCGTAGTTCAGGGTGGTGAGGTCGAGGTCGGGCGCGGTGCCGAAGCCGCCGAGCCGGTCCCAGGTATAGCGCTGGTAGTCGACGCCGCCGAGAAGGGTGTGGGCGACGGGCCCGGTCGCGATATGGGCCTCGAGCTGCGTGTCCACGGCCACCGACTGCAGGCTTTCGCGGAAGAAGCCCGTGGAGCGCTGCGCGGTGAGCCCGGTGATCGAGTCGATCGTCACGTAGGGGAAGTCGCCGTCGACGCCGTAGTAGCGGAAGTTCTGCCGGAAGATCAGGTCCGGCGAGAAGTGGTGCTCGAAGGCGTAGCCGATCCGGTACTGGTTCTGCGTGAAGGCGTTGAAGGCCCCGTCGCCGAAATAGAGCCGCGACACCCGGAAGCCGGAGAAGTTGTAGAAGGCCGCCGTGCCCGGCAGCTGGGACCTCTGGAACTCGGTGAGCAGGGTGAAGGTGGTGTCCGCCGAGGGTTTCCAGGTGAAGGCGGGCGCGATGTTGATGCGGTCGTCCGTGGCGCCGGGCAGGAAGGTGTCCGACTGGCGCACCACGCCGGTGAGGCGATAGGCGAGCGTTCCGTTCGAGCCCTCGACCGGACCGCCGAGATCGAAGTTGCCCTGGAAGCGGTCGAAGTTGCCCGCCTGGAACTGAATCTCTCCGAACGGCGTGAAGACCGGCCGCTTGGTCGTGACGTCGACGATGCCGCCGGGCGAGCCGAGGCCGTAGAGCCCCGAGACCGGCCCGCGCAGGATCGTGACCGCCTCCGTGCCGTAGGGCTCGATGCGCGGCACCGCCAAGCCGACCGCCGACTGGCGCAGGCCGTCGCGGAAGACGCCGTTATAGGTCGCGTCGAAGCCTCGGATGTAGAAGGCGTCGAAGCGCGGATCGAAGCCGAACACGTCCGTCGAGGTGCCCGGCGCGTAGGCGAGCGCCTCGTTGAGCGTCTGGACGTTGCGCGCCTCGAGCTGCTCACGGGTCACGACCGTGACCGATTGCGGCGTCTCGATCAGCGGCGTGTTGGTCTTCGTCGCGGTGGGGCTGGCCTTGGCCGTGAAGCCGACGACCCCGCTCGGGCCGCCGCCCCCGCCGCTCGTCGCCGACGAATCCAAGGGGAGCGCGCCGGTGGCGGGCCCGCGGGCTGCGGCGCTGCCCTCGACGGCGATCGTATCGAGGTTGACCGCCGGCTGCGACAGGGCCGTCCCGGACAGGAGCAGGGGCGCGAGCGCGGCGAGCCGCGGTGTGAGGAAAGAGCGGGGCATCGGCGACTCCGAACGAACGGTCCGGAGCCGATTGAGGGAGGCCGGGCGCCGACCTCAACCGAAAAAGCCGATTTTCGGCAATGAGTTGGAGAAGTTAAAAACTATAGTGCCGGTTCCCGTGCGGCTGCGTCTTCGCGGGCACAGGTCTTCGGGTCCTGGGGCGGAGCGTCGCCGGACATGGCCTTGGCGAGCTCCGCGCGGGCGCGGTCGAGATCGGCCCGGAAGGCCGCGTTGCCCTGGAGCGCCGCGTAGACCGCCGAGCCGTTGGTGCGTCCGGCCTCGACGTCGCTGAGCCAGTGCACCCCGCAGATCACCCGGCTCTCGCCGTAGGCGCGCCCGCGGGCAAGGATGGCGGTGGCCTTCTGCGGCACCAGGGAGGCGAGGATCAGCGCATAGGTCCAGCCCTGGGAGGCGTGGCCGGAGGGGTAGCTGTAGCTGTCCGCGAGGGCCTGGCTGCGCTGCACGCAGATCGGCTGCTCGTTGCCGACGAAGGGCCGCAGGCGCCGGTAGTGGACCTTCGGCCCGCGGGTGGCGCGGACCACGTCGAGACGGGCGCGGTCGAGGAGCCCGATCAGCGCCGGCACCCGGGCCGGGTCGAGGCGGGTGCCGAGCACGCAGGCCATGTTGTCGAGGACAGCCGCCGAGCCCTCCGCCACGTCTGCGGTGGCAAGCTCCCAGCGTACGCTGCCCCGGCGCTCGCGGGTGGCGTTGAACATCGTCCGGTCGGCGGTCTCGGCGGCCGAGTGGCTCGGGGGCGGCGCCGGCAGGATCGCCACGGTGTCCGGGGCGGTGGCGTCGTCGAGATAGGGCTTCACGGCGGGCTTGGCGGGGTTGAGCGCGTCGCGGCCGAGGCTGGGGGCGGCCTTCTCCGGCGGAGGCGCCGCGGCGGGCTTGGCCGGTTCCTGCGCTCCGGCGGCAAGCGGCAGCAGGGCCAGCAGCGAGGCCGCCAGCGCGGCGCGTAGCGCGGGCAGGGGCTTTCGCGCCATCGCGACGTCGCGCTTCGGCATGGATCGCGGGCTCGGCAGGATACTCGGCATCGGGCTCGGCGGGCTCCCTCGTCTCGCCTGTGAACGTGCAGCCTCCGCCTTGGCATCCCAGGGCGACGGCAGGATGTCAGATCGCACGCCCGACCTCGGCGCGGATCGCCTCGGCGACGGCTTCCGGATACTCCTCGTGCGGGCTCAGGGCGCCCGGCACCGATCCGGCGCCCCCGAGATGAGCGGCGAGCGCGTCCATCTCGGCGCCCGAGCGGCGAGGCGCGGCTTGCGGGCGCAGCAGGCTCACCGGCGGCAGCGGCCCGGAGATCGGCTCGGCGAACAGCGCGAGGAAGGCCTGCCGGCTCTCGACGGGATCCAGGCCGCCGGTGACGAAGGCGGCCGTTCCGAACCGGCCCCCGGCCCGGCGGGCGATCCCCCGCTTGGCGGCGACGAGCGCGGGCGTGACGCGGGCCGGGTCCGCGTAGACATGGGCCCGCATCATCCGGGCGATGACCGGGGTGCTGAGGTTGATCCGGTAGAGGGCATGGCCGAGGACGGGCGCCTCGACGGCCCGGCGGATGCGCCGGAACAGCGGCGCCCGCTCCGCTCCCATCGCGGTGGGCAGCGGCCCGCGCCAGGTCGGCGCCACCATCACCAGGCGCGCGAACCGGCCCGGATGGCGCCCGGCCGCCGCGGCGAGGTAGGTCGCCCCGTGTCCCGCGCCGATCCCGAGGGCGAACGGGCCGGGCAGCGCCGCCAGCAGCGCGTCGAGGAAGCCGTTCATGAGGGCGGGCGACAGCGGGAGCCGCGCCCGGTCCCGGTCGCCGAAGCCCGGCCAGTCGGGCACGAGGCAGCGGTAGTCCGGCGCCAGCGCCCGGGCGAGCCCGGCCATCTCCGCCCGCGAGGCGATCGAGGACAGGGCCGGCAGGAGGAGCGCCGGGGGCGCGTCCTCGGGCCCGTAGCGATCGCAGGGGGTCGGCAGCGGCCGGCCGTCGAGGGCGAGCGCCAGCGTCGTCGTGTCGGGCGCCGCGCTCACCGGGCGGATCAGGTGCGCAGGAGCTCGTTGATGCCGGTCTTGGCGCGGGTGCCCGCGTCGACCCGCTTCACGATCACCGCGCAGTAGAGGCCGGGGCCCGGCGTGCCGTCGGGGAGCGGCTTGCCCGGCGTCGTGCCCGAGACCACCACGGAGTAGGGCGGCACCCGGCCGTAGAAGGTCTCGCCGGTGGTGCGGTCGATGATGCGGGTCGAGGCGCCGATGTAGACGCCCATGGAGAGGACGCTGCCCTCGCCGACGATGACGCCCTCTGCGACCTCGGCGCGGGCGCCGATGAAGCAGTTGTCCTCGATGATGACCGGGTTCGCCTGGAGCGGCTCCAGCACGCCGGCGATGCCGGCTCCGCCCGAGATGTGGCAGTTCTCGCCGACCTGGGCGCAGGAACCGATCGTCACCCAGGTGTCAACCATGGTGCCCTTGCCGACCCGCGCCCCGAGGTTGATGAAGGAGGGCATCAGCACCGCGCCCGGCGCCACGTAGGAGCCCCGGCGCACGAAGCAGCCCGGCACCGCCCGGAAGCCCGCGGAGCGGAACTCGGCCTCGCCCCAGCCGGAGAACTTCGACGGCACCTTGTCCCACCAGGGGCCGCCGCCGGGGCCGCCCTCGATGGGAGCCATGTCGTTGAGGCGGAAGGAGAGCAGCACCGCCTTCTTGAGCCACTCGTTGACCTGCCAGGCGCCGTCGACCTTCTCGGCGACGCGCGCCTCGCCGGAGTCGAGGAGCGAGAGCGCGGCCTCGACGGCCTCGCGCACGGGCCCCTTCGTGCTGGTATCGATGCTGGCGCGGTCCTCCCAGGCGGCCTCGAGGGTGCGGGCGAGATCGGCGTGAGAGGACATGGCAGCGTTCCGGTGTGTTCGATCGCGCCCGTGATTAGCGAACGGGGGCCGCCCTGTCAGTCGAAAATCCCGCGCCTCGATCCCCGGACCGCCCCACCGTGACCGGGAAGGCGGCCGTAGGCCCCCTTCCACGGTTGCCCGTGCCGGCCCCGCTCAACGGGCGGCCAAGCCCTCGACGTTGAGGCGCTCGGCGAGCTTCGTGAGGAGCGCGTCGGTCTTCTTCTCCTCCTGGAGGGTCTCGTCGAGGAGCTTGGCGGCCTCGGCGTTGCCGAGCTTCTCCGCCCAGGTCTTGAGGGTGCCGTAGCGGGCGATCTCGTAGTGCTCGACCGCCTGGGCGCAGGCCGCGAGCACCGCGTCGGCGGCGGGGGTGTCGGCGAAATCCTCGAGGTCCTCCTCCATCTCGGAGGTGATCCCCTGCATCGCCTCGCAGGTCTTGGCCCGGGCGCTCTTGCCGATCAGCTCGAACACCTGGACGAGGCGCTCGACCTGATGGGCGCTCTCCTCGGCGTGGGTCTCGAACGCCTGCTTCAGGTCGGGATGCTCGGCCGCCTTCGCGGACTTCTTGCAGGCCTTCACCGACTGCCGCTCGGCGTAATAGACGTCCTTGAGCATCTCGTGAAAGGCATCGTGAAGCGTCTTGTCCTTGGCCATGGGTCCCTCCCGCGTCGCCTGTGATCCGGCAGCTCGGACGGGGAACATCCCGCATCCGGACCCGGCCAACGCCGAGGCCGCGGCGGAGTTCTGGGGACCGCTGTGAATGTCGGGGACGGCGCCTCGCTCAACGGGCCCCGAAGCGGGTCCCGGCGGCGGCGAGACCCCGGTTCAGCTCGGCGAGGTCTTCGGCCAGGGTCTCGCGGATCGCCGCGGCGGCCTCGGGAAACTCCACGAGCACCCGCCGCATCAGGGCCGGCGTGATCCGCATCACCTCCGACGGCTCGGCGGCGCGGGCCGCGGTCGGGCGCCGGCCGCCGACGAGGAGCGCGTGCCGCCCGATGAGAGCCGACCGGCCCGCCTCGACGTCCGGGCCGCCCGCACCGCGAGGCGCGAGCGAGAGACGCCCGGAGAGCACGACGAAGCCGCCGTCGGCGGGGCTGTCGCGCTCGAACAGGACCTCGCCCGCCGCGAGGCTGCGCCGGTCGGCGGCGAAGCACAGCAGGCGCAGCGCGTCCCGGTTCAGGGACCCGAACAGGGGCGCGGCCGCCAGGATGGCGATGTCGTCGTCGAGCCCCACCGCGCAGTCCGCTCCCTGCTCCGTCCGCCCTTCGGCCCCGTCCTTACCCGCAGATCGGGCTCCGGGCCACGATCAGGGGATGAGCTTGTAGCCGCCGCCCTCGGTCACGAGGATCGCGGCCATGGCCGGGTTCGGCTCGATCTTCTGGCGCAGGCGGTAGATGTGCGTCTCGAGGGTGTGGGTGGTGACCTGGGCATTGTAGCCCCAGACCTCCGCGAGCAGCGTGTCGCGGCCGACGACCTCGTGGCTCGCCCGGTAGAGGAAGCGCAGGATCGCCGTCTCCTTCTCGGTGAGCTTCAGCTTCGAGCCGCGCTCGCCGACGAGCATCTTGGCGCTCGGGCGGAAGGTGTAGGGACCGATCTGGAAGACCGCGTCCTCGCTGGCCTCGTGCTGGCGCAGATGCGCACGGATGCGGGCGAGCAGCACGGCGAACTTGAAGGGCTTCGTCACGTAGTCGTTGGCGCCCGCCTCCAGCGTCGCGACGGTGTCCTCCTCGGAGTCCTGGGCCGTGAGCATGATGACCGGGCCGCGGAAGCCGTTGCGGCGCATGGTGGCGACGCCCTCGCGCCCGTCGATGCCCGGCAGGCCGAGATCCATCACCAGGAGGTCGATGCGCTCGTTGGCGACGCGCTCGATCGCCGCCTCGGCGGTGCCCTCCGTCAGCACCGCGAACTCGGGATGGAGCGCGAGCTGCTCGGACAGGGTGTCGCGCAGGACGGTATCGTCGTCGCAGATCAGGATGGTGTGGGATTTCGACATCGTCCGTCTCGACTCCCGGGACCGGTCTCAAGGGTCTGGCGCCCGTTGCCGCGACCCTGGCTCCGGAGGACCGGAAAGGGAAGCGCCCCGAACGGGACTTTCATCCCTTCGGGTCCCCTATCTCCACCGGGAAATAGGTTGCCCGCAACCTTTGCGATATTTGCGCGGCGCGTACAATCCTGATGAAAGCGAACCGCCCCGATCCCGACGAGCCCTGCGACGCGATGATCCGCACCACGCTTCCTCGCCTGCTGGTCCGCGCGATGGTGGGCGACCGCCGCCGGGGCGAGCTCATCGCCGGGCGGCTCGTCATTCCCTGCGCCCTCGGACGCTCGGGCCTGACGCGGGGAAAGCGCGAGGGCGACGGGGCGACGCCCCGAGGCGGCTTTCGCCTGCGGGGCGCGGTGTTCCGGCCCGACCGGCTTCCGCGCCCGTCCTCGGGACTGGCGCTACGCCCGACGCGGGTCGCCGACGGCTGGTGCGACGACGTCCGCGACCGCCGCTACAACCGCCCCTTGCGGCTGCCGGCGCCCGGCGTCAGCGCCGAGGCGATGTGGCGGGAGGACGGTCTCTACGACCTCGTGGTCGATCTCGACTACAACCGCGGCCCGATCCGAAGAGGCCGTGGCTCGGCGATCTTCCTGCACGCCGCCCGTCCCGGCTTCCTGCCGACGGAGGGCTGCGTGGCGCTGCGCCGGCCGGATCTCGTGCGCCTGCTGCGGCGGGTCGGCCCGCGCACCCGGCTCGTCGTCGGCTGAGACCCTTCAGGCGCGGGCGGCGACGGGCTCCGGAGCGGGGACCTGCGGCCGCGACAGGGTGACGATCGCCGCGGCCGCGATCAGGCAGAGGCCGCCGGCGGCGAGGAAGGCGGGCAGGTAGGTCTCCAGCGCCGTGCGGGTCATGCCGGCGCCGAAGGCGGCGGATGCCGCGCCGAGCTGATGCCCAGCGAAGACCCAGCCGAACACGAGGTTGGCGCGCTCGCGGCCGAAGCGGGCGGCGGCGAGCTTCACGGTCGGCGGCACCGTGGCGATCCAGTCGAGCCCGTAGAAGACCGCGAAGATCGACAGGCCGAGGAACGTGAAGTCGGCAAAGGGCAAGAACAGCAGCGAGAGCCCGCGCAGCCCATAGTACCAGAACAGGAGCCAGCGGTTGTCGTAGCGGTCCGAGAGCCAGCCCGAGGCGACGGTGCCGAGGAAGTCGAACACGCCCATCATTGCGAGTACGCCCGTGGCCTCCACCGGGCCCATGCCGAAATCGGCGCAGAGCGGCACGAAATGCGTCTGGATCAGCCCGTTGGTGCTGGCGCCGCAGACGAAGAACGTCCCGAACAGCACCCAAAACACCCGCGAGCGCGCCGCGATCCGCAGCGTGCCGATGGCGTCCGTCGAGGGCGGGGGCGGGCTCGGCGTACCCGGCGGCTCGCCATAGGCCGAGAGCCCGACATCCTCCGGGCGATCGCGCATCACGAGCGCCACGACGAGCCCGGCGATGCTCAACAGCCCGACGAGGAGGAGGATCGCCGATCGCCAGCCATGGGCCTCGACGAGGCCCGCGAGCAGCGGCATCACCACGAGCTGGCCCGTGGCGGAGCTCGCCGTCAGCAGCCCGACCACGAGGCCGCGCGAGCGGGAGAACCAGCGCGTCGCGATCGTCGCGCCGAGCACCAGCGCCGTGAGGCCCGTGCCCGCGCCGAGCACGACGCCCCAGAGCAGCACGAGGTGCCAGACGCGGGTCATCGCCAGCGAGGCGAGGAGCCCCGAGGCGATCAGGGCGATCGCCGTGAGCATCACCCGGCGCGGGCCGTAGCGGTTGAGGAAGGCCGCCGCGAAGGGGCCCATCAGCCCGAACAGGAGGAGGCGGACGGCCAGCGCGACCGAGATCGAGGCCGTGTCCCAGCCGAACTCCCGCTGGAGCGGCAGGATCAGGATGCCCGCCGCGCCGATGGTGCCGGCGGTGACCAGCATGGTCAGGAAGGTGGCGCCCGCCACCGCCCAGCCGTAGTGCACGCCGCGCCGCGCCAGGGATACGGAAAGAAGCGAGGATGCGTGTCCGGCCACGGGCGCGCCCTTTCGAAGCGGATGCCGATCTGATATGTGCGTATGCACTTATTGGATCGCCGCCGCAAGACGGGCCTGGCGCAGGAGAGGATGGATGACGGATCGGCCGAGTCCCTGCCACTGCCGCGTGCTCCGCGAGGCGACGCGGCGCACGACGCAGCTCTACGACCGCCACCTCGCGCCCAGCGGCCTGCGGCTCGGTCAGTACTCGGTGCTGGCGGTGCTCGCCCGCGCCGGACCGCTCACGGTCGGAGCGCTGGCCGAGGCGCTCGTCATGGACCGTACGGCCACGAGCCGGACCTTGCTGCCCCTTCAGCGCGACGGTCTCGTGGGGAGCGGCCCCGGCCGCGACGGACGCAGCCGTGCTCTCGAACTCACGCCGACAGGCCGCGAGCGCCTCGCCGCGGCGAGGCCCCTGTGGCTCGACGCGCAGGCCGCCTTCGAGACGGCCTACGGGAGCGAGGAGGCACGCGACCTCGGCCGCTCCCTCACCCGCGTGGTCGAGCGGATCTGATCAGGCCTTGCGGGCGCGGGCCCCGAAGATCGCGGTGCCGACACGGACATGCGTCGCGCCCATCTGGATAGCGGCGCCGTAGTCGGCGCTCATGCCCATGGAGAGGATCGGCAGATTGTGCCGCTCGGCGGCGCGGGCGAGCAGCGCAAAATGCGCCGAGGGCGGGTCCTCGGCAGGCGGGATGCACATCAGCCCGTGGATCGCCAGCCCGTGCGTATCCCGGCACTCGGCGAGCAGCGTGTCGAGCTGGCCCGGCACCACGCCGCCCTTCTGCGGCTCCTCGCCGGTGTTGACCTGGATGAGCAGCTTCGGCGCGCGCCCCGCGCGCTCGATCTCCCTGGCCAGCGCGGCGGCCAGCGACAGCCGGTCGAGGGAGTGGATCACGTCGAAGAGCGCCACCGCCTCCCGCGCCTTGTTCGATTGCAGCGGCCCGACGAGGTGGAGCTCCGCGTCCGGGTAGCGCTCGCGGAGCGCCGGCCATTTGGCGGCGGTCTCCTGCACGTAGTTCTCGCCGAACAGGCGCTGGCCCGCCTCCAGCGCCGGCAGGATACCCTCGGCCGGCACCGTCTTCGAGATGGCGACGAGGTGCACGCCGGCGGGATCGCGCCCGTTGTCGCGCGCCGCCTGGACGATGCCCTCGCGGACCTCGGCGAGCCCGGCGGCGACATCCGCCTCGCCGACCGGGGGCTTCGTCTCCAGTCCCGCATCCGCGCTCGTGTCGGCCATGTCCGCTTCCAATTCCTCGCGCTCGGTCTTCCGGTCCGGACGTCTTCCGATCCCCGGCGCCCGCGATATGGTGCGAGCCCCTCGCCCCGCAACCGAGCCCACCGCCGGCGGCCGTTGACCCCGCGCCGCCGGGATATGCTAGGTGCCGGCATTCCGCGAGCCCACGGCGCCCCGAGCCGCCGCGCGTCCCGCTCCACCGCTTCCCGGCGCCCCGATGACCGACTCCGCGAACCCGACCCCGATCGAGCGCTACAACGCCAAGGACTCCGAGCCGCGCTGGCAGCGGGCCTGGGCCGAGGCGCGGCTGTTCGAGACCGACATCAGCGATCCGCGCCCGAAATACTACGTGCTCGAGATGTTCCCGTATCCGTCGGGGCGCATCCACATGGGCCACGTGCGCAACTACGCCATGGGCGACGTGGTGGCCCGCTACAAGCGCGCCAGGGGCTTCTCGGTGCTGCACCCGATGGGCTGGGACGCCTTCGGCCTGCCCGCCGAGAACGCCGCCATGGAGCGCAAGGTCAACCCGCGGGAGTGGACCTACGCCAACATCGCGACGATGCGAGACCAGCTCCAGTCCATGGGCCTGTCCCTCGACTGGAGCCGGGAGATCGCCACCTGCGATCCCGACTACTACAAGCACCAGCAGCGCATGTTCCTCGACTTTCTCGACAAGGGGCTCGTGGCGCGCCGCACCGCCAAGGTGAACTGGGACCCGGTGGACCACACCGTGCTCGCCAACGAGCAGGTCATCGACGGGCGCGGCTGGCGCTCGGGGGCGCTCGTGGAGCAGCGCGAGCTGACGCAGTGGTTCTTCCGGATCAGCGACTTCGCGCAGGACCTCCTCGACGCCCTCGACGGTCTGGAGCGCTGGCCGGAGAAGGTCCGGCTGATGCAGCGCAACTGGATCGGCCGCTCGGAGGGGCTGGAGATCCGCTTCGCGGTCGACGGCTCCGGGGACAAGATCACCGTCTACACGACGCGGCCGGACACGCTGTTCGGCGCGCGGTTCCTGGCGATCTCCGCCGACCATCCGGTCGCCGCCGCCCTCGCCCAGGATCGTCCGGAGCTCCAGGGCTTCATCGAGGAGTGCCGCCGCCTCGGCACGGCGCAGGCCGCCATCGACACGGCGGAAAAGCTCGGGTTCGACACCGGGCTGAAGGTACGTCACCCCCTCGACCCGTCCTGGCTGCTGCCGGTCTACGTGGCGAACTTCGTGCTGATGGACTACGGCACCGGCGCCGTGTTCGGCTGCCCGGCCCACGACCAGCGCGACCTCGACTTCGCCAACAAGTACGGGCTCGGCAACACGCCGGTCGTCTGCCCGGAGGGCCAGGACCCGGCGACGTTCACGATCACCGACACCGCCTATGACGGCGACGGCCGGATGATCAACTCGGGCTTCCTCGACGGGATGAGTACGGACGCCGCCTTCGCGGCGGTCGCCGACCGGCTGGAGTCCGAGACGCGGGACGGCGCGCCGGTTGCCCGGCGCAAGGTGCAGTTCCGCCTGCGCGACTGGGGTGTCTCGCGCCAGCGCTACTGGGGCTGCCCGATCCCGATCGTCCACTGCGACGCCTGCGGGCCCGTCCCGGTGCCCGTCGCCGAACTGCCCGTGAAGCTGCCGGAGGAGGTCTCCTTCGATCAGCCCGGCAACCCGTTGGAGCGGGACCACGTCTGGCGGCAGGTGCCGTGCCCGCGCTGCGGCGCGGCGGCCCGGCGCGAGACCGACACCATGGACACTTTCGTGGACTCGTCCTGGTACTATGCCCGCTTCACGAACCCGCATCTGACGGACGCGCCGACCGACCCGGCCACGATCGACCGCTGGCTGCCCGTCGACCAGTATATCGGCGGCATCGAGCACGCGATCCTGCACCTGCTCTATTCCCGCTTCTTCATGCGGGCGATGCGGGAGACCGGTTGGTCGGGCGTCTCGGAGCCCTTCGCCGGCCTGTTCACGCAGGGCATGGTCGTCCACGAGACCTACAAGGACGCGGCCGGCGCCTGGGTGCCGCCAGCCGAGATCCGCTTCGACGGGACAGGGGCGGAGCGCTGCGCGTTTCACGTGAAAACCGATGCGCCAATCAGCATCGGCGCCATCGAGAAGATGTCGAAGTCGAAGAAGAACGTCGTCGATCCCGACGACATCATCGCCAGCTACGGCGCCGATACCGCCCGCTGGTTCATGCTCTCCGACTCGCCGCCCGAGCGCGACGTGATCTGGACGGAGGAGGGCGTGCAGGGGGCCGCCCGCTTCGTGCAGCGGGTCTGGCGCCTCGTGAACGCGGCCGCGACCGCACAGGGCCGCGCCGAGGGCACCGCTCTGCGCAAGGCTGCCCACCGGGCGCTCGCCGCCGTCGAGGAGGACGTGGAGCGGCTGCGCTTCAACCGCTGCGTGGCCCATATCTACACGCTGGCCAACGCCCTCGAGGAGGCGCTGCGGGCCGGCGTCTCGCAGGAGGCGACGGGAGAGGCCGCTGGCATCCTCGTGCAGCTCATCGCGCCGATGATGCCGCATCTGGCGGAAGCCTCATGGGCGGCGCTCGGCCGCGACGGGCTGGTCGCGAGCGCACCCTGGCCAATCCTCAACCGCTCGCTCCTCGTCGAGGACGAGATCACCCTGCCGGTCCAGATCAACGGCAAGAAGCGCGCGGACGTCACCGTCCCCCGCGACGCGGACGCCGCTGCCGTCGAGGCCGCGACGCTGGCTCTCGAATCGGTGCAGCGGGCTCTGGAGGGCAAGAGCCCGCGCAAGGTCATCGTCGTGCCGGGCCGGATCGTGAACCTCGTCGTGTGAGGCCCTTCCTCGCCGCCGTGCTCTCGCCGCAGAGAAATCGTAACCGTTCGTGCATCATCCTGGATGACGGAATCGCCCGCCGCGCTTAAACAGCGGCGGGCGTTGGAAGGACGGCGAGGCTCATGGCTTCTGTGGGGCGGCTCTCTCGGCTCGGACGGATCGGTGCGGTCGCGCTGCTGTCGCTGAACCTTTCCGCCTGCTTCCGGCCCCTCTACGGGCCGACCGCCTCCGGCGAGCCGCTCGGCGCGATCCTCGCGTCGATCCAGGTCGACGACATCGCCATGGCCAAGGATCAGGAGCGCATCGGGCACTACCTGCGCAGCGAGCTGATCTTCGACCTCGACGGTTCCGGCCAGCCCTCGCCGAAGCGCTACAAGCTCAAGCTCCAGGGCAGCGAGTCGGTGCAGACGCCGATCGTCTCGACCCAGACGGGCCGCGCCGAGGCCGGCACCATCGTCGGCACGGTGAAGTTCTCGCTGGAGAACCTCGACGGCACCAAGATCATCACCGAGGGCGTCGCCACCTCGACGGCGACCTACGACCGCTCCGTGCAGCGCTTCGCATCCCTGCGCGCCGCCCGCGACGCCGAGATCCGTCTCGCCAAGGTGCTGGCCGAGCAGATCAAGACCCGCATCGCCTCGGTGCTGGTGACGAAGCCTTGACCGCGGTCAGGGCGGGCGATGCCGACGCCCTGATCCGCCGCGGGCCGGACCCGCGCTGCTTCCTCATCCTCGTCTACGGCACCGATACCGGGCTCGTCGCCGAACGCGCCAAGCAACTCGCCGAGAGCTTCGTCGCCGACCCCGGCGATCCCTTTGCCTTCATCCTCCTCGACGGCGATACGCTTGCCGCCGATCCCGGCCGCCTCGCCGACGAGGCCGGCACGGTCGGCCTGTTCGGTGGCCGCCGGGCGATCCGTGTGCGGGCGGGCTCGAAGCCCTTCGTCGCCGCCGTCGAGGCGGCGCTCGGCGCGACGGTGGCCGAGACGCGGATCGTGGTGGAGGCGGGCGACCTCGCCCGCAACAATCCGATGCGCACGCTCTGCGAGGGCTCAGCCAGCGCGCTCGCCATCCCCTGCTATCCGGACGATGCCCGGGCGCTCGCCGACCTCATCGACCGCACCTTGCGCGAGCAGGGCCTCGGCATCGACCGGGAGGCACGGGAGGCGCTCGCCGCCAATCTCGGCAGCGACCGGCGCGCCAGCCTCTCGGAGATCGGCAAGCTCGCCCTCTATGCCGCCGGCAAGGATCGCGTCACGATCGAGGACGTCGAGGCCGTGGTCGGCGACGCCTCGGCCGGTCTCCTCAACGCGGTGATCGATGCGACCTTCGCGGGGCAACCGGCGGAGGTCGACCGCGGCTGCCGCCGCTTCCGGCACGAGGGGCTCGATCCCGGCGTCATCGTCGGCTCGGCGCTCCGCCACGCCCTCACATTGCTCGCGACGCGCCTCGAAGGGGAGGGCAAGAGCCCCTCCGCTCTGGCCGCCGGCTGGCGGGGCCTGCATTTCAGCCGCAAGGCCAGTGTCGAGGCGCAGCTTGCCCGCTGGTCGCCGGCCTCGTTGCAACGCGCCGTCACGCTCCTGCACGAGACCGTGCTGGCCTGCCGCCGGGCGAGCCCCGACCTGGCAGCGGCCCACGCCTCCGCCGTGCTCCTGCGAATCGCCGAGGGCGCCCGCCGGAGCTGACGGCCCTACTCGGCGACGAGGCCGAGCCTGCGGCAGAGCGCGTCCCGCTCCTCGGCGCTGCCGAAGCGGATGCGGATCTCGCCCTCGCCCGCCGACTTCGCCTTCACCGCCACGCCGAGCCCGAGGGCTTGGCCGAGGCTCTTCTCCAGAGCGCGCAGGTCGAACCCCGCCTCGACTGGACGGCGGGGACGGCCCGGGCGAGGTGCCTCGCCGTCATTCGCCTGCGCCGCAGCCAGGGCCTCGACCTCGCGGACGGAGAGACCTTCAGCGACGATGCGGCGGGCAACGGCGTCGGGATCGCGGACCGAGAGCAGCGCGCGGGCGTGCCCCGCGGTGATCTCGCCGGCGGTCACCCGGTCCTGGATCGAGGCGGGAAGCTGGAGCAGGCGCAGGGTGTTGGCGAGGTGGCTGCGGCTCTTGCCGAGGATGTCGGCGAGCTCGCTCTGGCTGTAGGCGAACTCGCTCATCAGCCGCTCGTAGCCCGCCGCCTCCTCGATGGCGTTGAGGTCCGTGCGCTGGACGTTCTCGAGGATCGCGTATTCGAGGGAGGTCTTGTCGTCGATCTCGACGCTGACCACCGGCACCTCGGTGAGGCCTGCGCGCTGGGCCGCCCGCCACCGGCGCTCGCCCGCCACGATCTCGTAGGTGTCCGGCACCGCCCCCAGCGCCCGCACCACGATCGGCTGTATGATGCCGCGCACCCGGATCGAGGCGGCCAGCTCCTCAAGGTCGGTCTCGGCGAAGCGGCGGCGGGGGTTGCGAGGGTTCGGGCGCAGGAACTCCACGGGCACCTTGCGCTGCCCCTGCACGCGGCCCGCCTCCGGCATCTCCTCGTTGAAGTCGCCGATCAGGGCCGCGAGGCCGCGCCCCAGCCGGGGCCGTGCCCCATCATCCGCCATCGCCGCCACTCACAACTCTCCTGTTACTCTTTGCACGCGTTCGCGGAGCCTCGCCGCTCAGGCGGCGACCGGCACCCGGCCCTCGCGCTGGATCACTTCCGAGGCGAGGCGGAGATAAGCCTGGGCGCCGGCGCATTTCAGGTCATAGAGCAGCACCGGTTTGCCGTGGGACGGCGCCTCAGACACGCGCACGTTGCGCGGGATCATGGTCTCGTAGACCTTCTCGCCCATGAAGCCGCGCACATCCGCCACCACCTGCGCGGAGAGGTTGTTGCGCGGGTCGAACATGGTCAGCACGATGCCCTGGATCGCCAGACGCGGGTTGAGGGCGGCGCGGACCTGCTCGACGGTGCGCAGGAGCTGGCTCAGGCCCTCCAGGGCGAAGAACTCGCATTGCAGCGGCACCAGCACCGCATCGGCGGCGGCGAGCGCGTTGATGGTCAGAAGGTTCAGCGAGGGCGGACAGTCGATGAGGACGTAGGTCACGTCTGCCGTGCCGCTGCCGGGCTCGCCGACCCCGGCGAGGATGTTGCGCAGGCGATGCGCCCGGTCGGGCGCCGAGGCCAGCTCCAGCTCGAGGCCGAGCAGGTCCATGGTCGAGGGTGCCACCGAGAGGCGCGGCACCGCGGTCGGCACCACGGCCTGGCTCAGCGGCGCGTCGCCCGCCATGACATGATAGGTCGAGACCCGGCGGTTACGCCGGTCGATACCGAGCCCCGTCGAGGCGTTGCCCTGCGGATCGAGATCGATCACCAGCACGCGCTCACCGATGGCGGCGAGCGCGGTGCCGAGGTTGATCGCCGTCGTGGTCTTGCCGACGCCGCCCTTCTGGTTGGCGAGAGCAATGACCCGCAGGGACCGCGCCGGGGACCGGGCGGGTGAAGCGGGGGTCGCGCTGATCATGATGCTAGGTGCCGGGTGCGGTGACGCGGGCGATCCGTGCCGCCGAGTCGGTTCGGCTCGACAGCAGATCGACCGTGAATCTCCACTCTCGCGCGGCGTCGGTCAATTCCGCATCGACGTCACGACCCTTGAGAAACAGGCCTGTGGTACCGGATTTCAACAGGGGTTCTGTCCAGGCGAGAAGCTGAGCGAGCGGTGCCAGGGCGCGGGCACAGACGATCTCGACGCCGGACCGTGCCGCGATCAGGGTCTCGATCCGCGCGTTGCTGATCCGGGCCGGCGCACCGCAGAGCCGCGCCGTCTCGGTGAGGAAGGCGCATTTGCGCCCGTTGCTCTCCACGAGCTCGACCTCGAGGCCCGACCGCTCCGCGCCGGCGATGGCGAGGACGAGGCCGGGGATCCCGGCGCCAGAGCCGAGATCAAGCCAGGACCGTGCCTCCGGCGCGAGAGCCAGGAGCTGGAGCGCATCGGCGATGTGACGGGTCCAGACCTCGTCGAGCGTCGCCGGCCCCACGAGGTTCTTCACCCGCTGCCAGCGGCGCAGCTGCGCGACGTAGATGTCGAGCCGTGCCGCTGTTTCACGTGAAACACCGTACTCCGCCAGGACCCGCGCCCTGTCTTCCGCCTCAGACACGGGCATCCGCCCCCTTTCGGCGGGCATGCGCCGCGAGCAGCGTGAGGGCCGCCGGGGTGATGCCTTCGATCCGCGCCGCCTGCCCGAGTGTCTGCGGACGCACGGTCTCAAGCTTCACGCGCAGCTCGTTCGAGAGGCCGGAGATCGCGGCATAGTCGAGTTGCCCAGGCAGGGTGATGGCTTCGTCTCTCCGGAAGGCGGCGACATCGGCCCGCTGCCGGTCGAGATAGACGGAGTAGGTCGCATCGGTGGAAAGGCGATCGATCACGGCGGGCGGAGCCTCGCCGAGGTCCGGCCAGATCGCAGCCAGCCGCGACCAATCGCAGTCGGGATAGGCAAGCAGCTGAAAGGCCGTGCGCCTGATGCCGTCGCGGTTGAGGGTGAGGCCATGCTGGAGCGCTTCGCTCGGCGTCAGGCTCAGCGCTTCGAGCCGCGCCCGCATTTCTGCGAGTTGCCGCTGCGACGCCGCGTGACGGGCGGCACGATGGGCGCCGACGCAGCCGAGCGCGATGCCGCGGGGAGTCAGGCGCTCGTCGGCGTTGTCGATCCGAAGCGACAGCCGGTACTCGGAGCGGGAGGTGAACATCCGATAGGGCTCGCTCACGCCCTGCGTGACGAGATCGTCGATCATCACGCCGAGATAGGATTCGGCCCGGTCGAAGAGGGCAGGCGCGCCCCCGCCGGCGAGTCGTGCGGCGTTGATGCCGGCAACCACGCCCTGCGCCGCCGCCTCCTCGTAACCGGTGGTGCCGTTGATCTGGCCGGCGAGGAACAGACCGGGCGCCTTGCGCAGGCCGAGCGTCGCGTCGAGCTCGCGGGGATCGACGTAGTCGTACTCGATGGCGTAGCCGGGCCGGACGATCCTCGCTCTTTCCAGCCCCGGGATCAGGGCGACGAGCGCGTGCTGAACCTCTTCCGGCAGGGCGGTCGAGATGCCGTTCGGGTAGACGGTCGGATCGTCGAGCCCCTCCGGCTCGAGGAAGATCTGGTGACCCTCACGGTCACCGAAACGCATGACCTTGTCCTCGATCGAGGGGCAATAGCGGGGGCCGCGGCCGGCGATCTGGCCGGAATACATCGGCGAACGGCCGATATGGGCGCGGATCAGGTCATGGACGGCCTGCGTGGTGCGCGTGATACCGCAGGCGATCTGCGGCGTGGCGATCCGCTCTGTCAGCGCCGAGAACGGCACCGGCTCGGCATCCGCCTCCTGCATCTCGAGTGAGGCCCAGTCGATGGTGCGTCCGTCTAGGCGCGGCGGCGTGCCGGTCTTGAGGCGGCCGAGACGCAGGCCGAGACGCTCCAAGGTGAAGGCGAGCCCGATTGCCGGCGCCTCGCCGACGCGGCCGGCCGGGATCTGCCGCTCGCCGATATGGATGAGGCCGCGCAGGAAGGTGCCCGTCGTCAGCACCGGCTCGCCTGCGGCGCGGCGGTGCTGACGACGGGCAC
>NZ_BPQR01000032.1 GCF_022179345.1 Methylobacterium jeotgali | reverse complement strand
CGCGACCCCGTGGCGGCCCTCAACACCCGGTTGTGGAAGCGTTCCGGTGCCGGCGGCCCCCTGCGCCGCCTCGGGGACGCCGTCTACGCGCTGGCCGAGGGCGAGGCCTGAGGCGAGGTCCTCCCGCGGCTAGGCGGCGACGGATGCGCTCTCGTCACGGCGAGCCCGATGGCGGGATCGGCCGCTTCCGGCGGGACGTGCCGTCGAGTCTCGGAAGGTTCAGTGGGGCCGCCGCGGTCCACGAGGGCATCGACGCTCTCGACGATGGTCGCCGCCCCGGTCTTCGGGGCCGCCCCGATCTCCGATGTGTGATGGCCCCGCCGCTGCCGGAGCGGCCCGCTTTCGGGCGCGAGGGGAACGCCGCCGTAGGGCGATCGGAACGCCCGGCCCCACGCCATCATGTGCGGATCACGCGCTCGGGGCCCCGCGCAGGCCGCTGCGAGCACGACCCGCCTCTCCCGAGAGGCGTGGCTTGCCCATGGAATCCGGGCCAGGGGGGTATCGGAGAGGACGGATCCGCGCTCAGGTTCGGCGGTCTCCGTCCCGAGTCCGCCGTCACGCCGCCGCTCGCGGCCGCGGGCCGTCACGGCCCGGCCGGAAGGCAGCCGTCGATGGTGCGCCAGGCCCGCTGCGGGCTCCGGTCCTCGCCAAGGAAGGCGGGTTCCGTCCGGATGATCACCTCGGCGCCGCGCCCCGCCCGGCGGATGTCCATGTCGAGCCAGGGAGCCGGGGCGGGGCCGAACAGGCCCGTGTCGCGGGCGGTGATGCGGATGGCGGCGGCGCGGGGATCGCTCATCCGCACCGCACCCGGATGGGCCCGGTCGAGCGTGGCGAAGGCGCAGGCGGCGAGCCGCGCCGGGTCGACGGCGGCCCGGCGGACGAAGGGCTCGGCGGTTGCCGGCGCGGCGCCGAGCAGGAGGAGGGCGGCCGCGAGCGGCGGCGTGCGGCGATCCAGGGAGCGCGTGGGCGTCCGGAGCGGAGCCGGGCGGGCCGGGCTCACAGCGCCCGGGCCCGCTCGCGCAGGAGGTACTTCTGCACCTTGCCGGTCGAGGTCTTGGGCAATTCGCCGAACACGATGTGGCGGGGCAGCTTGTAGCCGGCGAGCCGCTCCCGGCACCAGGCGGTGAGCACGTCCGGCTCGACCTCGGCGCCAGGCTTCAGCTCCACGAAGGCGCACGGCGTCTCGCCCCAGCGCTCGTCGGGCTTGGCCACCACCGCGGCGGCGGCGACGGCCGGGTGCTTGAACAGCGCGTCCTCGACCTCGATCGAGGAGATGTTCTCGCCGCCGGAGATGATGATGTCCTTCGAGCGGTCCTTGAGCTGCACGTAGCCGTCCGCGTGCTTCACCCCGAGATCGCCGGAGCGGAACCAGCCGCCCCTGAAGGCGGCCTGCGTCGCCTTCGGGTTCTTGAGGTAGCCGCGCATCACCACGTTGCCGCGAAACATCGCCTCGCCCATGGTGGCGCCGTCGGCGGGCACGCTCTCCCCGGTCTCGGGATCGCGCACGTCGAAGCCCTCGAGCACCGTGTAGCGCACGCCCTGGCGGGCCTTCTTCGCGGTGCGCTGGTCGGGCGGGAGCGCGTCCCACTCCTCGTGCCAGGCGTTGACGACCGCCGGGCCGTAGGTCTCCGTGAGACCGTAGAGATGGGTGACGGCAAAGCCCACCTCGCCCATGCCGGCGAGCACCGCCTCCGGCGGCGGGGCGGCGGCGGTGAAGAACGCGACGCGCCGGGGCAGGGGGCGCCGCTCCTCTTCCGGCGCGTTGATGAGGAGCGACATCACGATCGGCGCCCCGCAGAGATGCGTCACGCGATGCTCACTGAGCGCCGCATACATGGCCGGCGCCCTGACCTGCCGCAGGCAGACATGGGTGCCCGCCGCCACCGACAGGGACCAGGTGAAGCACCAGCCGTTGCAGTGGAACATCGGCAAGGTCCAGAGATAGACCGGGTGGTGGCCCATGGCTCCCGTCACCACGTTGCCGAGCGCCAGCAGCGCCGCGCCGCGGTGGTGGTAGACGACGCCCTTCGGGTCGCCGGTGGTGCCCGAGGTGTAGTTGAGCGAGATCGCGTCCCACTCGTCCTCCGGCATCAGCCAGTCCTCGTCGGCATCGCCGTCTGCGAGGAGGGATTCGTAGTCGAGGCTGCCGATCCGCTCGCCGGGGCCCGTGTATTCGGGGTCGTCCACGTCGATGACGAGGGGTTGGACGGACGCCTTGTCGAGGGCGGCGCGGGCGGTTCTGGAGAACTCCCGGTCGACGATCAGCACCTTCGCCTCGCCATGGTCGAGGCAGAAGGCCAGCGCCTCCGCGTCGAGGCGGGTGTTGAGGGTGTTGAGCACGCCCCGCGTCATCGGCACGCCGTAGTGGCACTCGAGCATCTCGGGGGTGTTGGCGAGGAGCACCGCCACGGTGTCCCCTCGGACGATCCCCCGGCGGCGGAGCGCCGAGGCCAGCGCGCGGGAGCGGGCGTAGAACTCGCGGTAGCTGCGGCGCAGGCGCCCGTGGATGATCGCCGTCCGGTCCGGATAGGTGCGCGCCGCCCGGTCGAGATAGGAGAGGGGGGTGAGGGGCTGATAGTTCGCCGGGTTCTTGTCGAGATCCCGGTCGTAGATCGTGCCGCCCATCGTCGCTCCCTCCATCCTTTTGGGGAGCTTAGAGCATTTTTCGCGGGCGGCGGTATCGCTTCGCGGCGCTCAGGATCCCGGCTCCGGCCTCGCCCAGTCGGCCGGCGCGACGGGGGCTTCGCCGATCTCCGCGACGATCGCCTCCCGCGCCCGGCGGCTTCCCGCGAGGCGCGCCCGCGTCAGCGCCAGCACCTCCGGCGGCGCGGTCTCCGGATCGCCCGAGGCGAAGGGCGGGGCGGGCGCGTATTCGAGGTTGAGCTGGAGGCTCTCGGCGAGCGGCCGCCCGGCGATCTCGGCGGCGAGCGTCAGGGCGAAGTCGATGCCCGCGGTGACGCCGCCGCCGGTGACGAGGTTGCCGTCGCGCACCACCCGCTCGCGCACGGGCACCGCCCCGAAGGCGGAGAGCAGGTCGAGGGCGGCCCAGTGGGTCGTCGCCCGCTTGCCCCTCAGGAGACCCGCCGCGCCGAGCACCAGCGCACCCGTGCAGACCGAGGTCACGAAGCGGGCACCCGGCGCCCGGGCGCGCAGGAAGTCGAGGGTCGGGGCGTCGGTCAGGAGCGCGTTGATCCCCGCTCCGCCGGGCACGCAGACCACGTCGAGGGGCGGGCAGCCGGCATAGGTCGTGGTCGGGCTCAGCCGCAGCCCGGTGCTGCTCGCCACCGGATCGGGCCCGGCCGCGACGAGCGCGACGCTCGCGCCGGGGATCATCGCGAAGACCTCGTAGGGCCCGGTGAGGTCGAGCTGCTGCACCTGCGGGAACAGCAGCAGGCCGATCCTGACGCTCACGCGCACCTCCCGTTTCGGACGCCCTCAGGATGGAAGCCGCCGGCGCCCGCGGCAAGCGCGGGATCGGAGGGCGCCCGTCATTTGACAATCCCGGTCGGATCATCGACACGGCCCGGCGTCGCGGCGGGGGCGGGCGACGGCCTGTCGCGGGCGCTTGCGAGACGAGACCTCTTCATGAGCGCCGCACCCGCCATCCCCGCCGCACCTGCCCCGGACCCGCGGTGACGTCGCTTGCGGACCCCGCCACGGGATCGGCGGGCGGCGCCCCGGAGCGCGCCCTCGCGGCGCTCTCGGCGAGCCACCTCCGGGCCTGCGCGAGCCTTCTCCTTCTCTGCCTCGTCTGCTTCCTGCCGGGCTTCGCCTCCCTCCAGCCGATGGACCGGGACGAGCCCCGCTTCGCCCAGGCCACGAAGCAGATGCTCGAGACGGGCGACCTCGTCGACATCCGCTTCCAGGGGGAGGCCCGGCACAAGAAGCCGGTGGGCATCTACTGGGCGCAGGCGCTCGCGGTCTCGGCGGGCGAGGCGCTCGGCGTCCCGCAGGCGCGGCGCACCATCGCGCTCTACCGCATCCCCTCGCTGATCGGCGCGAGCGCGGCGGTGCTGCTGGCCTACTGGACGGCGCTCGCCTTCCTCGGCCGCCGCGGGGCGCTGCTGGCCGCTGCCCTGTTCGGCGCCTGTCTGATGCTCTCGGCGGAGGCCCGCCTCGCCAAGACCGACGCGCTGCTCTGCGCCTGCACCACCGCCACCCTCGGCGCGCTCGCCCGGCTCTGGCTCCGCCGGGGTGAGGCCGACCCCCTCGGGCATGGCGGCCGCCTCGCCCTCTGGGGCGGCATGGCCCTCGGCATCCTGGTGAAGGGGCCGATGGTGCCGTTCTTCGCCGGACTTCCCGCGCTGGCGCTGTGCCTCCACGCGCGGGACTGGCGCTGGCTGAGACCCGCCCGGCCGCTTCCCGGCCTCGCCCTGGTGGTCGCCGTGGTGGCGCCCTGGTTCCTCGCCATCGCCTGGAAGAGCGGCGGCGCCTTCTTCGCGGAGGCCGTGGGCAAGGACATGATGGGCAAGGTCGGCGGCGGGGCCGAGAAGCACTTCGCGCCGCCGGGCGCCTATCTCGCCGCCTTCTTCGGGACGTTCTGGCCGGGCGCCGCCTTCGCGGCTCTCTCCGTCCCCTTCGCCTGGCGGGCGCGGCGGAGCGACCCCGTCGCCTTCCTCCTTGCCTGGATCGTGCCCGCCTGGATCATCCTCGAGCTCGTGCCGACGAAGCTCCCCCACTACGTGCTGCCCCTGATGCCGGCGGTGGCGATCCTCGCGGTGCTGGCCCTGCGCGAGGGCGCCCTGACCCCGCAGCGCCGGGGCGCCCGATGGGTGGCGCTGCTGGTGCCGGCGATCCCCGCGGGTCTCGCCATCGGTCTCGCCGTCGCCGCCTGGAGACTCGACGGGGCGCTGCCCGTCGCCGGGCCTGTGCTGCTGCTCGCGGCCTCGGCGGTGGCCGTTCTCTCCTGGCGGAGCCTCTCCACTGGCGCGGCCGAGCGGGCGATGACCCTGGCGGTGCTGGCGGCCCTCCTCGTGCCCGGCGCCGTGTTCGGGCTGACGCAGGCGCATCTGCCCGCCCTCAAGGTCTCGCCGCGGCTCGCCGCGCTCCGCGACGCGCTGCCCTGCCGGGATCCGCTCGTCGCGAGCCTCGGCTACCGGGAGCCGAGCCTCGTCTTCCTCGTCGGCACGGATCTCGCCATGCTCAACGACGGGCCTGAGGCGGTGGCCTTCCTGCGCGGGGGCGGCTGCCGCCTCGTCTTCGTCGAGAGCCGCTTCCAGGTGGGCTACGATGCGGCGGCGCAGGCGGCGGGCGCGGGGCCCCGAGAGGTCGGCACCGTCTCGGGCTTCAACATCAACGGCGGCCGCCCGCTCTCCTTCCGGGCCTACGCGACGATCCCGGAGGCGCCTGGACGATGAGCGATCCGCAACTCCCGCGCCTCACCGTTGTGGTGCCGGTGAAGAACGAGGCCGGCAACATCGCGGGCCTCGTCGCCGAGATCGAGGCCGCCTGCGCCGGGCTCTCGCCCTTCGAGGTGATCTACGTCGACGACGGCTCCACCGACGCCACCCCGGCGGCGCTGGAGACGGCGCGTGCCGGTAGGCCCTGGCTCCGGGTGCTGCGTCATGCGCGCAGCGCCGGCCAGTCGGCGGCGGTGCGCAGCGGCGTTCGCGCCGCCCGCGCGCCGGTCGTCGCCACCCTCGACGGCGACGGCCAGAACGATCCAGCCTTCATCCCCGTTCTCTACGCGGCGCTGGAGGAGGGCGGCCCCGGCGCCGGCCTTGCCCAGGGCCAGCGCACCGGCCGCAAGGACGGGCGCCTGAAGGGCCTGCAATCGCGCATCGCCAACGGCGTGCGCGGACGCATCCTCCGGGACGGCACCCGCGACACCGGCTGCGGGCTGAAGCTCTTCCGCCGGGACGTCTACCTGCGGCTGCCCTATTTCGACGCCCTGCACCGCTTCATGCCGGCGCTCACCGTGCGCGAGGGCTACCGGGTCGTGCACCGGGACGTGGTCGACCGGCCCCGCCACACCGGCGTCTCGAACTACGGGCTGTTCGACCGGCTCTGGGTCGGCATCCTCGACCTCGCCGGGGTCTGGTGGCTGATCCGCCGCAAGCGCGCGTCGCCCGCGGTCTCCGAGATCGAGTGAGGGGAGGGCTGAGCGATGCTGATCGAGATCGCCGACCACCTGCGCGACTACGTCTACGACGTGTTCGTGACGCGCTTCGACTTCTGGCTGGTGTTCGGCATCCTCGCCCAGCTCGTGTTCGGCTCGCGCTTCATCCTGCAATGGCTGGCGAGCGAGCGGGCGGGCAGGAGCGTGATGCCGCTCTCCTTCTGGTTCCTGTCGATCGCCGGCGGCCTGATGACGCTCGCCTACGGTCTCGTGCGCCGGGAGCCGATCATCATCTTCGGCCAGGGCCTGTCGACGGCGATCTACCTGCGCAACCTCGCCCTGATCTTCCGCGAGCGGCGCAAGCCCGCCGGACCGGCACCGCCCGAAGCGTGACACCGATCCGCCAAGATCGGGCGGTCCCTATATAAACTATAGATTTGAACTATTACAAATCTATAGCGTTGATCTTCGGCAACATGGCCGAAGCTTACGCTCGATCGCGTGATCGGCCGCATCACATTGTCTTGCGTCGACTTTCGGACATCGCATAACCGGCCCCGAGCGAGGGGCAGGACATGGCGCGGGCGACGAGGACGGGACGGCGGGCGACGCGCGGTACGGCCCTGCTCGCGGGGCTGGCGGCGGTCGGCCTCCAGCCCGGCGCGGCCGGTGCCCAGGGTGCCCGCCAGGACGCTCAAGAGGCTGTGGTGCTCGACCAGCTCAGCGTCGAGGGCGCCGGAGCGGCGGCCGCCCCGCGCAACGGCGTCGTCGGACCGCCCCCGCCGGCCTATCCCGGAGGCGTCGTCGGCTCGGGCTCGCGGCTCGGCCTCCTCGGCAACCGCAACCTGTTCGACCAGCCGTTCAGCGCGACGAGCTACACCGAGACGCTGATCCGCAATCAGCAGGCGCGCAACGTCCAGGACGTGGTCAACAACGACCCCTCGGTCCGCACCAACGTGCCGGCCTTCTCCGGCATCCTCGGCTTCTTCGTGCGCGGCTTCCCGGTCTTCGCCCAGGACATGGCCTTCAACGGCCTGTTCGGGGTGGCCGACAACTTCAACCCGGCGATCGAGCCGATCGAGCGCGTCGAGGTGCTGCGCGGCCCCTCGACCCTGCTCTCGGGCGTCCCGCCCTTCGGCAACATCGGCGGCCTCATCAACCTGATCCCGAAGCGCGCCCTCGACGAGCCCTTGACCCGCGTCACCCTCGGCTACGGCTCCGACGCGCAGGTCTACAAGGCGATCGACGTCAGCCGGCGCTTCGGCGAAGCCAAGGAATGGGGCATCCGCTTCAACGGCGCCTTCAACAACGGCCGCACGCCGATCGACAACCAGAGCGTCCATTTCGGCGTCGCGGCGCTCGCCCTCGACTACCGGGGCGAGCGCTTCCGGGCGAGCCTCGATCTCGGCCATCAGGAGCTCGACTTCACCTCGCCCCTGCGCAACCGCAGCGTCGCCGCGGGCGTGCGCATCCCGCGCGCCCCCGACCTGACCCTGAATCAGCACCAGCCCTGGGAGTACCGCGACAGCGCCAGCCAGCAGCTCGCCACCCGGGTCGAGTACGACTTGACCCCGGACCTCACGGTCTACGGCGCCTATGGCCGCTCCAATTTCCGCCAGGAGTATTTCGGCGGCGTTCTGACGATCTTCAACGCGCGGGGCGACTACCGCGACCCGATCAGCTACCTGCCGTTCCACATCGTCAACGACACCGCGGAGGCGGGCCTGCGGGGCACCCTCCAGACCGGCCCGGTCAAGCACAGCTTCGGCCTCGCCGCGGTCGGCTTCTGGCAGAACCTCGCCCAGCCGCCGGCCCAGACCGTCGGCGCGACCATCGTCTCGAACCTCTACGATCCGGCCACCGTGGCCCCGCGCTCGACCATCGGCCTCTCGAACGCGACGCCGCGTACCTCGAGCCGCATCAACCGCAGCATCGCCATCGCCGACACCCTGTCGATCCTCGACGACCGGGTGCTGCTCACGCTCGGCGGCCGCTGGCAGGGCCTCGACGTCAACGCGTACAATCCCGTCACGGGCTTCCGCACCGGCACGAGCGAGAGCGGCGCCTTCTCGCCGGGCCTCGGCCTCGTCGTGAAGCCGGTGGAGCGCCTCTCGCTCTACGCCAACTACATCGAGGGCCTGACCTCGCCGGCCCCGCCGGTGAACGCCGTCAACGCCACCGCCGCCTTCCCCGCGGCGGTCTCCCGGCAGACCGAGGTCGGAGCGAAGTACGACTTCGGCACGGTCGGCGTCGGCTTCGCCGCCTTTGAGATCGAGCAGCCCTTCGGCTTCCTGAACGCCGCCAACGTGTTCTCCGTGGACGGGCGCCAGCGCAACAGCGGCGTCGAGCTGACCGTGTTCGGCGAGCCGGTGCCCGGCATCCGCCTGCTCGGCGGCGTCAGCCTGCTCGACGGGGTGCAGGTGCGCGCCCAGGATCCGCGCAACCTCGGTCGGACGGCGGTGGGCGTGCCCGACGCCCAGGTGAACCTCTACGCCGAGTACGACCTGCCGCCCTGGCTCGCCCCCGGCCTCAGCCTCACCGGCCGGGTGATCTACACGGCGGCGCAGTACTACGACCTCGCCAACGCCCAGAAGATCCCGGACTGGGCGACCCTCGACCTAGGCCTGCGCTACGCCACCACGGTCCACGACCGGCCGCTGACGCTGCGCGCCAACGTCCTCAACGTCACCGGCAACAATTACTGGGCCTCGACGGGCCGGGGCGTCCTCAGCCAGGGCGCGCCGCGCACGGTGCTGCTCTCGGCGAGCGTCGACTTCTGACGGGCGCGGTCAGGTCGCCTCGCGCAGCCGCGCGAACCCGGCCTCGAGATCGGCCTTGAGGTCCTCAGGCTCCTCCAGCCCGATGTGGAAGCGCAAGGCGGGGCCCCCCGGCGCCCAGCGCGTGGCGGTGCGGTAGACCGTGCAGTCGAAGGGGATGACGAGGCTCTCGAAGCCGCCCCAGGAGAAGCCCATCCCGAAGAGCTCGAGGCCGTCGAGCATCGCCGCCACCGCCCGCTCCGGCACCGGCTTCAGGATCACCCCGAAGAGCCCCGAGGCCCCCGCGAAGTCGCGGGTGAAGATCGCGTGGCCCGGGTCGTCGGGAAGGCCCGGATGGAGCACCCGCAGCACCTCCGGCCGGGCCTGTAGCCAGCGGGCCATCTCGAGGCCCCGCCGCCCGTGCTCGGAGAGCCTGAGCGCCATGGTGCGCAGGCCGCGGAGCGCCAGGAACACGTCCTCGGGGCCGGGGCACATGGCGAAATGGTCGTAGGTGCGCCGCAGCGCCGGCCAGTGCGCCTTGTTGGCCGAGGTCAGGCCGAGGAGCAGGTCGGAGCCCCCGGACAGGTACTTGGTGCCGGCCTCGACCGCGATGTCGACGCCCCGCTCGTGGGGCGGAAACAGCAGCGGCGTCGCCCAGGTGTTGTCCATGATCACCGTCGCGCCCTTGCCGTTCTCGGCGCCCCGCGCATGCACGGCCTCGGCGATCGCGGGCACGTCCTGCATCTCGAAGCTCTGCGAGCCCGGCGCCTCGACGAGCACCGCGCGGGTGTTCTCCCGCATCAGCGCCGCGATGCCGGCCCCGGCCAGGGGATCGTAGTAGGTGATCTCGACGCCGTAGCGGGCGAGCACGCCGTCGCAGAACTGGCGGGTCGGCCGGTAGGCGGAATCGGTGACGAGGAGGTGGTCGCCCGCGCTCACGCTCGCCATCAGCGCGACGCTGAGCGCGGCGAGCCCGGAGGGGGTCGCGACGGTGCCCGCGGCCCCCGCGATCTCGCTCCAGGCCTCGGTCAGCGCGTCGACGGTCGGCGTGCCGACGGTGCCGTAGCTGTAGCGGGCGCGCCGATGCTGGAGATCGTCGTAGCTCGGGAACAGCACCGTCGAGCCGCGGTAGATCGGCGTGTTGACGAAGCCGTGCTGGCTCGCCGGGTCCCGGCCGGCATGGACGAGGCGGGTGCCGGGGCCGAAGCGGGAGAGGTCGCGGGGCTTGCTGCTCGACATGAGGTCCGGGTGCACTCCTGGCGCGGCGGGCCGATGGTTGCGGCGCAGCGAAGCCCCTCGCGGGAGCCAGGTCAAGCGGGGCCGGCGCAAGCGGGGCTGGCCGAGCGGATGGTCGAGGGCGTTGCCGGTTCCCGCGCGGGCGCTAGCTCCGCCCTCGAACCCGAAGAGCTCCGCCGATCGCGATGTCCGACACCCCGACGCTTCCGGCCCCGGCCGATGCCGCCCCGATCATGGTTTCGGAGAGCAACCCGCTGATCCTGAAGCTCCGGCGCAGCGGCCAGCTGCGGGAGGAGGACGAGCCGGTGCTGCGCGACCTCTGCACGCCGATCCGCCGGATCCCGGCCGACCAGGACGTGGTGCGGGAGGGGGATTCGGGAGCCGACGTCCACCTCGTCCTCGACGGGGTGCTCGCCCGCTACAAGCTGCTGCCGGAGGGGCGCCGCCAGATCATCGGCCTGCTCCTGCCCGGCGATTTCTGCGACCTCCAGTCGGTGATCCTCGGCGAGATGGACCACAGCATCGCCGCCCTCGCCCCGAGCACCATCGCGGAGGTCCCGCAGCGGATCGTGGACGCGCTGACGCTCAGCCATTCCCGCATCGCCCGCGCCCTGTGGTGGGCGACCCTCGTCGACGAGAGCGTGCTGCGGGAGTGGCTCGTCAACATGGGCCAGCGCCCGGCCGATCGCCGGGTGGCGCATCTCGTCTGCGAGCTGCTCCTGCGCTTTCAGGTGGTCGGCCGGGCGGAGGAGCGGGCCTGCGAGATCCCGCTGACCCAGACCGAGCTCGGCGACATCCTCGGGCTCACCAACGTCCACATCAACCGCGTCCTCCAGGACCTGCGCGGGCGGGGGCTTCTGACCGTGCGCGGGCGCCGCTTCGAGGTGCCGGACGTGGCGGCGCTGCGCGCCTTCTGCGGCTTCGATCCGGCCTACCTGCATCTGCGGCCGGCGCGGCGCCTCGAAGGCGGCTGAATGCCGCGGCGCAGGCCGAAGCGGGGCCGTTCTTGATGGAGATTAAGGAGCCGGCCAAGGAGCCGTGGTCTGCTCGGCGCCGCTGGACGTCCGATCCGGCGGGGAGGGACCGCCGGGCATGGCCGAAGGGGAGCGCCGGAGGCACGCGGGGCCGTGCTACCGGCTGATCGTGATCGGCCCGGACGGCGATCCCGTGAGCAGCGAGCCGCTCGCGGCCGGCGGCGACGACGAGGCCATCGGGCTCGCGCTCTCGCGCCTGGCCGAGCACGCCGCCGAGCTCTGGGACGGGACGCGCCTCGTCTGTCGCCTGGCGCCGTCCCTCTTCCAGTAGCGGAGCGCCCCCCCCCCCCCCCC
>NZ_BPQR01000031.1 GCF_022179345.1 Methylobacterium jeotgali | reverse complement strand
GAGGTTGTCCCGGCCGACAGCGCGAGGGGCGCCCAGGCCGCGGCGGCGGCGAGCGCCGGCACCGCCCAGGCCGCGAGCGCCACGCCCCAGGCGCCTTCGAACCGCGTCGCCAGCGGCACCGAGAGGGCGGCCGGAGGCGCCGCCCCGAGGCAGAGCATCATCGTGTAGAGGCCCGTCACCGTGCCGGTGCGGGTCGGAAAGTCGCGCTTGATGATGCCGGGCATCAGCACTCCGGCGAGCCCGATGCCGGCCGCCGAAAGGGCCGCGCCGAGGTAGAGGGTCTCGATCCGGCTGGCGGCCTGCATCGCCAGCCCGGCGGCGACCATCAGCACCGCGACGAGCACGCCCCGGTCCGGGCCGAGGCCCCGCGTCGCCGGCCGGCCCGCCACCGAGGCGACGCCGATGGCGAGCACGGGCACCATGGTCAGCCAGGCGAGGGCCGAGGGACCGAGCCCGGTGCCGGTCTCGATCACGTGCAGGATCGGGCCGACCGCCGTCAGCGCCGGGCGCAGGTTGAAGGCGACGAGCAGCACGCCGGCGAGGACGAGCGACCGGCCCGCGCC
Source organism: Methylobacterium jeotgali (assembly GCF_022179345.1). Lineage (GTDB taxonomy): Bacteria > Pseudomonadota > Alphaproteobacteria > Rhizobiales > Beijerinckiaceae > Methylobacterium > Methylobacterium jeotgali. The sequence goes on along the minus strand of NZ_BPQR01000031.1, from coordinate 131,687 downwards.
CCCGGCGGTGCCGCTCATCGCGGACGCCGGGTCAGCGCCGCCAGCAGGAACGTCGCCGCGAGGAGCCCCGCGAAGGGGGCGTCGCCGAGGCGCGCGTAGAGGGTGCGGCCGGGGATCGCCGCCGGCAGGTCGGCGTCCAGCACGTCCTCGGTGTTCAGGGGCAGCCGCGCGGTGACGCGGCCGTAGGGATCGACCACCGCCGAGATGCCGGTGTTGGCGTCGCGCACCAGCGGCAGCCCCTCCTCGACGGCGCGCAGCGCGGCCTGGGCGAGGTGCTGGCGCGGGCCCGGCGTATCGCCGAACCAGGCGTCGTTGGTGACGTTCAGGATCAGGCCCGGCTCGCGGGGCGCCGCGCCGTCCTGCGCTCTCGGCACGATGGCGCCGGGAAAGATCGCCTCGTAGCAGATCGTCGCCGCGGCCGGCGGCAGGCCGGGGATGTCGAGGATGCGCTGGCCGGCCGCGCTGCCCGCCGTGAAGCCGCCGGGCACGGCGATGAACTGGCGCAGGCCCAGCGCCCGCAGCGCCGCGTCGAGCGGCCCCGGCAGGTACTCGCCGAAAGGCACGAGGTGGACCTTGTCGTAGGTGTCCGCGATCCGCCCCGGCGCGAGGATCGTCATGATCGCGTTGAAGAAGCGGATGCGCTCGCCGGGCAGCGCCTCGTCCGCCCGCGCGGCCCCCGCGATCAGCACTGCGCCGGCCGGCAGCGCACGCCCGATGCGCTCCAGCGCCTCCGGGTCCCGCTGGATCAGGAACGGGAAGGCGGATTCCGGCCACACGACATGGGTCGGCGCGGCGGAGCCTGCAGCGGTCTCGCGCCCGGTCAGCTCGATGTAGCGGTCGACGATGTCGTCCTTGTTCTCGGGCCGGAACTTGGCGTCCTGCGGCAGGTTCGGCTGCATCAGGCGCAGGCGCACGCCGGGCACCGCTTGCGTGGCGGCGTCGGGCACGCGCCAGGCGCCGTAGCCCGCGAGCCCGGCGAGGAGCGCCGCCGCGCCGAGGCTCGGGCCGAAGCGCGCGATCGTGCTGCCGCGATCGACGAGGGTGGCCGGCGCCGCGCCGATCAGCACCGTCGCCAGCGTCAGCCCGTAGAGCCCGACGAGGGAGGCGCCCTGCGCGAGGGACAGGTGCCCGGCGAGCGCCATGCCGAGCGTGTTCCAGGGAAAGCCCGTGAACAGGTGCCCGCGCAGCCACTCCGCTCCACCCAGACCGGCCGCCAGCGCCGCGATCCGTCCCGCGCCCGGCGACCAGACGAGCCGGGCCGCGGCGAAGCCGGCGCCGTAGAACAGGCCGAGCACCGCCGGCAGGCCGATCACGCCGAGGGGCAGCGCCCAGGCGAACTCGTCGGCCTCGACCAGGAAGGCGGAGCCGAGCCACCACAATCCGGCGGTGAGGTAGCCGAACCCCCAGGCCCAGCCGACGAGGGCCATGGCGGGAAGCGAGCGGCGCAAGGGGAGGGCGGCGGCGCCGTCCGCCAGCCAGACGGCGAGCGTCAGCGAGAGCACGAGCGCCGGCAGCAGCCCGTAGGGCGGCATCGTCAGCGCCCCGAGGGCGCCCGAGGCGAAGGCGAGGGCGAGCCGACGCCAGCCGCGCAAGCCGGCGATCGCACTCGCAAGCCGGCCGAGGGCGCCCGACCCGCCGCCCGCCTCCGCCGCCACGCGATCGCGCGCAGCCGCCGAGGCCGTCACGGCCCCCGCGTCTCGGCGGGGGCGGCGGGAGCGGGGAGCGCCAGGGGCACGACGGCCTCGATCTTCGCCGGGCCCTTGTGGAAGCGCAGGCGCTTCAGGCGGCGGGGATCGGCGTCGAGCACCTCGAATTCGAGATCGGCCGGGCCGGCGATGAGCTCTCCCCGCGAGGGAACCCGGCCGGCGAGCGTCACGATCATGCCGCCGATCGTGTCGATCTCCTCGGCGCGCTCGCCGATGGCGGTGACGAGATCGATGCCCGTCACCTGCGAGACCTCGTCGAGGCCGGCACGGGCATCGGCCACGAAGATCGCGTCCTCGCCCTCGCCCTCGACCCGCTGCACGAGGCGGCCCTCGGCCACGTCGTGCTCGTCCTCGATGTCGCCGACCACGACCTCGATCAGGTCCTCGATGGAGATCAGGCCGTCGGTGCCGCCGTACTCGTCGATGACGAGCGCCATGTGCGTGCGCGTCGCCTGCATGCGGACGAGCAGGTCGATCGCTGGCATGGAGGGCGGCACGAACAGCACCGGGCGCAGCAGCTTGGTGGCGCCGAGCGTCGGGGCGAGGTCGACGTTGCCGAGGTTGAGGCCGCGCAGGGGCCGCGCCGCGCCGCGGCGGGGGCGGGCGGGCGCCTCGGGGACGGCCGCGGCCGGATCCGCGGCCGCGGCCCCGTTCGCGGCGGCGCGCCGCGGGGCTGCCTCGGCGCGGGCGGCGATGTGGTCGACGAAATCGCGGATGTGGATCATGCCGCGGGGGTCGTCGAGGGTCTCACCGTAGACCGGCAGGCGTGAGTGGCCGGCGCTGCGGAACAGCTTCAGGAGGTCGCCGAGCGGCGTGTCGATCGCCACCGCGACGATGTCGGCGCGGGGGATCATCACGTCGTCCACCCGCACCTTGTGGAGGCCGAGCACGTTCTTGAGCATCGCCCGCTCGAGCGGCGAGAAGGCGTTCTCGCCCGTGTCGGGCTCGTCCAGCGCATCCTCGATGTCGTCGCGCAGGGAATCGCGCGGCTTGAGGTGCAGGGCCTGGAGCAGCCGGTCGTACCAGGGCTCGCGCCCCTGCGATTCGGCGTCGGTCCCTAAGGGCGCGGCCAGGGCCGCGCCGCGACTTCGATCGTTCGTCATGTCTCTCTGATCTGGGGTTGGCCGAGCCGCTCAGCGCTCCGGGCCGTAGGGGTCGGGCACGCCGATTCGCCGCAGAGCCTCGATCTCGAGCGCTTCCATAGCGTCGGCCTCGGCCTCGCCGGTCTCGTGGTCCTGTCCGAGGAGGTGAAGGGTACCATGGACAAGGAGGTGCGCGAGATGATCCGAGAGGGGCTTCGACTGCTCGGCACTCTCGCGCAGCAACGTGTCATACGCAAGAACGACGTCCCCGAGGGGGCGCGCCGTGCCCGGCGGCAGGGGCTGCGGGGCGGCGGGAAAGGAGAGGACGTTGGTCGGCTTGTCCTTGCCCCGCCAGTCGCGGTTGAGGGCCTGCACGGTCGCGTCGTCGGCGAGCAGCACGCTGATCTCGACCGTCCCTTCGGGCGCGTCCGGCGCGACGGCGAGCCCTGCCTCGACGACGCGGGCAACGAAGGCGTCGAGATCGTCGGCGACCGAGTTCCAGCGCTCGTCCTCGACGGCGACGTCGATCTCGGGGGCGGGCATGGTCAGGCCAGCGGCCGGCGGCGCGGGTTGGGGTTGCGGTCCGCGTCCGACTGGCCGTGGCTGGCCTTCTCGTAGGCGGTGACGATGCGGCGCACGAGATCGTGGCGGACCACGTCCACGTCCTTGAAGGTGACGCGGCCGATGCCCTCGACGCCGTCGAGCACCTCCACCGCCTCGACGAGGCCGGAGCGCTGGCCCGGCGGCAGGTCGATCTGGCTCGGGTCGCCCGTGACGATCATCCGCGAGTTCTCGCCGAGCCGCGTCAGGAACATCTTCATCTGCATCGAGGTCGTGTTCTGCGCCTCGTCGAGGAGCACCACGGCGTTGGTCAGCGTGCGCCCGCGCATGAAGGCGAGCGGCGCGATCTCGATGATACCGGTCTGGAGCCCCCGGTCGACGTGGCGGGCCTCCATGAAGTCGTAGAGTGCGTCGTAGATCGGGCGCAGATATGGGTCGACCTTCTCGCGCATGTCGCCGGGCAGGAAGCCGAGGCGCTCGCCGGCCTCCACGGCAGGCCGCGACAGGATCAGGCGCTCGGCGTGACCCTGCTCCAGCAGCGAGACGGCGTAGCCGACCGCGAGCCAGGTCTTGCCGGTGCCGGCGGGGCCCTCGGCGAAGACGAGTTCGTTGTTGCGCAGGGCCTTGATGTAGGCGTCCTGCGCGGCGTTGCGGGCGCGCACCGCGCCGCGGCGGCGGGTGGCGATCTGGTCGAAATGCGGTTTGTCCGCATCCCTGGCGATCTCGGCGGAGGGGAACAGGTGGCCCTGCGCCTCCGCCTCGCGGATGGCGCCGTCGACGTCGCCGAGCGTCAGCGCCGAGCCGCCGGAGCGCACCCGCGCGTAGAGCTTCTCGAAGACGCGGCGCGCCCGCTCGGCGGCCTCCGGCGTGCCCTTCACCACGAGGTGGTTGCCGAGCGCCGTGGCCGTCACGTCGAGCCGGCGCTCGATATGGGCGACGTTCTGGTCGTACTGGCCGAAGACGAGGCTCGCGAGGCGGTTGTCGTCGAAGCTCAGCGAGACCTCGACGCGCTCCACGATCTCGCCCGTCCGCGTCGTGGCGGGTCCGCGCTTGGTGTTCATCAGGCGGCCGCCGCGGTCGATGTCAGGGTCTGTCCGAACAGGCTGTTGGTCCCGGCCTCGACGATGCGCACCGGCAGCAGGCCGCCGATGGTCGAGGCGGGGGCGTCGACCTGGACGGCGAGCATGTGCGGCGTCTTGCCGGCGACCTGACCGGGATGGCGGCCGGCCTTCTCGACGAGAATCTCCGTCACTTGGCCCACCGCCTCCTCCTGGTAGGCGTGGCGGCGCCGGTCGAGGGCGGCCTGGAGCGCGGAAAGCCGAGCGCTCTTCACGTCCTCCGGCACCGCGTCCTCGCGCTCGGCGGCCGGCGTGCCGGGGCGGGGGCTGTACTTGAAGGAGAAGGCGCTCTCGAAGCCGATCTCGGCGACGAGCCGCATGGTGCCCTCGAAGTCGGCGTCGGTCTCGCCGGGGAAGCCGACGATGAAGTCCGAGGACAGGGCGAGGTCGGGCCGCGCCCCGCGCAGGCGGTCGATCAGGCGGCGGTAGGCGTCGGCCGTGTGGCGCCGGTTCATGGCCGCGAGGATGCGGTCGGAGCCCGACTGCACGGGCAGGTGCAGGTAGGGCATCAGCGCCGGCAGCTCGGCATGGGCCTGGATCAGGTCCTCGCCCATGTCGTTCGGATGGCTGGTGGTGTAGCGGATGCGCGCGATGCCGGGGATCGCGGCCACCGCCCGCATCAGGTCGGCGAGGCTCGCCGTGCCGCCGGCCTCGGCCGGCCCGTGATAGGCGTTGACGTTCTGGCCGATGAGGGTCAGCTCGCGCACGCCGCCCTCCGCCAGCGCTCGCGCCTCGGTGAGGATGGCGGGCACGGAGCGGGAGACCTCGGCACCGCGGGTGTAGGGCACCACGCAGAACGAGCAGAACTTGTCGCAGCCCTCCTGCACGGTGAGGAAGGCGGAGACGCCGCGGTTGCGCCGCGCAGGCAGGTGGTCGAACTTGTCGTCCGCCGGAAAATCGGTGTCGACGACGCGCGTCTCACGGGAGCGGGCGAGGAGGTCCGGCAGGCGGTGATAGCTCTGCGGGCCGACCACCACGTCGACGGCGGGCGCCCGCGACAGGATCTCGGCGCCCTCGGCCTGGGCGACGCAGCCCGCCACGACGATCCGGGTGTCGCGCCCCTCCGCCTGCCGCTCGCCCTTGAGGACGCGCAGGCGCCCGAGCTCGGAATAGACCTTCTCGGCGGCCTTCTCGCGGATGTGGCAGGTGTTGAGGATGACGACGTCCGCCTCCTCGACGCGCTCCGTCGCCGCGTAGCCTTCCTTGCCGAGGACGTCCGCCATCCGGGCGGCGTCGTAGGCGTTCATCTGGCAGCCGTAGGATTTGACGAAGGCTTTCTTCAACGTGCGTCCGGGGCTCCGTGCGGAGGGCGCGAAGCCCTTCCGATCCGTCGAGGGCCGCTCTAGCACGGATTATCGCGCGCGTCGCCGCGCCGGAAACGACGCATGCCCAGCGATCCCCTCGACCCCGCCGTCCACGCTCTGCTCACGGAGAGCTTCCGCCGGCTCGTCGGCCGCCCCCTCGAACCGGAGGGCGAGGGCGGCCCGGACTGGCTCTACCGCCAAGCGCCTTTCGCGGTGCTCGCCCACGATACGGGTGCCGACCCGCGCTTCGTCTACGCCAACCGGGCGGCTCAAGGATGCTTCGGCTACGATTGGGACGCCTTCTTGGGAATGCCCTCGCGGCTCTCGGCGGAGGCGCCGGAGCGGGCCGAGCGCCAGCGTCTGCTCGACGCAGTCGCCCGCGACGGGTTCGTCTCGGGCTATGCCGGTATCCGCGTGGACGCCGCCGGGCGCCGCTTCCCGATCGCCGAAGGAATCGTCTGGCAGCTTATCGGGGAGGATGGCGCTGTGCGGGGCCAGGCCGCGACCTTCCCGGTGCCGGCGGACCGGCGCTGAGCCTTCAGGCCGCCGCGACCCCGGCCTCGCCGACCGGGCGCTCCGAGCGGCGATCCGCCGGCTCGGCCTGCGGCGGCGTGCGGCCGGTCACGGAGGCGCCGACCGCGCGGCGCACGGCGATCTCGGCCATCGCGGTCGCGTGCTTCCGATCGGTGCCGGCCTCGAAGAGGATCGGTGGGCCCCAGGCGATGTGCACGTCGAGGGGGCCGTTCGCCGCGAAGAGCGCGAGATGGGGCGCGAGCTCCATGTCGCCGTACCAGGCGATCTCGGGGCGCTCCCCGCGTACCACCGGCAGGCCGTTCCGGCGCGGATAGGTCACCGCCAGGGGTTGCAGCCGGATGCGGTCGACGCGGGCGCCCTCCGCCTGGAGCGCGGCGCGGGCGGCGCCGACGAGGGAGGAGCGGAAAGGCAGCACCCGGTTGCCGTCGCCCGTCGTCCCTTCCGCGAAGAGCACGATGAGATCGCCCGCGGCGAGGCGCGCCGCCACGGTCTCGTTGACGCTCGCCGTCGAGGCCCGGCGGGCGCGGTCGATAAAGATGGTGCGCTGGAGCCGGGCCAGCGTGCCGATCACCGGCCAGCCGGCGATCTCGGACTTCGCCACGAAGGACAGGGGTCGGAGCGAGCCCAGCGCCAGGATGTCGAGCCAGGAGACGTGGTTCGAGAGCACCAGCGCCGGCTCGCCCGGCGCCGGCGGCGTGCCGGACTGCGTCACCCGCACGGAGAACAACCGCAGCACCGCCCGGTGGAACAGGATCGGCAGATGCGCGGCGAGGCGCCCACGCCCAAAGCGCAGGCTCAGCCAGTGCGGCCCGGCGAGCAGCGCGAAGAGAAGCGCGGCCGCGAGCAGGCGCGCCGCGATGCCGGGGCGTGTCACCGGCCGCTCACGCGATGTCGGCGCGCATGGTGAGCGCGGTGGCCCGGCTGCCGTCGGGGCGCAGGTAGTAGCCCGTCCGCTCGCCGATCTTCCGGAAGCCGTGGCGCGCGTAGAGGCGCAGCGCCGGGTCGTTGCCCTCGTCCACCTCGAGATGGACGTGGCGGATCCCCGAGCGGGCGAGGTCGGAAAGATGCTCGCCCAGCAGACGCCGGCTGAGGCCGCCGCCGCGCAGCGAAGGCGAGACGACGACCGTGAGGATCTCGGCCTCGTCGGCGACCTTGCGGGAGAGGACGAAGCCCTGCACCGCGCCCGAGCGCCAGAGGGCGTGGGTCAGCGTCGAGCGCTCGCAGAGCATCCGCTCGAACTCGTGCCGGTCCCAGGGCCGCGCGAAGGCGGTGGCATGCAGCCGCGCCAGGGCGCCGGCCTGGCCGGAATCGTCGAGGGGGGCGACGTAGGCCTCCGGAGACCAGGCGTCCCACCAGGCGGTCCACCATTCGAGGGGCCAGAAGGGGGAGACCTGTCGCGTCATTGGCGTGCGAGCCTCGCGTGATCCTGGGGCTGCGCGTCGGGACCGCGCAGGTAGAGCGGCCGGGCCAGCGCCTGGGCCGGATCGGCGACGAGGCCGAGGGAGGCGATCCAGCCGATGTCGGGCGCGCCCGTTCCCGCGACCTCCGCCTCGACCCCGCTGCGCTTGAGCAGCGCGGCGACGGCCTGCGCGCCGGAGCCGGCGAGCGCGACAGGCCCGGCGCCGAGGAGTGCGGCGGCCTCCTCCACCGGCACGAGGCTCGGGGGCACCACGATGCCCTCGGTGAGACTCATCGCCTGGAAGTAGATCGCGCCGTGCCTTGCATCGATGCAGGCGGCGAGCAGCCCTTCGCTTTCCGCCGACAGCAGGGGCGCGAGCAACGCCGAGAGCGTGGTGACGCCGACGACCGGCACCCCGGCGGCGAGCCCGACGGCGCGGGCGGCCGAGAGCCCGACGCGCAGCCCGGTATAGCTGCCGGGACCGACCGTGACGGCCACCCGGTCGAGGCTCTCGAAGCCGCCCTCGACGCGGGCCATCACGCGCTCGATCAGCGGCAGCAGCGCCTCCGCGTGGCCGCGGGCCAGCGGCATCGCCTCTCCCGAGAGCGGCGCGTCGGCCTCGTCGGTGGCAACGCAGGCGGCGCAGGCGTCGAGCGCCGTGTCGATGGCCAGGATACGCACGCTCACTCCGGTTCGCGCCGGCCGGTGAGCCGGCCACAGCCGTGACGGTCCGCGAGCCTAAGACAAAAGGGCCGGCCCGTCAGCGCGGGCCGGCCCCCCGATGTGAGGTTCGGGCAACGGTGTTGCCCGCCTGCGTCTGCGCAAGCCTTCGATCAGATCGCCTGCACTTCGCGGATATGCGGCATGAAGTGCTTGAACAGGTTCTGCACGCCCTGGCGGAGCGTTGCGGTGGAGGAGGGGCAGCCGGAGCAGGCGCCCTTCATCTCCAGGTAGACGACGCCCTCCTTGTAGCCGCGGAAGGTGATGTCGCCGCCGTCGCTCGCCACCGCCGGGCGCACCCGGGTCTCGAGCAGGTCCTTGATGGTGACGACGGTGTCGTGGTCGGCCGCGTCGTAGAACTCTTCGCCTGCGTCCTCGTCGGCGCCCGCGACGCCTTCACCGAGGACCGGCGCTCCGGACTGGAAGTGCTCCATGATGGCGCCGAGCACGGCGGGCTTCACCTGGGGCCACTCATTGACGCCGTCGGCCTTCGTCACCGAGATGAAGTCGTGCCCGAAATAGACGCCGGAGACACCCGGCACGTCGAACAGGCGCTGCGCCAGCGGCGAGCGGGCGGCGGATTCGGCGTTCTTGGCCTCGAAGGTCGAATCCTGCAGCACCACCCGGCCGGGCAGGAACTTGAGGGTGGCGGGGTTCGGCGTGGCTTCGGTCTGGATGAACATCGCGGTCTCGTCCTCGTCCTCTGACGCCGGTTCAAGGCCGGCCGGGAACGGTGCCGGAGGGCGCCGGCACCGGCTTCCATGTGGACCCGGCGCGGATTTTTCTCAACCGCGCGCGGTCCCGCGTCGGCATCGACAGGGGAGGGCAGTTCGTGTAAGCGGGCGCCAACTCACAACAGGATGCCGAAATCCTGACGCCCGTTCCCATGCCGGGAAAGGGCGCGACGGCCGGAGCTTTTTCGATGAACATCATCCAGCAGCTCGAGCAGGAAGAGATCGCTCGTCTCGCCAAGACCATCCCCGACTTCGAGCCGGGCGACACGGTCATCGTGAACGTCAAGGTCAAGGAAGGCGAGCGCACCCGCGTCCAGGCCTACGAGGGCGTCTGCATCGCCCGCTCCGGCGGCGGCCTCAACGAGAGCTTCACCGTCCGCAAGATCTCCTACGGCGAGGGCGTCGAGCGCGTCTTCCCCGTGCACGGCCCGCTGATCGACTCGATCAAGGTGGTCCGCCGCGGCAAGGTCCGGCGCGCCAAGCTCTACTACCTGCGCGACCGCCGCGGTAAGTCCGCCCGCATTGTCGAGCGCACCGACCGCAACAAGGCCGAGAAGGCCGCCCCGGCGCCGACCGCCGCGGAGTGAGGCTGCTCCTTCTGGAGCGCCCTGCAAGAGATCCGAGCCGTCCGGTCCCCCGACCGGGCGGCTTTTCGTTTGCGATCGAGAGCCATCCGACGGCGCCGAGATCGCCGTCCGAGATGATCTGCCGATCATGCGTCGCCACTCATGCCGGGCACGTCGTCAGCGGGTGGCGCGCATCTCCTCGGCGGCCGAGGCGAGGCACCGCCCGAACACCGCGGTCATCTCCGAGGCGTCGATGGTATCATTCCTCGCGGCGATGTCGGCGCGCACCTGCTCCAGCAGCTCGGCGTCGCGGTGGCCCTCGACGGACAGCGAGATCAACGTCTCCGCGTAGGTCTCGGTCGCCTGCATATCGAGCCCGCGCCGCTCTCCGGCATAGGCGGCGAGCTTACGAAGCGCGTTGCAATGGGCGAGGAAGCGCGCCTCCTCCGAGCGGGCGAACAGCAGCTCCTCCGCGCGCTCGCGGTCTTCGAACAGTCGTCCCATGACAGCCTCCATGTAGGCCGGACGGCGGGGGCCGGCGGGGTGGGAGGCACGATAGCTAGGGACGTGGCCAAGCCCGCCGCAAGACGATCCCGGCGTCCGCTCGCGCTGTTGTGACGGGAGGCGTCACCCCCGCCGCAGGGCCTCCAGCACCTTGCCGCCGGGGCGGCCGGTGGGGGGCATACCGAGCTTGCGCTCGACGTCCTTGATCGCCTCGCGGGTCTTCGAGCCGACGCGGCCGTCCGGCTCGCCGACATCGTAGCCTTGCGCGGTCAGGCGGCTCTGGAGGTCGCGGCGCTCGGCCCGCGAGAGGGGCGGGTCGTCGGTGGGCCAGGCGGTCTGGACGCCGGGCCGGCCCTTCAGGCGGTCGGAGAGGACGGCGATCGCGAGCCCGTAGGACTCGGCGGCGTTGTACGAGTAGATCGCGTCGAAGTTCTTCGTGACGAGGAAGGCCGGGCCGTCGGCGCCGGCGGGCGCCAGGATGCCGACCGGGCCCTCGCCCGAGAGGGGCCGCCCGTCGAGACGCGTGACGCCGAGCGATGTCCAGTGCGCGACGGACTTCTTGTTCTTGCGGCCGGCGGCGGCGGTGTTGAAGCCCCGCGGCAGGCGGACCTCGTAACCCCAGCCCAGGCCGTTCTGCCACTTGGCCGCCCGCAGGAAGTTCGCGGTCGAGCCGACCGCGTCGGCGGCGGAGTCCACCACGTCCCGGCGGCCGTCGCCGTCGAGGTCGACGGCGAGGCGCTGGTAGGTGGAGGGCATGAACTGCGTCTGCCCGAAGGCGCCGGCCCAGGAGCCGGTCAGCCGCGAGGGCTCGATGTCGCCGCGCTCGATGATCCTGAGCGTCGCCATCAACTCGCCGCGGAAGTAGTCGCGCCGACGGTTGTTGGAGCAGGTCAGCGTCGCCAGCGACTGCACGAGCGGCATCTTGCCGAGGTTCTTGCCGAAGTTCGACTCGACGCCCCACACCGCCGCGATGACGTGCCGGTCGACGTTGTAGCGGCTCTCGGCGAGCGCCAGGGCCTGGGCGTGCTGGCGCATGGCCACCCGCCCGTCCTCGACGCGCTCGTCGTCCACGAGGGCGGCCATGTAGTCCCAGATCGGCGTCTTGAACTCGGGCTGGGCCTGGGAGAGCTCGATGACCTTGTCGTCGAAGGCGATCCCGCGCGTGGCCGTGCGGAAGGTCTGCGCCGAGACGCCCTGCGAGGCCGCCTCCGACTGAAGGGCCGAGAGGCAGGACTCGAAGTCGGCCCGCGCCGGGGCCGCAGCCAGAAGGCCGACGAGGAGCGGTATCGCGAGGGAGGATCTGGTGCGCGGCGTCATCGGTCGGCTCCCTCGTTCTCGGCGGACAAGGCCCCTTTAAGCCGCCCTCAAGGTAAACGAACCGTGAGCGGGGAGCATCCGCGGCGCGGCGCGCATCGCCGCAGCGGAGCCGGGCTCAGGCCCATTCGCGCTGCTTGAGCTTCTCCTCGTAGGCGTCGATGGCCGGGGCCCGCTCCAGGGTCAGCCCGATCTCGTCGAGGCCGTTGAGGAGGTTGTACTTGCGGCCCTCGTCGATGTCGAAATGCAGCGTGCCGCCGTCCGGCCCCTTGATGGTCTGGTTCGCGAGGTCGATGCTGAGCGTCGCGTTGGCGCCCCGCTCCGCGTCCTGGAAGAGCTTCTCCAGGTCTTCCGGCGAGACCACGATCGCCAGGATGCCGTTCTTAGCGCAGTTGTTGAAGAAGATGTCCGCGAAGCTCGTTGAGATCACGCAGCGGATGCCGAAATCGGCCAGCGCCCAGGGCGCGTGCTCGCGGGACGAGCCGCAGCCGAAATTGTCGCCGACGACGAGGATCCTGGCGTTCCGGTAGGCCGGCTGGTTGAGCACGAAATCCGGCTTCTCGGAGCCGTCGTCGTTGTAGCGCATCTCCGAGAACAGGCCCTGCCCGAGCCCGGTGCGCTTGATCGTCTTCAGGTACTGCTTGGGGATGATGCGGTCGGTGTCGATGTTGATGATCCGCATGGGCGCGGCGACGCCCTCCAGCGTGGTGAACTTGTCCATGGGCCCGGTCCCGGTCTCCGGCCGCGCTGCGGCCGTCTCGATCCCTGCTATCTAGCGGCGGCAGCCCCGCTCCGAAAGGTGGGCGCCCGTGTCTCGCATCCGTCGTGGGGCCGGGCTATCCTGCGCGCCGACGGGGACGGAGGGCGTGGCGTGAGCGAGACCGGCAACACCTTCAAGAAGGCGCCCAAGCGCAAGCCCGAGAAGGCCCGCTCCGTGGCGGTCTCGGCCGAGCAGAAGCAGGCCTATGCCGAGATGATCAAGGAGCGCGAGCAGCGCGAGGAGGCCTACGCCCGCCATCTGCGGGTCAACGAGAGCCCGCGTCGCTGACGGGTCCCCGCGCGGGGACCTCAGCGCTTGCGCACGAACTCCGTGCGCAGGACCAGCCCCTTGATGGTGTCGTGGCGGCAGTCGATCTCCTCGGGATCGTCCGTGAGGCGGATCGAGCGGATGACCGTGCCCTGCTTGAGGGTCTGGTTGGCGCCCTTGACCTTCAGGTCCTTGACGAGGGTCACCGAGTCCCCGTCCGCGAGGAGGTTGCCGGAGGCGTCGCGCACCTCGACCCGGCCCGCCGCGGCGGAGGCCGCCGCGATCTCCGAGGCCGGCCGCCACTCGCCGCTGGCCTCGTCGTACACGTAATCGTCGTCGGACAAGGGTCGTCTCCGCCTCGCGTTGCGGCCGAGCTTGTCGCTGCCGGCGGATCGGGCGGCAAGCCCCGGGAGGGGCATGGCCGCCCCTCCTTCGAAAGCAGGGCCGAGGGCGCTCAGCGCTTGAGCGGGCCGGCCTCGATCACGTCCTCGACGGTGCGGAGCCCGGCGCGGGGGGAGTTGACCAGCACCGCCATGTTGCCCGGCGGGTGCTGGTTCTTCCACATCTTGGTGTGGGCGTGCGGGACCTTGTCCCAGGGGAAGACCTCGCTCATGCAGGGGTCGATCCGCTGGTCGAGCACGAACTGGTTCGCGGCCGAGGCCTGCTTGAGATGGGCGAAGTGCGAGCCCTGGATGCGCTTCTGCCGCATCCAGACGTAGCGGGCGTCGAAGGTGATGTTGAAGCCGGTGGTGCCGGCGCAGAACACGACCATGCCGCCGCGCTTCACCACGAGCGCCGAGACCGGGAAGGTCGCCTCGCCGGGGTGCTCGAAGACGATGTCGACGTCATTGCCCTTGCCGGTGATGTCCCAGATCGCCTTGCCGAACTTGCGCGCCTCCTTGGTCCAGGCGTGGAACTCCGGCGAGTTCACCTTCGGGAGCTGGCCCCAGCAGTCGAAGTCCTTGCGGTTGATGACGCCCTTGGCGCCGAGGCTCATCACGTAGTCGCGCTTCGACTCGTCGGAGATCACCGCGATGGCGTTCGCTCCGCTGGCTGCGCAGAGCTGCACGCCGAACACGCCCAGGCCGCCCGACGCCCCCCAGATCAGCACGTTCTGGCCCGGACGCACGGTGTGGGGCGCGTGGCCGAACAGCATCCGGTAGGCGGTGGCGAGCGTCAGCGTGTAGCAGGCCGCCTCCTCCCAGGTGAGGTGCTTCGGGCGCTTCATGAGCTGGCGCGACTGCACCCGGCAGAACTGCGCGAAGGAGCCGTCGCCCGTCTCGTAGCCCCAGATGCGCTGCGAGGGCGAGAACATCGGGTCGCCGCCGTTGCACTCCTCGTCGTCGCCGTCATCCTGGTTGCAGTGGATGATGACCTCGTCGCCGACCTTCCAGCGCTTCACCTTGGCGCCGACCTTCCAGACGATGCCCGACGCGTCCGAGCCGGCGATGTGGTACTCGCCCTTGTGCACGTCGAAGGGCGAGATCGGCTCGCCGAGGCCGGCCCAGACGCCGTTGTAGTTCACACCCGCGGCCATGACGTAGACCAGCACCTCGTCGTCGCCGATCTCCCAGACGGGCAGGACCTCGAGCTGGTGGGACTGCTCCGGCGGCCCGTGGCGCTCCCGGCGGATCGCCCAGGCGTACATCTTGGCCGGCACGTGCCCGAGCGGCGGGATCTCGCCCATCTCGTAGAGGTCCTTGACCTCCCCGTTCGTCGCCGGTGTCACCGCCGCGCTGGCCGCCATCGCCGTCGTCCTCCGATACGCTTCGAAATCGGCCGCTCCCTCGCCGGGCCGCCGTTCAATCGTTGGGCTATAGCGACGATGGCCGATGCCTCCAAGAGGCAAGCGACCTACCCAAAGGGAGGAAATTCCAAGCATCGACAAAGAAAAAATTTAATGCTCGGCTGATCAATCCTGTGAATTCAAAATTATGCTGGTGTACCAGGGTAATTCAGAGGGCGGAGGGCAGGCTTCGCGATAATCCTGGGCTCGGGACAAGCGCCGACGCGCGCCGGGAACCCCCTTTCGATGGGCGCAATGCTTGATGACGCCGCCGCACGGCTTCGCTACGGTGCGCTGCAAGAGGCGCGGCTCGGCGTCCGTTCCATGTCGCAGACGGAGTTCCAAGGGATGAGCGGTCAGGCCGGTGTCGCAGAGGTGAAGCGCGACAAGCCGTGGATCATCCGCACCTACGCGGGCCACTCGAACGCGGCGGAGTCCAACGCGCTCTACCGGAGCAACCTCGCCAAGGGGCAGACCGGCCTCTCGGTGGCCTTCGACCTGCCGACCCAGACCGGCTACGACCCCGACCACGAGCTCGCCCGCGGCGAGGTCGGCAAGGTCGGCGTCTCGGTCGCCCATCTCGGCGACATGCGCACGCTCTTCGACCAGATCCCGCTGGTCCAGATGAACACGTCGATGACGATCAACGCGACGGCGCCCTGGCTGCTGTCGCTCTACCTCGCGGTCGCCGAGGAGCAGGGGGCGGACATCGCCGCCCTCCAGGGCACCACGCAGAACGACATCATCAAGGAGTACCTCTCGCGGGGCACCTACGTGTTCCCGCCGGCGCCGAGCTTGCGGCTGACCAAGGACGTCATCCTCTTCACCACGAAGAACGTGCCGAAGTGGAACCCGATGAACGTCTGCTCCTACCACCTCCAGGAGGCGGGGGCGACGCCGGTGCAGGAGCTGTCCTACGCGCTCGCCATCGCCATCGCGGTGCTCGACACCGTGCGCGAGGACCCGGACTTCGACGAGGCGAGCTTCCCCGAGGTGTTCGGCCGGATCTCGTTCTTCGTGAACGCGGGGCTCAGGTTCGTCACCGAGATCTGCAAGATGCGGGCATTCTCGGAACTCTGGGACGAGATCGCCCAGGAGCGCTACGGCATCGACGACCCGAAGCGGCGCATCTTCCGCTACGGCGTGCAGGTCAACAGCCTCGGGCTGACGGAGCAGCAGCCCGAGAACAACGTCCACCGCATCCTCATCGAGATGCTGGCCGTCACCCTCTCGAAGCGCGCCCGCGCGCGGGCGGTGCAGCTCCCCGCCTGGAACGAGGCGCTCGGCCTGCCGCGCCCCTGGGACCAGCAATGGTCCATGCGCATGCAGCAAATCCTCGCCTTCGAGACGGACCTGCTCGAGTACGACGACATCTTCGACGGCTCGAAGGTGATCGACGCCAAGGTCGAGGAGCTGAAGACCCAGACCCGCGCCGAGCTGGAGCGCATCGGCGGCATCGGCGGCGCGGTCGCCGCCGTCGAGACCGGGGCGCTGAAGCGGGCGCTCGTCGAGTCGAACGCCAAGCGCATCTCGGCGATCGAGGCCGGCGAGCAGATCGTCGTCGGCGTCAACAAGTGGCAGGCCGGCGAGCCCTCGCCGCTGACGGCCGGCGAGGGGGCGATCTTCACGGTCTCCGAGACCGTCGAGATGGAGGCCCAGCAGCGCATCCGCGCTTGGCGCGGGGAGCGGGACGAGGCCGCCGCCGAGCGGGCGCTCTCCGATCTCGA
Source organism: Methylobacterium jeotgali (assembly GCF_022179345.1). Classification (GTDB taxonomy): domain Bacteria; phylum Pseudomonadota; class Alphaproteobacteria; order Rhizobiales; family Beijerinckiaceae; genus Methylobacterium; species Methylobacterium jeotgali. The sequence continues at coordinate 115,605 of NZ_BPQR01000031.1, read as the reverse complement.
ATCCGCCGCGCGCTCGGGCGCCAACATCATGCCGGTCTCGATCGCCGCCGCGAAGGCCGGCGTCACCACCGGCGAGTGGGGTGGGCGCCTGCGCCAGGTCTTCGGCGAGTACCGCGCGCCGACCGGCGTCACGGTCGAGACCGCCTCCTCGGGGGCGGCGGAGGAGGCGCGGCTCCTCATCGCCGATCTCGGCGAGCGCCTCGGCGAGACGCCGAAGCTCGTCGTCGGCAAGCCCGGTCTCGACGGCCACTCGAACGGCGCCGAGCAGATCGCGCTACGCGCCCGCGACGTCGGCTTCGACGTGACCTACGACGGCATCCGCCAGACGCCGACGGAGATCGTCGCCAAGGCGAAGGAGACCGGCGCCCACGTCGTCGGGCTCTCGATCCTCTCCGGCTCGCACGTGCCGCTGGTGCGCGAGGTGCGCGCCAAGCTCCGCGAGGCGGGGCTCGACCATATCCCCGTCGTCGTCGGCGGCATCATCTCCCCGGAGGACGAACTGGTCCTCAAGAACATGGGCGTCTCGGCCGTCTACACCCCGAAGGACTATGCCATCGACCGCATCATGGTCGGCCTCGCAAAGGTGGTCGAGAAGTCCCTCGACAAGGCGAAGACGGCGCCGGCCGAGACCGCGCAGGTCTACTGAAGCACGATCGGGAGAGGCGCGCGGGATCGCAGCCCGCGCGCCGCGCGCCATGCCGTCCGTCCTCACCGCGATCCCGCTCGCCGCCGGCCTCAGCGCCGGGCTGATCCTCATCCTGAAGCCACTCCTCCAGCGCTACGCCCTGGCGCGGCCGAACGCGCGCTCGAGCCACACGGTGCCGACCCCGCAGGGCGGCGGCATCGCCGTGGTCGGCGCCGCGATCCTCGTCGCCGCCGCGCTTTCCGGTGGCCTGACGGGGCTGGAACGGGTCGAGGGGCTCGCCGTCGCGGCGGCGGCGGTGCTGCTGGCGCTCGTCGGCGCCGTCGACGACATAAGGCCGCTGCCGGCCGCCCTGCGCCTCGGCGTGCAGGCCCTCGTCGTCGCCGCCCTCGTGACGGCGGTCGGGGGGCGGTTGCTGCCGGACCTGCCGCTGCCGGTCGAGCGGGCGCTCGCCGTGCTCGCCGGCCTCTGGTTCGTGAACCTCGTCAACTTCATGGACGGGCTCGACTGGATGACCGTTGCCGAGATGGTGCCCGTGACCGGCGCCCTCGTGCTGCTCGGTCTCGCCGGTACCCTGCCTCCCTTGCCGTCACTCGCTGCGGCCGCGCTGCTCGGCGGACTCCTCGGCTTCGCGCCCTTCAACCGGCCGGTGGCGCGGCTCTTCCTCGGAGATGTCGGCTCCCTGCCGATCGGGCTGATCGTGGCCTGGCTGCTCTACCGGCTCGCCCTCGAAGGGGGCCTCGCCGCCGCCGTGCTGCTACCAATGTTCTACCTCGCCGATGCGAGCCTCACCCTGCTCCGGCGGCTCGCCCGGCGGGAGCGGGTCTGGGAGGCGCACCGCACGCATTTCTACCAACGGGCCACCGTCAACGGCTTGAGCGTGCGCGGGGTCGTGGCTCGCGTCTTCGCGGTCAACGTCGCGCTGGCCCTGCTGGCCGCCGCGACCTTGCTTTGGCCGGGCTGGCCCGTCACCCTTCCGGCGATGGCGGCGGGCATCGGGCTCGTCGCGGCGCTGCTCGCCCGCTTCGCGCGGCCGTCGCGGCGACTGGTCGAGGGTTGATCGCTTGAGCCGGCTCGTAGCCTTGACGGGAACCACGGGCTTCATCGGCCGGCACCTGCTCAAGAGCCTGACATCGCGGGGCGATCGCGTCCGCGTGCTCCTGCGCCGCCCCACCGAGATGCCGGACGGCGCCGCGAGCGCCGTCGTCGGCGATCTGTCGCGACCCATGAACATGGCCGCCGCGCTGGCGGGCGTCGACGCGGTGGTCCATTCGGCGGGTCTCGCCCACGCCATGTCCGGCGCGCCGGAGGACGACTACCGCTCCGCCAACACCGAGGCGACCCGCCGCCTGGCGGAGGCCGCAGAGCGGGCGGGCGTGCGCCGCTTCGTGTTCCTGTCCTCGATCCGGGCGCAATCCGGGCCGAGCGCCCCCGCGCCGCTGACCGAGGCGGATACGCCGTTACCGACCGATGCCTACGGCCGCTCGAAGCTCGCCGCCGAGCAGGCGCTGGCCGAGACCGGGCTCGATTGGGCGGCGCTACGGCCGGTGCTGGTCTACGGGCCTGGCTTGAAGGGCAACATGGCGGAGCTGATGCGGCTCGCCCGCATGCCCTATCCGCTGCCGCTCGGGGGCCTCCGTGCGAGGCGCTCCCTCGTCTCGGTCGAGAGCCTCGCCTCCGCCGTGGCAACCGTGCTCGACGCCGAGGGTCCCCTCCGCAAGCCGATGATCGTGGCCGAGCCCGACGCCTTATCGCTGCCCGAGATGATCGCCGCCCTGCGATCGGGCCTCGGCCGGCCGCCGGGGCTGCTGCCGGTACCGGCCGGTCTGATCGGTCTCGCCTGCCGGATGACCGGCCGGGCGGAGGTCTATTCCCGCCTGTCCGGAAACCTCGTCGCGACGGCCGGCGCCCTGTCGGCACTCGGCTGGACGCCGGCCCATCCGACGCGGGATGGGCTGGCGCAACTCGCTCGTGGGGCCCGCTGAGACCGGTCAGCGACGGACGTCGATGACCTCGCCGCTGCGGCTGTCGACCACGACGGTGATGTCGTTGCCGCGCCGGTCAGAGCCTTCGACGACGAAGCGGGGGCCGCGACGGCCGACATTGTCCACGTCCACGAGGCCCTCGCGGCGGGCGATGCGCACGGCATCGCCGCGGGTGAGGTCGGCATCGCCCCGGTCTCCCCGGTAGCCCGGATCGACGCGCACGCCGCCCGGCCCGATGGAGATGCCCTGCGCGGCGGCGGGCATCGCCGCGGCGGCGCCGGCGGCGGCCAGGACGGCAGCCAGAATCGTCTTGCGCATCGTCGTCGTTCCTCTCGCGAGCCTCACGGCCCCGGTCCTCGGCCTCAAATCGCTTGCCCGCGATCCGGTTCCGTCGGGCCGGATTCCTCAGGCTTGGAGAGGGGAGACGGCGGCGAGACCGGGGGCGGCGTTCGCGATCGCCTCGCCCTGCGGCGCCGCCCGCGCGCTGCCGGGACGTTCGCCGAAATGCGGGATCGCCGCCGCGAACACCGCCTCGGCGGCGTCCCGGTCGCCCCGCTCCACGGCCTCGCGCAGGCGCTGCGTCCAACCCTCCAGCACGGCGCGGTCGGCGAAGACGGGGCGGGCCGCCATCACGCCGTCGATGCCGTCGAGGCTGACGCGGGGCTCCTCGCGGGCGAAGAGGATCTCGTTGAGGCGCTCTCCCGGCCGCGAGCCCGTCACCGCGATCTCGATCTCTTCGCCGGGCTCGAAGCCGGCGAGCCGGATCATGCGCTCGGCGAGCTCCCGGATACGCACCGGCTGGCCCATCTTGAGCACGTAGACGGCGGCCCGCTGGTCGGCGGCCTCCGGTTCGCCCGGCAGGGCGCGGCCCTCGCCGTCGGCATGGGAAGCGGCGGTGAGCACGAGGTCGGAGGCCTCGCGCACCGTCATGAAGTAGCGCACCATGTCGGGATGCGTGACGGTGACGGGTCCGCCTCGGGCGATCTGCGCCTTGAACACCGGCACCACCGAGCCGACGGAGCCGAGCACGTTGCCGAAGCGCACCGCGACGAGGCGCGTGCCCGCCGCGTCCCGCTGCTCGGCATCAAGCGCCTGGGCGACCATCTCGGCGAAGCGCTTGGTGGCGCCGAGCTGCGAGACCGGCTCGATGGCCTTGTCCGTCGAGATCATTACGAGCGCCCGCGCGCCTGCGGCGACGGTGGCGTCGGCGACGTTAATGGAGCCGAAGACGTTGGTCTTCACGCCCTCCGTCCAGTCCCGCTCCAGGTAGGGCACCTGCTTGAGGGCGGCGGCGTGGAAGACGAAGTCCGGCCGGAACGCGGCGAAGACCGCGTGCAGGCGCTCGCGGTCGCGGATGTCGGCGAGCGCCCCGCCGATCTCGGCCGACGCTTCGAGGATCTCCGGCCGGTTGAGGATACCGTGCAGCGCCGGCTCCGAGTTCTCGACCACGAGGAGCGCCGAGGCGCCGAAGGCGACGGCCCGCGCGCAGATCTCGGCACCGATGGAGCCGCCGCCGCCGGTGACGATCACCCGCCGCCCGGCGAGGAAGCGCTCGAGCCGCGGCCGGTCGATCTCGACGGTCGGACGCAGTAGCAGGTCCTCGATCTCGAGCGGCGCCAGCTCGGCGTCGCGCATGCCCTCGCCGAGGCTGACGACGCGGGCGAGTGGCACACCGAGGCGGCGGGCACGGGCGATGAGGTCGTCGGGCTCGGCCTCGGGAACAAGCGCGCTCGGCGTCGCCACGAGGCGGCGCACCGCCTGGCCGCGGTCGGCGAGCGAGGCTACCACCCGCTCCAGGTCCGCGAAGCCGCCGAGCACCGGCACGCCGCGCATCTCCTGTCCGGCCTCGTCGGCGCGGGGCGAGAGGATGCCCTTCGGGGCGAGCTTCTTCACGGAGCCCGACTCGATGGCCCGCAGCAGCACCTCGATGTCGCCGCCGCGGCCGAGGAGCAGGGTCGGCACCGTGGCCGAGCGGGCGCTCGACTGCCGGGAGCGGGCGTATTTCAGGTAGCGGAAGGCGAGGCGCGGGCCGCCGAGCAGGAAGATCTGCAGCACCCAGTAGAGCAGGATGGCGATCTTCCCGAAGAAGTAGAAGCCGTACATCGTCGAGGAGACGAGCACGTAGTCGAGCACGAGGAGGGTGAGCGCCAGCACGCTCGCCGCCCGCACGATGCCAGCGAGATCCGGCAGGGAGGCGAAGCGCCACTTCGTCCGGTAGAGCCGGAAGCGCCAGTAGACGAGGCCCGCGAAACCCAGGAACGGCGGCAGGATCAGCGGCAGCGCCTGAAGGCGCTCGGCGAGCATCCCGCCCTCGAAGCGGAAGGCGAAGGTGAGGATCACGGCCAGGGCGGTCGCCACGAGATCGTGGGCGAGCATCACCGCCGTCTTGTAGGTGCGCTGCTGCATGTGCGGGGCCGCCCGCGGTATCGGCGCGCGCCGCTCCGCTGTCAACGCGACGCGGAGGGGACGCTCAGCGCAGGGCGCGGATCGCCTCGGCCGCCTTGCCCGTGGCGCTGGCGAGGGCATCGTCGGTGCCGCCGATGTCGGGGGCGTCGATGCGCCGGTAGCGGGCCTGGATCAGGCCGAAGGCGCCGAAGGCGAAGTGACCCGCCGCCACGACGGCGAGCAGCACCGAGCCGTAGGGCTGACTCCTGAGGGCGCGGAAGGCGCCAGAGAGCCCCTCCGCCTCCGAGGAGGCTTGCGTCCATGCGGCGCTGAGCAAGAAGCCGCCGATGATCAGGAAGGCGATGCCGCGGGCCGCGTAGCCGAAGCGCCCGATGCGGCAGGGCCAGTCGCCGGCGGCCGGGGGCAGCGACAGGCGCTCGGCGACGTCGCCCTTCCAGGCCTTCACGCCGTAGCCGATGCCGGTGCCCGCGACGCCGAGCCCCACGAGGCCGACGAGCCAGGGTCCGAGGGGTTGCGAGAGCAGCCAGGCGGTCCAGTCCTTGACGCCGTCGCCGCCCGCCGAGGCGCGGCCGATGCCGAAGGCGAGCCGGCCGGCGGTGAGCGCGAGGCCTGCGTAGGCGACCGCGCTGACGACGTGTCCCGCGCGCACGAGCAGCGCCTTCGGGGAGCGTCCGCGCCGGTCGGCATCGGTGACGCCCTCCACGACGCGCCACACCGCGAACCCCGCCAGCCCCAGGGCGATGAGGCCGACGAGGACCACGCCGAACGGCCCGTGGAGGACGGTGCGCAGCGCGCTGCCGCTGTCGCCCGCCTGTCCGCCCCGGCCGAGCGCCGCGAGCACGGCGAGGCCGCCGACGAGGCAGTAGACGGTGCCGCGCGCGCCGTAGCCGACGCGGGCGAGATGCGTGAGGGCGTTGTCGCCGAGCTGCCAGCTCATCGGACCGCGGTCCCGGCCGTCACAGGGCCGCCCTCTCCTGCTTGCCGGTCAAGGCGACGTAGAAGCCGAGCCCATCCTGTGCGGGCAGCGTCTGGAGGCGCTCCAGCAGCCCCTTCCGCTTGGCCTCGAGGAGCAGCCGGCCCGCGGGCTGGAACAGGGTCTCGCCGCCGCCGTCCGGCGGCGCATCGAGGCGGATCGCGACGGTCTTGCCCTTGGCGAAGCGGCTGCGCTCCAGCATGTCCTTCAGCGAGGCCTCCGCCGTCGGGCGGTTGGTGCCGCGCAGGTCCAACACCGAGTCCGCGTCCGTCACGCCGAGGGCGCCGCGCAGCTTGGCGGCGTAGAAATCTTCGAAATGGGGCAAGGGCGATCCTTTAGGGGAAACGACCGGACGAAGGTTCAGCGAGCCAGGCCGGCATAGATCGAGGCGACCCGGAAGGCACCTTCGAAGCTGGGCAATGTAAGTGAATTCAGCGGACCGAGGGGCTGCATACTCCAACCCGTCTTGCTCTCGCGAAACCAGAGCTCGACTCGCTCTTCGTCCTCATAGACGATCAGGAAGGCGCGAAGGCTCGGCAGCGCGCGGTAGAAATCCGTCTTGCGGCCCCGGTCGACGCTTATGGTCGAGGGCGCGAGCACCTCGGCCACGATGACCGGATCAGAGGCGTAGCCGTCCGGCAGGGGTGGGCCGCAGCGGATTACGACGTCCGGAATCGGCGCGAAGTCGTCCATGGCCTCGCTGAGCACGGCGATGCCGGGGACCGCGAAGCAGCCTCTGGGATCGGCCAGATTGCCGAGATGCCGAATGAGGTTGGCGACGATCCTCTGATGCCGCTCGCTCGGAGGCGCCTCCAGACGCGGCTCGCCGCCCAGCAACTCCCAGCGCTCCTGTTCGGGCCGCGCGTCGAGCCAGTCCCGGTATTCCGGGACGCTCATGCGGCTCTCGCGTCGCAGGGCGACGGCCATCGCTCGACCTCCGGCTGGGAGGAGCGATGGTAGCACCGCCCCGCCGCCCCGCAACAGCGGAGCGGCGGGGGGATCGTGCCTTCCTCAGCCGTGCACGAGCACGTTGCGGAACTGCCAGGGGTCGCTGGTGTCGATGTCCTCGGGGAACAGGCCGGGACGGTCGGTGAGCGGCGTCCAGTCCGTGTAGACGCCGACGACGGGGCCGAGATACGGGGTCTGCACCTCGAGGCAGCGGCGGAAGTCGACCTCGTCGGCCTCCACGATGCCGGCCTCCGGGTTCTCCAGGGCCCAGACCATGCCGGCGAGCACGGCGGAGGTCACCTGAAGGCCGGTGGCGTTCTGGTAGGGGGCGACGCGGCGGGTCTCCTCGATGGAGAGCTGCGAGCCGTACCAGTAGGCGTTCTTCTTATGCCCGTAGAGGAGCACGCCGAGCTCGTCGATGCCGTCGACGATCTCGTTCTCGTCGAGGATGTGGTTCTTCTCCTGCACCTTGCCGGCGTTGCCCCACATCTCGTGGAGCGAGAGCACGGCGTCGTTGGCCGGGTGGTAGGCGTAGTGGCAGGTCGGGCGGAACACCGCCGTCTCACCCTCGCGGACCGTGTAGTAGTCGGCGATCGAGATCGCCTCGTTGTGGGTCACGAGGAAGCCGAACTGCGCGCCGGCCGTCGGCACCCAGGTGCGCACGCGTGTGTCGGCGCCGGGCTGGAGGAGGTAGATCGCGCAGCGCGAGCCCTTTTCCTGCTCGCGGGCGTTCTCGGGCTTCCAGGTCTCGTGGGTGCCCCAGCCGAGCTCGGCGGGCTGGTTGCCCTCGGAGACGAAGCCCTCGACGGACCAGGTGTTCACGAACACGCCCATGGGCTTGGGGTGCTTGGCGCGCTGGGTGTCGCGCTCGGCGATGTGAACGCCCTTGACGCCGAGCTCCCGCATCAGCGCCGCCCACTCCTCGCGGGTCTTCGGCTCCGGGGTCGCCGAGCCGGTGTCCTTGGCGATGTTCAGGAGGGCCTGCTTCACGAACCAGGAGACCATGCCGGGGTTCGCCCCGCAGCATGAGACCGCGGTCGGCCCGCCCGGCGACTGGCGGCGGGCCTCGAGGATGTTCTCGCGAAGCGCGTAGTTGGTCCTGTCGCCCTGGCTCTTGTCCTTGTCGAAGTAGAAGCCCGTCCAGGGCTCGGCGACGGTATCGATGTAGAGGGCGCCGAGCTCGCGGCACAGCTCCAGGATCGCCCGCGAGGAGGTGTCGACGGAGAGGTTCACGCAGAAGCCCTGGCCGCCGCCTTCCGTCAGAAGCGGAGTGAGCACGTCGCGGTAGTTGTCCGCTGTCAGCGCCACCTTTTCGAACCGCAGCCCGTGCTTCTCGGCGAGCCCCCTGTGGCTGTCGTCCGGGTCGATCACCGTGAAGCGCGACCGGTCGTACTCGAAGTGGCGCTCGATCAGGGGCAGGGTGCCGCGGCCGATGGAGCCGAAGCCGATCATCACGATGGGACCGCTGATGCGTCCGTGAACGGGCCAGGTCGTCGGCGTGTCGGTCATGATCGGTGGGATCCTCGCAAGTGTCGCGCGGCCAACAGGGCCGTCCGCGGGGTTAAACGGCGCGCTCTAGCGCGCCTCCGTGACGGTCGGGAGACGGGCTCAGTGGCGTCTCGGGCCCGACGGGTCAACCGCCGCACCGCGCCGCGCTTCGAGTCGGCATGAGCCCGGCGCATGTCGCGGATGCCCACAAGGCGTAGCACGCCGCCCCACGTTTACCGATACTGCACCGCAGCGTGCAATATTGCAGTGCAGTGCATTTGCAGAGAGGAGCCTGCCATGCTCGCCATCGTCGCCTCCCAGCTCGGTTCGCCCGTCCACGAGGCCGAGGACCGTGATCCCGGCATCGTCACCCTGTTCGCCCTGGTCGTAAGGGGCCTGCGCCGCGAGGCCCGCACGGCCTTCGCCCGGCGTTGCGCCCTCGTCCAGGAGGGCGGCTTCAACCCGGCGGCCTGATCCCCGGCCGCATCTGCCGCGCTCATTGCCAGGGGACCGGGCGGGCGCTAGGCGGCGTGTGCGATCTGCACCACGCCGGACGACCCCTCATGACCGATCCCCGCGCCGCCCGTCGGACACTCCTCAGCGCTGCCCTGATCAGCCTCGTGCTCGGCGCCGGGAGCGTGTCGGCGCAGGAGGCGGCGCCGGAACCCGAGGCCGCGGCGCCCGCGGAGAAGCCGAAGCCGAAACGTCCGGCCCCGAAACCGGTGGCGAAGTCCGCGCCGAAGGCCGAGGCGAAACCCACCGAGAAGGCCAAGGCCGCCTGGCCCGAGGGCGCCAGCGCCGTGAGCGAGGTCTACGGCGACTGGACCGTGAACTGCTCCCGCGCCGAGTCCGGCTCGACCTGTAGCCTGATGCAGTCGCAGGGCGACGCCAAGACCGGCCGGCGCAGCTTCGCCGTGGAGCTGAAGGCACCGAAGGAGGGCCGGGCCGAGGGCGTCATCCTGATGCCGTTCGGCTTCGCCATCGAGCCCGGCGTCGCCTTCAAGCTCGACGACACCAATCTCGGCAAGGGCGCGCCCTTCTCGACCTGCGCCGGCGACGGCTGCCTCGTGCCGATCAGCCTGCCGACGCTGGCGACCGACACCATGCGCACGGCCAAGACGCTCGCTATCGCCGCGCAGAAGCCCGGCGAGAAGGAGCCGACGGTGATCAACGTGCCGCTCGCCGGCTTCGCCCCGGCCTTCGACCGCATGATCGCGCTGGGCGGCTGAGCGCACGCCACTTCGGGACGGGCCGCGTCGTCCTCGGGTTAAGCGCCCGTTAGCCGCGTTTGGCCATGCTGGCCCCATTGTGTGGCCCTAGACGGCATTGCGCGGCGGCCCCGTTCGGCTCCGCGCTTCGCTCTCGTGTGTGGCGTTCGCGGATGAGAGCGTGTCTCGCAGAGGCGGGGAGGAAGCGGCGCGGGGACCCTCGCAGGGTCTTCGCGGGCGGCTTGCTGCGCGCCGTGGCGCGGTCCTTGTCTCCCTGCCTCGCCCTGCTCGCCCTCGTCTCGCCCGCGCTGGCCGCGAAGCTCCTCTCGATCGAGGGCGCGGAGACGGGCGGCTACGGCCGCATCGCGCTGACCTTCGATTCGCCCGTCACCGTCAAGGCGAAGATCGCCGGCTCCGTGCTCGTCATCGGCTTCGGTGAGACCGCCCCCGGCGGCTCGGAGCGGCTCGCCACCGCGATGCCGAACTACGTCTCCGTGCTCCGCCGCGACCCGGACGCCACCGGCCTGCGCATCGCGCTCCAGAAGCCCTACCGCCTGAACGTCCAACAGGCGGGCGAGCGCACCTATGTCGATCTCCTGCCCGAGACCTGGTCCGGCCTGCCGCCGCCGGTTCCGCAGGCGGTCGTCACCGACCTCGCCAAGCGCGCCTACACCGCCGAGCAGGTCATCAAGGCGGCGACCCCGGTGCCGGTTGCCAAGCCTCTGGCGATCGAGGTCGCGCACCTGCCGACGCTCACCCGGCTGACCCTGCGCCTGCCCGAGGACATCAAGACCAGCCAGCGCCGGGAGGGCCCGGCGACCCTCGTCACGATCCCCGGCGCCTGGAAGATCGAGCAGTCCGATACCCGCGGCCGGCTGAGGCCGGCGGTCGCGCGCTTCTCCGTCGACGGCGACGGGACCGCCTCGACGCTGACCGTCGAGCCCGCGGAGGGCTACACGGTCTCGACCGACCGGGACGATGAGGGGCTGTCGATCGATGTCGCTAAGCAGGAGATCGGCAGGAAGGACGCTAAGGCCGAGGCCGGCAAATCGGAGGCGCCGAAGCCCGAGACCGGCACGACCGAGCCCGCGAAGGCCGAGGCCGGCCCCGGCGATGCCAAGGCGCAGGCCCGCGGCGGCGCGTCCGGCCGCGCTTCGGAGGCAGGCTCGGCCAGGACCGACATGGAGGAGCGCTCCCGCGCAGGCGTTCCGTCGGGCGTGCGCGAGGCGGTGGGCGACCTCGTCTTCCCCTTCGGCAAGGCGCCGGCGGCCGCCCTGTTCGAGCGCGGCGGCACCACCTTCCTCGTCTTCGAGACCGCCGGGTCGGTGGCGCTGCCCGCGAGCGCGGCCACGGCCGGCATCGCCGGGCCGCCGAAGCGGGTCGGCAGCGTGCAGGTGCTGCGCTTCCCGGCGCCCGCCGGAAAGCTCCTCGACCTGCTCCCCGTGGGACCGCTCGCGGCGCCGACCGGGTGGGAGCTCCTCATCGGCGACTCCCTCGGGCCGAGCGACGCCCTCGTCGTCACGCGCGCGCCGCTCGGGGCGGGGCGCATCGGCCTCGGGGTGCGCCTGCCCGATCCCGGCGCCGCGACCTGGCTCGACCTCGACGGCGAGCGCGTCGCGGTCGTCACCACCCTCGGCCGGCGGCCGTCCGGCGTCGCCAAGCGCCAGCGCTTCGTGGATTTCGAGCTGCTTCCGAGCCGCCTCGGCGTCGCGGTGCTCGCCCAGGCCGACGACCTTCTCGTGCGTCCCGACCTCGACGGCGTCAGCATCGGCCGCGAGGGGGGTCTCGCGGTGTCGGCTGTCGAGCGGCCGGCGGAGACGGTGGCGAGCGACGTCGAGATGCTGGCCGTCGAACGCAAGACCTGGGACGAGGCCAAGCGCGGCGACGTGCGCGAGAGCCTGCGCCGCCTGTTCGAGGCGGTCGTCGAGCAACCCCTGTCGCTGCGCGGCCCGGCGCGGCTCGCCTACGCGCGCACCCTAATCGCCAACGGCTACGACCCGGAGGGCCTGACGGTCCTCGACGCCATCGCCGCCGACGATCCGGTTCTCGGCGCCCAGCGCGAGATCGCGATCCTGCGCGGCGCGGCCATGGCCCGCCTCGGCCGCACCGCCGAGACCCGCAAGATCCTCTCGACCAAGGCGCTGGCGCGGGACCCTGAGGCGGCGCTCTGGCGGGGCCTCGCCGAGGTCACGGCCGGGCTGTGGCTCGACGCGGAGGGGCTGCTGCGCGCGGGATCGCCGATCCTCGACCGCTATCCCGACGATCTCCAGGTGGTGCTCCGCACCGCCGCCGCCGAGGCTTCCGTGGAGACCGGCGACCTCGAGGCCGCCAAGCGCCAGATCGCGCTCGCCGCCCGGCTCACCCCCGATCCGCTCACCCGCGACCGGCTGAAGATGGTCACGGCGCGCATCGACGAGGGCATGGGCCAGACGGTGCCGGCGCTCGCCGCCTACGACAAGCTCGCGGAGAGTGCCGAGCAGCCCGTGGCGGCGGCCGCGACCCTGCGGGGAACGCTGCTCGCCCATTCGACCGGCCGCTTGAAGGCCCCCGACGCCATCGAGCGGCTGGAGCGGCTAGCCCTGATGTGGCACGGCGGCTGGATCGAGGCGGAGCTGTTCACCGGCCTCGCACGCCTCTATCGCGAGACCGGGCGCTGGCGGGAATCCTTCGTCGTCACCCGCCGCGTCGATCTCGCCGGCCCGGAATCGGCGACGGCGCGCGCGCTTCACAACGAGGCGCAGGCGATGTTCGACGACCTGTTCCTCTCCGACCTCGGCGCGAAGATGACGGGCGTCCAGGCGGTGGCCCTCTACTTCGACTTCAAGGATTTCGGGCCGGTGGGGCGCCGCGGCGACGAGATCGTGCGCCGCCTCTCCGACCGCCTGATCGCCCTCGACCTGCTCGAATCGGCAGCCGAGCTTCTCCAGCATCAGGTGGACCATCGCCTCGCCGGGCCGGCGCGGGCGAGCGTCGCCACGCGGCTCGCGGCGGTGCGCCTGATGGACGGGCAGCCCCTCAAGGCCCTGGAGACCCTCGACGCGACCTATCTCCCCGAGCTTCCGAGCGAGCTGCGCCGGGCCCGGATGCTGCTCAGGGCCCGCGCCCTCTCCGACCTCTCGCGCACCGATCTCGCCCTCGAGACCCTGGAAGGCGACGTGGGGCCCGACGCGCAGCGCCTGCGCGCGGACATCCTCTGGGCGGCGCGGCGCTGGCGCGAGGCCGGCGAATCCCACGAGATGCTGCTCGGCGAGGTCTGGCGGGGCGGCAAGCCGCTCGACGACGCGGCCCGCGCCGACGTCATACGCGCGGCCATCGCCTACGGGCTGGCCTCCGAGAGCCTCGGCCTGGAGCGCCTTAAGGCGAAGTTCGCCGGGCCGATGGCCGAGAGCGCCGACGCGCGCACCTTCGCCCTGCTCACCGCGCCGAACGCGATCCGCAACCCGGTCTTCCGCGAGATCGCCCAGCGTGCCTCGACCGCCCAGACCCTCGCCGCCTTCATGGACGAGTACCGCAAGCGCTACCCCGACATCGCGCTCCCCGAGCGCGGCCGCCGGGCCGCCGGCGCCGAGGCGCCGCCGCCGGGCTAGCGTCCCGAGGACGCGAGGGGCCGGGCCCGCCCGCGGCGCTTGCCGTGAGCCGCCGGCAACCCATCTCGTCCGGGGCCCGAATGCAGGGTCCCGTCGCGCGAGAACGCAGGCCGCCTTGACCCGTCGCATCCTCGTCACCGGCGCCAGCATCGCCGGCAACACCGCCGCCTGGTGGCTCGGCCGATCCGGCTTCGACGTGACCGTCGTCGAGAAGGCGCCGGCTTTCCGCGAGGGCGGGCAGAACATCGACGTCCGCGGCGTCGGCCGCGAGGTGCTCCGCCGCATGGGCCTGGAGCGGGCGGCGCTCGACCTCGGGACGGGCGAGGAGGGCACCGTCTGGATCGACGGCCGGGGCCGCGCCAAGGCGCGGTTCATCGCCGCCGAGCTCGAAGGGGAGGGGCCAACCGCCGAGATGGAGATCCTGCGCGGCGATCTCGCCCGCCTCGTCTACGAGCCCGCCCGCGCGCACGCCGCCTTCCGGTTCGGCGACGGCGTGGAGCGGATCGAGCCGGAGGGCGGCGGCGCCGTCGTCACCTTCCTCGGGGGCGGCCGCGAGCGCTACGACGCGGTGATCGTGGCTGAGGGCGTGGGCTCCGCGACCCGCGAGCGCGTCTTCCCCGGCGAGAACGACCCGCGCTGGATGGACCTCACCATCGCCTACTTCACGATTCCCGCCGTGCCCGACGACGACCGTTTGTGGCGCTGGTACAACGCGCCCGGCCGCCGAAGCGTGTCCCTGCGGCCCGACCGCCACGGCACGACCCGCGCGATGCTCTCGATCCAGAAGCCGCCGGAGGGCGAGCACCGCTGGGATGCGGACCGGCAGAAGGCGTTCCTGCGCGAGCGCTTCGCCGATGCCGGCTGGCAGACGCCGCGGGTGCTCGCCGCGATGGCCGACACCGACGACTTCTACTTCGACGTTCTGCGCCAGGTGCGGATGCAGCGCTGGTCCGCGGGGTGCGTCGCCCTTACTGGCGATGCCGCCTGGTGCGCGACGCCGCTCGCGGGCATCGGCGCGACGCTCGCCGTCACCGGCGCCTGCGTCCTCGCCTCCGAGCTGGCGCGGACCGATGACATCCCCGGTGCCTTCAGCGCCTACGAGCGGATCATGCGGCCGATGGTCGAGCAGGCCCAGGGCGTGCCCAAGATCGCGCCGCGGGTGATGCATCCGCAGAGCCGGCTCGGCATCCGACTGCTTCACGGCGTCCTGGATCTGGCGAGCAAGCCGCTCGTCCGCAGCGTGACGGCGAAGCTCTTCTCCGGGCGATCGGCCGAGCCCGACCTGTCGCGCTACGACGAGGCCGCCGCTTCGGCGCCGTGACCGGCGGCCCTCATGTCCCGTAGCTCTGCACCAGCGAGCCAGCGACGAGGGTCCAGCCGTCGACGAGCACGAAGAAGATCAGCTTGAACGGCAGTGCCACGGTCGCGGGCGGCACCATCATCATGCCCACCGCCATCAGTACCGAGGCGACGACGAGATCGATGATCAGGAAGGGGATGAACAGCAGGAAGCCGATCTCGAAGGCGCGCCGCAGCTCCGAGATCATGAAGGCCGGCGTGACGATCTCCAGGCCGATCGATTCCGGCCCCTGCGGCACCGGCGCCTTGGCCATATCGAGGAAGAGCTTGAGGTCCTTCTCGCGCACGTTCTTGAGCATGAAGGTCTTGAAGGGCGCCGAGGCCCGGTCGAAGGCGACGCTCTGCGTGATCTGGCCGGCGATCAGCGGCTCGACGCCCGCCCGGTAGGCCTCCTTGGCGGTCGGGGCCATCACGAAGGCGGTGAGGAACAGGGCGAGGCTGACGATGATGGCGTTCGGCGGCGCCGTCTGGGTGCCGAGCGCCGAGCGCAGGATCGACAGCACCACCACGATGCGGGTGAAGGAGGTCGCCATCACCAGCACGGAGGGCGCCAGCGCCAGCACCGTGATGAGCGCGACGAGCTGGAGCGCACGCTCGGTGGTGCCTCCCGTCCCGAGATCGAGATTCAGGCTCTGCGCGTGTGCCGCCACGGCGGTGAGCGGCAGCGCCAGGAGCGCCGCGGCGAGAGCGGCCCGGAAGCGTCGATTCGGGAGGGTCATCCTGCGGGCAACCTGCGGTGCGCGTCGGGAGGGCGCAAGCGGGGCGGAGGGCGTCATGGGCGGGACGGCGGCAGCACGGCGCCGCGCCGCGCCTCCAGCGTCTGCCAGACGAGGAGCGAGGGCAGGCCGAGCGCCACGTCGGGCACGCGCTTGGCGAGCGACAGGGCGATGGCGGTGCCCGGATCGATCCCGAACAGCGCGCCGATCACCACGAAGCCCCCCTCCTGCACGCCGAGCCCGCTGGGGACGGGGAAGGCGGCCGACTTCACCGCCTGGGTGAGCGCCTCGATGACGAGCGCCTCCTGGGGGCCGACGCCCTCGACGCCGATGCAGGTCAGGGCGATCCAGATCTCGGCGGCGCCGAGCATCCAGGCGAGGAGATGCAGGAGCGCCGACTGCACGATCCGCCCCGGCCGGCTCCAGACGCTGTCGAGCGCCGCGTGCACGCTCGGGCCGCCGTCCGTGGGCGCGTCCCGGTCGCGGATCAGGCGGCGCAGCAGCGCCGCGACCCGCGTCTCGATGTGCCGGGCGGCGCTGCTGCGCTGGATGACGAAGAACGCGCCGAGCAGCACGGCCGCGACGATCACCGCGTGAAGGGCCCATTGCGCGAGCTCCTGCGCCGGCGCCCCGTCGACCCGGGCGAGGAGGGCAACGCCGCACAGCGCCAGCACGAGCTGGGTGCCGGCCTGGATCAGGAGGTCGGCGAGGATCGAGGCGGCGGCGAGCGAGCCCGTCACGCCCCAGAAGGTGAGGAGCCGACCGCCGACCACCTCGCCGCCGACCGAGGCCACGGGCAGAAGCGTGTTGATGCCCTCGCGCACGAAGCGCAGGATGACGTAAGCGCCGGTCTCCGCAGGGCAGAGGCCGCGCAGCAGCCGCGCCCAGGCCAGCCCGCAGAGCAGGACCAGCCCGGCCCTGACCGCGACGATCGCCAGGAGCCCGGCCGCCCCGATCCGTCCGAAGGCGGCGGCGATGGCGGAGGCGTCGTTGCTCGCGACGAGCCAGGCGGCGAGCGCCAGCCCGACGACGGTGCCGGCGAGCGGCAGCCGGCGCAGGACGGCGCGGCCGAGCCCGCCCGTGGCCGGCGGCGCCTGTCCGCTCTCGCAGCCCCTGCTCATCGGATGCCCCGGCTCCGGGAGATGTCCCGACTCAGCCGGGCGTCCCGTCGGCCGGCGGCGGTTCCGCTAGGCGGTCATTGGGGCTGAATTCGGGGAGGATCGCCCGCGCGATCGCCTCCGTGGACGCCTCGGGCTCGATCAGCAGCACCCGGCCCGTCGCCACGCTGGCGCCGGTGGCGACGGCGAGGAGCCGCTTCGGGCAAGGGCCGAGGCAGCCGGTCTCGACGATGCGCAGCTTCGCCCGGCGGCCGGGCGCCGCCTTGCCCGCCGCCTTGAGGCGCGCGGCGACGCTGCGGGCGCGCAGGCCCTGGCGCTTCGCGCATTTGCGGCAGACCAGCACGACCTCGGCGAGCTTGGTCTTGGCCGAGCGGCCCTGGGATCGATCCTTCGGCATGGCGCGCTGTTACGCGCTCGACAGCCCGGCCGGCAAATGCCGCGGCGCCGCAAGCGGCCCTGTGCCGCGCCTTAAAAAGGGCCTAAAAACCGACCACCCGGACCGCTGAGACGAGACGCGCGGATCGGAACGACGGGCGGCCCGCCGGGGCCGGCTCTCACAGGCAGCGGATGGACGTCCAGGACCGAACGCAGGACCTCAAGCAGGGCGATCGGCTTCGCGGCATGATCGAGCTTGCGCGCCGCTCCGTGCCGGACCTGCGCCGCAACGCGGAGACGATCGAGCCCGTGGGGCGCGGCCGTGGGCTCGCGCTCTTGCGCCAGGCCCGCGAGCGGCTCGACTGGCGCCGCAAGCCCGGCGTGGTCGAGGCGGCCGACGAGGACGAGGGCTACCTCCACACGCGGCTCGTGAAGGGCTTCCTGGCCTTCGTGCTGGTGCCGACGGCGGTGATCGGCCTCTACCTCTTCGCCTTCGCCTCGAACCAGTACATCGCCGAGGCGCAGTTCGCGGTGCGCGGCAACGTCGAGCCGATGGGCGAAGTGATGCTCGGCGACTACACGAGCCTCATCCAGAAGCACAACAGCCAGGACAGCTTCATCGTCCGCGACTTCATCCTGAGCCAGACCCTGGTGCAGGGGCTGGAGAAGGATGTCGGCCTCTCGAAGCTGTTCTCCCGTCCGGAGGCGGATTTCTGGACGCGCTTCCGGCCGCCCGAGCCCGTCGAGGAGCTGACGAAGTACTGGCGCGAGCGGGTCGATGCACGCATCGACATCGTGTCGGGCGTCATCATGCTCGGCGTCCGCGCCTACACGCCCGAGGACGCGCTGATGCTCGCCCGCGAGGTGGTGCGGCGCTCCGAGAGCCTCATCAACGATATCTCGAAGCGGGCACAGGCCGACATGGTCACCCACGCGCAGAGCGACGTGGACAAGGCCGGCGAGCGCCTGCGCACGGCCAACCTGAACCTGCAGCGCTACCGCAACCGCTGGGGCATCATCGACCCGATCAAGGCGGCCGAGGCGACGCTCGCGCAGATCGCGACCCTGCGCAAGGAGAAGTTCAAGGCCGAGAACGACCTGCAGGTGCTGCGCGGCTCGAACCTCGACGAGAAGTCCCGCGCGGTGCAGGTCCTCGTGGCCAGCGTCGCGGCGCTCGACCAGCAGATCAAGCAGCTCCAGGACCAACTCACCAGCGAGACCGCGACCACCGCGGACGGGCGCAACATGGCCGAGGCGCTGCTCGAGTACGAGGGCCTCGTCGTCGAGCGCACCATCGCCGAGAAGCTCAACGAATCCGCGATCACCATGCTCGACCGGGCGCGGGTCGCGGCGAGCAAGCAGCAGATCTACCTGACCACCTTCGTGCCGCCGATGCTTCCCGACGACTCGCTCTACCCCCGGCGGGGGCGCGCGCTCTTCACGGCCTTCTTCGCGTTCTTCGTGGTGTGGAGCTCGTTCTCCCTCGTCGCCAGCGGCATCAAGGACCAGCGCGTCTGACGGACCTTTCGGGTCTCGCGGCCGCCTGCTAAGCGGCAGGGCCCGACGGCCGTTTCTCGGGTCCCTGTCCCTGCCGCCAGATCCCGTTCGGGAGCCGGGCGGCATGTCGTCTCGGTGATAGAAGCGTTCCTGCGACCGCGATGTCCGATTTCGCCGATCTCATCGCCCGCGCCGTGCATCCCGGCATGACCCGCGAGGAGCGGGAGGCCGTCTACACCGTCGTCCGCGACGCCGTGCTGAAGCTCCAGGACCGGGAGGGGACCTCGCCGGCGGACCCGCGCTTCGCCTATCAGCAGCACGTCATCGAGGAGACCATCCGCGACGTGGAGGCCGACCTCGCCCGGCACGAGGCCCTGCGCAAGCTGGAACAGGCGCTGGCGAGCCAGACCGCGGCCCATGCCAGCCAGCGGCGGCGCTAGCGCGCTTCGCCGCCCTCAGCCGTAGGCCGCGATCGCCCGCACGCTGCCGGGCTCCGCCACCTCCAGGCCGGAGGCGACGTACTCGTTGAGCTTGTTGCGCAGCGTCCGGATCGAGATGCCGAGGATCTTGGCCGCGTGGGTGCGGTTGCCGAGGCAGTGGTCGAGGGTGTCGAGGATGAGGTCGCACTCCACGTCCGCGACCGTGCGCCCGACGAGCCCGCGGGTCGCGGCCTCGGCGACCTGGGCGGCCCGGGCGGCCGGCCCCTGCGCTTGCGTGAAGGCCTCGCCCTCGGGGTTGAGGATTGCCTCGGCGCCGATCTCGGCGCCGCTCGCCAGGAGCACAGCCCGGTGGATCGTGTTCTCGAGCTCGCGCACGTTGCCGCGCCAGGGGTTGGCGCGCACGTTCGCCTGCGCCTCGCGGCTCAGTGCGCGCACGGGCAGGCCGTTCACCTCGGCGTATTTCCGGGCGAAGTGCGAGGCGAGTTCCGCGATGTCGGCCGGGCGCTCGCGGAGCGGCGGCAGGCGCAGGTTCACGACGTTGAGCCGGTAGAGCAGGTCCTCGCGGAAGGTGCCCTTGCGGACCTCCTCCGCGAGGTTGCGGTTCGAGGTCGCGAGCACGCGGATGTCGACCTTCACCGGCGCCGTGCCGCCGACCCGGTCGATGACCCGCTCCTGGAGGGCGCGCAGCAGCTTCGACTGCAGGCGCACGTCCATCTCGGAGATCTCGTCGAGGAGGAGCGTGCCGCCATTGGCCTCCTCGAAGCGGCCGATGCGGCGCGCGACGGCGCCGGTGAAGGCGCCCTTCTCGTGACCGAACAGCTCCGATTCGAGGAGCGCGTCGGGGATCGCCGCGCAGTTCACCGAGACGAAGGGCTTGCCCGCGCGGTTCGACTTGGCGTGGACGTGGCGGGCGAGCACCTCCTTGCCGGTGCCGCTCTCGCCGGTGATCAGCACCGAGGCCTCGGAGCGGGCGATCTGGTCGGCGAGCCGCACCACCTTCTCCATCGCGGCGTCGCGCCAGACGAAGGAGCGGCTGTCGGCGGCGACCGCCTCGATGACGGCGGCGATCAGCTCCGGGTCCGGGGGGAGGGGGATGTACTCCTTGGCGCCGGCCTGGATGGCGGCGACCGCGGCCTTGGCATCGGTGGCGACCCCGCAGGCGACGACCGGCGTGCGGATGCGCTCCTCGGACAGCGCTCCGACGAGGTCGCGGATCGCCAGCGCCACGTCGACCATCACGAGGTCGGCACCCTTGGCGCGCAGCACCGCGAGCCCTTGGGCGATGCCGTCGGCCTGAGTCACCGCCGCGCCGCGGCTCATGGCGATGCGCGAGGCGGTGACGAGCTCTCCGTTGAGCCGTCCGATCATCAGAAGCCGCATGGCTCACTCCGTGTCTGGCCTCGGGCAGCGCATCGTCGCGCCCGAGAAAATCGAGGGTGTCAGTGATCGCCCTTGACGATCTCGGTCATGGTCACGCCGAGGCGCTCCTCAACGAGCACCACCTCGCCGCGGGCGACGAGGCGGTTGTTGACGAAGATGTCGATGGCCTCGCCGATCTTGCGGTCGAGCTCGAGCACGGTGCCGGGGCCGAGGCGCAGCAGGTCGCCGATCGGCATCTGCGAGGCGCCGAGCACCGCCGAGACCACGACGGGCACGTCGAAGACCTGCTCGAGATCGGCGGCGCTCTTCGGGGAGGTCGGCCCCTCGCGGATCGATTCCGGGCTCTCGAAGCCGTCGCCGTCGCTGAGCTGGGGCAGGTTGAAGTCGTCGGACATCGGGCTCACGCTGCTGGATTCAGGCCGATTGCGTCGAGGAGGGCGGCCTCGATGCGGTGGCGCTCGCGCACGACGCCGCCATCCGCCCACTCGATGCGGGCGTCGCCGGGGAGCATGTCGGGGTCGCCGAGCACCACGAGGCGGCCCTCGAAGCCGCGCTCGCGGGCGAGCCCCTTCATCAGGGTCTCGGTCTCGTCGACGAGGCCGTCGCCGACGCGCACGACGAGGTGGGGCACGCCGCGCAGATGCTGGAGGGCGGTGCGGGCGGCCTCGCCGATGGCGGAGAGCGGGTTGCCGTCGATGGCGTCGCCGGCGACGCGGCGGGCGAGCATCACGGCGAGCTCGACGGCCTGGGCCTCGCGCTCCGCGTCCGCTTCGTCGGCGCGCGACAGGAGCCCGGCGGCGGCGAGACCGAGGCGGGTGATCGCGTCGGCCATGCGGGCCTGGACCTGAGCCTCGGCCTGCGCGCGTCCTTCCTGGAGGCCGCGGGCATGGGCCTCGGCGGCGGCCTCGGCGATCTGCTCCTGCGCGCGCAGCGCCGCTCCGCCCATGTGGGGGCGGCGGAAATCCGTGTCGAAGAGGAAGGGCCGGGCGTTCAATAGACCAGCTCCTCTTCGGCGCTGTTCTTGGCGATCATGATCTCACCCTTGTCGGCGAGGTCCTTGGCGAGCTCGGTCATCTTGGCCTGCGCCTCGTCGACGTCCTTGAGGCGGATCGGGCCGATGGAGCCCATCTCGTCGGTGAGGTTCTTGGCGGCGCGCGTCGACATCTGGCCCATGAAGAAGCCGCGCACGCGCTCGTCGGCGCCCTTGAGGGCGCGGCAGAGGGTCTCGTTGTCGACCTTGCGCATCAGCGTCTGGACGCTGCCGGGGTCGAGCTTGAGCAGGTCCTCGAAGGTGAACATCAGCTCGCGGATGCGCTTGGCGGCGCCGCGGTTGCCCTGGTCGAGGGCGGCGAGGAAGCGGCCTTCCGTCTGCCGGTCGAAGGCGTTGAAGACGTCGGCCATCAGCTCGTGGGCATCGCGCCGGGTGGTCTGGGCGATGGTCGAGACGAACTCGACGCGCAGCGTCTCCTCGATGTGGCGCAGGGCCTCCTTCTGGACGGTCTCCATGCGCAGCATGCGGTTGAGCACGTCGATGGCGAACTCCTCCGGCAGGATGGTGAGCACCTTGGCCGCGTAGTCGGCCCGCACCTTGGAGAGCACCACGGCGACGGTCTGCGGGTACTCGTTGCGCAGGAACGAGGCGAGGATCTCGGGGTCGATCTGGGCGATGCTCGCCCAGACCCGCTTTCCCGAGGCGCCCTTGATCTCCGCCATGATCGAGGAGACCTGCTCGGACGGGAAGATCTTGAGCAGCAGCGATTCCGTCCGCTCGAAGTTCGAGGTGATGCCGCCGCCCGACGAGAGCCGGGAGACGAAGTCGATGATGAGCTTCTCGACGGTCTCGGCCTCCAGTGAGCCGAGCTGCACCATGGCGTGAGAGACCTTCTTGACCTCCTCCTCCTCGAGGAGCTGCCAGATGGGGGCGCCCTCGGCCTCGCCGAGCAGCAGCAGCAGCGCGGCCGCCCGCTGCGGTCCGGGCATCGCCGCGAAGGCCGCGGCGCCGGCGCCGCTGAGGGCCGCAAGGGGTCCCGCCGACATCCTAGCGCGCTCCCATCTCGTTCGAGGCTGCGGTCATCGCGCTCACGATTCCTGGATCCAGTTGCGCAGCACCTCGACGGTCTCGGACGGGCTCGCCCGCACCATGTCGACCACCCGCTGCACGGTCTCGGCCTGAACCTGGCCGTTGATCTTGGCGAACTCGACGAGCTTCGCGGTGGTGTTCTCCCGAGGCGCGATGGTCCCGTCAGGGCCCGCCACCGCGCCGAGCGCCGCCTCGAGCGCCGCCACGCCGCCGGGCACCGCGATCGAGATCGGCGCCGGCGGATCGGCGGTGATCACCCGACGCACGAGGGGCCGCACCACGGTCAACACGACGATCAGGGTCAGGACCGCGAGCACCGCGAGCTCGATGAAGCGCAGCAGGTCCTCCTTCGTCGGCGTGAGCATCGACTGGATCAGGCCGGGCTCGGTGAACTCGGGCACGGAGGGCGCCTCGGCGAAGCGCAGGTTGACGACCTCGATCTGGTCGCCGCGGGCCTTGTCGAAGCCGACGGCGGTGCGCACCAGGGCGGCGATGCGCTCGATCTCGGCGGCCGGGCGGGGCTGGTAGGCGGTCTTGCCGTCGGCACCCGGCGCGTAGACGCCGTCGACGAGGACCGCCACGGAGAGGCGCTTCACGCGGCCGCCCTCGACCACCTCGGTCTTGGTGACGCGGGAGATCTCGTAGTTCGTGGTCTCCTCGGTCTTGTTGGAGGTGTCCTTCTGCGAGGCCGGCTTGTCGCCGCCGCCAGCCCCGGGCAGCTCGTTGCCGACGCTGACCTGCCCTTCCGAGCCCCCGGTGAGCGCCTGCTCGTTGCGGGTCTGGCTGGAGCGGACCACCCGGCCCTCCGGGTCGAAGGTCTCCGAGCGGCTCTCGATGCGGTTCATGTCGAGATCGGCGCGGACCTGCACGCGAGAGCGGCCCTGGCCGACGACGCCGGCCACGATCTCCTCGATCTGGCCGCGCAGACGCCGTTCCAGCGCGGTCTGCTTCTCCTCGGCGTCGGCGCCGGGCTGCTCGCCGCGGGCGCCGTCGGCCAGCAGCCGGCCCTTCTCGTCGACGATCGAGACCCGCTCGGGCTTCAGCCCCTCCACGGAGGAGGCGGCGAGGTGGCGGATGGCGCGGACCTGTCCCGGATCGAGTTCGCCCATCAGCTTGAGCACGATCGCCGCGCTCGGCGGCTCGCGGTCGCGGGAGAACAGACGCTTCTCCGGCAGCACGAGGTGGACGCGGGCGGCCTGGACTTGGCCGATGGAGCGGATCGAGCGGGCGAGCTCGCCCTCCAGCGCGCGGAGGTGGTTCACCCCCTGCACGAAGTTGGTGGAGGAGAAGGCGTCGCCCTTGTCGAAGATCTCGTAGCCGATGCCGCCCTGGGCCGGGACGCCCTTGCCGGCGAGGTCCATGCGGATGCGGGCGATGTCCTTCCTCGGCACCAGGATGGTCTGGCCGATGTCGCCGCGGGTCTCGTAGGCGATGCCCCGCGATTCGAGGTCGCGGACGATGCTGGCCGAATCCTGCATCGCGAGGTCGGAGAACAGCACGCCCATGTCGGGCCGCGACACCCGCAGGATCACGAAGGCGAAGAAGCCGATCATGGCGAGCGTCACCGCCACCATCGCGGCGAGCCGCGCCGGCCCCAGCTTCGTCACCAGATCGAGGACCGGCTTCACCGTTCGACGCGCCCGAACACCGCGGCCCTGCCCGGCGGGCGGCTCGCTCGGCAAAAACTGCCCGGTGCGTGGTTAGCGGCCGGTTAACGAAGCGTGACCTTCGGCATCGATAGGGCCTGAAATGGCGAAGGCCGCGCCGGTGGGTCCGGCGCGGCCTTCCAGGAAGCCGTCGATTCTGTCGCGGGCTGCGCGAGGGCCCGCCCGCCTCAGTGGCGGTAGTGCTGGATGCGCGTGGTGCGCAGTCCCGCGAGCCCGTGCTGGTCGATGGAGAACTGCCAGCTCAGGAATTCCTCGGTCGTCAGCGTGTAGCGCTGGCAGGCCTCCTCGAGGCTGAGGAGACCGCCTCGGACCGCAGCGACGACCTCGGCCTTGCGGCGGATCACCCAGCGGCGGGTGCTCGGCGGCGGGAGATCGGCGATGGTGAGGGGGCTGCCATCGGGCCCGATAACGTATTTGACTCTCGGGCGGTGCGGTTCGGTCATGATACGCTCTACACTCGACTGACCTGTCGAGCCTGACGCTACGTGAGGCCGCTTAAGAGAGTTTGAAACGCACCTCTCGACTTCGATCCAATGCATGGGCGTTCATGTGGATAAGCCCGAGCTGATCGAGCGGACGCTCGACACCGGCACCTTGGAGGAGCCGATCGCCAGCACCGGTTCGCTGCCGCTGAGATCGACGCTGGTGACCGTGCCGGAGACCGCGGTGTCGACGGCCACGCTCGATCCCGTCGCGTCGAGCGCGTCGATCTTGATCGAGTACTTGCCGTCCGAGGAGGTCATGCCGGAGGCGTTCTTGCCGTCCCAGGTGAGCGTCTGAGAGCCCGCGGTCAGCGCCTTCGTGAGCGTGCCGACGACGTTGCTGTTCGCGTCGAGGATGGTGATCGTCGCCTTTGTCACCGCGCGGGGCGCGGTGAGGTTCCAGGTCGCCGAGCCGTTGGCGAGGGTCGCCGTCTTGCCGTCCGCGGTCACGGTCTGGCCGATGAAGCCCGTGGCGGAGGCCGCGCTCGACGCCTTGGCGTTTGTCAGGATCGAGTCGAGCCGGTCGTTGGACTTGAGCTGCTGCTCGACGCCGGCGAACTGCACCAGCTGCTGCGTGAACTGGTTGGTGTCCATCGGGTCGAGGGGGTTCTGGTTCTGGAGCTGCGTGGTGAGCAGCGTCAGGAACTGCTGGAAGTTGCCGGCGATCTGCTGGCTGCTGCCGCCGATCGAGGTCGTCGAGGACGCGTTGGTCGAGGTCGTGGTGCCGGTGATGCCCGAGGCCATGGCGCGAGGCTCCCTGCTCAGATGCGGATGTCGAGGCCGCCGAGCCCGCGCAGGATGCGCAGGGGCACGGCCTCGGTGATGGTGCGGGTCTCGCCGATCTCGGCGGTGGCGCGGCGCCCGTGGCTCCGGTCGTCGCCGCTGGTGTCGCTGCGGCCGCCGGCCTCGTCGCCGCGCAGGGAGAAGCTGATCCCGGCCTCGCTCGCGTCGAGCCCGGCCTGGGTCAGCGCCTGCTGGAGGCTGCCGGCGTCGCGCTGGAGCAGCGCCAGGGTCTCCGGCCGGTCCACCACGACGCGGGTCGCGACGGTGCCGGTGTCCTTGTCGATGTCGAGGGTCACGTCGATGCGGCCGAGCTCGACCGGGTCGAGGCGCAGCTCGAAGCGGCTCGACCCGCCGAGAGAGCGCAGGCCGATGGTCATCGGCACCTGCCCGATGGGCACCGCAGGCGCCGGAGCGGGAGCGGCCTGCGCGCTCGGCGCGGCATGGACCGGCGCCGCTTGCGGCGTGCGGATCTCGGGCTTCGCCTGCGCCTCGGTGAGGGCGGTGCTGAACGCGGCGGGCGCCTCGACCTTGCCGGTCTCGTCCTTGCTTCTGTCCGGCGGCTCGCCGCTGCCGGCAACCGCGGCCGCGACCTCCGCCGGTCCCGCCACGCGCGTCGGGGGGCTGGCCGCCTCGCCCGGAGCGGCGGCGGAGGCAGCCGTCGGCGCCGCCTTCGGCGCGGGCGCCGGCTGTGGCAGCGCGAGAAGCGGGATGGCATCGCTCTCGGCGGAGGCGGTCTCAGGGGCCGACTCCTTGGTCTCGGGCTCCGATTCGATCGCGTCCTGTGCCAGGGTGACGCCCTGCGCCTCCGTCGCGGCCTGGACCTGCTCGGGAGCCGACGCGGCCGGCTTCGAGGGGATCGGCTGCGGGGCCAACTCCGTCTCCTCGACGGTGCGGGACGGGACGGTCTTGGCATCGGCGATGCGTTTCACCGCGGTGTTCGACGGCGTGGCGGTCTCGCCGAGCGAAGCGGTTTCGGCCGGTCGCGTGGGCAGCGCCTTCGGCTGAGCCTGTGCGGGCTTCGGCGGCGCCTTGTCCGCCTCGATCGTCGCCTGCCGCCGCGCAGCGGTGGCGTCGCGGGCCTCGTCCGCCTTCTCGGCCCGCGCCTCCACGGAGAAGCGCTCCTCGGTGTCGCGCTGCCGCTGCCGCTGGGCGTCCCGCGCCGTCTCAAGACGGCGGGCCGCGGCGCGGTCGGCGGTGTCCAGGGTGGATAGGGCCATGGGGCAAAAGCTCCTCGCCCGGTCTCGAGCAAGCCGCGAGCCACGCACTAACGAATTGATTTTTCTCGGCTTGTCCGCGCGAGATCGGTCTCCGGCCCGGCCGATGCTGCCGCCGTCCCGGCAGCATTTGCCGGGCCTGCGCCGATTGCACGCCCCGGCGTCGCTGGCCCTCGCGCGCGAGTCCTCCTATAGAGGCGCCTGACGGTCGCGCCCTTCGACGGCGCGGCGCGTGATGCGGCCCGATGAACTCGCTCGACCTTCCGAAATCTCCCCACGAGACACGGGTCGTCGTCGCCATGTCCGGCGGCGTCGATTCCTCCGTCGTGGCCGGGCTGCTGGCGCGGCAGGGCTACGACGTGGTCGGCATCACGCTCCAGCTCTACGACCACGGCGACGCCACGCACCGCAAGGGCGCCTGCTGCGCCGGCCGCGACATCCACGACGCCCGGCGCGTCGCGGAGACGCTGGGCATCCCCCACTACGTCCTCGACTACGAGGACCGGTTCCGGGAGTCGGTGATCGACCGGTTCGCCGACAGCTACCTCGCCGGGGAGACGCCGATCCCCTGCGTCGAGTGCAACCGCTCGGTGAAGTTCCGCGACCTTCTCGCCACCGCCCGCGACCTCGGCGCCGACGCGCTCGCCACCGGCCACTACGTCGCGAGCCACGCCGTCGACGGCAGCGGCCGCCGCGCCCTGTTCCGCGCCCTCGATCCCGCCCGCGACCAGAGCTACTTCCTCTACGCGACGACGCAGGCACAGCTCGACTTCCTGCGCTTTCCCCTGGGCGAGCTGCCCAAGGACGAGACCCGTCGGCTCGCCCGCGACCTCGGCCTCACAGTCGCGGAGAAGCCCGACAGCCAGGACATCTGCTTCGTGCCGCAGGGCCGCTACGCCGACGTGATTGCGCGGCTGCGCCCGGACGCGGCGCGGGCCGGGGAGATCGTCCATCTCGACGGCCGCACCCTCGGCCGGCACCAGGGCGTGCTGAACTTCACCGTCGGCCAGCGCCGGGGGCTCAAGCTCTCCACGGGCGAGCCCCTCTACGTCGTGCGCCTCGAGCCGGAGGCCGCCCGCGTCGTCGTCGGCCCCCGGGAGGCGCTCGCCACCCAGCGCATCCGCGTCGACGGGCTGAACTGGCTCGGCGCCGAGCCCGCCGGTGCGGTCGCCGACCGGCCCGTCGCCGTGCGCGTGCGCTCGACCCGCGAGCCGCGCCCCGCGCGCCTCACCTGCGACGCGGCCGGCGAGGGCGCCGAGATCGTGCTGGAGGAGGCCGAGGACGGCGTCTCGCCGGGGCAGGCCTGCGTGATCTACGCCGATGCCGGCCCCCGGGCGCAGGTACTCGGCGGGGGCACCATCCGCCGGATCGACACGAGCCAAGACCGCCCGGCGCACGCCGCCTGACCATCGAGAGAGCCCCGAGGACGACATGCTGAGCGAGCGGCCCGAGGCCGGCCCGACGACCGCCCTGATGCGCAAGGCCTACGCCCGCTGGGCGCCGGTCTACGACATCGTCTACGACAAGCTCACCGAGCCCGCCGCCCGCGCCGCCGTCGACGCGGCCACCGCCAGCGGCCCGCGCATCCTCGAGGCCGGCGTCGGCACCGGGCTGTCGCTCGGCTACTACCCGTCGGGCAGCTTCGTCTGCGGCGTCGACCTCTCCGAGGACATGCTGAAGCGCGCCCGCGCCAAGGTCCGCCGCCGCCGTCTCTCCCACGTCCGCGGCCTCCAGGTGATGGATGTCTGCCGCCTGGGCTACGCCGACGAGTCCTTCGACGCGGTGGTGGCGCAGTTCCTCATCACCCTGGTGCCGGACCCGGAAGCCGCGCTCTCCGAGTTCCTGCGGGTGGTGCGCCCCGGCGGCGCCATCGTGCTCGCCAACCATTTCGGCCAGACGGACGGGCCGGTCGCCCGCGTCGAGGAGATCGTGGCGCCGATCTGCACCAAGATCGGCTGGTCGTCGGCCTTCAAGTCGACCCGGATCGAGGCCTGGGCGCGGCGCAACGGCGTCGAGTTCGTCGGGGTCGCGCCGACCTTCCCGGGCGGCTTCTTCAAGATCCTGCGGATGCGCAAGCCCGCGTGAGCGGACCGGTGCGGACGAGGGGACGCTGGCGCGTCGCCCTGCGCTGGCTGCCGCTCGCCGTCCTGGTCGCGGCCTCCGTCGCGGCCATCGTCTCGGGCGCCTACCATCTCCTCAGCCTCGACCGGCTGCTCGAATCCCGCGCCTGGCTCCACGCCGCCGTGGCCGAGGACCGGCCCCGGGCCATCCTCCTCGGCGTGCTCTTCTACGTCGGCGCCGTGGTGCTCTCGGTGCCCGCGACGCTCGTCCTGACCATCGTCTACGGGTTCCTGTTCGGGGTCGTCACCGGCGCCCTCGTCGCGGTGACCTCGGCGACCACGGGAGCGGCGATCGTCTTCACCATCGGCCGCGCCGCCGCCGCCGACCTCCTGCGCCGCCGGGCCGGGCCGAGGCTCGCCACCTTCGCGGAGGGCTTCCGGCGGGATGCCTTCTCCTACATCCTGCTCCTGCGGCTGCTGCCGCTCTTCCCGTTCTGGATGACCAATCTCGGGCCGGCGGTCTTCGGCGTGCGGCTGCGCAGCTTCGTGCTGGCGACCTTCCTCGGTCTCCTGCCGGGCGCCTTCATCTACGCGGCGACGGGGTCGGGGATCGAGGACGTGGTCGCCGCCCACGAGAGCGCCCGCGCCGAATGCCTCGCCGGCGGCGGCAGCGATTGCGAGAACGCGCTGACGCTGCGCTCCCTCGTCACGCCGAAGCTCGTGGCCGGGCTCGGCTCCCTCGCCGGCCTCGTCGCGCTGTCCATGGCGATCCGCCGCCGGGCCGGCCGCAGGCGCGAAAGTCGACTTTCGGACGCCGGCTAGCATCCCTGCGTTGTCGGCCCTCTCGACGGGCGGAGGGCGCGCGCGCTACCAGTGGCGGACGGTCGCACCGGGAAACCGGCCGGGGCCGGGATTCGAACCAGCCTGAGCCGGGTGCCTGTCTTCGGCCCTCCGGTCACCAGAGGCGGCGGCTCGGCCGCCGGGGATACGCTGACGCGGGCGTCGGACTAGTCGAGGGATGAGTGAGCGTTCCATCCGGCGGGGCGAGATGCCGAAGGCGACCGTCCTGCCCGCGGAGGCCCCGGTCGCGAAGCCTCGCAAGAGGCGCTTCGGCCTCTCCCTGCGCGTGCTCCTCATGGCGACCGGCGTCGGCGCGCTGGCCGAGCTGCTGATCTACGTCCCGTCCCTGTCGAGCCACCGGATGAGCTGGCTCTCCGACCGGATCGCGGCGGCCAACGTCGCCGGCCTCGTCCTCGACGCCAGCCCCACCCACGCCGTCTCCGAGGAGCTCGCCACCCGTCTCCTGCAGGGCGTCGGCGCCCGCGCCATCGTGATCCGCGACGGCGAGGCGAGCCGGCTCCTGTCCATGGAGACGATGCCGGAGACAGTGGCCTACACGGTCGACCTGCGCACCGACACGCAGCTCCACGAGATCTACGGTGCCTTCCGCACCATGGTGATCCCGACCTCGGACCCAATCCGCATCGTCGATCACGGCAGCGACGGCTTCGACGTGGTGGAGGTGCTGGTCTCGGAGAAGCCTCTGCGCGACTCGATGGTGGCCTTCTCCATGACGCTGCTGCTGTGGTCGCTCCTGGTGGCGGCGGCGGCCACCGCGGTCGTCTTCGCGCTGCTCCAGCAGACGATCGTGCGGCCGGTGGGGCGCCTGGCGGGCAACCTCATCGCCTACGCCGCCCAGCCCGACGACGTCAGCCGCATCATCGTGCCCACCCGGCGCACCGACGAGATCGGCGATGCCGAGGTCGCCCTGGCGCGGACCGAGCGGGCGCTCGCCGACGAGCTGCGCGAGAAGCGGCGGCTGGCCGAGCTCGGCCTCTCCGTCAGCAAGATCAACCACGAGTTGCGAAACCTGCTCGCGACCGCCCAGCTCCTCGGCGATCGCCTGGGCGACGGCGGCGACCCGAACACCCGGCGCCTCGCCCCGCGCCTCGTCGCGACCCTCGACCGGGCCGTGCGCTTCTGCGAGGCGACCCTCGCCTACGGACGGGCGACGGAGCGCCATCCGCAGCGGCGCCTGACCCTGATCGCGCCGATCCTGGCCGAGCTGCCGGATATCGGCGCTCTTGCCGTCGGCAACACGGTCCTCGTGACGACCGAGGCGCCGTCGGGGATGCAGGTCTGCGCGGACCCGGAGCAGCTCTCGCGCGCGCTGCACAACCTCGTCCGCAACGCCGTGCAGGCCTGCGACCGCGAGGCCGCCCCGTCGGTGCCGGGCGTGGTGCGGATCGTGGCCGAGCGCGAAGGCGGCGTCGGCTCGGGGCGCGTGGTGATCCGGGTCTCCGACAACGGGCCGGGCCTGCCCTACCGGGTGCGGCAGAACCTGTTCACGCCCTTCAAGGGCAGCGCCTCGGGCGGGGCGGGGCTCGGCCTCGCCATCGCCTACGAGCTCATCGAGCTGAACGGCGGCAGCCTTTCCCTGGAGCGCTCCGAGCAGGGCACGACCTTCCGGATCGACCTGCCGGACGTCGCCCCCAACCGTCCCCGCGCAGCCTGAACCGTCTGGCTACTCCGCGGCGGCGAGCGTCGGCCGCGCCACCGGGATGCCGAGATCGGCGAGCAGCGCCTCGTCCTCGTCCTCTCCGTTGTTGGCGGTGGTGAGCAGGCGCTCGCCGTAGAAGATCGAGTTGGCGCCGGCGAGGAAGCACAGCACCTGCGCCTCCCGCGTCAGGGACTTGCGGCCGGCGCTGAGGCGCACCCGCGCCTTCGGCATCACGATGCGCGCCGTCGCGCACATGCGCACGAGATCGAGCGGGTCGACCGGCGGGCGATCCTCCAGCGGCGTGCCGCCTACCGCGACGAGGGCGTTGATCGGAACGCTCTCGGGGTGGGGGGCGTGGTTGGCGAGCACCTGGAGCATCGCGGCCCGGTCGCTCACGCCCTCGCCCATGCCGACGATGCCGCCGCAGCAGACGCCAATGCCGGCCTCGCGGACGTTGGCGAGCGTGTCGAGCCGGTCCTGGTAGGTCCGCGTCGAGATGATGTCGCCGTAGAAGTCCGGCCCGGTGTCGAGGTTGTGGTTGTAGGCGGTGAGCCCGGCCTCGGCGAGGCGCTGCGCCTGCGAGGGCGAGAGCATGCCCAGCGTCACGCAGGCTTCCATGCCCATGCCGCGCACGCCGCGGACCATGGCGAGCACGGCGTCGAACTCCGGCCCGTCCTTGGGCTGGCGCCAGGCCGCACCCATGCAGAAGCGGTGGGCGCCGGCCTCCTTGGCGGCGGCGGCCTCCCGCAGCACGGTGTCCACGGCCATCAGCCGCTCGCGGGGCAGGCCGGCCTCCTTGTGATGGGCCGATTGCGGGCAGTAGGCGCAGTCCTCCGGGCAGCCGCCCGTCTTGATCGAGAGCAGGCTCGCCCGCTGGATGTCGGAGGGGTCGTTATGCGTCCGATGGATCGCGGCGGCGCGGTGCACGAGGTCGAGGAGGGGCATGTCGTGGACCGCCCGCACCTCGGCGAGGGTCCAGTCGTGACGGATGTCGGGCGTCTGAGCGGCGAGGCGGGTTCTCATGCCGCCATCAGGCGAATCTCCTTCAGAAAATCAAGGCGCCGCGGCCGAGGTCGACGGAATGCCACCTCGCGTCAGTTCGTCGGCTCGCCCGCCGAGACCTTCGCCGTCCAGTCGTCGAAGGCGACGACGCGCTGGCGCTGCTCGCCGAGACTGTCGATGCCGAGCCGCATCTCGTCGCCGCTCCTCAGGTAGCGGGGCGGCTTGCGGGCCATGCCGACGTCGGGCGGCGTCCCCGTGGTGATGATGTCTCCGGGCTCCAGCATCATGAAGTGGGAGACGTAAGCGACGAGCTGGGCGAGGTCGAAGATCATCCGGCCCGTGGAGCCCGACTGCATGCGCTCGCCGTTGAGGTCGAGCCAGAGGTTCAGCGCCTTCGGGTCGGGGATCTCGTCGAGGGTGACGAGCCAGGGGCCGAGCGGCCCGAAGGTCGGGCAGCCCTTGCCCTTGCTCCAGGTGCCGCCCCGGTCGAACTGCCACTCCCGCTCCGAGACGTCGTTGCAGATCGTCAGCCCCGCCACGTAGTCGAGCGCCTCGTTGGCGTGGACGTAGGAGGCGCGGGCGCCGATGACGATAGCGAGCTCCACCTCCCAGTCGGTGCGGTTCGAGCCCTTCGGGATGATGACCGCGTCGTCCGGCCCGCAGAGGCAGGAGGGCGCCTTCGAGAACAGGATCGGCTCGGCCGGCACCGGCAGGCCTGCCTCCTCGGCATGGTCGGAGTAGTTGAGGCCGACCGCCACGACGTTGCGCGTGCCGCCGACGCAGGGGCCGAGGCGCCGGTCCTCCGGCACGACCGGCAGGCTCTCCGGATCGATGCGGCGCAGGCGATCAAGCGATTCGCGGCTCAGCGCGGGACCGGCGATGTCGCGCAGGATCGCCGAGAGGTCGCGGCGGATTCCGCGGCCGTCGACGAGGCCGGGCTTCTCGTCGCCGCTGGCGCCGTGCCGGATGAGCTTCATGTCGCGTCCCCCCAACGATCGTCCCGGCGAAGGTGGGAGAGGCGCCTGTGGGGTCAAGAGTCGAGGGGAGGGCGGAAGGATGTTGCCGAAATCCCACACGACCTGCACAAAAGTGCGAAGCGTCCCCTTGGGCCGGGTGATGAATGTTTAAGCAGAGGAAAGTTCAGGTGTGAACCAATCTTGGCGAGGTGCTGCTTTGCTTGGCCCTCGACGCGAGCGTCATGAAAACCACAGTCATTCGCAAACAAATCTCAGTCGATCTCGCCGGCCGGGGCGACCATTGATCGATGATCCGACCACAGGCACAGTGTCTCTCGAAGGTGCTGCGCCCGCGCTGGGGTCGGGAAGTCGGGACCGCGAAACAAGGCTGGAAGCGTCATGTTGGGGAATTTTCGGGCCATCGCCCTCGCCGGTGCCTCTCTCGCCGCCGTCGCGCTCGGCACCGCCTCGGCCGAGGCCGGCGCCTTCGGCCTGCGCGACCAGAGCGCGATCGGCCTCGGCATGTCCTTCGCCGGCGCCGGCGCCGGCGCGGCGGGCGTCTCCTCCATGTTCTGGAACCCGGCCACGGTGACGATGCGTCCCGGCTGGGTCTCCGAGCAGAACCTGACCTTCATCAACCTCCAGGGCGACATCCGCACGCTGCCGGGCACGAGCGCCCCGTACTCGGCGCTGCCGGGCAGCGGCGACATCGGCCAGGGCGCGGTGCTGCCCTCGGGCGCCACGTCCTACCAGCTCAACGACCGCCTCTGGATCGGCATCCAGACCGGCGCGCCCTTCGGCCTCGTGACGAAGCCCCGCGACGTCTGGGCCGGTGAGGCCTACGGCCGCTCGAACCGCATCTTCTCCCTGGCCTTCAACCCGGTGGTCGGCTTCAAGGTCACCGACTGGCTCTCGGTCGCGGCGGGCCCGAACATCGAGTATTTCCGCCTGACGCTGCGCCAGGCGGTGCCGCTGACGCCGCTGCTGCCGGCGACGGCCCTGCCGAGCTCCTTCATCAAGGGCGATTCCTGGGGCGTCGGCTTCACGGCGGGCGCGCTGATCACGGCGCCGACCGGCACCACGCTGGGCGTCGGCTACCGCTCGTCGGTCCATCACGACATCGACGGCTCCATCGGCGTGCCGCTGCTGGCGCTCGCCCCGCTCGCCGGCCAGGTCCGCGCCAAGCTCAACACGCCCGAGAAGGTCACGGCCGGCATCACGCAGGTGATCAGCCCGGTCTTCCGGATGAGCCTCGGCTTCGAGTGGGACAACTGGTCCCGGCTCGGCGATGTCGGCATCGTCTCCAAGACGCTCGGCGTGACGGTCAACCATCTGCCGCTGCGCTACAAGGACGGCTACACCTACTCGCTGGGCGGCGAGTACGACTGGTCGCCGAACCTGACGCTGCGGGCCGGCGTCTCCTACGAGCAGTCGCCCATCGACTTCGAGAACCGCTCCGTGCGCCTGCCCGACGCCGACCGCGTCGGCCTCTCGATCGGCGCGAGCTACCGCTGGAACGAGAAGCTCCTGCTCACCGCCGGCTACCAGCATCTGTTCGTGGAGCGCGGGCGCATCCTCGCCGGCGCCGGCCGCGACTACAACGTGAGCAACGCGCTGGGCCAGAGCATCGCCTTCGCCGGCGTCGCCGACGGCAGCGCCGACATCGTCTCGGTGGGCTTCCGCTACCAGTTCGGCGAGCCGGCCGTGGTCGCCGCCCCGGCGCCGCTGGTGCGCAAGTACTGAGGAGCCCCGCTCCCCGCATCGAAACGAAAGGGCGCCCCAGCGGCGCCCTTTTCTTTTCCGGCAGGCCCCTCAGGCCTTCATACGCACGTAGGTGCCCGGTGCCGGGCCGAGGGAGGTCAGCGCGCCCTCGCCGGGGATCCGAGCCGGTACGCGCTCGGGCGCCTGCGCCTCCAGCCACTGGAACCAGTAGGGCCACCAGGAGCCCTTGGTCTCGGTGGCGACCGCGATCCAGTCGGCGAAGCGGCCCTTGGCCGGGCCGCCGGTCCAGAACCCGTACTTCGCCTTGGCGGGCGGGTTCACGACGCCGGCGATGTGGCCGGAGCCGGCAAGCACGTAATCGACCTTGCCGCCGAACTTGGACGAGCCCTCGAAGACCGAGAGCGCCGGGGCGATGTGGTCCTCGCGGGTGGCGAGGTTGAAGATCGGCACCTTCACCTTCTTTAGGTCGAGCCGGACGTTCCCCAGCACCATCCGGCCCTGCGCGAGCGTATTATCGAGGTAGCAGTTGCGCAGGTAGAAGGAGTGGTTGGCCGCGGGCATCCGCGTGGCGTCGGCGTTCCAGTAGAGCAGGTCGAAGGCGGAGGGCGCCTTGCCCTTGAGGTAGTTGTTGACGACGTAGGACCAGATCAGATCGTTCGGGCGCAGCATGTTGAAGGCGCCGGCCATCCGCGACCCGTCGAGATAGCCCTTCTCGCTCATCCGGGCCTCAATGCCCTTGATCTGCTCCTCGTCGGCGAAGACCTTGAGGTCGCCCGCATGGGTGAAGTCGACCTGGGTGGTCAGCAGCGTCGCGCTCCTGATGCGGGTGTTGCCGGTGGCCGCCTGGTAGGCGAGCGTCACGGCGAGCAGCGTGCCGCCGACGCAGTAGCCCGCCGCCGAGACCTCGCGCTCGCCGGTCGCGGCGCCGATCGCGTCGATCGCCGCCTCGACGCCCTCGCGCATGTAGCTCTCGAAGTCCTTGTCGGCGTGGCGCATGTCCGGGTTGACCCAGGAGATGCAGAACACCGTCAGTCCCTGCGAGACCATCCAGCCGATGAGACTCTTCGAGGGGTTGAGGTCGAGGATGTAGAACTTGTTGATCCAGGGCGGCACGATCAGGAACGGCCGCTTCAGCACCGTCTCGGTGGTCGGCGCGTACTGGATCAGCTCGATGAGGTCGTTGCGGAACACGACCTCGCCGGGACTCACCGCCACGTCGCGGCCGACCTCGAAGGCGGTGGGATCGGTCTGGCGGACCCGCAGCTCGCCCTTGCCCGCCTCGATATCCTCCTGAAGCATCCGCATCCCGCGCACGAGGTTGGCGCCGTTCTCGGACAGTGTGTGCCGGATCAGCTCCGGGTTTGTCATCAGGAAGTTCGAGGGCGAGAGGGCGCCCGAGACCTGCCGCAGGTAGAACTGCGCCTTGTGGCGGGTGTGGTCGTCGAGCCCTTCGGCGTTGTCGACGAGGTACTCCGCCCAGCGGGTGGTGATGAGGTAGCCCTGCTTCAGGAAGTCGAAGACCGGGTTCGTGGACCACTCGGCGTGGCTGAAGCGGGCGTCCTTCGGCTCGGGCTCGGCGATGGCGGGCGCGCTCTGGCCCTGGAGGCGCAGCCAGGTCGCGCCCCAGAGGTCGACGAACTCCTTGGCGATCCTCCCCTGCGCCTCGCTCGCCTTCTGCGGATCGGCGAACCACTTCTCGGCGACGCCCGCCAGCGTGCGGACGATCTCGGCGACCTCCTCGTTCATGCCCTTCGGCGGGGCACCCCCTTCCGCCGGCTGGAAGTAGCGGGCGGCGGCCCGGCCGATCTCCTCGGCGAGCAGGCCGGCATTGCGCGAGAGTGCCTCCGGGTCCGGCAGCGCGGTTGCGGCTTCCGCCCGGTCGAGCCGGTCACGCGTGGCCAAGAGCCTCTCTCCCTGCATGCTTCGGGCTGCCCGATTCCGGGAGCCTCGTTTAAGACAAAGTAACGCGCGAGGCGGAAGTTTCGCCATCGTCCCGTCCGTCCTTCGAGACAGACATGAACCGCTTGTCCGCTGCCAATCTCCCGCGCTGCCTCGCCGCGGCCGTTCTCGCGGCCGGGGTCTCCGCCTGCTCCGGCGACGTCAGCCCGCTTCGCGGGCCCCTCGGCCTCGGCGGCGCCCCCAAGACCGCCGAGGCACCGGAGTTCGTGGCGGCGTCCCGCCCCGCGAGCCAGGAGTTTCTACCCGTGGGCGTGTCGGCGCCGAAGCGTCCGGTGCGGGCGAAGTCCAGCGAGGGCCAGAAGGCGCTCGAGGCCGAGCTCGAAGGCGCCCGCAGCCGCAACGAGGCCAAGGGCCGCGCCGCCGAGGGCGCCAGCAAGGCGGCCGCCAAGGGCGCGCCGGCTTCGGCGGCCCAGTAGCGCTTTTCGGGGTCCCTTGCGGCGCCCGAGGTGCTAGAGAGGGCGATCAAGCCACTCCGGGACGAAGCGGGCCGCCGAGCCTCGCATGTCCCGTTCCATCCGGCACGGACACGGGCCATGACCGATTTTCACCGCATCAAGCGTCTTCCCCCCTACGTCTTCGAGCAGGTGAACCGCATCAAGGCCGCCGCCCGCGCCAACGGCGCCGACATCATCGATCTCGGCATGGGCAACCCGGACCTCGACGCTCCGAAGCACGTCATCGCCAAGCTGGTCGAGACCGCCGGCCGCCCGCGTACGGATCGCTACTCCGCGTCCAAGGGCATCGCGGGCCTGCGCCGCGCCCAGGCCGCCTACTACCAGCGCCGCTTCGGCGTCACCCTCAACCCGGACACGCAGGTCGTGGCGACGCTCGGCTCCAAGGAGGGCTTCGCCAACATGGCGCAGGCCATCACGGCGCCGGGCGACGTGGTGCTGGTGCCGAACCCGAGCTACCCGATCCACGCCTTCGGCTTCCTGATGGCCGGCGGCGTCATCCGCTCCGTGCCCGCCGAGCCGACGCCGGCCTTCTTCCCGGCGCTGGAGCGGGCGATGCAGCACTCGATCCCCAAGCCCGTGGCGCTCGTGGTCTGCTACCCCTCGAACCCGACCGCCTACGTCGCGAGCCTCGACTTCTACCGGGACCTCGTCGCCTTCGCGAAGCGCCACGAGATCATCCTGCTCTCGGACCTCGCCTACGCCGAGGTCTACTTCGACGGCGTGCCCCCGCCCTCGGTGCTGGAGGTGCCCGGTGCCATCGACGTCACCGTCGAGTTCACCTCGATGTCGAAGACCTACTCTATGGCCGGCTGGCGCATGGGCTTCGCGGTCGGCAACGAGCGGCTGCTTGCGGCGCTGACGCGGGTGAAGTCCTATCTCGACTATGGCGCCTTCACGCCGATCCAGGTCGCGGCCACCGCGGCGCTGAACGGGCCGGACGACTGCATCGCGGAGATGCGGGGCATCTACAAGAAGCGCCGCGACGCCCTGGTCGAGTCCTTCGGCAAGGCCGGCTGGCCGATCCCGACGCCGGCCGCCTCGATGTTCGCCTGGGTGCCGATCCCGGAGCGCTATCGCTCGCTCGGCAGCCTGGAGTTCTCGAAGCTGCTCTTGGAGAAGTCCGACGTGGCGGTGGCGCCGGGCGTCGGCTTCGGCGAGTTCGGGGACGACTACGTGCGCATCGCGCTCGTCGAGAACGAGCAGCGCATCCGGCAGGCGGCCCGCAATGTGCGCCGCTTCTTCGACGGCACCGACAAGACGCTCCACAACGTCGTGCCGATCGCCAAGGCCGGCTGAGCGCTGGGACGGATCATGTGGCGGGGGGGAGACACGGGCCGCCAAACCGGCCTCGTCTCCCCGTCGGCGCTTGCCACGGGCGGGGGGCGTCCCCAGGATTTGGCGACGTGTTCGCTTCCGGAAATCCCATGCGCCGCCTGATCCTGCCCGCCGCCCTCGTGCTCGCGGCGCCGCTCGCGGCCTGCGCCCCGAACCCGATCGTCGCCCGCGATCCGGTGCCGGCGCCGGGCCCCGACGCGGCCTTCACCTGCAACTCGAAGCCGCTGGTGCTGAACGCCTTCACCACCAACTGCACCCCCGCCCCGGTCGCTCCGCAGGTCGTGCTTCGCGCCAAGGGCTGAGCCGCCCGCCCGTGACGGCGACCGCCGCTTGAGGTAGGGTCCCGGCCAAGCTTGAGGGAGCGGGACCCGTCGGTCCGTCCCAGGGAGGATCACCGCGTGTCGCGTAAGGCCACCACCACGGCGCTCGTCGCCCTCGTGCTTCCCGCGCTCGCGGCGCCGGCCCTCGCCCAGGGCGTGCCCTCCTACTATACCTACCCCAACGGGCCGACCGTGCTGGAGGTCGACCGCGACAACGGGCGGCCGGTGGTGCCGGCCTCCCGGCCGGACCTCGCCGCCGTGCCGGCGATCCCGGTGCCGCAGGTCATGAACGGCGGCGGCTTCGGCCTCACCGGCTTCGCCTACTACAACGACGGGCCGGGCGAAGGTCAGCTCGGCAAGGGCCATCGGCCGCGGGAATACGTGCTGAACCCCGCCTACAAGGGGCCGCTGGGCCCGTTCGCCCCGCGCTGAGCGCACACACCTCCCTGCATTCGTGATCGGGCCCGGCGCGTTTACACGCCGCCGGCATCGCCCTATCACCCCCGCACGTCACCGACACCGGACCTGAAACACCAGATGCGCGCCGAGATCGAGCAGAGCTCGGATGCCGCCAAGCAGTCGATCGGACTGCTGAGGAGGCATCTTTGACTGGGATACCGTCGAGAAGCGCCTCGCGGAGCTGAACGCGGCCTCCGAGGACCCCGACCTCTGGAACGACGCCGAGGCGGCGCAGCGCGTCATGCGCGAACGCCAGCAACTCGATGAGGCCGTGGCCGCCATCAAGCGCCTGGAGCAGGAGCTCGAGGACGCCGCGACCCTGATCGAGCTCGGCGAGGCCGAGGGCGACGCCGACACCGTGCGCGAGGGCGAGAACGCCGTGCGCGCCGTCGAGAAGGAGGCCGCGAGCCGCCAGATCGAGACGCTGCTCTCCGGCGAGGCGGACGGGTTCGACACCTATCTCGAGGTGCATTCCGGCGCCGGCGGCACCGAGAGCCAGGACTGGGCCCTGATGCTCCAGCGCATGTATGCCCGCTGGGCGGAGCGCCGGAAGTACAAGGTCGACGTGGTCGAGTGGTCGGACGGCGAGGAGGCGGGCATCAAGGGCGCCACGCTCCTCATCAAGGGCCACAACGCCTATGGCTGGCTCAAGACCGAGTCCGGCGTGCACCGGCTCGTGCGCATCTCACCCTACGATTCGAGCGCCCGGCGGCACACGAGCTTCGCGTCGGTCTGGGTCTATCCGGTCATCGACGACCGGATCGAGATCGAGATCAAGGAATCCGACTGCCGGATCGACACCTACCGCTCGTCCGGCGCCGGCGGACAGCACGTGAACACGACGGACTCGGCGGTGCGCATCACCCACAACCCGACCGGGATCGTGGTCGCCTGCCAGCAGGAGCGCTCGCAGCACAAGAACCGGGCGACCGCCTGGAACATGCTGCGCGCCCGCCTCTACGAGGCCGAGCTGAAGAAGCGCGAAGAGAAAGCCAACGCCGAGGCCGCCGCCAAGACGGATATCGGCTGGGGCCACCAGATCCGCAGCTACGTGCTCCAGCCCTATCAGCTGGTGAAGGACCTGCGCACGGGCACCCAGTCCACCGACCCGGACGAGGTGCTCGACGGCGACCTCGACCCGTTCATGGAGACAGCGCTGGCCCAGCGCGTCTACGGCGGCGGCGAGACGGTCGAGGACATCGACTGATCCGCCCGCCGGTCCGACAGGTTGCTGTCAGGTCGGTGCCGCACCCTGCCTCCCGGGTTCGATCCGGGAGAGCCGGCCATGAGCAGCGGCACCAACTTCGCCTACATCCCGCCGGTTTCGACGGCACCGCTGTCGATCAACCTTCCGACGATCAGCGTCACGGCGGGGCCGCCTGATCCGATCGGGGGCGGCGGGGCTCTGCCTGGCGACGGCAGCTACGGCGATCCGATCGCCGGCTTCCACCAGATCAACCAGCAGTTCGCGGACAACCAGCGCGCCTTCTCGGAGCGCATGGACGCGCAGTCGGCCGCCTTCAACGCGGCGCTCACGGAGCAGGCCGCGGCCCGCTCGGCGCAGATGCAGTCGCAGACGGACGCCAACCTCGCGAGCATGAACGCGCAGCGTGCGGCGATGTCCGCCCCGCCGATCACCGGGCCGATCCTGCCGCCGAGCTTCCTCCGGGCAGCTCAGGCCGCGCTGCCCCCGGTCGCGCCGGGGCTTCTCGCCTTCGATCAGGCCCCGCCGCCGGCCATCCCCGCCGAGGCGCCGCCACAGGCACCCGATCCGGCCCTCGCGGCGGCCGGTCTCGCGGCCGCGCCCGGTGCGACCTTCGGCGAGGGCCTGCTGGCGGGCGCCGAGGTGATCGGCGCGGCGCTGCCCTCCGCGGCGCGGATCTTGCCGGCGGCCACCGGCGTCGGCGCCTTCCTCTACGGACTGTTCGGGAACACGGGGACCATCCCGAGCGACGCGGCCGAGACGCAGATGCGCCTCGAGAGCGAGGCACGGATGCAGGCGCTGGGCCTGCGCCCCGGCCAGACCGTGCCGGATGCGGCGCCTCCGGAGGGCGGGACGGCGCCGGAGGCACCGGCTGATGCGGTCCCCACGCTTCCGGGCGCCTTCGGCCCCGTTCCCGCCTTCGCCGGCCTCGATCCGGCGCTCTTCGCCGCGGGTGGCCCGGCGCTCGGGTTCGCACCGCTGCCGGACGGCGCCTTCGCGCCCCTGCCGGGCTTCGCGCCCGCCGTGCCGAATCTCGGCCCGGAGGGCTTCACGCCGGCCCTGCCGGGATTCGGCGCCCTGCCGGGCTTCGCGGCGGCGCCACCGCAGGGTCTCGCGCTGCCGGGCCTGACGCCTGCACAGCCGATGCCCCCCCTGCCCGGTTTCGGGCCGGTCGACCCGGCGATGACGGGTGTCGTGACGCTGGAGGCTCGCTCGCTCGGCGATCTGCGCGGCGATCTCACGGACACGATCGGGCTGCGCGCCCGCCAGTTGGAACTCGGCGACGATCCCGCCCTCGGCGGCTACCGGCAGGCCGAGGGGATCGCCGGGGTCCGGTTGGAGCAGGCGCTCGGCCGCCGGATCGATCGAAGCGCCGACCCGGCCTACGATTTCGTCGACCGCATCCTCGGACCGATCAGCCTGAAAGGGCCGTTGCCGGAGCGCGGCAGCTTGGAGGGCCTCCGGAACTCGGTCATACGCGACGCCATGGGCGGCAACACCGCGACGCGGGTTCTCGTCGTCGATACCCTCGGTCTCTCGGACCAGCAGTTCGAGACGCTGCGCAACGACGTCGCGAACGGCACCCAGGGCACGCAGAAGACCATCATCTTCTTGAGGTAGAGCCGAGATGGCCCATTCCACGCAGGCGTTCCGCGGCGGTACCGCGACCCTGAACGACCGCTCGCTGCTGGCCCTCGTCGCTCTCCTGCGCCGGCTCGAGGAGCGGGAGCCCGACGCGCGGCTCTCCGCGATCGTGGCGGCATGGTACCGGGCGGCGGAGGTCAGCGGTCCAGGGACGATCGACCTGACCCTCGACACGCTGCTCACCGACGACGCGGCCGCGGATTTCCTGGCGGAGAGGTTGCGCCGGGTCGCGCAGGAGGCCGGCGACGTGGTTCCGGGG
The DNA here is from genome assembly GCF_022179345.1 of Methylobacterium jeotgali. Lineage (GTDB taxonomy): Bacteria > Pseudomonadota > Alphaproteobacteria > Rhizobiales > Beijerinckiaceae > Methylobacterium > Methylobacterium jeotgali. The sequence goes on along the minus strand of NZ_BPQR01000031.1, from coordinate 73,381 downwards.
GCCGAGCTCAACGGTGCCGCGCTGCCGACCGGGATCGTATTCAGCGACTTTCCCGCCGATGCCCTGCGGGAGGGCATCGACGCGCTACTGGCGTTGATCGCCCGCGACGGGCGGTGATCGCAGCGGCGCCGATCCCATGCCGAGCGGCGCCGTCGCGACCGTCCTGCGGCTCCCGGCGCCCGTGAGCGAACGCCGGGCCGCGAGGGTGGCATCGGCGACGCCGGCGGGGGCTCCGGCGCGGCGGCGCCGATCAGGAAAGCGCCCTGGCGGCCTCCAGCACCTCCTCCGCGTGGCCGGGGACCTTCACCTTCGGCCAGACCCGCGCGACGCGCCCCTCCCGATCGATCAGCACCGTGGTGCGCTCGACCCCCATGTACTTGCGCCCGTACATGCTCTTCTCGACCCAGACGCCGTAGGCGCCGAGCATGTCCTTGCCCTCGTCGGAGGCCAGCGGGAAGGTCAGGCCGTACTTGGCGCGGAACTTGTCGTGGCTCTTCACGGAGTCCGGCGAGACGCCGATCACATCCGCGTCAGCGGCGGCGAAGGCCTCCGCCAGGCCGTTGAATGCCTGCGCCTCCAGCGTACAACCGCTCGTGTCGTCCTTCGGATAGAAGTAGAGCACGACCTTGCGGCCCTTCAGCGCGGAAAGCGCCAGCGTCTGCCCTCCCGCTCCGGGAAGGGTGAAATCCGGAGCCGGGTTGCCGGGTTCGAGGCTCATCGTGCCTTCCTTTCGGCCGATTGGTGATGTGTCTGCCGGGATAGCCGCCCGGCCGGGACCGCGCGGTTTCTAGGTGAGCGCTGCGACCCGATCCAGATCCCAGGGTGCGAATGGTTGAGGACAGGGCCCTGATACGGCGGCCGGCCCGGCGATGGCGCGGGCTCTGCTTCCTGTCGGCCGGCGTTCTGCTCCTCCTGGCCGTCTCCCTCGTCGGCGCCGGCATCCTGCGCCTGACCTACGGGCCGCTGCGCATCGACGGGCTCTCGGAACGGGTCGGCGCGGCGCTCGCCGAGCGCATCGGCCCGGGCTGGACCGTCACCCTGCGCGACAGCGCCCTCGAGCTCGACAACGAGAACTCCCTGGCGCTGCGCGTCACCGGCCTCGACATCCGCAACCCCGAGGGCGCCACGGTGGTGCGCGCCCCGCTCGCCGTCGTCAGCCTCGACACCTGGGGGCTCGCTCGGTTCACGGTGCAACCCCGCTCCATCGAGTTCCGCGACGTGCAGATGACCGCCCTGGTCCACCGGGACGGCTCGATCGCCTTCGCCGCCTCCGAGGCGGCCAATCCGAAATCCGCGAGCCCCCACACCCTGCCGAGCGTCGATACGGCGCGCGGCAGCGTCTCGCCGGTGTCGGCGGCGGTGGGCTCGATCTTCGGCGTGGTGCTCGACTCGGCGGGCGTCGTCGGCGCCCTCGACCGGGCGCGGATCACCGATGCCCGCCTCACCCTCGTCGACGAGGAGGGGCACGAACGGGCGGTGTTCGAGCACGTCAACGGCCTGTTCGGCCGCGACGCCACGCAGGACGCCCGCCTGTTCGAGCTGCGCATCGACGGCCCGCACGGCGAGTGGCGCTTCGGGGGCACCCTGCGCGAGGCGGGGGGCAGCCGCCGCACGGGCGTCATCACCCTGGACGACCTGCCGCTCGCCGACCTGTTGCTCCTCTCCGGCAAGTCGGCCCTGCCGATCCTCACCGACCTGAAGCTCTCCGCCCGCGCGGACGTCGCCCTCGACGGCAGCCGCATTGAGGACATGAAGGCGAGCTTGCGCACCAGCGACGGCAACGTCCTCATCCAGGAGAAGGACTTCAACCCTGTCACCATCGAGAGCATCACCGCGAGCGCCCGGTGGGACGAGGCGGCCCGCGCCCTTCACCTCGACGCGCTCGACTACCGGGGGGCCGGCAACGAGGTGCACCTCACCGGCGCCTGGACGGAGAGCCCGGCGGGCTCCGACACGGCCTGGACGGCGACGCTCTCGGGTCGCGACGCCGTGCTGCGCGGCGCCGCGCCGGCGGACACCGCGGTCCCGATCGGCAGCCTCGAGGCCCGGATCTCGGGCAAGGGCGGCGGCGTCTCGATCGACGATTTCAGCCTGAAGGGGCCGACCGTGACCGGCCGTATCACCGGGACGCTGGCGACGGCGGGCGACGACGAGGGGCTGACCCTGCGCGTCGTCGCCTCCGACAGCGACCTGCGCACGGCGCTGCGCCTCTGGCCGGAGCATATCGCGCCGGGAGCCCGCAACTATCTCGTCGACGAGCTGCGGGGCGGCCGCCTCGACTCGGTGGACCTCACCGTCGACATGTCCGCGGGCGAGCTCGCCGCCGCCACCCGCGGCGATCCGATGCCCGACCAGGCCCTGCGCATCGCCTTCGCGGTTTCGAACGCCACGCTCGCGGTCTCGCCGGACGCGCCCCCGCTCAGCCGCGGCCGCGTCGCCGGCACCGTGACGGGGCAGAGCACGACGATCCGGGGCGTCACCGCCGAGATCCGGAACGAGGACGGCCGCACCCTCGCGGTCAACGACGGCAGCTTCGTCATCGCCGAGATCACGCCGGAGAAGGTCCAGGCGCAGATCGGCCTGCGCCTCACAGGCGGCGCCGACGCGCTGGCCTCGCTCCTCCAGGCCAAGATGTTCAAGAGTCTCGTCGGCGCCGAGATCGACCCGGCGACGGTGAAGGGTGCGGCCGACCTGCGCATCGACTTCCCCCTCAACCTCAAGCACGTGCCGGAACTAGTTGACCTGCCGGTGACGCTCAACGGGACGCTCGCCGACCTCGCCGTCGAGAAGGCCATGGGCAAGGATCGGCTGGAGGGCGGCAGGTTCGCCCTCGCCTACGACCGCTCCGGCTTCTCCATGAAGGGCGAGGGCCGGCTTGCCGGGGCGCCCATCGCCGCCGAGATGAAGGGGCTCAAGCCGGGCGTGCCGGGCGAGCTGAACCTCGCCATGACGCTGGACGAGGCCTTCCGAGCCCGCAAGGGCCTGCCCGTCGCGCCGCAGCTCACGGGCCCGATCACGGCCAGGGCCGTGGTGCCCGTCGGCCGGAGCGGCCAGGGCAAGCCGCCGGTGCGGGTCGAGGCCGATCTTGCCCGCGCGGGCCTCGACGGCGTGCTGCCGGGCCTCGTGAAGGCTGCCGGCCGGCCGGGACGCCTCGGCTTCACCTACGCGGAAGGCGCCGGGGGTGCCGCCGAGTTGCGCGACATCGCCTTCGAGGCGGGATCGGCGAGCGGCCGGGGCAGCGCCGTGATCGGGCCTGAGGGCGCCCTCGACCGGGCCGAGTTCGCCAGCCTTAAGCTCTCGCCGGGCGACGACATGCGCGTCGCCGTCGATCGCAACGGCAACGCCTATCGCATCGCCGTGAAGGGCGCGGTGGCCGATGCGCGCCCCTTCCTGAAGGCGATGAACGCGCCCGACGCGAAGGGCGCCAAGGAGGCGAGCCCGAAGGAGATCGAGGCCGACATCGCGCTCAGCATCCTCACCGGCTACAACGACGAGGCCCTCACCAATGCTGCCGTGAAGCTGAACCTGCGCGGCAAGGACGTGCGCGGGGCGACGATCTCCGGCCGATTCCGCTCCGCGCCCTTCGCGGCGACGGTGACGCGGGGCGAGCGCGGCGTGCCGGTGCTCTCGATCGAGTCGCAGGATGCCGGCGCGACGCTGCGCTTCGCCGACGCCTACAAGCGGATGCAGGGCGGCCGCATGGCCATGAGCATCAACCTCGCCGATGGGCCGCAGGCCGGCGTCGTCCAGATCCGGAACTTCGCGCTGCGCAACGAGCCGGCGCTATCCAGCATCGTCTCCCAGGGCGGCGAGGGGGCCGACCCGACCGGCCGCCGCCGCAACCTCGACGCCAGCGGCGACGTGGGTTTCGACCGGATGCGCGCCAACTTCGTCCGCACCGGCGGCCGCTTCGACTTCCGCGACGCGGCGATCTCCAACGCCGCCATGGGCTTCACCCTCGGCGGCTACCTCGACACCACCCGCGAGCGCCTCGACATCTCCGGGACCTTCGTGCCGCTCTACGGGCTGAACAACGTCGTCTCGCAACTGCCGCTGTTCGGCCCGCTGCTGGGAGGCGGGCACAACGAGGGCCTGTTCGCGGTCAATTTCCGCGTCGCCGGCAAGCTCGGCTCGCCGGACGTGAGCGTGAATCCGCTCTCGGCCATCGCGCCGGGCATCCTGCGCAAGCTGTTCAGCGCCGGCGGCGGAGACTCCTTCGCCGACGGCGTGCCGCCGGCGACTTTCCCCGACCGCTGATTGATATTAGCGTGCTTCGGCACTGACTGCGTCAGTGCCGAAGCGTTCCGCGCATGAGCGCGGGCGCCCGTTCGGGCTTGCCTTGCGTCTTCGAACAGGTAGTTCGAAGACGCGGCGGATTTACTCGGCCCGCAGCAGCACGTGCTTCTTGCGGCCGAAGGAGAGCTTCACGACGCCCTCAGGCGTCAGGTCGGCCACGCTCAGCACCGCCTTCTCGTCGCTCACCGGCACGTCGTTGACGCGCAGGCCCCCGTTCTTGATCTGGCGGCGCGCCTCGCTCGTCGAGGGCACGAGGCGGGCATGCTCGGCGAAGGCCGAGAGCACGCCGAGACCGGCGGCGAGCGTCGCGCGAGGCACCGACACGCTCGGCAGGTCCGCCGAGAGCGTGCCCTCCACGAAGGTCTTGCGGGCGGTCTCGGCGGCGGCCTCGGCCGCCTCCCGGCCGTGCATCAGCGCTGCGGCCTCGGTGGCGAGGACCTTCTTCGCCTCGTTGATCTCGGCGCCGCCGAGGCTCGCGAGCCTCTCGATCTCGGGCAGCGGCAGCAGCGTGAACAGCTTGAGGAAGCGGCCGACGTCGGCGTCCTCGGTGTTCCGCCAGAACTGCCAGTAGTCGTAAGGGCTGAGCATCCCGGCATCGAGCCAGACGGCGCCGGCGGCGGTCTTGCCCATCTTGGCGCCCGACGCCGTGGTGAGCAGCGGGCAGGTCAGCCCGTAGAGCTGCGGCGTGCCGAGCCGCCGGCCGAGGTCGATGCCGGTGACGATGTTCCCCCACTGGTCCGAGCCGCCCATCTGGAGCGTGCAGCCGTGGCGGCGGTTCAGCTCGGCGAAATCGTAGGCCTGGAGGATCATGTAGTTGAACTCCAGGAACGACAGCTCCTGGTCGCGCTCCAGGCGCATCCGCACGCTGTCCATCGACATCATGCGGTTGACGGAGAAGTGCCGGCCGATGTCGCGCAGCATGTCGATGTAGTTGAGCTTCGTCAGCCACTCGGCGTTGTCGACCATCAGCGCCTCGCCGGGTTCCTCACCAAAGGTGAGAAACCGGTCGAAGGTCTTGCGGATGCCCTGCTTGTTGATCTCGATCTGCTCGAGCGACAGGATCTTGCGGCTCTCGTCGCGGCCGGAAGGATCGCCGACGCGGGTGGTGCCCCCGCCCATCAGCGCCACGGGCTTTCCGCCGGTCGCCTGCAGCCAGTGCAGCATCATGATCGACAGCAGGTGGCCGACATGGAGCGAGGCCGCGGTGCAGTCGTAGCCGACATAGGCCGTGAGACGCCCCTCCGCCGCGGCGGCGTCGATGCCGGCGAGGTCCGAGGCCTGGTGGATGTGGCCGCGCTCGGCGAGAGTCCGGACGAAGTCGGATTTCGGGGCGAAGCTCTCAGCGATCATCACGGGGTCCCGGCGGGTCGGCGGCCGCCGCGACAGGGCGGGGCGCGCGTGCTAGCTCCCCGAAGCACGGGGAATGCGGGCCGCCTTTAGCAGGGCGTCCACGGAAAGGCACGGGGCAGGGGCGGATGGCGGCGATGCGCGCGATCGGGCTGATGAGCGGCACCTCGCTGGACGGCGTCGACGTGGCGCTCATCGAGACGGACGGCGAGGCCGTCACCGTCACGAAGGGCCACAACAACTTCCTCGAACCCCTCGGGCCGACCGGATATCGCGGCTATTCCGACGAGGAGAAGGCACTGCTGCGCGCCGCCACCAAGGACGCCGAGAGCGTGGTGATGCCCGGCGACCGGCCGGGCCGCCTGCCGGAGGCGGAAGCCCTCGTCACCGAGGCTCATGCCGAGGCGGTGGAGCGCTTCCTCGCGGATCACGGGCTCAAGCCCTCCGACATCGACGTGATCGGCTTCCACGGCCAGACCGTGATCCACCGGCCGGACCAACGCATCACCATTCAGGTCGGCGACGGGCAGGCGCTGGCGGACCGCCTGGGCATTCCCGTCGTCTCGGATCTCCGCCGGGCGGACATCGAGGCGGGCGGACAGGGGGCGCCGCTGGTGCCCGTGTTCCACAAGGCGCTCGCCGAGGCTTCGGGCTTCGAGGGGCCGTTCGGCATCCTCAACATCGGCGGCGTCGCCAACGCCACGCTGATCGATTCGAAGGGCGGCGTCATCGCCTTCGACACGGGGCCTGGCAACGCGCTCATCGACGAGTGGATGCAGGAGCGGGAGAACAAGAACCTCGACGACGGCGGCCGCACTGCCGCCCGCGGGCGGCCCGACGAGCAACTGCTGGCTTGGCTCCTCACTCACCCGTTCTTCTTCCGGCGACCGCCGAAGTCGCTCGACCGGAACTGGTTCTCCCACAAGCTCGCCGGCCAGCTCTCGACGGAGGATGGCGCCGCGACGCTCACCGCCTTCACCGCCCGCGCCGTCGCCCGCGCCCTCGACCACGCCCCGGAGGTGCCCGTCCGCTGGATCGTCGCCGGCGGCGGCGCCAAGAACGGTGAGCTGGTGCGCCTTCTGAACTACCATCTGCGCGCCGAGATCACGACCGCCGACGCCATCGGCTGGTCCTCCGCCTACCTGGAGGCGCAGGCCTTCGCCTACCTCGCCGTGCGCTCCCTCAAGGGCCTGCCGAACACATTTCCCTCCACGACGGGCGTGCGCGAGCCAACGGCCGGCGGGGTTCTGTGGGAGCCGCGGCTGCCTGGAGGCGTGGTGAGTTTGTGACTCCGCGCATCCCGCGCTAGAGCGGGTCGGCGATGTCCCACAATACGTTCGGCCACCTGTTCCGCGTCACCACCTTCGGCGAGAGCCACGGCCCGGCGCTGGGCTGCGTGGTCGACGGCTGCCCGCCCGGCCTGGCGCTCGAGGCCGAGGACATCCAGGCCGAGCTCGACCGGCGCAAGCCCGGTCAGTCCCGCTTCACCACGCAGCGCCGCGAGCCCGACCAGGTGCGCATCCTGTCGGGCGTGTTCGGCGACGACCGCACCGAGGGGCGCCAGCTCACGACGGGCACGCCGATCGCGCTGATGATCGAGAACACCGATCAGCGCTCGAAGGACTATTCCGAGATCCGCGACAGCTACCGGCCGGGCCATGCCGACTACGCCTACGAGGCCAAGTACGGCATCCGCGATTATCGCGGCGGCGGCCGCTCCTCCGCCCGCGAGACCGCGGCGCGGGTGGCGGCCGGCGCCGTCGCCCGCAAGGTGATCCCCGGCATCACCATCCGCGCGGCGCTCGTGCAGATGGGCCCGCACGCCATCGACCGGAGCCGCTGGGACTGGGACGAGACCGCCCGCAATCCGTTCTTCTGCCCGGACGCGCAAGCCGCCGCCCGCTATGAAGGCTATCTCGACGGCATCCGTAAGGATGGCTCCTCCATCGGCGCGGTGATCGAGGTCGTGGCCGAGGGCGTGCCGCCGGGCCTCGGCGCCCCGGTTTACGGCAAGCTCGACGCCGATCTCGCCGCGGCGATGATGTCGATCAACGCGGTCAAGGGCGTCGAGATCGGCGACGGCTTCGCCAGCGCGGCGCTCCGGGGCGAGGACAACGCCGACGAGATGCGCGCCAGCAACGACGGTCGCCCGGCCTTCCTCGCCAACCACGCCGGCGGCATCCTCGGCGGCATCTCGACGGGCCAGCCCATCGTCTGCCGCTTCGCCGTGAAGCCGACCTCCTCGATCCTGACGCCCCGCCGCACCGTCACCCGCGACGGCCAGGACGCCGAGATCGTCACCAAGGGCCGCCACGACCCCTGCGTCGGCATCCGCGCGGTGCCCGTCGCCGAGGCGATGATGGCGTGCGTCCTCGCCGATCACTATCTGCGCCATCGCGGGCAGGTCGGCAGCGTCTGAGCCGCCCCGCGCATCCCGAGGCTTCCCGTGTCCCATACCTGCGTCACCCAGGCCATCGAGGCCTTCGCCCGCGGCGAGATCGTCGTCGTCACCGATGATGACGACCGCGAGAACGAGGGCGATCTCGTCGTCGCGGCCTCTCTCTGCACGCCGGAGAAGATGGCCTTCATCATCCGCAACACCTGCGGGATCGTCTGCGCGCCCCTGACGCTGGCCGAGGCGCGGCGCCTGCGCCTCGATCCGATGGTCGCCTCGAACGATGCGCCGCTCGGCACCGCCTTCACAGTGACGGTCGACGTGCGCCACGGGCTCACCACCGGCATCTCCGCCGAGCAGCGCTGCAACACTGTGCGGGCGCTCGCCAACGGCAACATGGGCGCGGCCGATTTCGTGCGCCCCGGCCACGTCTTCCCGCTCATCGCCAGGGACGGCGGCGTGCTCATGCGCTCCGGCCACACCGAGGCCGCCGTCGATCTCTGCCGGCTTGCCAACCTCCCGCCGGTCGGCGTCATCTGCGAACTCGCCAACGACGACGGCACGGTGATGAAGGGGCCGCAGATCACGGCCTTCGCCGAGACGCACAGGCTCGCCCGCGTCTCGGTGGCCGACCTCATCGCCTACCGGCAGGCCCGCGACCGGCTGGTCGAGCGGGTCGGGCAGTTCCCGGTCAAGACCGAGTTCGGGCCGATGACGGGCTATGCCTACGTCACGCCCTTCGAGACCATCCAGCAGTTCGCCTTCGTGCACGGCCCGATCGGCGACGGACGCGACCTGTTGGTGCGGCTCCACCGCTCCAACGTCGTCGCCGACGTGATCGAGGGCGGCCGGCAGATCGAGCAGGTGATGCGCCGCTTTGCCGCCGAGGGCAGGGGCGTCCTCGTCTATCTCCGCGACGGCACCGCCGGCGTGCCGCTGTCGCGCTACGCGGAAGGGAGCGCGGAGGAGGGCGCCGAGGCACAGCGGGTGCGGGCCTGGCGCGAGGTCGGCCTCGGCGCGCAGATCCTGCGCGACCTCGGCGTGGTCTCGATCCGCAACCTCTCGACCTCGTCGCGGGCCTATGTCGGCCTCTCGGGCTTCGGCATCGAGATGCTCGGCGAGGAGCCGCTGGAGTAACCCCTCGCCGGGTTTTTCCTACCGCCCCATCAGCGCGTCCATGTGCGCGGCGACCGACTTGCCGAGGCCTTCCAGCGAGTAGCCGCCCTCGAGGATCGACACGACGCGCCCGCCCGCGTGCTTGTCGGCGAGTTCCATCAGCTTGCGGGTCGCCCAGCCGAAGTCGGCCTCGTCGAGGCGCAGGTTGGCGAGCGGATCGAGGCGGTGGGCGTCGAAGCCGGCCGAGATGATGATCAGGTCCGGCGCGAAGGCGTCGACGCGGGGCAGGACGCCGTTCTCGAACGCCTCGCGAAACACCTCGCCGTCATCGTTCGGGCGCAGGGGCACATTCACGATGGTGTTCTTGCTGCCCCGCTCGGAGGGGGCGCCGGTGCCGGGATAGAGCGGCATCTGGTGGGTCGAGGCGTAGAGCACGTCTTCGTCGTCCCAGAAGATGTCCTGCGAGCCGTTGCCGTGGTGCACGTCCCAGTCGACCAGCGCCACGCGGGACAGGCCGTGCGCCTTGCGGGCGTAGCGCGCCGCGATGGCCGCGTGGTTGAACAGGCAGAAGCCCATCGCCCTGGTCTTCTCCGCATGGTGGCCTGGCGGCCGCATCCCCACGAAGGCGTTGGCGCACTCGCCCTTCATCACCGCGTCGACGGCGTGGTTGGCGCCGCCGATGGCGTGGAGGGTGGCGCCGAGACTTCCCGGCGAGAGCAGCGTGTCGGAGTCGATCGCCACGATGCCGCTCGCCGGCACCGCCGAGACGATCGCCTCCACGAACTCCGTCGGGTGGGCGAGGGTGGCGACCTCCGGCTCCGCGCGGGGCGCCTGCACCCGCACCAGCCCGGCGAAGCGCTCGTTCTCCAGCGCCCGCTCGACGGCGCGCATGCGATCGGGACGCTCGGGATGGCCCGAGGGCACCTCGTGCTCCAGGGCCGCGGGATGGCTCACGTAAAGGGTGGTCACGTCGTTCTCGTCCTCCCGAGGTCCGGCCGTTCTCGACCGGATCATGTCGCGCCGTCGCTCAAGGTAGCGCGGACCGAAGCTTCGTGACGTGTTCGCTTAAGGGCGAACGACGCGCGCTCCTATCCTGGCATGTTGTGCGCCAGTCCGACAGCCGCGCCTTCGGGCCCCTCGCATCGGGCGGGCCGTTGCGACGGTGCCCGGCAACCTCTCCGTAATCCTGGTTCGTGAGCACGCTTTAACCTGAACGCCAGTTCAGATTTCGCCATTAACCGCGAAAGGAGCGGCGCCGATCATAGTGGAGACACACGGGGTTCAAGACCGGCGCAAGCAAAAGCCGGGGAGGTATCAAGAGATGATCAACGCAACGCTGCAGCACTTCTGCAACCATGTCGCCGCCGCCGGCCGCATCGAGGCCCGCGACGTGGCGCATCTCTCCCGCGACATCCTGCCGGACGGCATCATGGAGCGCGACGAGGCCGACATGCTGATCGCGCTCGGCCGCGCCGTCACGGATGCCGACGGCGCCTTCGGCGACTGGCTCGTCGCCGCGATCGTCGACTTCTCGGTGTGGGGCGAGCGCCCGACCGGCCGGATCGAGCGCGAGACCGCCGCTTGGCTGCGCGCCTCGCTCACCGGCCGCGACGGCCCTTCCGAGCTCTCCGCGCGCATCGCCATCGCCGTGGTCCGCGAGGCACAGGCCAGCGACGAGAGTCTCGTCGCCTTCGCGCTCGACGCCAACCGCCGCAGCCAGGGCCTTCCCGCGGTGCGCGAGCAGGCCTTCCCGCTCGCCGCCTGACCGGCTCGGCTCGGCCCGTCAAAATCGCTTCACGAGGCTCTCAAAGCGATTTGCGCCGGGATTCCGTGGTCGACCAGGGTACAGCTTTCGCCGGCTTCTCGACTGCTTTAACGGGGTCCTCCACCCGGTCCTTCCGGGACGAGTAAGCACCCGGAAGCAGGCGCACGCGATGTTCGACAAGATCCTGATTGCCAACCGCGGCGAGATCGCCTGCCGCATCATCAAGACCGCCCGCCGGATGGGCATCAAGACGGTCGCCGTCTACTCCGACGCCGACCGGGATGCGGTGCACGTCGCCATGGCCGACGAGGCCGTGCATATCGGCCCGGCGCCGGCCGCGCAGTCCTACCTCGTGATCGAGAAGATCATCGATGCCTGCCGGCAGACCGGCGCGCAGGCGGTCCATCCCGGCTACGGCTTCCTCTCGGAGCGCGAGGCCTTCCCGCGGGCGCTGGCCGAGGCCGGCATCACCTTCATCGGCCCGAACCCCGGCGCCATCGCCGCCATGGGCGACAAGATCGAATCGAAGAAGGCGGCGGCTGCCGCCAACGTCTCGACCGTGCCCGGCTTCCTCGGCGTCATCGAGAGCCCGGAGCAGGCCGTGACCATCGCCGACGAGATCGGCTACCCCGTGATGATCAAGGCGTCGGCCGGCGGCGGCGGCAAGGGCATGCGCATCGCCCACTCTGCCGACGAGGTCGCGGAAGGGTTCGCCCGCGCCAGGTCGGAGGCGTCCTCCTCCTTCGGCGACGACCGGGTGTTCGTGGAGAAGTTCATCACCGATCCGCGCCACATCGAGATCCAGGTGATCGGCGACAAGCACGGCAACGTGATTTACCTCGGCGAGCGCGAGTGCTCGATCCAGCGCCGCAACCAGAAGGTCATCGAGGAGGCGCCCTCGCCGCTGCTGGACGAGGCGACCCGCCGGAAGATGGGCGAGCAGGCCGTCGCGCTGGCGAAGGCCGTGAGCTACGACTCCGCCGGCACCGTCGAGTTCGTGGCGGGTCAGGACAAGTCCTTCTACTTCCTCGAGATGAACACCCGCCTCCAGGTCGAGCACCCGGTGACGGAGATGATCACCGGCCTCGACCTCGTGGAGCTGATGATCCGCGTCGCGGCGGGCGAGCGGCTGCCGCTGGCGCAGTCCGACGTGAAGCTGAACGGCTGGGCGGTGGAGAGCCGCGTCTACGCCGAGGACCCGACCCGCAACTTCCTGCCCTCCATCGGTCGGCTGACGGTCTACCAGCCTCCGGAGGAGGGGCCGGAGGGCGACGCCATCGTGCGCAACGACACCGGCGTGGAGGAGGGCGGCGAGATCGCCATCCACTACGATCCGATGATCGCCAAGCTCGTCACCTGGGCCCCGACCCGGCTCGCCGCGATCGAGTCGCAGGCCCGTGCCCTCGATGCCTTCGCCATCGACGGCATCCGCCACAACATCCCGTTCCTCGCGGCCCTGATGGCCCACCCGCGCTGGCGGGAGGGCAACCTCTCGACGGGCTTCATCGCCGAGGAGTTTCCGGAGGGCTTCACCGCGCCCGAGCCCGAGGGCGAGATCGCCCGGCGCATGGCGGCGGCGGCGGCGGCCATCGACCACAAGCTCAACCAGCGCAAGCGCGGTATCTCCGGCCAGATGCGCGACCCGAGCCTTCTCCATTTCGAGCGTGACCGCGTCGTGCTCCTCGCCGGCCGCAGCTATCCGGTGACGGTGGAGGCGCGCGCAGATGCGATCCTCGTGACGGAGGCGGACGGCACCGCCCTCGAGGTCGCGAGCGAATGGCGGCCCGGCGAGCCGGTCTGGACCGGCACCATCGGCGGCAAGGTCGTGGCGATCCAGGTCCGCGGGCTCCTCAATGGCGTGGCGCTCCAGCACGCGGGCGCGGCGGCCGAGGCCCGCGTCTTCACCCGCCGCGAGGCCGAGCTGGCCGCGCTGATGCCGGTGAAGGAGCAGGCGGGCTCGGGTAAGCAGGTGCTCTGCCCGATGCCCGGCCTCGTGAAGTCGATCCTTGTCAGCGAGGGCGCCGAGGTGAAGAGCGGCGAGCCGCTCGCCGTCGTCGAGGCGATGAAGATGGAGAACGTGCTGCGCGCCGAGCGCGACGCCACCGTCTCCAAGATCCACGCCAAGGAGGGCGACAGTCTCGCCGTCGACGCGGTGATCCTGGAGTTCGCCTGACGCGCAGGCGCGGCGGTGAGCGCGGTCCATAACGAGCAGACCAAGCTTCTCGCCACCGCGCTCAACAACGTCGCGGTGGCCTTCGTCGTCGTCGGCTTCGTGACGCCGGTGATCGCGCTGAGCTTCGGCGTTTCCAACGCGCCGCCGTTCCAGTCGGCGACCGCGCTGTTCGTCGTCCTCTGGCTTTCCACGGGCGTCTGCTTACATTGGGCGGCAAGGCGCGCGCTTCGGAGCCTCAAGCCATGAGTTCGGGCGAGATCTTCGTGATCTTCGGGATTCCGGCCATCGCACTGACGATGGCCTACGCGGCCGTGCGCGCCAACGAGTGGGCCGTGAAGCGCGCCGAGGAACGGGGCGAGCTGAAGTAGCCGTCCGCCGCCGGAGCCGATGCCCCTCTACTTCGCCTACGGCGCCAACATGGACGCCGCCGCCATGGCGCTGCGCTGTCCGAACTCCAGGCTGATCGGCCAGGGCCGGCTTCTGCGCCATCGCTTCATCATCATGAAGGAGGGCTACGCCTCGGTGCTGCGCGACCCCGCCCGCTCGGTCTGGGGCGTGGTCTGGGACCTGGCGCTCGGCGACGTGCCGGCGCTCGACCGCTACGAGGGTGTGGCCGGTGGGCTCTACGTGAAGGCCGCGCAGCCGGTGGCGATGTCCGGTGGCGCGAAGCGGGCGCTGATCTATCTCGGGCGCAGCACCGCGAGCGGCGCCCCGCGGCCGGGCTACATGGAAGGCGTGCTGCGCGCGGCCGAGGCGGCGCAGCTTCCCGGCCCGTATCGCCGGGAGATGGCGGGCTGGCTGCGCCGGCCGGCGGCCTGAGGGAGATGCGGAATTGAGCGATCGCACGGTCGAGGCGGTGATCACCGGGCGGGTGCAGGGCGTCGGCTACCGTGCCTGGACGGAGCGGCGGGCGCTTGCCCACGGCCTTTGCGGCCACGTCCGCAACCGGGAGGACGGATCGGTCGAGGCGGTCTTCTCCGGATCGTCTGAGACCGTCGAGGCGATGCTCGCCGAGTGCCGCGAGGGGCCCTCGGGAGCCCGAGTCGACGGGGTGCAGGTAACCGAGCGCGGGGAGCGGCCGGCGGACGGGTTCGTCATCCGCTACGGCTGAATCGCCCTCGACAGGGCGCCGTCCCCCGCGCTAGCGAGCCCATGGATCGGCGCCGGGCTCCCTCCGGCCTTCAGCTCTCGGCCGCGAGGACCATGGACAGCCTGACGAGCCGGATCGGCCTCGCCTATGCCGATCTCGCGGCGCTCGCCTACTTCATCGCCGCCTGGGTCGGCTACGGCCTCTCGGTGGGGCGCCTGCGCGGGCGGGCGGTGTCGCTGACGCAGATCATGAACGAGCAGCGCCGGGTCTGGGCGGAGCAGATGCTCGTGCGCGACAACCGGGTTGTCGACACCACCATCAACGCCTCGCTCCAGAACGGCACCGCCTTCTTCGCGTCGACCTCGCTGCTGGCGCTCGGCGGCGTCCTCACCCTGTCGCGCTCGGGCGACGACGTGCTGACCCTGTTCGGCGCGCTGCCCTTCGGCACCATCGCGAGCCGTGCCACCTGGGAGATGAAGGTCGCGGGCCTCGCGGTGGTGTTCGTGTACGCGTTCTTCAAGTTCGCCTGGGCGTATCGCCTGTTCAACTACGGCGCGATCCTGATCGGCGCGATTCCCCCGATGGGGGCCGGCGTCCCCCGCGAGGAGATGCTGAAGGCCGCCCACCGCGCTGCGGCGATGAACACCGCCGCCGGCCGGCACTTCGCCAAGGGGCAGCGGGCCTTCTTCTTCGCGCTCGCCTATCTCGGCTGGTTCGTGAGCGCCTGGCTGATGATGGCGACGACCACCGCCGTGGTGCTGGTGATGTGGCGGCGCCAGTTCGCCTCGCCGATCCGCGCCTCGCTGCTGCGGGACGAACCCTGGAGGCGAGGTTGAGCGAGGCGGAGATCGAAGAGACGATGCTGCGGCTCGTCGCGGAGCGGGGCGCCGGCAAGACCGTCTGCCCCTCCGAGGTCGCCCGCGCGCTGGGAGGCCCGCATCCGGACGGCTGGGGGCCGCTGATGAAGCCGGTGCGCCGGGTCGCCGAGCGGCTGATGCGCGAGAACCGCGTCGCGATCCTGCGCAAGGGCCGGGTCGTCGATGATCCCGAGACCTTCCGCGGCATCTACCGGCTGGCGCTGCCCGCCGACGGCGCCTCTGGCGCGGGAAACAGCGCGTCGGTGTAGCCCGACAGCCGGTAGGCGACGAGGCCGATCCACTCCTTCACCGCGAGGTCGAGGGTGAGGAGCCCGTCCGAGGCGAAGCTGTTGACGCGGGTCGCGTCCATCCAGCCGCGGGCGCGGTAGTCGACTGGATGGGCGATCACCTCGAAGCCCGCCTCCCGGAAGCAGCCGACCGAGCGTGGCATGTGCGCGGCCGAGGTCACCAGGATCCAGCGCTCGCCGGGCTTCGGCTGGACGATGCGGGCGCTGAACAGGGCGTTCTCGCGGGTGTTGCGCGACTGGGTCTCGAGGATCAGGCGGCTGCGCGGCAGGCCCAGCACCTCGGCCTGCCGGCTGACGATGTTGGCCTCCGCCAGGGTGCCGTCGCGGAGCGAACCGCTGCCGCCGGAGAACACCAGCCGCGTCTGCGGATAGCGGCGGGCGAGGTCGGCGAAGTAGATCGGCCGCTCGCCGGCATCGTTGACGACGACCTGATCGCGGGCGCTCGACAGGCCCGCCTCGATGCCGCCGCCGAGCGCGATGATGCCGGCAATCGGGCGCCCGTCGTCGACGAAGGCGGGGAAGCGCTGCTCCAGGGGCAGGACGACGAGGTAGCAGAGGGGGCTCAGGCCCGCGACGACGAGACCGCCGCCGCCGAGGACGGCGAGCGCCGCGCCCGTGCGGCGGAAGCGCGTGACGGCGATGAGCGCCCCGAGGACGGTTGCGAAGATCAGCAGGTTCGAGGGGGTGATCGCGAAGAAGATCACCTTCGAGAGCGGGAAGAACATGGAAGGGGCGCTCTCAGCCGAAGGGGATGCCGGTCCGGCGCGAGTGCGCGTCGGGACCGGAACGCGGGACGTCGTGACGACGAGGCGGCCGGGGACGCGTCAGGCCTGCCCGGTCTCGGTCCGGTAGCGCTCGAGCGTTTCCGCATCGGGGGGCAGCAGGCCGGAGAGGGGGCGG
This sequence comes from Methylobacterium jeotgali, assembly GCF_022179345.1. Classification (GTDB taxonomy): domain Bacteria; phylum Pseudomonadota; class Alphaproteobacteria; order Rhizobiales; family Beijerinckiaceae; genus Methylobacterium; species Methylobacterium jeotgali. Next base: position 57,134 of record NZ_BPQR01000031.1, on the reverse strand, counting down.
CCGGAATCGACCTCGCGCTGGAGCCAGAGGTCGAGCCGCTGCTGGTCGACGGCCTCCAGCGCCACCTCCTCGGTGATCTCGGCGGGGATCGCGAGGACGCCGTCCGCGTCGCCGACCACGATGTCGCCGGGATGCACCGCCGCGCCGCCGCAGGCCACCGGCTGGTCGTAGCCCGCCAGGATCAGGCCCGGCCCGTGTCCGGCCCCGGCCCCGTGCCAGACCGGCATCACGTTCGGCCCGGCGAGGGTGCCGTCGGTGACGAAGCCCGCGGCGCCCCGGTTTGCGAGGCGCACGCTCAGCATCGCCGCGAAGGGCAGGGGCTCCCGCGCGCCGCCGGTGTCGGCGACCACCACCGCGCCGTGGGGTACCGCCTCGATCGCCTCGGCGAGCGACACGCCGGCATCGCCCCGTGCCGGGATGAAGCGCAGGGTGAAGGCCGGGCCGGCCGCCACCGCGCCGGTGCGGGCGCGCAGGCCCCGCAGGGCGCAGGCCGAGAGGCCGCGCCGTGCAAGCACCCGCGCCAGCCCGGAGGACGGCACGGCGAGAAGGGCGTCGCGCAGCGTCGGATCGATCGACATCGGGCTCAAACACTTTCGATGGGTCGGTGGAGCGGGGCGAACCTGTGGCGCGGCGCGCCCCGCGGCAAGGTCTTTCCGGTCAGCTCAGGGGCTGGCCGAGCACGCAGGCCGAGGCCGGGCGCTCGGCGAGGCGATCGAGCCAGCGGGCGACGTTGGGGCGCGGCTTCGGATCGACGGGGATGTTCAGCCAGCGATAGGCCGCGCAGGCCACCGCGATGTCGGCGATGCCGAAGCGCTCGCCGACCATGAAGTCGCGCCCATTGAGGTGCCGGTCGAGGATCTCGGCGCAGCGCTCGCTGCGGGCGGCGGAGGCGGCGATGAGGGCCTGGTCGCGGTCGGCCGGCTTGAAGCGGAAGCTCTGGAGGAAGGCGTCGCGCATGGCGAGGGTGAAGGCCGTCGCCTGCCAGTCGAGCCACTGATGCACCCGGGCGCGCTCGCGGGGCGCCTCGGGCAACGCCAGCGCTGCGCCGCCGGTCTCGGCGAGGTGACGCAGGATGGCGTTCGATTCCCAGAGCGCGAAACCGTCCTCCTCCAGCACGGGCACGAGGCCGTTGGGGTTGAGCGCCAGGAAGGCGGGATCGTTCACGACGCCGAAGGCGCCGCCCGCCTCGACGCGTTCGTAGGGCTCGCCGAGTTCTTCCAGCGCCCAGAGCGCCTTCTGCACGTTGACGGAGTTCGCCCGTCCCCAGAGCTTGCGCATGCGTCCTCTCAGGCCTCTTCCTCGGGCGGGTAGGGGTGCTCGATCCCGGACGGATCGGTGACGACGGACCGCCCGGACCCGGTGCGGAGATAGCCCGGCCCCACCGGCACCTTGCCGTGGCCGCCGGGGATGTCGAGCACGTAGGCCGGCTGCGCAAGCCCGGAGAGCTTTCCGCGCAAGGTCCGCATCAGCGCCTGCCCTTCATCGAGACCGGTGCGCAGGTGCGCCGTGCCCGGGGCGAGGTCGCCGTGGTGGAGGTAGTAGGGCTTCACGCGGTTCTCGACGAAGGCCCGCATCAGCGCCTCCAGCGTCGGCGCGTCGTCGTTGACGCCCCGCAGCAGCACGCTCTGGCTCACCATCGGGATGCCGGCATCCACGAGCCGGGCGATGGCCGCGCGGGCCGCAGGCGTGAACTCGCGGGGGTGGTTGGCGTGGAGCGCCACGAACACGGCCCGTCCGAACCCTCTGAGCGCCGCGACGAGGTCGCCGCCGACGCGGCCCGGATCGACCACCGGCACGCGGGTGTGGACGCGCAGCACCTTCACATGCGCGATCCCCGAGAGCGCGCTCGCGATGGCGCCGAGCCGGCGCGGCGACAGGGCGAAAGGATCGCCGCCCGTCAGCACCACCTCCCAGATCGCGGGACGCTCCGCGATGTAGGCGAGCGCCGCTTCCATCTCGGTGTCGCTCAGCGTGCCGAGTCCGGAGGGTCCCACGACCTCCCGCCGGAAGCAGAAGCGGCAGTAGACCGGGCAGACGTGGAGCGGCTTCAGCAGCACCCGGTCGGGATAGCGGTGGACGATGCCGGGAAGCGGCGCGTGCGCGTCGTCGCCGATCGGGTCGGCGCGCTCGACGGGCGCGGTCTCCAGCTCCTCGGCCCGGGGAAGGAACTGGCGGCCCATCGGGTCGGCGGGGTCGGCCGCATCGATCAGCTCGGCGAGGTCCTGCGTCAGCGACAGCGCGTAGCGGGCGCTCACCGCCTCCAGCATCGGCAGATCGTCCGCCGAGGCGAGGCCCGCCGCCACGAGGTCCCGCGCCGTGCGCAGCGGCCGGCTCACGCGACGGTCTCCGCGACCGGGGTCCAGAGCACGTCCTCGATGTGGCGGGCGCCGGTCGCGAGCATCACCAGCCGGTCGAGCCCCAGCGCGACGCCGCTCGCCTCCGGCATGATCGCCAGCGCGGCCAGAAAATCCTCGTCGATCGGGTAGGTCTCGCCGTAGACCCGCAGCTTCTCGGCCATCTCCGCCTCGAAGCGGCGGCGCTGCTCTTCCGGGTCGGTCAGCTCGCCGAAGCCGTTGGCGAGCTCGACCCCGCAGGCGTAGAGCTCGAAGCGCTCGGAGACGCGCCGGTCGCCGTCCTTGCGCCGGGCGAGCGCGGCCTCGCAGGCCGGGTACTCGCACAGGATCGTCGGGCGGCCGAGGCCGAGCTGCGGCTCGACCCGCGCCACGAGCACGCGGCTGAACAGGTCCGCCCAGGTGTCGTCGTCGGCAACGCGCAGGCCCGCCGTCGAGACCTGCTCCGCCAGAGCCTCGCGGTCGGGCTCGCCATCGGCTCCGAGCGTCGCGAGGAGATCGATGCCGGCGTGGCGCGAAAAAGCCTCCGCGACGGTGATCCGCTCCGGCGCGGCGAAGGGGTCGGCCTCGCGACCCCGCCAAGTCAGGCGGTCTGTACCGGCCGTCTCGGCGGCGAGCGCCAGCATCGCGGCGCAGTCGGCCATGATGCGCGCGTAGGGCTCCCCCGCGCGGTACCATTCGAGCATCGTGAACTCGGGATGATGCAGCGGTCCGCGCTCGCGGTCGCGGAACACCCGCGAGAGGCTGAACAGGCGCTCCTCGCCCGCCGCGAGCAGCTTCTTGCAGGCGAACTCCGGCGAGGTGTGCAGGTACAGCGGATGCCGGCTGCCGTCCGGCGCCGTCGCCGCGGTGGCGAAGGCCGAGAGATGCGCCTCGTTGCCCGGCGAGACCTGGAGCGCAGCCGCCTCGACCTCGACGAAGCCCTGGCCGCCGAGATGCGCCCGCAGCGCCGCGGTGATCCGGTTGCGGGTCAGCAGCCGGCCGCGGCGGTCCGCGTGGCGCGCCGGAGTCCACCAGGGCGAGGGGGCGCTCATCCGGCGGACCGGCTCGGCGAACGGGGGCGAATCGGCGGCACGGCGGGTTCCAAAGTCGGCTCGATGGTCGGCTCTCTGCGGCTGGCAACCGCCTCGCGGATAGGATAGTGGCGGAACAACACGCCCTCGGCCCGCGGATCGCCGCGCTGCCGAGCGCCTCCGGATTCCATCAAAGCAGGACCTGACCCCGTGAAGGTGATCGCCTCAACGCTCCGCAAGGGCAACGTCGTCGAGAAGGACGGCAAGCTCTACGTGATCCTGTTCGCCGAGAACATCCATCCCGGCAAGGGCACTCCGGTGACGCAGCTCGACATGCGCCGCATCACCGACGGCGTGAAGGTCTCCGAGCGCTACCGCACCACCGAGCAGGTCGAGCGCGCCTTCGTCGAGGACCGGGAGCACACCTTCCTCTACAGCGACGCCGAGGGTTTCCACTTCATGAACCCCGAGAGCTACGAGCAGGTCGCCGTGCCGGAGGACGTGGTCGGCGATGCCGCCCCCTACCTCCAGGAGGGCATGGCCGTGATGCTCTCGATCCACAACGACACGCCGCTCACCATCGAGCTGCCGCAGCGCGTCACCCTCGAGGTGGTCGAGACCGAGCCGGTGCTCAAGGGCCAGACCGCTTCCTCCTCCTATAAGCCGGCGGTGCTCTCGAACGGCGTGCGCACCTCCGTGCCTCCGCATATCGGCACCGGCACCCGCGTCGTGATCATGACGGCGGACGGCGCCTACGTGGAGCGCGCCAAGGACTGATCGGCGTCACGGCGGCGGGGCCGAGCCCTCCGCCGCCGCGTAGCAGTCGCCCGAGAGGCGCTGCGCCCGCAGCCGCTCCGGCGTCGTGAAGCTGCGCTCGCCCCGCGACCACAACCCCTCCGCCCGCAGCGCCTCGGCCGTGCAGCGGGCCGCGATGCGGCAGGCCTCGGCCGAGCCGCCGGTGCGGGTGCAGATCGCCACGTAGTCCCGCCGGAACTCGGGCCAGCCGGCCCGGGGATGCGGGCCGGTCAGCGCCGCGAGCCCAGAGAGCAGAGCCAGCAGCACCGGCTGGTGGATCAGGTAGACGATCAGGCTGTGCCGGCCGGCGAAGGCGGCGGCCCGTCCGGGCCAGCCGCGCGGCTGCCAGGAGCCGGCGCGCGAGGCGGCGAGGATCGGCAGCCCCAGCTTCGCCAGCGCCATCCCGAGCAGCACCGGACCGAACCAGGGAAACAGCGGCACGAAGTCGTTGGTGCGCGGCACCGCCTGCCCGAGCCCGAGGAAGGCCAGCGCCGGAGCATCGAGGAGCGGATGCGCGACGACGAACGGCGCCGCGATCACCGCGAGCCCGGCCGGCGCCAGCATCCAGGCCGGCCAGCGTAGGAAGGCCAGCGCCATCAGGCTCGATACGGCGATACAGTGCAGGATGCCGAAGAAGACGTAGGTCTCGGGGAAGGCGAGATAGGTGCCGGCGGTGACGAGGAGCGCGCCCGTGCCGATGCGGAGCAGGCGCTGCAGGGTCGCGCGCCAGTGGATGCCGGCCCCGTTCATCAGTACCACGCCGACGCCGACGAGCAGGAGGAAGCTGCCGGCGATGGCATGGGCCGCCGCCCGGCCGCCCCCGGTGAGGGCGTAGTTCTCCGGCGTCAGCCGCAGGAAGCCGAGATCCCAGAGCGTGTGATAGGCGGCCATCGCCGCGAGGCAGAGGCCGCGCGCGGCGTCGACGACCGGCAGGCGCCGCTGCGTGACGACGGCCTCGTGCGCGGCCGCGCGGTCGGTCGGGTGCGGCGCGTCGGTCGGATCCGGATCGGACATGCTCCGCCCCTAGCATTCCCGCACCGGGCGGTCGAAGCGCTCACGGGATCGTGAGTGAGGGCGGAGGGCGTCCGAAATGCAGCGCGGCGCGCCCCTGAGGGCGCTCTGTGGCGGCGGGGACGATTGCCGGAAAAATACGCAGATGCTGCCGAGCCGCGCCGGTGGAACGGGCTTCCGCCGAGTCTAGACTTTGTTAATCTCGTTTCTGACGCCGCAGCGTGTGATTCGGGTTGGGTTGCTTACATGTCCGACGAAGCGGGATCGGGGGTCGCCGAGAAGGCGCCAGGGACCACGACCCTGGCCGGGGGCGGCCTCGACGAGGAGTCGCGGGCCGATCTGCGGCTCGAGGAGGTTGCCGGCCGGATCAAGTGGTTCGACGTCTCGAAGGGCTTCGGCTTCATCGTGCCCGACGACGGCCGCCCGGACATCCTCCTGCACATCACCTGCCTGCGGCGGGACGGGCATCAGGCCGCCAGCGAGGGCGCGCGCATCGTCGTGGAGGCGGTGGAGCGGGCGCGCGGCTGGCAGACCTTCCGGGTCGTCTCCCTCGACCAGTCGGCGGCCCTGCATCCGGCGGAGCTGCCGGTGGCGCGCACCCATGTCAGCGTGACGCCGACGAGCGGGCTCGAGACGGCGGTGGTGAAGTGGTTCAACCGCCTGCGCGGCTTCGGCTTCCTCAGCCGGGGGGAGGGCACGCCGGACATCTTCGTCCACATGGAGACCCTGCGCCGCTACGGTATCGCCGAGCTGAAGCCTGGCGACACTGTCCTCGTCCGTTACGGCGACGGCTCCAAGGGCGTGATGGCCGCCGAGGTCCGCCTCGTCGACGGGGCGCTCCCGGCCTCGCACTGATGAGACCCATGCCCAGGCTCCCGCTCCTCGCCCTGGCGCTCGGCCTCGGCTGCGCGCTGCCCTCCGCCGCCGTGAACGCCGCCCCGCCCGGCGCCGAGACCACCCTCGGCGAGGCGCTGGCGATCGTCACGCGCTCGGGCACCCACGTCTTCAACGTCGAGGTGATGCGCGACGACGCTTCCCGCGCCCGCGGGCTGATGTTCCGACGCAGCATGGCGCCCGATCAGGGCATGCTGTTCGACTTCGAGCGGGTGCAGCCCGTCGCGATGTGGATGAAGAACACCTACCTGCCCCTCGACATGCTCTTCATCCGGCAGGACGGCACCATCGCACGCATCGCCGCCGACGCCGAGCCGCTCTCGACCCAGGTCATCCCCTCGAACGAGCCGGTGCTGTCGGTGCTGGAGCTCAACGCCGGCACCGCCGCGCGGCTCGGCATCAGACCCGGCGACCGCATCGATCACCCGCTGTTCCGCACGCGCTGACGATCGCTGCCTTCGTCGGAAAAACGAACGCATCGTGAACGGTGCTGTTGACGCCCGCATCGATTCGGCACAGTGTTCCTCAAACGTTCTATCCGGCGCGTCGGCGCCGCGATCGACCGGGAGGAGCCAGTGCTCGACGTTCTCGACCTCGACTTCGATCTCGCCGCCGCGATCCTCTTCCGCAACGCGGAGTGGGTGGTGACCGCGGACGGTCTGGAGCATCGCGACACCGGCTACGACATCCCGAGGGAGGCCATCGACCGCCGCCGGGGGCCGGAGCTCTGGGACTGGCCGCTCCACATGGCTGAGAAGGGCTGGTGCACGCCGAGCCTGTTCCGCGAAGCCTTCCTCGTCGCCCTCGAGCGCTACGGCATCGCGCGGGACGCGGCTCTGGCCGAGAGCTTCGCCCTCGGCTTCGGCATCCGCGCGAGCCGCAGCGAGGGCGAGGCCGCCTTCGCCCGCCTCGGCGAGATCCTACGGCCGCGCACCCGGGCTCGCGAACGGGTCGCGGTTGCGCCGACGCGGCGTCTCGCCGCACAGGTCGCCGCGCGCGTCTGATCCGAAGGTCCGGTGGGCCGCCGGGCCGCCGGGCCCCCTGCCGTCGACGTCCGCGCGAAGCCTCGCGTGACCCCTGCTCGCGGACGCCTGAAGGCGGCTGCGGGCGCAGCGGTCACGAGGTCGTGTCTCTCGCTGCGCCGCACGCTCCGTTCTTGGCTGTGCTCTCGAGGACACGGCTGTTCTCGCCCTCCTGTGCCACTGTGCCTGCTGGCCCCGCGTTTCCCGGCGCGGGCGGAGCACACAGAACCTCGCGACGGGTCCGCCGTTACGCCGAGAGCGAGTACGCCGACCATGAGCGACGCGAACGCCCCGGACCGGAAGCCCGTCATCCTCGTCGTCGAGGACGAGCCGGACGAGCGCTTTCTCGCGGCCTCGCTGCTGGAGGAGACGGGCTTCGCCGTGATCGAGGCCGAGACCGCCGACCACGCCCTGGCGATCCTCAACGACCGCGCCGACGAGGTCAGCGTCGTGTTCTCGGACGTGCGCACGCCGGGGCCGATCGGCGGCTTCGAGCTCGCCCGGATCATCGGCGTCACCTGGCCGCGCGTGCGCGTCCTCCTCACCTCGGGCGACGCGGGCGATCAGCCGAGCGACCTGCGGGTCTCCGCGACCTTCATCCCCAAGCCCTGGCGGGCGCAAGACATCCTGGCCTGGGTCCAGGAGGCGGCGGGCCTGCCCCCCGGCGGCGGCCCCTCCGTGATCGGCGAGCGCCGCGGCGACTGAGCCTGCCGGCCCGGCGTTCCTCCGTTGCGCGGATGCCATCGCCACGGGGGCGCGATCTGGTATTGACGCTGATACGTTCCGAGAGCGCCGAGCCGACCATGCGTCCCACCCGTTCCCTCGTTCGCGCCGCCGCGGTGCTGGCCTGCCTCGGGACGCCGGCGGGGTCCGCCTACGCGGCCGCACCGCCGCCCCAGCCCGTCGAGGGGCCCGGCGGCATGGGCGACAAGGCTGCCACGATCGCCAAGAAGGCGGTCGGTCCGGCGAGCGCCTCGACCTACGTCTTCCACAAGGCCGGTGCGGCGCCTGCCGAGGGACGGCCCGTCGTCGTGTTTCTGCACGCCTGGGGCGCCACGAACCCGCAGGCCTACGGGACCTGGATCGACCACCTCGCCCGGCAGGGCCATCTCGTGCTGTTCCCGCGCTTCCAGGAGGTGAACCGCTCCAAGCCTTCCGATGCCACGGCCAAGGCCGAGGACCTCGTGAAGGCGGCCCTCTCCGAGCTGTCCGGCGACGCGGAGGCCAAGCCCGACCCGAAGCGTCTCGCCGTCATCGGACACCTCGCCGGGGCCCCCATCGCTGCGAACATCGCCGCGGAAGCCGCGGGCAAAGGCCTACCGGCTCCGAAACTCGTCTACGCGATCATGCCCGGCGGCATCGCCAGCACCCCGAAGTCGCGGGGCGTGCCGCTCGCCGATCTCTCGACCATCCCCGCCGGCACCATGATCGTCGCCGTGATCGGCGACCGGGACGCCCGCGCCGCCGACATCGCCGCGCGCCGCATCCTGCGGGAGGCGAGCGCCGTGCCGAGCGAGCGCAAGCTTCTCGTGCGGGCGCTCTCCGACGATCACGGCTTCCCGGCGCTCACGGCGACCCTCGCGGCGCCGGCCGGCACCGATTCGGCCTATGACGGCGGTGCCATCAAGCTGGCGCCCGAGCCCAAGGACGGCCCGAAGCCGCCGCCGTTCAAGTGGTCAGCGGAGATGGCGCTCAGCGGCGAGCAGCAGACCCTCGTGGCGCAGATCAACAACGCCCGCACGGACACGCTCGACTATCTGGCCTTCTGGAAGACCTTCGACATGGCGGCGACCGCCGCCTTCGCCAGCTCCGAGGCCACCGTGCTCAAGAACGATCCTCGCTTCGGGGACATGCAGCGCTGGGCGGATGGCTGGCCCGTGAAGCGCCTCGCCGTCGAGACGCCGAAGCCGCCGGCTCCGCACGCGACGCCGGTCGCCGCGCCTGCGACACAGCCCGCGAAGGGCCCGGCGCAGAAGCAGCCCGTCCGCCGTCCCTGATCCCGTCTGCCGCCCCTGATCCCTTCGGCGGCTACGCTCTGGCGCGGCCCTTGCTAAGCTTGTTCCGTCGATTGGACGGGATTCGCGCCATGCCCGATTTCGTTGCCGCTCTCTTCGCCGCCGCCGCCTTCTGCATGGGCGTCATCGCCTTCAACGCGCTGACCCGCGCCGTCGTCCAGATGCAGATCGCCCCGAGCGATCTCGGCGAGAACGGGCTGGCGCAGTTCGGCGGCGCGCTGCTCCTGGCCCGGGTCGCCTATCGCTATCCGCGGGCGCGCCGGGACGCCTGAGCGTCGGGACGTCCTCCCCGCGAACTTGGAGGACGTCCGCGTCCTCAGTGCTGGTGGCCGCCGGACGCGGCGGCCGGCGCCGTGCCGCGCACCTCGAACACTACCGGCACCGTGCCGGCGCGCTCGAAGGTGACGCTGCCCTTCACGCTCTCGCCGGCCTTGGGCGGACGCTTCAGGTCCTCGAGCATCAGGTGATACCCGCCGGGCTTCAGCTCCGCGGCCTCGCCGCTCTTGATGGCCAAGCCGTTCTCGACGGGCGCCATGCGCATCACCCCGTTCTCGATGCTCATGGAATGGATCGAGACGCGGCCGGCGATCTCGGCTGTGGCCGAGAGGAGCTTGTCCGGCTCCCGTCCGCTGTTCGACGCGGTGAAGTATCCGCCGGCGACCTTGGCGCCGGCCGGCGTTGCCCGGATCCAGGGCGCCGTCACGGTAACGGTGCCGGCCTTCGCGGGCGCCTGAGCGGTCTTTCCCTCGGCGGCGACCACGCGGACGGCGGGAGCGGGCGATTTCAATTCCCGCGGGTCCTGGCCCGCCGCCGGAACCTCCGTCCAGCGATAGCTGCCCTTCTCGCAATCCTGCTCGATGGGGAAATGAATCGTGGCACCCGGCGCGAAGGCGTCGCTGACGCGGGCGAAGAAGGTGAACTCGTCGATCTGATCGTCCGGGAGGCTGCCGCCGCTCCAGATAATGGTCTTCACGCCCTCCGACACCGTGCCGTGGAAGCTCTGATAGGGCCGGGCGTAGGCGCCCCTCGTGACGGCGACCTGCCAGCCCGGCTTCGGCATCGGCTTGGCGCCGACCACGCCCTCGGGAATCGTGACGGTGACGCGGGTCGTCGGCGTGCCCTCGCAGCCATGCATGATCTGGACGACGCCGCGATAGGCGCTGTCGGGGTTCGCCTCCTTGCGTTCGAGGTTGGCGTGGGCCCGGGCGAGGCCAGGGGCGGCGGCGAGGGCGAGCGCCGCGAGGAGGGCGGCCGGGGATCGGGTGGGCATGGAACGGTCCTGAAGCTGAGCGAGCGGACGAGGCCGCCGGGCCGAGGGCCCGTCGTGCCGGCTGTCGAATCGGTCAGGCGAGGGGCGGTCCCCGAGGGCGGCCGGTCGGACCGGCGGGCTCGCGACCGGCCTCTCGCGGCGGGGAGATCGAGACCGTTCGGTCCGCCGCTCGCGGGACGCGGAGGGCGGCCGCCGCCGGAGCCGGCAGGTCGCACGCGTGACCGGCGTGATGCAGGAGGCAGCAGGCGGGATGCGGCTCCGGCCGGTCCGGACCACCCCGATCCTGTGCCGCCACGCCCGGAGCGCAGATCGCCGCCGTCTCGGTGGCGGGCGCAGGCGACAGGCTCCCGGCCAGGGCCTGGAGCACGAGCGCGTAGAGCGCGATCACCGAGATGATCGCGCGCAGGCGCAGCCGTGCCGTCGCGGCGTGAAGCATGGCCGCCAGCCATAGGGGATCGCCGCCGGCCGCGCCAGACGGGGGCCGATCCGGCGGACGGATCGCGTCGCCGCGGCGGCCAATCGAGCCGCCATGTGCGCCGCCGCACGAGGGCGCCATATTCTGGCCCGGAGGACATGGGTTCTTAACGCTACCGCGACACCCTCGGGCCGTCCGGTTCTGCGTGAGGTCTCGCGGTTCCGGCGTCCCGACATCTGACAGAGCCCGTAGATGCTGACCCTGGCACCGACCCTTCGCGCGAACCTTGGCGCCCTCGGCCTTGCGCTGCTCGCCTCGGCCGCCTTCGCCGTCCCCGCCGGCGCCCGCGAGGCCGGCTTCGCGCAGGCGGAGTGGGCCCAGGACTACGCCGCCCCCACCGGCATGCAGGTGCAGCGCTCGCTGACGCCGATCCTGTCGCCGCAGACCGTGGCGGCCACCGAGCAGATGGCCGAGCGCTACAAGGACATCGTCGCCCGCGGCGGCTGGCGGCAGGTCTCTGGCGCCGACCGCCTGCGCGTCGGCTCCCGCGGCCCGGCGGTCGACGCCGTGCGCCAGCGCCTGATCGTGACCGGCGATCTCGACCCTGTGGCCGGTTCCTCCGGCGTCTACGATTCCTACGTCGCCGCCGCGGTGAAGCGCTTCCAGGCCCGCCACGGCCTCGGCCAGACCGGCGCCATGAGCGCCGCCACCCAGCAGGCCATGAATGTGCCCGCCGACGTGCGGCTGCGCCAGCTCGAGATCAACGTGGTGCGCCTGCGCTCCTACTCGGGCAACCTCGGCAACCGCTTCGTCATCACCAACATCCCCGCGGCCCTGGTCCAGACCGTCGAGAACGGTCAGGTCGTGACCCTGCACGCGGCCGGCGTTGGCAAGATCGACCGCCAGTCGCCGATCATGAATACCAAGGCGACGCAGATCAACTTCAACCCGACCTGGACGGTCCCCGCTTCCATCGTGAAGAAGGACCTCATCCCCAAGATGCAGAAGGACCCGAACTACCTCACCGACAACAAGATCCGCATCCTCTCGGGTGCCGGCGAGGTCTCGCCGAAGTCGGTGAACTGGTTCTCGGACGAGGGCACCCGCTACACCTACCGGCAGGACTCGGGCGCCGACTTCAACTCCATGGGCATCGTGCGCATCAACATCCCCAACCCGCACGGGGTGTTCATGCACGACACCAACACCAAGGGCGTGTTCGGCGACGACTTCCGCTTCATCTCCTCGGGCTGCGTCCGCGTGCAGAACGTGCGCGAGTACATCACCTGGCTGCTCAAGGACACGCCCGGCTGGGGCCGTCAGCAGGTCGAGGAGGCGATCGAGAGCGGCAAGCGCGTCGACGCCAACATCAGCACCCCGGTGCCGGTCTACTGGACCTACATCACCGCCTGGTCGACCCCGGACGGCCTCGTGCAGTTCCGCGACGACATCTACAAGCGCGACGGCGTGAACGTGCCCTCGACCATCTCGGCGCCGACTCCCGTCGCCAGCGCCCAGTCCACGATGCCCGAGGTCTACGAGCCCGGCGACGAGGGCAACTGAGCCTTCCTCACCGCGTCCCGGCGATACGAGGCCGCCGTCCCGCCCGGGACGGCGGCCTTCGTCGTTTCGCAGGGCGCTCGCGGCCTGCCGGCAAGGTGACGCGAAACGTCGGAAAGCACCGCGCTGCCGAATTTTTTTCAACGGGACGGCAAATTCTGCAACGCTTGGCCTCGCAGGCGGCCGCGTGTAGTAATCCCGGCTTCAACGCCCACCCGTGAACGCCAACGGACGACGGGCCGAGCCCGTACCAGAATAGAGGCCACCATGAGCGCCGGTACCGCTGCCGACCATTCCGTGCAGGACACCTTCTTCAAGGCGTCCGTCGCGCAGACCGATCCTGAACTCGCCCGCGCCATCGAGCAGGAGCTCGGCCGGCAGCAGCACGAGATCGAGCTGATCGCCTCCGAGAACATCGTCTCCCGCGCGGTGCTCGAGGCCCAGGGCTCGGTGCTGACCAACAAGTACGCCGAGGGCTATCCGGGCCGGCGCTACTACGGCGGCTGCCAGTTCGTGGACGTGGCCGAGAACCTCGCCATCGAGCGCGCCAAGCGCCTGTTCAACTGCGGCTTCGCCAACGTCCAGCCGAACTCCGGCTCGCAGGCGAACCAGGGCGTGTTCATGGCCCTGATGCAGCCCGGCGACACCTTCATGGGTCTCGACCTCGCTGCCGGCGGCCACCTCACCCACGGCGCGCCCCCGAACGTCTCGGGCAAGTGGTTCAAGCCCGTCTCCTACACCGTGCGCCGGGACGATCAGCGCATCGACATGGAGCAGGTCGAGCGCCTGGCCCACGAGCACAAGCCCAAGGTCATCATCGCCGGCGGCTCGGGCTACCCGCGCCACTGGGACTTCGCGAAGTTCCGTGAGATCGCCGATGCGGTCGGCGCCTACTTCTTCGTCGACATGGCCCACTTCGCCGGCCTCGTTGCGGCGGGCGTGCATCCCTCGCCGTTCCCGCACGCGCACGTCGCCACCACGACGACCCACAAGACGCTCCGCGGCCCCCGCGGCGGCATGATCCTCACGAACGACGAGGCGCTCGCCAAGAAGTTCAACTCCGCGATCTTCCCCGGCCTTCAGGGCGGCCCGCTCATGCATGTCATCGCCGGCAAGGCGGTGGCCTTCGGCGAGGCCCTGAAGCCCGAGTTCAAGATCTACGCCAAGCAGGTCATCGAGAACGCCAAGGCGCTCGCCGACACCCTGATCTCCGGCGGCTACGACATCACCTCCGGCGGCACCGACAACCACCTGATGCTGGTCGACCTTCAGAAGAAGGGCCTCACCGGCAAGGCGGCCGAGGCGGCCCTCTCGCGGGCGGACATCACCTGCAACAAGAACGGCGTGCCCTTCGACCCGCAGAAGCCGACCGTCACCTCGGGCATCCGCCTCGGCACCCCGGCCGGCACCACCCGCGGCTTCGGCGTCGCCGAGTTCAAGCAGATCGGCGGCTTCATCGTCGAGGTGCTGGACGGCGTCGCCGCCAAGGGTGAGGAGGGTGACTCCGCCGTCGAGGCGAGCGTCAAGCAGCGCGTCCACGCGCTGACCGAGCGCTTCCCGATCTACGGCTGACATCCCGGCGAGGGTGTGGGGGAGGCGGCTTCCGCTGGCCTCCCCGAGACGCTACAGAACGGCCGCGGGCAACCTGCTCCGCGGCCGTTCTCTTTTCAGCGGTACGAATCAGGAGCGCGTCCGCCCCATGCGGTGCCCCTTCTGCGGCGGCTCGGACACGCAGGTGAAGGATTCCCGTCCGAGCGAGGACGGAAGCTCGATCCGCCGCCGCCGCGTCTGCCCGGACTGCGCGGGACGCTTCACGACCTTCGAGCGGGTGCAGCTGCGCGAGCTCGCGGTGCTCAAGCGCTCCGGCAAGCGCGTGCCCTTCGACCGCGACAAGCTCCAACGCTCCATCGACGTGGCCCTGCGCAAGCGCCCGGTCGACCCGGAGCGGGTGGAGCGGCTCGTGAGCGGCATCACCCGGCAGCTCGAGAGCAGCGGCGAGGCCGAGATCGCCTCGGAGGCGATCGGCGAGCTGGTGATGGAAGGGCTCAAGGCCGTCGACGACGTGGCCTATGTCCGCTTCGCCTCCGTCTACAAGAACTTCCGCGAGGCCAAGGACTTCGAGACGCTGCTCGGCACCCTCGGCGAGACTCAGCGCGCTGCCCCCGAAGAGGGCGGCCCCGCGGAACTCGCGCGCGCGGCCAAGGGCTCCCGGTGAGCGTCCTAGACCGCCGCTTCATGCGCCTCGCGCTGGCGGCAGGGCGGCGCAACCTCGGCCGCACCTGGCCGAACCCCTCCGTCGGCGCGGTCGTGGTCGCGGGCGGGCCCGGTGCCGAGCGGATCGTCGGGCTCGCCGCGACCGAGATCGGCGGCCGGCCGCATGCGGAGACGCTGGCGCTTGCCATGGCCGGCGAGGCGGCGCGCGGCGCCACCCTCTACGTCACCCTCGAGCCCTGCTCGCACCAGGGCCGCACGCCGCCCTGCACGGACGCCATCGTCCGCGCCGGCATTGCGCGCGTGGTGAGCGCGGTGGGCGATCCCGATCCGCGGGTCTCCGGCCGCGGCCACGCCCTGCTCGAAGCGGCGGGAATCGCCGTCGAGACGGGGCTGCTGGCGCAGGAGGCTGCCCGCGACCATCTCGGCCACATCACCCGCGTCACTAAGGGGCGCCCGGCGCTCTGGCTGAAGCTCGCGCGGACGCGGGACGGGTTTGCCGCCGGCGCGCCCGGCGAGCGGCTGCGCATCACCGGCCCCCTCGCGGACGGGCGCGTGCATCTCTGGCGCGCCCATGCCGACGCGATCCTGATCGGCGTCGGCACGGCGCGGGCCGACAATCCGGCCCTGACCGTTCGGCTGCCGGGACTGGAGCCGCGCTCGCCCCTGCGGATCGTGCTGGATTCCGAGCTGCGGCTCAGCCCGGCGAGCACCCTGGCGCGCACCGCGCACGATGTCCCGACCCTCGTTCTGACGACGCGCCGCGCCCCCGTCCATGCCCGCCGGGCGCTCGCGGCCCTCGGCGTCGAGGTCGAGATCGTGGCCACCGCTCCGGATGGCCGCGTCGACCTGCCGGCCGCGCTCGCCCATCTCGGAGAACGGGGGCTGACGCGCCTCTGCAGCGAAGGCGGGCCCTGCCTCGCCGAGGCTCTGGCCGGGGCCGATCTCGTCGACCGCTGCACGCTGATCACCGGGCCCGGCACGCTGGCCGAGCCCGGCCTTCCGGCGGTAGGGCCGGCCCTGGCGGCGCGGCTCGCGGGCTTCCATGTCTGCGACGACGAGACCCTCGGCCCCGACCGGGCCGCCACCTACGAGAGAGCGTCCTGATGTTCACCGGCCTCGTCTCCGATGTCGGCACCGTGCTGTCCGTGGAGGGCGACGCGCGTCTGCGGCGCATCGCCATCCGCTGCGGCTACGATCCCGCCGGCATCCTGCTCGGCGCCTCCATCGCCTGCTCCGGGCCCTGCCTCACCGCCGTCTCCGTCGAGCCCGCCGAGGGGGGCTGCGTCTTCGCGGTCGATGCGGCCGCCGAGACGCTGGCGCGCACCAACGTCGGGGCCTGGCAGGCGGGGCGGCGGGTCAACCTGGAGCGCTCGCTGCGCATCGGCGACGAACTCGGCGGCCATCTCGTCACCGGCCATGTCGACGGGCTCGCCGAGATCGTCGCCCGCGAGCCCGTCACCGAGCGGGAGAACGACTGGGGCCCGAGCGAGCGCTTCGTGCTGCGCGCCCCCCGCGACCTCGCCGCCTTCATCGCCGAGAAGGGCTCGGTCTGCCTCGACGGCACCTCGCTCACGGTGAACGGCGTTGAGGACGACCTCTTCAGCGTGCTCCTCATCCCTCACACGCTCGCCGTCACCACTTGGGGCGAGCGCCGGACGGGCGACCGGCTCAACATCGAGGTCGATCTCATCGCCCGCTACGCGGCCCGGCTGACCGACGCGCGGGCGGGTGCTTGAGGTAGGCTCCGCTTCGGTCTAGTGCTCGCCGCCCACCGCGCCGCAGCATCGGCGGAGGCTGAAGGCAGGCCATGGTCTCGACCGCACCCACCCCCCGCCGCGACAAGGCTGTCGGGCCCTCCCTGAAGGGCGCCCGCGTGCTCGTCGTCGAGGCCCGCTTCTACGACGACCTCGCCGACGAGCTGCTCGCCGGCGCGCAGGGCGCCATCGACGCCGCCGGAGCGAAGGCCTTCACGGTCTCGGTGCCCGGTGCCCTCGAGATCCCGGCGACCATCGCCATCCTGGTCGAGGCCGCCGAGCGGGCCGGCGAGCCCTACGACGCCGCCGTGGCGCTGGGCTGCGTCATCCGCGGCGAGACCGGGCATTACGACATCGTGGCCGGGGAGAGCTCGCGGGCGCTGATGGACCTGTCGGTGGCCCTGCGCCTGCCGCTCGGCAACGGCATCCTCACCGTGGAGAACGAGGCGCAGGCACATGCCCGCGCCCGCGTGGCGGAGATGAACAAGGGCGGCGGTGCGGCTGAGGCGGCGCTCTCCGTGCTCGCGCTGAAGCGCGCGGCGGAAGCCGCGGTCGCGGCCGTCGCCTCGAGCCGCGACGGCAGCCAGAGCGTCGAGGTCTGAAGGCGATGACGAAGCTCGACGAACGCGCCGGAGCCCGCCTCGCGGTGGTCCAGGCGCTCTACGAGATGGAGATCTCCGGCAAGGGCGTCCTCGACGCGCTGGCCGAGTTCGAGGCCTTCTGGATCGGCCAGGAGGTCGAGGGCATCCTCCATCCGCCGGCCGAGGGGGCCTTCTTCCGCGACCTGCTCCGGGGCGTGGTCGAGGAGCAGCGGGCGATCGACGTGACGGTCGACGGCGCGCTCGCCCAGGGCTGGCCCCTGCGGCGTATCGAGTCGGTGCTGCGCGCGATTATGCGGGCGGGCACCTACGAGCTGATGTTCCGCCGCGACGTGCCGGCGCGCTCGGCGATCTCCGCCTATGTCGACGTCGCCCATTCCTTCTACGATGGCGATGAGCCGGGCCTTATCAACGCGGTTCTCGACAAGGTCGCCCGCGGCACCCGCGCCGCCGAGCTCGCCCTTCCGGAACGGTCGAAGCAGGGGTGAGCGGGCCGGGGCGTCCGGGCGAGGAAGCGCTCATCGCCCGCTACTTCGCGCCGCTCGCGGGGGAGGGCGCCGAGGGCCTGCGCGACGACGCCGCCAGCCTGGCGCCGACGCCGGGCCACGACCTCGTGGTGACGACGGACGCGATCGTCGCCGGCATGCACTTCTTTCCCGATGATCCCCCGGCCTCCATCGCCCGCAAGGCGCTCGGCGTGAACCTCTCGGACATCGCCGCCAAGGGTGCCGACCCGCGCGGCTTCCTGCTGACCCTCGCACTGCCCTCCGATTGGACCGAGGCCTGGCTGGCCGGTTTCGCCGAGGGGCTCGGAGAGGCGAGCCGCGCGCTCGGTTGCCCGCTTCTCGGCGGCGACACCGTGCGCACGGACGGCCCGTTGCTCATCGGCGTCACCGCCTTCGGTGAGGTGCCGTCGGGCGGCATCGTGCGCCGCCAGACCGCGCGGCCGGGCGACCTGATCTGCGTGAGCGGCACCATCGGCGACGCGGCCCTGGGGCTCGCCCTGCGCCTCGATCCCGGCGCCGCCTGGGCAACCGCGCTGTCCGACGGCGAGCGGGCGCATCTCGCCGACCGCTACCTGCATCCGCGCCCGCGCACGGCGCTGGCCGGGCTCCTGCGCCGCCACGCCACCGCCGCGATGGACGTCTCGGACGGGCTCGTCGGCGATCTCGGCAAGATGCTGGGTGGCGGGACGACGGCGCGCGTGGACGCGCGTCGCATCCCGCATTCTTCCGCAGCGCGACATGCGGTCATGGTTAATGAAGGGTTGATCGAGACGATTCTCTGCGGCGGCGACGATTACGAGCTGATTTTCTGTATCCCGGAGGCGGATTGGCCGGCCATCGAAGCCGAGGCCTGTGTCCTCGGCGTCGATATCACAATGATCGGACAGGTTGCAGACGGACAGGTGGCCCCCGAATTCATCGATCTATCCGGAAACGCGCGCGGCTTCGCCCGCAGGGCCTTCGAACACTTCTGATTGTTCGTAAGGCTCGGCCTCCGGAAATCCCGAGCCGCCGCTGGGCGCAAGGGGTGCAGCATCCGCGAAAGCCGTCGCCCTGCGGCCGCAGCGTCATCGGATCGCATTTTATGGATTTCGCTGGTGCAGCCGCAAGGTCCGGGCTGCAACTCTCCGCGGGGGCGAAGAGCGGCCGCGATGATCGAGAAACGCAAGAGTCAACGCTACCGGATCATCCTCCCGGCCCTGTGCTGGGGCCGGGACCGCAGCGACTTCTACGCTGTGACCGAGGACATCTCCGTAGACGGCATCCGGCTGCGTTCGGCCACCACTCCGGAACTCGGCGAGGAGCTCGTGGTCAGCATCCCCCAGATCGGCAGTGTCGAGGCTCTGGTGATCCGCTCCACGCCTCAGGACTTCGTCGTCACCGTGCTCGGCCGCAGCCGTCCCACGCAATGGGTCGCGCAGGAACTGATCCGCCTGTCGCTTCGGCAGGAGGGGCCGGCGCTGGCCGCCGGCTGAGCGGGATCGTTCGCGCTCGACGATGCCCGATCGTCATCGGAAGAGATACGAACCGTATTATTTCCATCCTGCTTTTGGCTGTTTGCTTAAGGCGGTGAAGTTTGGCACCAAAGGCAGGCATATCCAGGGAGGAATGCTGAATCGGGGACAACGCCATAAGACCGGCCCGACCGGCCCCCGATCCATGCCCCAAGCCACACAGCCAAGGACGGTAGAATGACCGCATTGCTGCTGATCATCCTGGGCGGGCTCTGCGCCGTCGCCTACGGAATCGTCACGATCAACGACGTGATGAGACGCGACGCCGGGACACAGCGCATGCAGGAGATCGCCGGGGCGATCGCCGAGGGCGCGCAGGCCTATCTCCGCCGGCAATACGCCACCATCGCCGTCGTCGGCGTGATCCTGTTCGTGGCGCTGGCCTACTTCCTCGGTCTCAAGGTCGCGGTCGGCTTCCTGATCGGCGCGGTGCTCTCGGGCGTCGCGGGCTTCATCGGCATGAACGTCTCGGTGCGCGCCAACGTCCGCACGGCGCAGGCCGCGGCGAGCTCGCTCGGCGGCGGCCTCGACGTGGCCTTCAAGTCCGGCGCCGTCACCGGCATGCTGGTCGCCGGCCTCGCGCTCCTCGGGGTCGCGATCTACTACGCCTACCTCACCCGCTTCGCCGGCCTCTCGCCCGCGAGCCGCGAGGTCATCGACGCCCTGGTGGCGCTGGGCTTCGGCGCCTCGCTGATCTCGATCTTCGCCCGCCTCGGCGGCGGCATCTTCACCAAGGGCGCCGATGTCGGCGGCGACCTCGTCGGCAAGGTCGAGGCCGGCATCCCGGAGGACGATCCGCGCAACCCCGCCACCATCGCCGACAACGTGGGCGACAACGTCGGCGACTGCGCCGGCATGGCCGCCGACCTCTTCGAGACCTACGCCGTCACCGTCGTCGCCACCATGGTGCTCGCGGCGATCTTCTTCGCCGGGCAGACCGACGTCGGCGGCCGCAACGTCCTCGAGTCGCTGATGCTCTACCCCCTCGCCATCGGCGCGGCCTGCATCCTCACCTCGATCGCCGGCACCTTCGCGGTGCGGCTCGGGGAGAACCAGTCGATCATGGGCGCGCTCTACAAGGGGCTGATCGCGGCCGGCGTCCTCTCGGTCGCGGCCATCGCCGTCATCAACCTGACGCTGCTCGGCGGCTTCTCGACCACCTTCCAGACCAGCACCGGAGCGAGCTTCACCTCCGGCGGCCTGTTCGGCTGCGCGGTGATCGGGCTCGCCATCACCGCGCTCATCGTCGTCATCACCGAGTACTACACCGGCACCAACTTCCGCCCGGTGAAGTCGATCGCCACGGCCTCGGTGACGGGCCACGGCACCAACGTCATCCAGGGTCTGGCGATCTCGCTGGAATCCACGGCGCTGCCGGCGATCGTCATCGTCGGCGGCATCATCGCGACCTACGCGCTCGCCGGCCTGTTCGGCATCGCGGTGGCGGTGACCGCCATGCTGGCGCTGGCGGGCTTCATCGTGGCGCTCGACGCCTTCGGCCCCGTCACCGACAATGCCGGCGGCATCGCCGAGATGTCCGGCCTGCCCTCCGACGTGCGCAAGTCGACGGACGCGCTCGACGCCGTCGGCAACACCACCAAGGCGGTGACGAAGGGCTACGCGATCGGCTCCGCCGGCCTCGGCGCCCTGGTGCTGTTCGCCGCCTACACCTCGGACCTGAACTACTTCATCGCCAATGCCAGCCCGACGCAGTACCGCTTCTTCCAGGGCGTCAGCGTCGATTTCTCGCTCTCGAACCCCTACGTCGTCGTCGGCCTCCTGCTCGGCGGCCTGATCCCGTTCCTGTTCGCGGGCATCGCCATGACGGCGGTCGGCCGCGCGGCGGGCGCGGTGGTCGAGGAGGTCCGCCGGCAGTTCCGCGAGAAGCCCGGCATCATGCAGGGCACCGACCGGCCGGATTACGGCCGGGCCGTCGACATGCTGACCCGGGCGGCGATCAAGGAGATGATCGTTCCCTCGCTCCTGCCGGTGCTGTCGCCGATCGTGCTGTTCTTCGTGATCCAGGCGATCGCGGGCAAGAGCCAGGCCTTCGCGACGGTCGGCGCCAGCCTTCTCGGCGTCATCCTCACCGGCCTCTACGTCGCGATCTCGATGACCTCCGGCGGCGGCGCCTGGGACAACGCCAAGAAGTACATCGAGGACGGTCACCACGGCGGCAAGGGCTCGGACGCCCACAAGGCGGCCGTCACCGGCGACACCGTCGGCGACCCCTACAAAGACACCGCCGGCCCCGCCGTGAACCCGGCGATCAAGATCACCAACATCATCGCCCTGCTGCTGCTGGCGGTGCTGGCGCACCTCTGAGCGCGCAGCGCTTCCCGCATCCTCGCGCCTGAACGGGGCCGTCGCTTTCGAGCGGCGGCCCCGTCGCCGTTTCGGGGCCCGCCCGCTGGCCGCCCCTTCCGGCTCGATCCTCATGCGATCCTTATGGGATCGCCGTCCTCTCCCTCTCGAACCCTAACGCGGTTCGGGCCCAGATTCCGGGCTGGCCGAGGCCGGTCGCGGAGCGTCCGCGTCCGGCCGGCCGAACGGATACGGACGACCATGCTCGACATCGTGTTCCTCGCCGGAGGGCTCGCCTTCTTCGCTCTCGCCGCCGGCTACGGGCCGCTCTGCGAGCGTCTCTGAGGGAGGCCGTCATGACCTTCGACCTCGTTCTCGGCGCCCTCGTGACTGCCGGCCTCCTCGTCTACCTCACCTACGCCCTCGTCCGCCCCGAGCGGTTCTGAGCGGCCCTGACGGACCCTCCTCCCATGACTCCCAACGGCTGGATCCAGATCGCGCTCTACTGCGCGGTCGTGCTGGCGCTCGTGAAGCCCCTCGGGGCCTACATGACCCGCGTCTTCGAGGGCGAGCGCACCCTCCTCACGCCCGTGCTCGGCCCCTTCGAGCGCGGCCTCTACCGCATCGCCGGCATCGACGCCCGCCAGGAGCAGACCTGGCTCGGCTACGCCGGAGCGATGGTGCTGTTCAACGCGGCGGGCTTCGTCCTGCTCTACGCGATCCTGCGCCTGCAGGCGGGGCTGCCACTGAACCCGGCCGAGCAGGCCGCGGTGGCGCCAGACCTTGCCTTCAACACCTCCACGAGCTTCGTCACCAACACGAACTGGCAGTCCTACGGCGGCGAGACCACGCTCTCCTACCTCTCGCAGATGCTCGGGCTGACCCACCAGAACTTCGTGTCGGCGGCCTCCGGCATAGCGGTCGCCGTGGCGCTGATCCGGGGCTTTTCCCGCGCCTCGACGCGGACGCTCGGCTCGTTCTGGGTCGATACGACCCGCGCCACCCTCTACGTGCTGCTGCCGCTCTGCGTCGTCCTCGCCCTGTTCTACGTCTCGCAAGGCATGCCGCAGACGCTCGCGCCCTCCATCGAGGCGACGACGCTGGAGGGGGGCAAGCAGACCATCGCGGTCGGGCCCGTGGCGAGCCAGGTCGCCATCAAGATGCTCGGCACCAACGGCGGCGGCTTCTTCAACGCCAACGCCGCCCATCCCTTCGAGAACCCCACGGCGCTGGCGAACTTCGTGCAGATGGTCACGATCTTCGCGATCGGAGCGGCCTTCACCAACGTCTTCGGCCGCATGGTCGGCGACGAGCGTCAGGGATGGGCGATCCTCGCCGCGATGGGCGTGCTGTTCCTGGTCGGCGTCGCCGTCACCTACTGGGCCGAGGCCAGCGCCGGCGGCGTGCTCTCGAATCTCGGCCTCTCCGGCGGCAACATGGAGGGCAAGGAGACCCGCTTCGGCATCGCGGCGTCCGCGCTCTTCGCCGTCGTCACCACCGCCGCCTCCTGCGGCGCGGTGAACGCCATGCACGACTCCTTCACGGCGCTGGGCGGGCTGGTGCCGCTCGTCAACATGCAGCTCGGCGAGGTCATCGTCGGCGGCGTCGGCGCCGGCCTCTACGGGATGCTGATCTTCGTCATCGTGGCGATCTTCGTGGCCGGCCTGATGGTCGGGCGCACGCCCGAGTATCTCGGCAAGAAGATCGAGGCGAAGGAGGTGAAGATGGCCATGCTCGGCATCCTCTGCCTGCCGCTGGCGATGCTGGGCTTCACGGCGCTCGCCACCGTGCTGCCCGCGGGGCTCGCCGGCCCCGCCAATGCCGGACCGCACGGCTTCTCGGAGATCCTCTACGCCTACACCTCGGCGGCGGCCAACAACGGCTCGGCCTTCGGCGGGCTGACGGCCAACACGCTCTTCTACAACACGACGCTCGCGGTCGCGATGCTGGTGGGGCGCTTCTTCATCAAGATCCCGGCGCTGGCCATCGCCGGCTCGCTCGCCGCCAAGAAGACGGTCCCCGCCTCCTCGGGCACCTTCCCGACCCATGGCGGCCTGTTCGTCGGCCTCCTCGTCGGCGTGGTGCTGATCATCGGCGGCCTGACCTTCTTCCCCTCGCTGGCGCTGGGCCCGATCGTCGAGCACTTCGCCGCGGTGGCGGGCCAGACCTTCGCGACCGGAGGCTGAGATGGCCCGGGCGAACCTCTACCGGCGCGTGCCGCGCCACCACCTCGCCTTCCATCGGCCGCCGCAGCGGCGGGACCGGGCCGAGCCGCCGCCGCCGCGGGGCTCCGACCTCGTGCTGGCGATCCTTGCCGTCGCCCTGCTCGGCGGCCTCGCCCTCGCGGCGGCCGTCGCGACGGTCGCCCCCTGAACCGGACCGGCCCGGCGCACGGCGCCGGGCTTCCCCGCCTCCCTTCGGACGCAACCACCCATGTCCCGTCAGAACCAGTCCCTGTTCAGCGCGGCCCTCGTCGGCCCCGCCTTCCTCGGCGCCTTCAGGAAGCTCGATCCCCGCGCGATGATCCGGAACCCGGTCATGTTCGTGGTCGAGGTCGTGGCGGTGCTGACCACCATCCTCTTCGCCCGCGACGCGCTCGCCGGCGGCACCGACCTGCTCTTCTCCGGCCAGATCATCCTCTGGCTCTGGTTCACCCTCCTCTTCGCGAACTTCGCCGAGGCGCTCGCCGAAGGGCGCGGCAAGGCCCAGGCCGAGAGCCTGCGCCGCACCCGCACCGAGATGACGGCCAAGCGCCTCACCGGTCCCGGACGGGACTACGAGACGGTGCCGGGCACGAGCCTCAAGGTCGGCGACCTCGTGCTGGTCGAGGCCGGCGACCTCATCCCCTCCGACGGCGAGGTCGTCGAGGGGGTCGCCTCGGTCAACGAGGCCGCCATCACCGGCGAGTCGGCGCCCGTCATCCGCGAGTCCGGCGGCGACCGCTCGGCGGTCACGGGCGGCACGCAGGTCCTCTCGGACGCGATCAAGGTCCGCATCACCGCGGCGGCCGGCTCGACCTTCGTCGACCGCATGATCGCCCTCGTGGAGGGCGCCGCGCGCCAGAAGACGCCCAACGAGATCGCGCTGAACATCCTGCTCGCCGGGCTGACCCTCGTGTTCGTGTTCGCCGTGGCCTCGATCCCGAGCTTCGCGAGCTATGCTGGCGGCGCGATCCCGGTGATCGTGCTGGTGGCGCTGTTCGTGACGCTGATCCCCACGACCATCGGCGCGCTGCTCTCCGCCATCGGCATCGCCGGCATGGACCGTCTGGTGCGCTTCAACGTGCTCGCCATGTCCGGACGCGCCGTCGAGGCGGCGGGCGACGTCGACACGCTGCTCCTCGACAAGACCGGCACCATCACGCTGGGCAACCGCCAGGCGACCGAGTTCCGGCCGGTGCGCGGCGTCTCCGAGCAGGAGCTCGCCGATGCCGCGCAGCTCGCCTCCCTCGCCGACGAGACCCCGGAAGGCCGCTCCATCGTGGTGCTGGCCAAGGAGCGCTACGGGATCCGCGCCCGCGACATGGCCGGGCTCGACGCCACCTTCGTGCCCTTCACCGCGCAGTCGCGGATGTCGGGCGTCGATCTCGACGGCGCCTCCATCCGCAAGGGCGCCGTGGAGGCGGTGATCGCCGCCGTGTCCGCGCAGCCGATGGCGCAGCGCGGATCGAGCGCCGCTCTGGCCTATCACCCGGCCGCGGAGACCGAGGTCGTGGACCAGGTCCGCGCGATCGCGGAGGAGACCGCCAAGGCCGGCGGCACCCCGCTGGCGGTGGCCCGCGACGGGCGCCTCCTCGGCGTCGTGCATCTCAAGGACATCGTGAAGGGCGGTATCCGCGAGCGCTTCGCGGAGCTGCGCCGCATGGGCATTCGCACGGTGATGATCACCGGCGACAACCCCGTCACCGCGGCCGCCATCGCGGCGGAGGCCGGCGTCGACGACTTCCTCGCCCAGGCCACCCCCGAGGACAAGCTCGCCCTGATCCGCAGGGAGCAGGCGGAGGGCAAGCTCGTCGCCATGTGCGGCGACGGCACCAACGACGCGCCGGCCCTGGCTCAGGCCGACGTGGGCGTGGCCATGAACACCGGCACGGTCGCCGCCCGCGAGGCCGGCAACATGGTCGACCTCGATTCCGACCCGACCAAGCTCATCGAGATCGTCGGCATCGGCAAGCAGCTTCTGATGACGCGCGGGGCGCTGACCACCTTCTCCATCGCCAACGACGTGGCGAAGTACTTCGCGATTCTTCCGGCGATGTTCCTGACGCTCTACCCGCAGCTTCAGGCGCTCAACGTCATGGGGCTGGCCTCGCCGCAGAGCGCGATCCTCTCGGCGATCATCTTCAACGCCCTGATCATCGTGGCGCTGATCCCGCTGGCGCTGCGCGGCGTGACCTACCGGGCGGTCGGCGCCGCCGCGCTGCTGCGCCGGAACCTGCTCGTCTACGGCCTCGGCGGCGTCCTGGTGCCCTTCGTGGGCATCAAGGCGATCGACATGGCCGTCAGCGCGCTCCACCTCGCCTGAACGAAGGTCCGAAGGAGACCTCTCATGCTCAACCAGCTTCGTCCCGCCCTGGTCCTGCTCGTCGCCCTGACGGCGATCACCGGGCTCGCCTATCCCCTGGCCGTCACCGGCCTCGCCGGGGCGATCTTTCCGGGGAAGGCCGCCGGGAGCCCCGTCGAGCGCGACGGCAGGATCGTCGGCTCGGCCCTGATCGGGCAGTCCTTCACTGGCGAGGGCAGCTTTCACGGCCGCCCCTCGGCGACGACGGCGGCCGACCCGGCGGACGCCTCGAAGACTGTGCCGTCCCCCTACAACGCCTCGAACTCCGCCGGCTCCAACCTCGGCCCGACCAGCGCGGCCTTGGCCGAGCGGGTGAAGGGCGACCTCGATGCCCTCAAGGCTGAGCGGCCCGGCGTGCCGGTGCCGGTCGACCTCGTCACGGCGAGCGGCTCGGGCCTTGACCCCGACATCTCGCCGGAGGCTGCCCTGTTCCAGGTGCCGCGAGTTGCCAAGGCGCGGAATCTGCCGGAGGACAGGGTGCGCGCGCTGGTGACGTCCCGGATCGAAGGGCGCACCCTGGGCCTGATCGGCGAGCCCCGCGTCAACGTCCTGGCGCTCAACCTCGCCCTGGACGAGATCGCCCGCCGCTGAGCGTCGAGGAGCGCCATTGCCCGAGACCGGCCGCGACCCCAGCCGACCGTCGCCCGAGGCGCTGCTGGATGCGGCGCGCCGGGAGGAGCGGAGGCGCGGCCGTCTCAAGGTTTTCCTCGGCGCCGCGCCGGGGGTCGGCAAGACCTACGAGATGCTCACCATCGGCCGCGCCCGGCTGAAGGCCGGCACCGACGCGGTGGTCGGCGTGGTCGAGACGCACGGTCGCGCCGAGACCGAGGCGCTGCTCGACGGCTTCGAGGTGATCCCGCGCCGGCCGGTGGCCTACGGGGGGACTGTCCTCCAGGAGATGGATCTCGACGCGCTGCTCGCCCGCCGCCCCGCCCTGGCGCTGGTGGACGAGCTCGCCCACACCAACGCCCCGGGCTCGCGCCACGCGAAGCGCTACCAGGACGTCGAGGAACTGCTCGACGCCGGCATCGACGTCCTGACGACGCTGAACATCCAGCACGTCGAGAGCCTCAACGACGTCGTCGCCTCCATCACCCGCATCCGCGTGCGCGAGACGGTGCCGGACGGGGTGCTCGACCGGGCCGACGACATCGAGGTGGTCGATCTCAACCCGGACGACCTGATCGAGCGCCTGAAGGCCGGCAAGGTCTACGTTCCGGAGAACGCCGAGCGGGCGCTGCGCCACTACTTCTCCCGCGGCAACCTCACGGCCCTGCGCGAGCTCGCCCTGCGGCGGACCGCCGACCGGGTCGACGACGAGCTGCTCAGCCACATGCGGGCGAACGCCATTGCCGGCCCCTGGGCGGCCGGCGAGCGGGTGCTGGTCTGCGTGGACGAGAATCCGCGCTCGGCTGGTCTCGTCCGCTACGCCAAGCGCCTCGCGGACCGCCTGCACGCGCCCTGGACGGCGCTGACCATCGAGGGCCCGCGCAGCGCTGCGCTGAGCGAGGCGCAGCGGGACCGCATCGCGGAGGCCCTGCGCCTCGCCGACCGGCTCGGCGGCGACGCCGTCACCCATCCCGGCGGGCGGCACATCGCCGACGACGTCCTGGCCTATGCCCGCTCGGCCAACGTGAACCACATCGTCGTTGGCAAGGCGACGCGCTCCTGGGCCTTCGAGCTCGTCAACGGCTCGGTGGTGCACGATCTCGTCCGGCGCAGCGGCAACATCGGCGTCCACGTGGTGCCGGGCGAGGCGGAGCCCGCCGCAGCGAGCGCGCGGCGGTCGGTCGTCACGGCGCCGCCCCGCGCCTCCATCGGCCTGCGCCCATACGGGCTCGCGGGGCTGGCGACGGCGGCGGCCCTGGGGCTCGCCCTGCTGCTCGAACCCCATGCCGGCGTCGAGAACGCCGACCTCGTCCTGCTCACCGCGGTGGTGGCGGTGGCGGTCCGCTACGGGCTCGGGCCGTCGCTCCTCGCGGTGGTGCTGGCCTCGCTCGCCTACAACTTCTTCTTCCTGCCGCCGATCTATACCTTCACCATCGCCGACCCGACCAACGTCGCGGCCTTCCTGCTCTTCACCCTCGTCGCCGTGCTGGTCTCGAACCTCGCCGCCCGGTCGCGGGCGGTGGCCGTCGTCGCCCAGGACCGCGCCCGGTCCACGGAGCGGCTCTACGGGTTCTCGCGGAAGCTCGCCGCCTGCGCCACGCTCGACGACGTGCTCTGGGCGACCTCCGCGCAGGTCGCGGCGATGCTGAAGGTCCGCGTCGTCGTCCTTCTGCCGGGGGAGGGGGGCATCGTCGTCCGCGCGGGCTATCCGCCCGAGGACAGGCTCGACCAGGCCGACCTAGCCGCCGCCCAATGGGCCTTCGACAACGACCGCCCGGCCGGGCGAGGGGCCGACACCCTGCCCGGCGCCCCGCGCCTGTTCCTGCCGATGCGCACCGGCCGGGGGACGATCGGGGTGATCGGGCTCGACGCGGACGGGACCGGCCCGATCCTGACGCCGGAAGGCCGGCGCCTCCTCGACGCGCTCGCCGACATGGGCGCGCTCGCCGTCGAGCGGTTCCGCCTCGTCGAGGATCTCGACAGGGCCGAACGGGCGGCCGAGACCGACCGCCTGCGGCAGGCGCTCCTCACCTCGATCAGCCACGACCTGCGCACTCCGCTCGCCGCCGTGCTCGGGGCGGCGAGCACCCTGCGCGACCTCGACGCCATGCTCCCGCCCGACGCGAAGGCGGACCTGCTGGCGACGATCATCGAGGAATCGGAGCGGCTGAACCGCTTCATCGCCAACCTCCTCGACATGACCCGCCTGGAGGCGGGCGCCGTCGCGCCGAACCTCGCCGGCCAGGACGTCTCCGAGATCGTCGACACGGCGCTGCGCCGGGTCGACAAGGTGCTCGCCGGCCACCGCGCCCGGGTCGAGGTCGAGCCGGACCTGCCGGTGCTGCGGCTCGATCCGGTCCTGTTCGAGCAGGTGCTCGTCAACCTCCTCGACAACGCCGCCAAGTACGCTCCCGAAGGCTCGACCGTGACCGTGCGGGCGCGTCGCGACGGGCGGCAGGTGCGCCTCGAGGTCCTGGACGAGGGCGACGGCATCGCGGAGGAGGATGCCGAGCGGCTGTTCGACAAGTTCTACCGAGCCCGTAAAGGGGACCGGGTCCGCGCCGGCACCGGCCTCGGCCTCGCCATCGCCCGCGGCTTCGTCGAGGCGATGGGGGGCACCGTCACCGCCGGCAACCGGACCGACCGGCAAGGGGCGCGCTTCGTGATCACCCTGCCGGTTCCCGCCGGAAGCCCGCCGCGAGACATCGCCGCATGAGCCCGACCGTCCTGATCATCGATGACGAGCCGCCGATCCGCAGGCTCCTGCGGACGGGGCTCTCCACGCAGGGCTACGCGATCCTCGAGGCACCCGACGGCCGAACGGCCGTCCAGCTCCTCGGGCGCCAGAAGGCCGATCTCGTCATCCTCGATCTCGGCCTGCCCGACATGCGCGGCCACGACCTGCTCCGGGCGATCCGCGCGCGCCATCCCGCCCTGCCGGTGGTGGTGCTGTCGAGCCGGGACGACGAGTCCGGCAAGGTCGAGGCGCTCGATCTCGGGGCGGACGACTACGTCACCAAGCCGTTCGGCATGGCCGAGCTTCTCGCCAGGCTGCGCGCCGCGCTCCGGCATCAGCTCGCGGTGAAGGGCGAGCGGCCGGTCTTCCGCGTCGACGGGCTCAGCGTCGATCTCGTCCGCCGGATCGTGCGGGTCGACGGAACGGACGTGAAGCTGACGCCGCGGGAGTACGACTTCCTGAAGGCTCTGGTGCTCCACGCCGGCAAGGTGCTGACCCACGCACAGCTCATGCACGAGGTCTCGACCTCGTCCGACCCGCAATACCTGCGCGTCTACATGCGCCAGCTCCGGCAGAAGCTGGAGGTCGATCCCGAGCGGCCGCGCATCCTGCTCACGGAGACCGGGGTCGGCTACCGCCTGCGGGCGCCCGACGACGAGCCGGCCCCGCCGCCCCGGCCCGCCGGTTCGCCCTAGGTCCGATGCCGGCGTGTGCGTCCGCGCACATGCGCGAGCCGGGCGGGTTCTAAACCTCTGGCGACGGCGCGGCGCCGGCCCACCTGAAGGCCACTCCCGGCGGCCCCGGCGCCGCCTCTCATCAGACACGAGACCGACGATGCCGTCACTCTTCGACCCGATCCGCCTCGGTGCCATCGAGGCGCCGAACCGCATCCTCATGGCCCCCCTGACCCGCGGCCGCGCCACAAGCGAGCACGTGCCGGCGCCGATCATGGCCGAGTACTACGCGCAGCGCGCCGGGGCCGGCCTGATCCTCAGCGAGGCCACCGGCATCACGCAGGAGGGCCTCGGCTGGCCCTACGCGCCGGGTCTGTGGTCGGACCGGCAGGTCGATGCGTGGCGGCCCGTGGTGAAGGCGGTGCACGACGCGGGAGGACGCATCTTCGCGCAGCTCTGGCACATGGGCCGGGTGGTCCATCCGGACTTCCTCGGCGGCGCCAAGCCCGTCTCCTCCTCGGCCACCACGGCCCCGGACGCCGCGCACACCTACAAGGGCAAGCAGCCCTACGCCGAGGCGCGTGCCCTGGAGCTCGACGAGATCCCGCGGCTTCTCGCCGATTACGAGCGCGCCGCCGGCAACGCCCGCGCGGCCGGCTTCGACGGCGTCCAGATCCACGCCGCGAACGGCTACCTGATCGACCAGTTCCTGCGTGACGGCGTCAACCACCGCACCGACCGCTACGGCGGCTCCATCGAGAACCGGGTGCGGCTGCTCGACGAGGTGACGCGGGCGGTGGCGGGCGTGGTCGGCAAGGACCGTACGGCGGTGCGGCTCTCGCCGAACGGCGCGATCCAGGGCGTCGATGATTCCGATCCCGACGCGCTGTTCGGCGCCGCCGCCGCGAAGCTCTCCGAGATCGGCATCGCCTTCCTCGAGATGCGCGAGCCCGGCCCTGACGGCACCTTCGGCAAGCCGAACCATCCGCCGGTGGCGCCCGTGGTGAAGCGTGCCTTCGCCGGCCCGCTGGTGCTGAACTCCGACTACGACGGCGCCAGCGCCCAGGCGGTGCTCGACGAGGGCAAGGCCGACGCCGTCGCCTTCGGCCGCACCTTCATCGCCAACCCGGACCTGCCGCAGCGTCTGCGCGAGGGCGCGCCGCTCAACAAGGACGTGCAGGCGACGTGGTACAGCCAGGGCCCCGAAGGCTACGTCGACTATCCGGCCCTGACGGACAGGGCCGCCTGACCCGGGCGAACGCCGAGGACGGCTCGGGCATCCGCCTCGTCGTCCTCGACTTCGACGGCACGCTGGCCGATTCCTATCCGTGGTTCCGCGGCGTCCTCAACGGCGTCGCGGACCGCTACGGCTTCCGCCGGGTCGAGGCCGGCGAGGAGGACGGGCTCCGGCGGCTGTCCGCCCGCGAGATCGTCGCGCATCTCGGCATCCCGACCTGGAAGCTGCCCCTCGTTGCCCGGCACATGCGCTGGCTCGCCGCCCGCGACGCGGCTTCGATCCCGCTCTTTTCGGGCGTCGGCGCGATGCTGAAGGCGCTGGACGAGCGCGGCATCCGCCTGTTCGTCCTCAGCTCGAACGCCGAGGCGACGGTGCGCGCGGTTCTCGGCCCCAACGCCGCCCGCATCGAGCGCTTCGCCTGCGGCACGTCGCTGTCCGGGAAGGCGGGCCGGCTCCGCCGGTTGATCCGCGCGAGCGGACTGCCCGCGGATCGTGTCCTCGCGGTCGGCGACGAGACGCGCGATCATGACGCGGCGCGACGGGCCGGCTGCGCGTTCGGGGCGGCGGTGTGGGGCTACACGCGCCGGGAGGCGCTCGCCGCCTTGGCGCCCGACCACCTGTTCGAGCGCCCGGACGACATCGCCGGGGCGCTCGTTCCGGTGCCGGGCTAGAGCATTGGCCCGACCACGTCGGGCCAATGCTCTGCTTTCCTGCGACGGAACCGGTGTCCGCTTCGTCGGAAAGCGCTCTAGAGGCCGCGCTGGGCGCCGGGCACCACGCTGGTGCCGCTGCCGCTGCCGAAGGGCTCGTAGCGGGTGAGACCCCGGAAGAGCTGGCTGAGGAAGGCGCGATCCTGGCCGCTCGTCGGGGTGGTGCGCTCGATGAAGTCGAACACGCGCCCGTCCTGCAGCCCATAGAGGGCCACGCGCTCCACCTTGAAGCCGGGGGTGAAGTAGACGGCGACGACCTTCTGGTCCTCGACGCTCTCGCCCATGAACATCACCGTGCGGCGGGTGTTCTGCGAGATGTAGTACCAGCTCTTGTTGCCGACCGTGGAGACGGTGGAGGGCGTGCCGAGCGTCTGGAGCACCTGCTCCGGGCTCATGCCCGGCTTCACGGCGGCGAGCGCCGCCTGATCGATCTGGTAGCCGTGGCGGAGATCCTCGCCGATGCAGCCGGAGACGGCGCCGCCGAGAAGGCCGATGATGGCCGCGCGAGCGAGCGACGAGACGAGACGGCGCGACATCGGCCCCCCTTGATCTTGTTGCGAAATCAGCCGCGTGTGCACTGCCGGCCGGGACGACCGGAAGCCACTTGCACCTTGACCGTTGGGTGCCGTACCGCGGGGTTATGGCTTTGACAAGGCAAGCGCGGCCACACCTCCAGCGCAACCGGTGGACGGGATGCTAGGCGCCTTCTTCCGACGCAACGGCGATCGCCGCCGGGTGATCGAGGCGCTGCACCTGCGCCTCAGCGAGGCCTCCCGCCAGCCCGGCCTCTACACGGCGCTCGGGGTGCCGGACACCGTGGAGGGCCGCTTCGAGTCGCTGACGCTCCACGCGATCCTGCTGCTGCGGCGGCTCAACACCCTGCCGTCGCCTGGGCCGGACATCGCCCAGGACCTCGTGAACTCGGTCTTCCTCCAGTTCGACGCCTCGCTGCGGGAGCTCGGCGTCGGCGACGTCGGCGTGCCCAAGCGCATGAAGAAGCTCGGCGCCGCCTTCTACGGGCGCGCCTCCGGCTATCAGGGAGCGATCGAGGCCGGCGACACGCCCGCCCTGGCGCTCGCCCTCGCGCGCAACGTGCTCGGCCGCGAGGAGGACGGTGCGGAGGCGCTCGCGGCCTACGTCCTCGCCGCCGCCGCCGGCCTTGCCCGGATCGATCTCGACGGCATCCTCGGCGGCGCCGCCCTCTTTCCCGATCCGGCCCAGTACGGGAGACCCGCATGAGCGCCGACAGAACCTTTCCTCCCGGCTCCTCCCCGCTGTCCCGCAGCGTGCCCGTCGACCGCCTCCGCCAGGGGCCGGACGGCTACACCGTCGAGGCGACGCCGGAGGAATGCGCCGCCCTCGCCGCCGATTTCGGCCTGCCTGCGATCCACGCGCTCAGCGGCCATTTCCGGGCGGACGGCCCCACCACGCGCCTCGTCGTGACGGGGACGGTCGAGGCCCGGATCACGCAGACCTGCTCGGTGACGCTCGAGCCCTTCGAGACGGAGGTCTCCGAGCCGGTCGAGGTCGCCTTCACCGATACCGACCGGCTCGCTGGAACGGACGCCGAGGACGAGGACGTGCCGGACCCGATCGTTGGCGGCCGCATCGACCTCGGCGCGCTCACCGCCGAGTTCCTGGCGCTCGGCCTCGACCCCTATCCCCGCAAGCCCGGCGTCGCCTTCGAGCCGCACGAGGAGGCGGCGGAGAAGCCCCTCGCAGCGCTGCACCGGCTGAAGGGCCGGGAAGGCTGAATCCCGAATTCGTTTGCCCGGCGGGCGCGGATCGCTATTTTCCGCCCCGCCGGCAGGGCCGGACCCTCCGGGCCGCTCCGTCAGGCCCTTCCTCCGCCTTAGGCTTTCGGCTCGGTCTCTCATGTCCCAACGGGTGCGCATCTCGCTCGACGCCATGGGCGGCGACCACGGTCCGTCCGTGGTCGTGCCGGGGGCGGCCATCGCCCGCGAGCGGCATCCGGACCTGACCTTCCTGATGTTCGGCGACGAGGCGGTGATCGCGCCGCTCGTGGCGGCCGAGCCCCGCCTCAAGGACGCCGTCGAGATCCGCCACACCACGGTGGCCGTCGCCATGGACGACAAGCCGAGCCAGGCGGTGCGCCAGGGGCGCGGCAAGTCCTCGATGTGGCAGGCGATCCAGGCGGTGCGCGACGGCCAGGCGGAGGCCGCGGTCTCGGCCGGCAACACCGGCGCGCTGATGGCGATGTCGAAGATCTGCCTCAAGACCATGACCGGCATCGAGCGCCCGGCCATCGCCTGCCTGTGGCCGACGGTGCGTGGCGAGAGCGTGGTGCTCGACGTCGGCGCGACCATCGGCACCGACGCGGAGCATCTCGTGGAGATGGCGGTGATGGGCGCGGCCATGGCCCGCATCGTCTTCGACATCGAGCGCCCGACCGTGGGGCTCCTCAATGTCGGCACCGAGGAGATGAAGGGCAACGAGGCCGTGAAGGAGGCTGCGCGCCTGCTGCGCGAGAGCGAGCCCGGCAACCTCGCCTATCACGGCTTCGTCGAGGGCAACGACCTCGGCCGGGGCACGGTGGACGTCGTGGTGACCGAGGGCTTCACCGGCAACATCGCCCTGAAGACCGCCGAGGGGACCGCCAAGCAGATCGGGAGCTACCTGCGCTCGGCGATGAGCCGCACGCTGATGGCCAAGATCGGCTACCTCTTCGCCCGGCAGGCCTTCCAGGCGCTGCGGGACAAGATGAACCCCAGCCGGGCCAATGGCGGCGTTTTCCTCGGGCTCGAGGGCATCGTCATCAAGAGCCACGGCTCCGAGAATGCGCAGGGCTTCGCGGCCGCCGTCGACCTTGCCTACGACATGGCCCGGCACGACCTGATGCGCACGATCCGCGACATGCTGGACCAGTCGCCCACGTCGGTCACGGCCTGAGCGGCAGCGGGAGGAGGCACCCATGGCAGCCCTGCGTTCCGTCGTCGTCGGCTGCGGCTCGGCTCTCCCGGCCAAGGTCGTCACCAACGCCGAGTTGGCCGAGCGGGTCGACACGTCCGACGAGTGGATCGTCCAGCGCACCGGCATCACCCGCCGCCATATCGCCGCCCCCGACGAGACCACCTCGACGCTCGGCGCTAAGGCGGCGCGGGCGGCGCTCGACGACGCCGGCTTGTCGGGTGCCGACATCGACCTCGTGATCTGCGCGACCTCGACGCCGGACCACACCTTCCCCTCGACGGCGACGCAGATCCAGGCGGCGCTCGGCATCGAGCAGGGCGCGGCCTTCGACCTCCAGGCGGTTTGCGCCGGCTTCGTCTTCGCGGTCTCGACCGCCGACCGATTCCTGACCACGGGCGGCGCCCGCCGGGCCCTCGTGATCGGCGCCGAGACCTTCTCGCGCATCCTCGACTGGGAGGACCGCACCACCTGCGTGCTGTTCGGCGACGGGGCCGGCGCCATCGTGCTCGAGGCCCGCGAGGGCACGGGCACGAGCGACGACCGGGGCGTGCTCTCGGCGAGCCTGCGCTCGGACGGGCGCCACCGCGACAAGCTCTACGTCGACGGCGGTCCCGGCTCGACGGGCACCACCGGCCACCTGCGCATGCAGGGCAAGGAGGTCTTCCGCTTCGCCGTCGGCTCCGTGACCGACGTGATCCGGGACGCCTTCGAGAAGGCGGGCTTCGAGGCGGCCGATCTCGACTGGTTCGTGCCCCACCAGGCGAACCGGCGGATCATCGAGGCCTCCGCCGACAAGCTCGGCATCCCCCGCGACCGGGTGGTGCTCACCGTCGACCGGCACGGCAACACCTCTGCCGCCTCGATCCCGCTGGCGCTGGACACCGCCCGCAAGGACGGGCGCATCGAGGACGGCGACCTCGTGATGATCGAGGCCATCGGCGGCGGCTTCTCCTGGGGCGCCGCGCTGATCCGCTGGTAGGCGTCGCGCGGATCGCTTCACGGCGGTTGACCCGTCGTTGCGGGCCGATTAGCGTGCTGAATCATAGAGATACGCGGTCGAGCGTCGAATCGGACGAGGGGAAGCATGGCAGGGCGGACGGTCACACGCGCCGATTTGAGCGAGGCCGTCTATCAGCAGGTCGGGCTGTCCCGCACGGAGTCCGCCGCCCTCGTGGAGACGGTCCTGTCGGAGATCTGCACTTGCCTCGCCCAGGGCGAGACGGTGAAGCTCTCCTCGTTCGGCTCTTTCGTGGTGCGCAGCAAGGGCCAGCGCGTCGGCCGCAACCCGAAGACCGGCG
Organism: Methylobacterium jeotgali; assembly: GCF_022179345.1. Classification (GTDB taxonomy): domain Bacteria; phylum Pseudomonadota; class Alphaproteobacteria; order Rhizobiales; family Beijerinckiaceae; genus Methylobacterium; species Methylobacterium jeotgali. The sequence continues at coordinate 21,138 of NZ_BPQR01000031.1, read as the reverse complement.
TCGAGGTGACGATCGAGCCCCGGCAGGTCATGGTGTTCAAGCCATCCAACGTCCTCAAGGCGCGGATCAACGGGCTCAGCGCCGCCCACGACGCCGACGACGAGTGAGCGCGGGCCCCCTTCCGGCGGCTTCTGATCGAGAGTGGGACGCATGGCGCTCGCAGTGGTGACGGCCGAGACGGCCGAGAAGAGCGCCGGTGCCTTCCGCACCATCAGCGAGGTCTCGGCAGCCATCGAGGTGCCGCAGCACGTCCTGCGCTTCTGGGAGACCAAGTTCGCGCAGATCCGCCCGATCAAGCGGGCCGGCGGCCGGCGCTACTACCGCCCCGAGGACGTCGACCTCATCAAGGGCATCCGCCAGCTCCTGCACGGGCAGGGCTACACGATCCGCGGCGCGCAGCGCGTGGTCCGCACGCAAGGACTGCGCTTCGTCCAGGCGGTCGGCCGGGGCGAGGCGGTCGCGGGGGCGCCGAGCCCCCAGGACAGCGTATCGGACGGTGCGGCGGAGGCCGGCGCCGAGGGCGCGGCCGAGGCGGGGGGCGAGCCGCCCGTCGACCGCGAGGCCATCGAGGCGGTCCTCTCCGAGCTTCACGCCTGCAAGGCGGCGCTGGCCGCGCTGAGGGCCGTGCCGGAGGCGTGAGATCCCGTCGCGAAGGCCCGCTCTGACCGTCGTACCGTTCGCCTGAACTTTGCCTTGAGCGCCGCGTTAGGCGCGCATGACCGAGGCTCGGCGCCGCTTGTCTCCCGCCCAGGAACTGATGGCCCGCATGCTGCGGATCGTCCGGACATGTCCGGAGGCCGCCGGCGAGGTCCTGGAGCTGACCTTCCTCGTCAGCCAGATCGAGGCCCTGACGGCGGTCGACCGCGACTACCGCGACGCGCGCCGGGTCATCAGCCGCCTGCGCAACCCGCTCTGGGAGATGGGACCGGCGGCCCGCGAGGACCTTCTTCGCGCCGCGGAGACGATCCGCAAGGCCTGCCGACTCAAGGAGCAGGACATCCCTCAGACGCCGTTCGACGACATCGGCGAGCGGGATCGCATCGAGGCCGGGCTTCGCGCGGCGCTCGCCAACGAGTTCGACGCCGCGCAGATCGCCCGCGTGACCGGCGCCGTGGCGGCGGTGCTCCAGCGCTGAGGCGCGGGAGCCTCAGGCGGGGACCGGCTCCGCCTTGGCCCCGCGCTCGGCGGCGTCGGCGAGCAGCGCGACGACGAGATCGCTCTGCGAGATGATGCCGACGAGCCGGTCGTCCTCGCCGACGACGGGCATGTGGTGGAGCCCGGATTCGGAGAGCCTGGCGACGACCTCGGCGATGCGGGTCTCCGGCCGTGCTGTGACGACGGGCGCGGTCATGATGTCCTCGACCCGGCCCGCCGGAGCGCGTCCCCGCCGGGCGGCGAGGCTGAGGCGCCGGGCCCAGCCGAGGCGCGGCCCGGCGCTGTCCCAGACTGCGTTGTCGAGAAGGTCCGTCTGCGTGACGATGCCGAGGACGCGGGCGCTCTCGTCCGTCACCGGCAGCACCTTGATGTGATGTCCCCGCAGGAGGTCGAGGGCCTCCGAGAGCGGCGCGTCCGGCGCGATCCCAACGACCTGCCGGGACATGATGTCGGCGCAGACCGTCTCGCCCGCCCGCCGGGCGTAGCCGTGCATCTGGACCCGCCGCAGGATCGTCTCCAGGTCGCTCCGATCGACCTCGAGGAGCTGGTCGTAGCCCTTGAGCGCTTCGTCCAGATCGGCGGAGGTGAAGCCGACGCGGTTCGCGGCGGGCGGCTCCCCGGGCGCCCCGGCCGGCCGGCTCGGCACGTGCGGGTAGGAGCGGCCGACCAGGTTGTTGAAGACGAGCGCCACGGTGAGGATCGCGAGCGTGTTCGCGCCGACCGGCCAGAGCACGAAGCCGAAGCCGAGATCGTGGATCCCCGGGCCCCCAAGCACGGCGGTGAGCGCCACGGCGCCGCTCGGGGGATGCACGCAGCGCAGCGACATCATCAGCGCGATCGCCACGCAGATCGCGACGGAGGCGGCGACGAACGGATTCGGGATCAGCATCGCCGCCGCGACCCCGACGAGCGCCGAGACGCCGTTGCCGCCGACGATCGACCAGGGCTGCGCCAGGGGACTCGCCGGCACCGCGAAGAGCAGCACGGCGGAGGCGCCCATCGGCGCGATCAGCGCTGGCAGGGCCGCGTCCGGGCCGATGGCCGCCCGGCAGATCAGGCCCGTGCAGAGGATTCCGAGGAGGGCGCCCGCCGCCGAGCGCGCACGCTCGCGCAGGCTGACCGACGGCGTGTTGGGAATGAAATGGCGCAGGGCCAGGGACATTCCGGCGTCCTCCCCTTCTTCTCGGCGCGGTTCGTCTCGCCGGGCTTCCGCTTGCAGCCCTGGTACACCAGCGCCCCGGCTCCCGCCTACGAGCGTCGCGCAGGGAGCGGCTGCGGCGCGGGAATGCCGGTCTCGGATGCGGCGCGCGACACGAGGCCCTCGTTCTCGACGGTCGCGCTCCCCACATCCGGCCGGCGCATCGCATCGGAGCGGCCGTGCTCCGTCTTCCGCGAGCGCAGGAGGAGACTTCAGACCATGCAGACGTTCCGCCCGCTCGCCGCCCTGGCCCTCGGCTTGACGATGGCCTCGGCAGGGACGGCCGCCCTGGCCGAGACGACGGTGACGCGCTCCGAGACCGCCGCGAGCGGAAAGTCGGTCCGGCTGGTCCTGGCGCCGAATCTTAAGAAGGACTGCGCCGTCGGCCCGATGCCGGAGTTCCGCATCGTCACGGCGCCCAAGAACGGCTCGATCGTCACCAAGACCGGCAAGACCAAGACGCCGGCGAGCTACCGCTGCCCGAACAAGGAGGCCGCCGTTCAGGCCCTGTTCTACCAGAGCAAGGCTGGATTCACCGGCTCCGACGAGGTCACCGTCGAGGTGAAAAACGCGGACGGCGCGGTGCAGACCCAGAACATCCGTCTCACCGTCGAGGCGGGCTCGGGCAAGAAGGACGACGCGAAGAAGGATTCGACGGACCTGTGAGCCTCCGGCGGGCCGTCGTTGCACAATCCGCACAGTGTTGCGGGAAGCACACGGCGGCCCCCGGTCTCTGCCGCACTGCGACAAAAGCGGGCCTGTGAGTTGCATCCGATCCGAGACAGGATGAAGCTGTCTGATGTCCTGAGAGGTTTATCGCATGGCTCTGCAAGCGACGAACGACCTTTTTCAGAGCTTCGCCCGCGGGTACGAAGCGCGCCGGGACACGGAGATGAGCCTCTCCGAATATCTGGAGGCCTGCCGCGACGAGCCGCTGATGTATGCGAGCGCGGCCGAGCGGATCCTCGACGCCATCGGCAAGCCTGAGTTCGTCGATACCGCCAAGGACGCGCGTCTCGGGCGGATCTTCATGAACCGCACCATCCGCGTCTATCCGGCCTTCACCGAGTTCTACGGCATGGAGGAGACGATCGAGCGGATCGTCTCGTTCTTCCGGCACGCGGCGCAGGGGCTCGAGGAGCGCAAGCAGATCCTCTACCTGCTCGGCCCCGTCGGCGGCGGCAAGTCGTCGCTGGCCGAGCGCCTCAAGCTCCTCATGGAGGTGCATCCGATCTACGCGCTGAAGGCCGGCGACGAGGTCTCCCCGGTCTTCGAGAGCCCGCTGGGCCTGTTCGATCCCGAGACGATGGGCCCGGAGATCGAGCGCCGCTACGGCATCCCGCGCCGGCGCCTCACCGGGCTGATGAGCCCCTGGGCCTTGAAGCGCCTCGACGAGTTCGAGGGCGACATCTCCCGCTTCAAGGTCATCAAGGTGCGGCCTTCGCGGCTGCGCCAGATCGCCATCGCCAAGACCGAGCCCGGCGACGAGAACAACCAGGACATCTCCTCCCTCGTCGGCAAGGTCGACATCCGGCGCCTGGAGACGCTCTCGCAGGCGGACCCGGATGCGTACTCCTACTCCGGTGGCCTCAACCGGGCGAACCAGGGCGTTCTCGAGTTCGTCGAGATGTTCAAGGCGCCGATCAAGATGCTGCATCCGCTGCTCACGGCGACGCAGGAGGGCAACTACGTCGGCACCGAGAACATCGGCGCGATCCCCTTCACCGGCGTGATCCTCGCGCACTCGAACGAGGCGGAGTGGCAGAGCTTCAAGACCAACAAGAACAACGAAGCCTTCATCGACCGCATCTACGTCATCAAGGTGCCGTACTGCCTGCGCGTCCACGAGGAGCAGCGCATCTACGAGAAGCTGATCTCGGGCTCCGAACTGTCGGACGCCGCCTGCGCGCCGGGCACGCTTGAGATGCTCGCCCGCTTCTCGGTGCTGTCGCGCCTGCGCGAGCACGCCAACTCCAACCCCTTCTCCAAGATGCGGGTCTACGACGGCGAGTCCTTGCGCGAGGTCGATCCGCGCGCCCGCTCCATGCAGGAGTACAAGGACACGGCCGGGGTCGACGAGGGCATGGACGGGGTCTCGACCCGCTTCGCCTTCAAGGTGCTGGCCGCGACCTTCAACCACGACACCAACGAGGTCTCCGCCGACCCGGTGCACCTCATGTACGTGCTGGAGCAGGCGCTGCGCCGGGAGCAGCTGCCGCCGGAAACCGAGAAGCGCTACCTGGAGTTCATCAAGGGCGAGCTGGCGCCGCGCTACGCGGAGTTCATCGGCCACGAGATCCAGAAGGCCTACCTCGAATCCTACCACGACTACGGGCAGAACCTGTTCGACCGCTACATCGACTACGCGGATGCTTGGATCGAGGATCAGGACTTCAAGGACGCCGAGACCGGGCAGCTCCTCAACCGCGAGCTCCTGAACCAGGAGCTGACCAAGATTGAGAAGCCGGCGGGCATCGCCAACCCCAAGGACTTCCGCAACGAGGTCGTGAAGTTCTCGCTCCGCTCGCGGGCGCAGAACGGCGGCCGCAACCCGAACTGGACGAGCTACGAGAAGCTGCGCGAGGTCATCGAGCGGCGGATGTTCTCCCAGGTCGAGGAGCTGCTGCCGGTCATCTCCTTCGGCTCGAAGAAGGACGGCGACACCGAGAAGAAGCACGGCGAGTTCGTCGAGCGCATGGTGGCGCGGGGCTATACCGAACGGCAGGTCCGGCGCCTCGTCGAGTGGTACATGCGCGTGAAGCAGGCGGGCTGACGACAAGCCCGCCCGCCGATCACCCGGGTATCGAGGCGCGTCCCTGCCGCCGCCACTTTCGGGGACGAGCCTCGACGCTCCACCTTCCCGCTCCGGCCAAGAGGCCCAAGGCGAGGGACGTAGACACCGGATGCACATCGTCGACCGTCGGCTCAATCCAGGCGGCAAGAGCCTCGCCAACCGGCAGCGTTTTCTCCGTCGCATCAAGGACGTGGCGCAGCGCGCCGTGCGCGAGTCCGCCCGCGAGAAGGACATCAAGGATCTCGGCAAGGACGGGCGCGTCTCGGTGCCGGCCGACGGCGTGCGCGAGCCCCGCTTCGCCCGCCAGCCCGGAACGGGTCGTCAGGACTACATCCTGCCCGGCAACAAGACCTACGTGGAGGGCGACCTCATCGAGCGCCCACCGGGCCAGGGCGGCGGCGGGGGCGGCGCGGGGGAGGGCGGCGACGGCGGCGAGAACTCCGAGGACGCCTTCCGCTTCGTCCTGACCCGCGACGAGTTCCTGGAGCTGTTCCTCGAAGACCTCGAACTTCCGGATCTCGCCAAGCGGCGCCTGTCCGTGGTCGAGACGGAGGGGTTGCGCCGTGCCGGCTACACGGTCTCGGGCTCGCCGGCGAACCTCGCCCTGTCGCGGACGTTGCGCAACTCGATGTCGCGGCGCATCGCGCTCAAGCGCCCGAAGCCGGAGGAGATCGCGGAGCTCGAAGCCCGCATCGCGGAGGCCGGGGAGGGCGCCTCGGCCGACCTGCGCGAGCGCCTGGAGGCCCTGCGCGAGCGCGCGAAGCGCATCCCCTACGTCGACCCGATCGACCTGCGCTTCCGGCGCTTCGAGCCCTATCCGCGCCCCATCGCCCAGGCGGTGATGTTCTGCCTGATGGACGTGTCCGGCTCCATGACCGAGCACATGAAGGACCTCGCCAAGCGCTTCTACATCCTGTTGCACATCTTCCTGACGCGGCGCTATCGCCACGTCGAGATCGTCTTCATCCGCCACACCGACCGGGCGACGGAGGTCGACGAGGAGACGTTCTTCGGCTCGCGCGAGACCGGCGGCACACTCGTCTCCTCCGCGCTGGTCGAGATGAAGCGCATCGTCGCCGAGCGCTACGACCCGAACGACTGGAACATCTACGCCGCCCAGGCCTCCGACGGCGACAACGTGTCGAGCGACGGGCCGACCGCGACGGAGCTGCTGCGCTCCCACATCCTGCCCGCCTGCCAGCACTTCGCCTATCTGGAAGTGGGCGACGAGAACGGGCCGCGGGCCGGCTTCGTCGAGCACCGCACGACCCTGTGGCGCACCTACGAGGCCATCGCCAAGGCCGGCGGCCCCGTCGCCATGCGCAAGGTCAACCACCGGCGCGACATCTACCCGGTGTTCCGGGAGCTGTTCGGCCGGAAGGACGCGCGAGCGGAGGCCGAGGCATGAGCGTTTCTCGTGCCATTACACGCGCGTTTCCCGCCCCCCTTTGCGGGGAAGGGGGGCTCTCGCGTCAGCGAGGGTCGGGAGAGGGGAGCGCCCTCTCCGGAGACGGCGCTCCCCTCTCCCGATCCGCTTCGCGGGCCACCCTCTCCCGCATGGGGGAGAGGGAGAGCTGTACGTCGGCCGAAGCGCTCAACCGGGAGACGGCATGACACGCCCCGCACCGCAGAAGGCCGTTGCCGGAGAACCCCTCTTCACCGGCAACGACTGGGACTTCGACACCATCCGGCGCATCCACGACGCCTGCGAGGCCGTGGCGGGGCCGGAGCTCGGCCTGTCCTGGTACCCGAACCAGATCGAGATCATCACCGCCGAGCAGATGCTCGACGCCTACGCGTCGATCGGCATGCCGCTGTTCTACAAGCACTGGTCCTTCGGCAAGCACTTCGCGCAGCACGAGGCCGGCTATCGCCGCGGCCTGATGGGCCTCGCCTACGAGATCGTCATCAACTCGGACCCGTGCATCTCCTACGTGATGGAGGAGAACACGGCGACGATGCAGACGCTCGTCATCGCGCATGCCGCCTTCGGCCACAACCACTTCTTCAAGAACAACTATCTCTTCAAGCAGTGGACCGACGCCGAGGGCATCCTCGACTATCTCGACTTCGCCAAGAGCTACATCACTCGCTGCGAGGAGCGCTACGGCCATCAGGCCGTCGAGCAGGTGCTCGACGCCGCCCATGCGCTGATGAGCCAGGGCGTCCACCGCTATCCGCGCAAGAAGCGGCCCGACCTCGCCTCCGAGCAGCGCCGGGAGCGCGAGCGCGTCGAGCACGGCGAGCAGATCTACAACGATCTCTGGCGGACCCTGCCGCAGAAGGCGGGCGCGGCCGGCACCGACCACGCGGCCGAGCGCCGCCGGGCGCTCCTCGAGCTGCCGCAGGAGAACATCCTCTACTTCCTGGAGAAGGTGGCGCCGCGCCTCCAGCGCTGGCAGCGGGAGATCTTGAGGATCGTGCGCCTCGTGGCGCAGTACTTCTACCCGCAGCGCCAGACCAAGGTCATGAACGAGGGCTGCGCGACCTACGTCCACTACCGCATCATGAACGCTCTCTCGCGGGACGGCCGCATCGGCGAGGCGGCCTATCTCGAGTTCCTGCAGTCGCACACCAACGTCGTGCGCCAGCCGAACTTCGACGAGCGCGGCTACGGCGGCCACAACCCCTACGCCATCGGCTTCGCCATGATGCAGGACATCGCCCGCATCGCCGAGAATCCCACCGCCGAGGACCGGCAGTGGTTTCCCGACATCGCCGGGGTCGGCGACGGGATGGAGGTGCTGCGCGACGTCTGGTCGAACTACCGGGACGAGAGCTTCATCGCCCAGTTCCTGTCGCCGAAGCTGATGCGCGACATGCGCCTGTTCCACGTCATCGACGATCCCGACGAGCCGGAGATGCGGGTCGAGGCGATCCATGACGAGCGCGGCTACCGGAAGATGCGCCGCTCCTTCGCCAAGGCCTACGACGTGGCTTGGCTCGACCCCGACATCGAGGTGGTCGACGTCGATCTTGACGGCGACCGCCGGCTGATCCTCCACCACCGGGCGCTCAACCGCATCACCCTCCAGGCCGAGGACGCCCGGCGCGTCCTCCAGCATCTCGCCGACCTCTGGGGCTACGACGTGGTCATGAAGGAGATCGACCCGGCGACCGGCGACATCCTCGCCGAGCACGCCATGAGCGCCCGGCCGATCTTCTTCTGACTCAGCGGCGGATCAGCACGACGCCCGCCACGAGGAAGGCCATGCCGAGGAGCCTCGGCAGGTCGACGCCGTGCCGGGGCAGCCCGAGCACGCCGTAATGGTCGAGGGCGAGCGAGGCCATCATCTGCCCCGTCACCAGCAGCGCGATGAAGGTCGCGGCGCCGAGCTGCGGCACGAGGAAGATCGCCAGCCCGATGAAGAGCGCGCCGAGCGCGCCGCCGCTCCAGGCCCACCAGGGCACCCGCGCCGCCACGGCGGCGGAGGGAAGCGGGTCCCGCAGCGCCACGGCGAGCCCGAGCATGCAGACGAGCCCGATCGCGTAGCTCGCGAAGCCCGACCACGCTGCCGAGCCGATCAGGCCCCGCAGGTTGGCGTTCATCACCTGCTGCGTGACGACGCTCGCGCCGGCGACGAGCGCCAGCAGGATCGGAAGAACGAGAGCGAGCATGGGCGGGTCCCTGGACCGTTCCGGCGCACGTGCCGGTCGCGCAAGCATGGCATGCGCGATGAGCGGCGGGACATCCCGTTCTCGTGGGCCGCGCTCGCGAGAGGAAGCGTGAGGCCGCAACCGGTGTTTGCATGCCGGATCGGGGAACATGCCGAGTCGTCGTGGACTTGCCTGGACAGGCGCGCTGCTCGAGCAGGCGCCCTCCCGACGCAACGATCATTCGAGGCGGTCCCTCCGGGCCGTCCGCAGGAGTTCGCACATGAAGGCGCTCTGCTGGCACGGCAAGAATGACATCCGCTGCGATACGGTGCCCGATCCGACGATCGAGGACGCGCGCGACGTGATCATCAAGGTGACGAGCTGCGCGATCTGCGGCTCGGACCTGCACCTCATGGACGGGCTGATGCCGACCATGGAGAGCGGCGACGTGCTCGGGCACGAGTTCATGGGCGAGGTGGTCGAGGTCGGATCCGGGCACGCGAAGTTCCGGAAGGGGGACCGTATCGTCGTCCCCTTCAACATCAACTGCGGCGCGTGCCGGCAGTGCAGGCTCGGCAACTTCTCCGTCTGCGAGCGCTCCAACCGCAACGCCGCCATGGCGGCCGCGCAGTTCGGCTACACGACGGCCGGCCTTTTCGGCTACTCGCACCTGACCGGGGGCTACGCGGGGGGCCAAGCCGAGTACGTGCGCGTCCCGATGGCGGACGTGGCGCCGATGAAGGTCCCCGAGGGCATGGACGACGAATCCGTCCTGTTCCTGACGGACATCCTGCCGACCGGCTGGCAGGGCGCCGAGCATTGCGAGATCAAGGGCGGCGAGACCATCGCGATATGGGGCGCCGGCCCGGTCGGCTACTTCGCGATCCAGTCCGCCAAGATCATGGGCGCCGAGCGGATCATCGTCATCGAGACGGTTCCCGAGCGGATCGCCCTCGCGATCAAGGCGGGCGCGACTGACATCATCGACTTCGAATCGGAGGACGTGTTCGAGCGCATCAAGGCGATCACCGGCGGTCGCGGCGCCGACGCCGTCATCGACTGCGTCGGGATGGAGGCGAGCGGCGGCCACGGCCTCGCGGGCGTCGTCACGGCGATCCAGGAGAAGCTGACCTCCACGGAGCGCCCCATCGCGCTGGCCGAGGCGATCAAGGCCGTGCGGCCCTGCGGGATCGTCTCGGTGCCCGGCGTCTACGGTGGTCCGATCCCGGTCAACATGGGCTCGATCGTGCAGAAGGGCCTGACCCTGAAGAGCGGCCAGACCCATGTGAAGCGCTACCTGGAGCCGCTGACGAAGCTCATCCAGGAAGGCCGGATCGACACGACCTCGCTCATCACCCACCGCTCGGCCGACCTCGCCGACGGTCCGGCCCTCTACGACGCCTTCAAGAAGAAGGAGGACGGTTGCGTGAAGGTGGTGTTTCACCCGGGCTGATCGGGCGGACCGGCCTCACCGATCGGGGGTCCGTCTCCGAGACCGTCGATGGACTGCGGCGAGCTGCGATCCATCGGCATGCAAGCTCGTCCTCGCCCCGCGAGTTTGCGAAGGCGGATCATGCACAAAGCCTTCGCCGGCCTGTGCGAGGGCATCACTAAGAGGGGCTGGCGAGGAAAAACATCGACCCGGCGATGTTATGGTCGGAGCGAGAGGATTCGAACCTCCGACCCCTAGTCCCCCAGACTAGTGCGCTAACCGGGCTGCGCTACGCTCCGACGCCCCAAAGGGCCCGCGGGTGATAGCGTTCGGTCCTCGAGGGCGCAACCCCGATTTCGCGGCCCCCTCGGATGGCGGGGAGGACAGCGCGGGGTTACGGCTCCGGAAGCCGCCGCCCCAGATCCGCCTGCCTTGTCCTGCTTCCGGAGCCCATGCGCACCCGTCCCGTCGCGATCGATCTCACCCGTCTCGTCACGCGGCTCGGTCACGCGAGCCCGAGCGGCATCGACCGCGTGGACCTCGCCTATGCGCGGCACGTTCTCGGGGGCGCGTCCGAGAGCTTCGGCCTCGTGTCCACGGCGCTGGGCCCGCGCGTGCTCGACCGTGCCGAGGCACTGCGGATCGTCGATGCCGTCGCGGCCGGCTGGGTCGAGGATGTCGCCGCCGCGGACGATCCGGTCTACCGGCGGCTCGCGGCGCGGCTCGGAGACTCCGATGCCGGTCCGGTTGGCACCGGCCCTTCGAGGGCGCGCGGCACGGCGCTGCGCCGCCGCCGGGCGCAAGCCGAGAGTACCCTGCGCATGCTGCGCGGACAGGGCGTCGAGGCCCTGCCGGAGGGAGCGGTCTACCTCCACACCTCGCATCTTCGCCTCGACCTGCCGCAGCGGTTCGACTGGCTCTACACCCGGCGCGACGTGCGGCCGGTGTTCTTCGTCCACGACATCATCCCCATCACCCACCCCGAATACGGACGGCCGGGTGAGGACGCGCGGCACGCGGAGCGGATGCGCACCATCGGCCGGCACGCCGCGGCCGTCATCGCCAACTCGGCCGATGTCGGCGAGCGCACCGCGCGCCGCATCGCGCAGGACGGCTTTCCCGCGCGGCCGGTCACCGTCGCCCATCTCGGCGTCGAGGCCTGCTTTCGCCCCGACGGCCCGCGCATCGTTCCGGACCGGCCGACCTTCGTCGCCTGCGGCACCATCGAGCCGCGCAAGAACCACCTGCTCCTGCTCCATCTCTGGCGCGCGCTCGCCGAGCGCCTCGGCGCGGCGACGCCGCGGCTCGTCCTGGTCGGGCGCCGGGGCTGGGAGGCGGAGAACATCGTCGACATGCTCGAGCGCTGCCCCGCGATCCGGGAGCACGTCGTCGAGGTCTCCGGCCTGTCCACGCACGGGCTAGCGGCGCTGATGCGCGGCGCCACGGCCCTGCTGATGCCCTCCTTCATCGAGGGCTACGGCCTGCCGGTGGTCGAGGCCGCCGCCTGCGGCCTGCCCGTGGTGGCCTCCGACATCGCCGTCCACCGCGAGATCGGCGAGCGCTTCGCCGAGTTCCTCGATCCGCTCGACGGGCCCGGCTGGGCCCGCGCCGTCGAGGCCCTGTCGGAACCCGGATCGCCCTTCAGGACGGCGTGCGCCGCCCGGCTCGACGGCTACGCGCCCCCGACCTGGGAGCGGCATTTCGAGCGGGCCGATGCCGCCGTCGCCGCGCTCTGAGGGGATGGTGCGCCCGGTGCGGTTGCAGCCGGCCGGGATTCGCGAATAAGACAGCGCCTCCCGGCGCCGGCTCGATCGCTGCGAGCCCGCCTCCTCCGAACCCGGCCCTCGCGGCGCCCCGGCGCCCGGCGACGGCCGAGGGAGAGTTCTATGAAGGTGGTCGATCTCGACCGCGACACGGTCAAGCAGGGCCTCGCGGACGGCTCGCTCCTCGTCATCGACGTGCGCGAGCCCCACGAGTACGAGGCCGGCCATATCCCCGGCGCCGTGACCCATCCCCTGTCCGAGTTCGATCCGCAGGCTATCGCCGCCCTGATCCGGGACGATTCCCGCCGGCCGATCTTCTCCTGCGGGTCGGGCGTCCGCTCCGTCCATGCCCTGCGGGCCTCACAGGAGGCGGGGTTGCCGATCGAGGCCCACTACAAGGGTGGCTTCAAGGATTGGTACGCGGCCGGCGAACCCATCGAGAACTGACGCGGCCTTTGGGGGCTCAGGCCGCGATCGACCGGTGCGCCGCAGCACGAGCGTGTGCGCTGGCGCACGACGCGAACGGCGCCGACCTTCTACGGCGCAAGTGTCAGGACCCTCGGACCATGCATGCATTCCGGCTCTTCGCGCCGCTCCTCGCGCTCTCGCTGGCGGCCGTCTCATCCCCCGCGGCCGCACAGGCCCCCGGCGGGCCTCCACCGAAAGTCACCGTCTCGAAGCCCGTCGTGAAGGAGATCGTCGAGCGCGATTTCTACACTGGCCGCTTCGATGCCGTTGAGTTCGTCGAGGTCCGCGCCCGCGTGACCGGCTACCTCGAGAAGATCGCCTTCCAGGACGGCGCCACGGTGAAGAAGGGCGACGTGCTCTTCGTCATCGACCGCCGGCCCTACAAGGCGACGCTCGAGCAGGCCCAGGCCGCGCTCGTCTCGGCCAAGGCGAGGCTCTCCTTCACCCAGACCGATCTCGAGCGCGCGCAGGTGCTCTCGAAGGGTGGCAACATCTCCGAGCAGGTCACCGACCAGCGGCGCCAGGCCTCGCAGACCGCACAGGCCGACGTCGACAGCGCCGAGGCGGCCCTGCGGCAGGCCCAGCTCAACTACGACTTCACCGAGGTGAAGGCGCCGATCAACGGCCGCATCAGCCGCCGCCTCGTGACCGAGGGCAACATCGTCATCACCGACCAGACGATGCTGACGACGATCGTCTCCCTCGATCCGATCTATTTCAGCTTCACGGTCGATGAGCGCTCCTTCCTCAAGTACCAGTCGACGCTCGGAATCGGCATGGGCGTGACCCAGAAGGACAAGGGCGTGCCGATCCTGGTGGCGCTGACCGGCGAGGCGAAGCCTACCCGCAAGGGCATCGTCGACTTCGTCGACAACCGCGTCGACAACGCCACCGGCACCGTGCTCCTGCGCGCCACCGTCGAGAATACGGACAACTTCATCAAGCCGGGCCTGTTCGGAATCGTCTCGCTGCCGGCGACGCGGCCGTTCCAGGGCATCCTGCTGCCCGACGACGCCGTCTCGGCAAACCAGGACAAGCGCATCGTCTACGTCGTCGCGGAGGACGGCACCGTCAGCGCCCGCGACGTGAAGCTCGGGCCGCTCGTCGACGGCTACCGCGTGATCCGCGAGGGGCTGAAGGGCGACGAGAGCGTCGTCATCAACGGGCTGATGCGCGTGCGCCCCGGCGTGAAGGTCACGCCGGAGACCAAGCAGCTTCCGCCCAACCGGGCCTGACGACGGCCCGGCGGCAGGGGGCGGGACTCTCGGACGAGCCCGGTCCGGTCGGATCGGGCAGGCTTCGGAACAAGACGGGGTTTCGCGCCCTCTCGCGCGGCACCGGGAAATGATGGGCCGTCAGGCGCCCCGCGGCGCGGACGGCCGAGAGGTGTGACCGATGCGCTTTGCCCATTTCTTCGTGGATCGGCCGATCTTCGCCTCGGTCACGTCGATCGTCTTCCTGCTGCTCGGCTTCGTCGCCTACGAGAACCTGCCGGTCTCGCAGTATCCCGAGATCGTGCCGCCGACCGTCGTGGTGCGCGCCTCCTATCCGGGAGCCAACGCGGAGACGGTGGCCGCCACGATCGCGACGCCGATCGAGCAGGAGGTCAACGGCGTCGACAACATGCTCTATATGACGTCGCTGTCGACCAACGACGGCAACATGCAGCTGACCGTCACCTTCAAGGTCGGCACCAACCTCGATATCGCCAACGTCCTCGTGCAGAACCGGCTCTCGGTGGCCCAGCCCCGTCTGCCGCCGGACGTGCGTAACCTCGGCGTCACGGTGCGCAAGGCCTCGCCCGACCTGATGCTGGTCGTGCACCTGCTCTCGCCGAACAACACCTACGACCAGAACTACCTCTCGAACTACATCTACCTGAACATCCGCGACGAGCTGCTGCGCCTCGACGGCGTCGGCGACATCACCGTGTTCGGCGGCTCGGAATACGCCGAGCGCATCTGGCTCGATCCGAACAAGCTCGCCGCCTACGGGCTCTCGACCACGGACGTGATCTCCTCGCTGCAGGAGCAGAACGTGCAGGTCGCGGCCGGTGCGCTCGGCGCCCCGCCGGCGCCGATGTCGAACGCGTTCCAGCTCATCGTGCAGTCCCAGGGGCGCTTCCAGACACCCGAGGAGTTCGCCGAGGTCATCGTCAAGGCGTCCGACGGGCGCCTCGTGCGCGTGAAGGACATCGCCCGCATCGAGATGGGCCAGAAGGACTACGTCACGAAGTCCTTCCTCAACGACAAGGCGGCGATCGGCGTCGGCGTCTTCCAGCGTCCGGGCACCAACGCGCTCCAGGCGGCGGCGGACGTGCGGGCGCGCATGGACGAGATCAAGAAGACCTTCCCGCCCGACGTCGAGTACCGAATCGCTTACAACCCGACCGAGTTCATCGAGGAGTCGATCCACGAGGTCTACAAGACGCTGTTCGAGGCGGTCGGGCTCGTGGTGATCGTGGTTCTGGTCTTCCTCCAGAGCTGGCGCACGGCGCTGATACCGGTTCTCGCCATCCCCGTGTCGCTCGTGGGCACCTTCGCAGCGATGGCGGCTTTCGGCTTCTCGCTCAACAACCTCACCCTGTTCGGGCTCGTGCTCGCCATCGGCATCGTCGTCGACGACGCCATCGTCGTGGTGGAGAACGTCGAGCGCAACATGGCCGACGGGCTCTCGGCCGGAGAGGCGGCTCATAAGACCATGGACGAGGTCGGCGGCGCGGTGGTCGCGATCGCGCTGGTGCTCTCGGCGGTGTTCATTCCAACCGCCTTCATCCCCGGCATCTCGGGCCAGTTCTACAAGCAGTTCGCGCTCACGATCGCCGCCTCGACGCTGATCTCGGCCTTCAACTCGCTGACGCTCTCGCCGGCGCTGTGCAAGCTGCTGCTGAAGCCCCACCACGAGCACAAGAAGCCCACGTTCTTCCTCGCCCGCTTCGCCGCCTGGGCCGCCGACCGCTTCAATCGCGGCTTCGACGCGCTCTCGCGGGGCTACGGGCGCGTGATCTCCTGGCTCACCGGCCACGTGGTGGCGCTTCTCGCCATGCTTCTCGTCTATGCCGGCCTGATCGCCGGAACGGTATGGCTGGCCCACGTCACGCCTGCCGGCTTCATCCCGGAGCAGGACCAGGGCTACCTGATCGGCGTCGTGCAGCTTCCCTCCGGCGCCTCGCTGGAGCGGACGACCGAGGTCATCACCCGCGCCGCCGCCGAGGCCCGCAAGGTCGACGGCGTCACCAACACGGTCATCATCTCGGGCTTCGACGGCGCCACCTTCACCAACACCACGAACAGCGCCGTGATGTTCCTGACGATGAAGAACGCGAAGGAGAGGGCCGCTGCCGGCCGCACCGCCGCCGTCATCACCGGCGACGTGATCAAGGCGACGTCCGGCATCGAGGAGGCGCGGGTCATCGTGATCGCGCCGCCGCCCGTGCGCGGCCTCGGCACCGGCGGCGGCTTCAAGATGCAGATCGAGAGCCGGCAGTCCTCGGCGATCGGACCGCTGCTCGCCTCGGTCAACGAGATCCTCGGCCAGGCGAATCAGAGCAAGGACGTGCAGCGGGTCTTCACGACCTTCGGCAACGACACGCCGCAGCTCTACCTCGACATCGACCGCACGGTGGCGCGGATGCTCAAGGTGCCGCTCGCCAACGTCTTCTCGACGGTGCAGGCCAACCTCGGTGGCGCCTACGTGAACGACTTCAACACGCTCGGCCGCATCTATCAGGTCCGCGTGCAGGCGGACGCGCCCTTCCGCCTCTCGAAGACCGACATCGAGCAGCTCAAGGTCCGCTCCTCCACCGGCGCCCTGGTGCCGATGGGGACGCTGGCCTCGATCCGCGAGATCACCGGTCCGCAGATCGTGCAGCGCTTCAACCTGTTCTACTCGGTGCCGATCCAGGGCGCGGCCAAGCCCGGCATCTCGACGGGTCAGGCGCTGGACGCCATGGAGCAGATCGCCTCCAAGAACCTGCCGGAGGGCTTCGCCTACGACTGGACGGAGATCGCCTTCCAGCAGAAGGCGGCCGGCGGCACGGCGATCTACGTGTTCGCGCTCGGCGTGCTGCTCGTGTTCCTGGTGCTCGCGGCGCAGTACGAATCCTGGGCGCTGCCGCTGGCCATCATCCTCGTGGTGCCCACAGGCGTGCTCTCGGCGCTGTTCGGGGTGCAGCTGAGGGGGCAGGACAACAATATCCTCACGCAGATCGGCCTCATCGTGCTGATCGGCCTGGCGGCGAAGAACGCGATCCTGATCGTGGAGTTCGCCCACCAGATCGAGGAATCCGAGCGCAAGGGGCCGGTCGCCGCCGCGGTCGAGGCCTGCCGCCTGCGGCTGCGGCCGATCCTGATGACGGCCTTCGCCTTCATCCTCGGCGTGCTGCCGCTCGTCATCGCCACCGGCCCCGGCGCCGAGATGCGTCAGGCCCTCGGCACGGCGGTGTTCTTCGGGATGATCGGCGCGACCCTGTTCGGCCTGTTCCTGACCCCGGTCTTCTACGTGGCGATCCGGCGCGTGCTGATCTGGATCGAGCGCAAGCGCGGCAAGCGCCCGGCGGACGGCCACGGGAACGACCCGCACGCGGCACCTGCCCACGGCTGAGGCGGCGCGACGCAAGGGCGCGGCGCCTGATGTGAAACCTTCGCGGTCGGCATCGCTTGTCGACCGATCGCGGAGGACGTGAGATGGCCGGCGTCGCAGTCGTCACGGGGGGCAGCGCCGGCATCGGTCTGGCGACGGCGCGGCGTCTTGCGGAGCGGGGCTGGTCGGTCGCCCTGATCGCCCGCGAGCCCGCCCGGCTCGAAGAGGCGGCGGCCTCCATCACTGCCCGCGGCGCGCGCGTGCTCGCGATCCCGGCGGACGCCTCGGACGCGGCTGCCATCGATGCCGCCGCGGAGCGCATCGAGGCGACGCTCGGCCCGATCCGGGCCTGGATCAACAACGCCATGTCGACGATCGTCGGCCCGGCCGACAAGATCGGGCCCGACGAGTACCGGCGCGTCACCGAGACCACCTATCTCAGCGCCGTCCACGGCACGCTGGCGGCGCTCCGCCACATGAAGCCGCGCGGGCGGGGCGCCATCGTGCAGGTCTCCTCCGGCCTCGCGATCCGCGCCGCGCCCCTCCAGGCGCCCTACTGCGCGGCGAAGGCGGCGGTCGGCGGCTTCACGGACGCGCTGCGCGCCGAGCTGATCCACGAGCGCGTCGGCGTCAGCCTCAGCGTCGTCTACCTGCCGGCGGTGAACACGCCGCAGTTCGACTGGTCGCGCACCCGCACCGGCCGCAATCAGGTCGCGCCGGACCCGGTGTTCAGCCCTGCACTCTGCGCGGAGGCGATCGTCGGCGCCGTGGAGAGCCCCCAGCGGGAGATCTGGGTCGGCCGCTCGACGCTGATGATGGCCGCGGCGCAGGCCATCGCGCCGGGCTTCGCCGACCGCAAGGCCGCCGAGGCCTGGGACAGCCAGCTCTCCGACGGCGCCATGCCCGACCGGAAAGGCAACCTCTTCGAGCCGGTGCCGGGCCCGGCCGCCACCGAAGGCCGCTTCGGCGACCGGGAGAAGCCGACGCGCACCGAGTTCTGGACGAGCCGCGAGCGGGACCTGCTGATGCTCGGCGTCGCGGGCAGCGTCTTCCTCGGGAGCGCCGCCGTCGCCGGCCTCCTCAGCGCGCCCCGGCGCCTGCTTCGCGGCCGCTGAGCCCCTGTCGCGCCGCTTCTCCGCCGGACGGCGGCCTTGTATGGAGGGGCCCGGCCGGTCCGGCCGTCAGGGGAAACGCCCGTGCCCGGTTACCTGCCCTTCGCGGGCGCCCTCAAGCTGCCCGCCTATGTCTGCGACAATTGCGGGTTCTGGCAGCGGCATTTCGAGGCGCCGCCCTCCTGTCCGCTCTGCCTCGACGCCCGCCACGTCGTCCCGCAGGACGGCTGGCGCTTCTGGACCGAGCGGGAGGCTCAGGAGCGCTTCCCCTGCCACTGGGAGGAGCTGGAGCCCGGCGTCTGGCGCTTCTGGAACGAGCCTGTCTCCGGCATCGGCCCGAGCGCCTACCTGATCCGGACCGAGGCCGGGAACATGGGCTTCGAGGCCTGCCCGGTCTTCAGCGAGGCGGCCCTCGACCAGATCGCGCGGCTCGGCGGGATGCAGGTGCTCTCGGCCTCGCATCCGCACTCCTACGCGGCGCTGGCGCAGCTGCAGGACCGCTTCGACCCGGAGCTCTGCCTGCCGGCCGCTGACTTCACCTGGAGCGCGGCGCTTCAGGTCTCCTGGCCCTACGACGACTTTCTCGAGCCGCTGCCCGGCCTGGAGCTGCACCGCACGGCCGGCCATTTCGACGGGCACGCCGTGCTCTACGACCGGCGGCGGCGCATCCTGCTCTGCGGCGATGCCCTGAAGTTCGAGCTCGACCCGCAGGACCGGCGCCGCGCCACCACGATCTCCGCGCACAAGGCCTTCGTGCGCGGCGTGCCGCTGACGACCGCCGAACTGCGCCGCTACCGCGACGTGTTCGAGCGCCTCGACTTCGTCCAGACCTGGACGCCCTTCGAGCCCGCCGCGAATTGCGGGCGCGCCGAGGTGCTGGTGCTCATCGATGGGATGCTCGCCAGCCGCCCGCACGCGGCGCCGGTGCCTCTCGACAGCCTGCGCCGCTGAGAGCCTACCGCGCGGTGCTCTGAGCGGTCTGGCCGAACAGCACCTTCTTGGCGTCCTCGCTCATCGACTTGCCGTGGTCCGGGTTCACCTCCGCCGCGCGGGCGTAGGCGGCCTTGGTCGCCGGGCGCTCGGCGATGGCCTCGAACCAGCGCTTCAGGTGCGGGAAGTCGTCGAGCCTCTGGCCCTGCTTCTCCCACGGCACGATCCACGGATAGGACGCCATGTCGGCGATGCCGTACGCGGCGCCCGCCACGAAGGCGCGGTCGGCCAGACGACGGTCGAGCACGCCGTAGAGCCGGCTGGTCTCGTCGACGTAGCGCTTGATGGCGTAGGGGATCTTCTCGGGCGCGTATTGCGAGAAGTGGTGGTTCTGCCCGAGCATCGGCCCGAGCCCGCCCATCTGCCAGAACAGCCATTGCAGGGTCTCGGCCCGGCCCCTCGGATCCTGCGGGATGAAGCGGCCGGTCTTCTCGGCGAGGTAGAGCAGGATGGCCCCCGACTCGAAGAGCGTGATCGGCCCGCCGCCGCCGACGGGATCGTGGTCGACGATCGCCGGCATGCGGTTGTTCGGGGCGATCTTGAGGAAGCCGGGCTCGAACTGCTCGCCCTTGCCGATGTTCACGGGCCGGATCGTGTAGGGCAGGCCCGCCTCCTCCAGGAACAGCGTCACCTTGTGGCCGTTCGGCGTCGGCCAGTAGTGGAGATCGATCATCGTGCGGGTCCCGTCGCGCGCGTAGCGCCCCATCGCCGCCGGAGGTGGGTTGTGCGGGGCGCCGTTCAAGGTGGCTGGGCCGTGTCGCGACGGCTCTTGCCGGCCCCTGGGCGAGTCCATAGAACCCAATCAGTCGGGGTGTAGCGCAGTCTGGTAGCGCACCTGGTTTGGGACCAGGGGGTCGTAGGTTCGAATCCTATCGCCCCGACCATCAGCTTGCGGATCGGCAAGGCGAAGCGAAGGACCTGGCGAGAGAGACGATGTCGAGCGCGCGCATCTACCAGCCCTCCAAGGACCCCTCCCAGTCCGGCATGGCGCGGACCAAGGCCTGGCTCCTCGAGTTCGACCAGTCGAGCCCGCGGCAGACCGACCCGCTGATGGGCTGGACCGGCTCGTCGGACATGCTCCAGCAGGTTCATCTCGAGTTCGACACCCGCGAGGAGGCCGTGGCCTACGCGACCCGCCAGGGCATCGCCTACCGGGTCGAGGAGCCCCAGCGGCCGATGCTGCGCAAGGGCCTGTCCTACTCCGACAACTTCAAGTTCAACCGCACCGCCCCCTGGACGCACTGACCCTACTCGATCGCGCAGAGGGTCTCGCAGCGCTCGTCGGCCAGCGCCGCGATGAAGCGGTTCGCCCCGGCGCGCGCCTCGGGCGTGAGGCTCGGCAGCGCCGTGCGCATCGCGGCACTGGCCGCCTCGCGGTCGGGTCTCGTCATCAGCGCGGCGAGCCCGTCGCCGTCGCGCGCCAGGGCATCGGCCAGGATCACGCGGTTCGGGTCCCGTAGGGCTGGGCTGCGCAGGGTGAGGGCCGCCCCCGAGATCATCTCGAGAAGCCCGAGCCGGGCCTGACGCAGGCCGTCGCGCCGGGTGGCGGTGAGGTCGGCCGGCTTCAGCTTGCGCACGAAGTCCGACATGGCCGGCGAGAGCGCTCCGATCACCCGCAGCATGGCGGCCTGCGCGCGCACGATCTCGTCCTGATAGACGGCGGTGTTGCGGGCCGTGTCCGGCACGGCGCCCGGCGGGGCGGCGAGGGCGTAGCTCTTGAACAGGCGCCCCTGCTTGCCGAACATGTCGAGGAGCGGCCCGACATCGGCGGCGCCGTAGGGCGGCCGCCCGAGATAGGCGTCGACGTCCCAGACCGCCTTCAGCGCCTCCGCCTCCCAGGGCTTGCCGAGCCGCGCCGGGCTTCCCTTCGCGCGCACCAGCGCGTCGAGACCCGCGAAGGCCCTGTCGAAGGCGGGCGGTCCGGAGGCCGGGACCTCCGCAGCCACGGGTCCGCAGCCGACGAGGAGGACGAGGATCGCGAGGCGGAGCGGCAGGTTCGGTCTCATCACGCGGCCTTTTCGCAACCGGGCGCTCCGGCGGCAAGCCGG